>JAEEQP010000008.1 GCA_016285355.1 Bacteroidales bacterium
CGCCATGTAACACGACCTTGTGACGATATTATCCAAAAGATAGAGGCCTCAGAAAACCCAACGGACAAGAGAACGGGATTCGGCAGTAGGCAAAAGTGGTTCTGTGTCGCCATGTTTGTCGCTTTCCTCTGCCTTGATGTTTGGGCTTACATGATTGTGGCTTCGCATCTGAAACTGCCTCCGATGTGGCGGCAAGTGACTTACACGCGGACTGATGACAGCCTACCCGTGGACGACGATCTTTCGATTTGGGAGGTCTTTACCGACACGCTCGTCTCCGCCGAGGATGTCCTCGCCTTGACCAAACTATGGCAAGAAGACCCTTCTCTCGTGGTCGCGAAAGGCGTGGACGACGATGGGCAGACTGTGAACCTCTACGCGCTGAAGATGGCCTCGCCCGAAGGTCCCCTCATCAGCTCAAAACGCATTGGCGGAAAGCCCGTTGTGAAACAAATCACGGTGCGAGAGCCTAAAGTTGACCATGGCAAGGAAACCATCCCAGTGGTGTTCTTCATGACTCCAGAAGCGAAACAACTTTGGAGCGAACAATTCGACCCGAACGAGGAAATGAAGTCGATTGACATTGCCCTCGTCGTTGATGGTGTGGTGTACCAAAAGATAAACTTCACTTCCATACAAAATGTTACCCCTAATGCGTTCTACATCATGAGGGAATGGTCGTCGAAGGAGGAATTGGAGGCGTTCTGCGAGCGTTTGATTCGCCAGTGATACGGCGTCGCTTCGCGTCATTGCGAGGAGGAACGACGAAGCAATCCAGAAAACAAACAGACTTAGAGTCTGGATTGCTTCGTTCCTCGCAATGACGTACCCCCTCGAAAAAAAACGAAAAAAAATTCAGCTTTTTTCTTGACAGTATCAAAAAAAGCCGTACTTTTGCAGTGTTCTAATAAACTAATACACTAATGCTAATAAGTGCAACATACAGATTGTCAGGCGAAAGAGAAAAAATGGATTTATTTTCCTTCGGATGTAACAAATGCAGGCTTTCTGCGTATTACCTTTGGCAAAAAGTGTTATTCAGGCACACCTATTAATAAATAAGGCGATGATTCGATTGGAAAAAATAAACAAGACCTACTTTGGTGCCCAGCCGCTCCACGTGCTAAAAGGCATCGACTTGGAGGTCGCGGAAGGCGAGATGGTCAGCATTATGGGAGCTTCGGGTTCTGGGAAATCGACTTTGCTCAACATTTTGGGCATCCTCGACAATTACGACTCAGGCGAATACTACCTCAATGGAAAATTGGTGAAAAACCTCAGCGAAAACGAAGCCGCCGACATGCGCAACCGTACCATCGGCTTCATCTTCCAGTCGTTCAACCTGATTCCCTTTAAGACCGCGATGGAGAACGTGGCGCTGCCTTTGTACTACCAAAACGTGGGCCGCAAAAAGCGCAATGAACTGGCTTTGGAATATCTCGAACGCTTTGGCCTGAAGGAATGGGCCGACCACTATCCCAACGAACTCTCTGGCGGACAAAAGCAGCGTGTCTCGATGGCCCGCGCCTTGGTGACCCAACCCAAAGTCATTCTCGCCGACGAGCCTACAGGTGCCTTGGACAGCAAAACCTCCGCCGAAGTAATGCAAATCCTCCGCGAGGTGAACCAAACGGGCATCACCATGGTCATCGTCACACACGAAAGAGGCATTGCCTTGAGAACCAACAAAATCATCCACCTGAAAGACGGCGTGATTGAGAATATCGAAACCAATAATCCCGACAGAATCGATTTCAGTAAAGAGATAAAATGAACAGATTGAGTTTAAATAATAGACACGAGACTGCGAGACGCGAGACACGAGACATTGGTCTTGTCCCGTGTCCCTAAGTCCCGTGTCCCGAGTCAAAAAAATGATTCATGGACTTCTGGCGCGAGATATTCATGGCCTTGAGCCGCAACAAATTGAGGACTTTCCTCACGGGATTCGCCATTTCGTGGGGTATCTTCATTCTCATTGTGCTGCTCGCCGCCGGCAACGGCCTCATGAACGGCGTCAGTGAAGAGTTCAGCGACCAGTCCACCAACGTCTATATGATTTATGGCGGCGAGACCTCAATACCTTTCAAAGGACATGGTACCAATCGTTCCATCATGTTCACGGACAAGGATATACGCTTCTTGGAAACCGAGGTGAAAGAGGTGGATCAAGTGTCGCCGCGCATTTATCAAAGTGGTTTTGCCAACTTCGGCGACAAGTCGGGCAGCATTTTCGTGCAAGGTGTAAGGCCTGTTTTCAAGGATATCGACAATGTCAAAATGCTCGAAGGCCGCTTCATCAGCGAATTGGACGAGAAAAGCAGCGAGAAGTTCATCGTCATCGACGACAACCTGAGCAAAAAACTTTTTGACGACGGAGTTTCCCCGCTCGGACAGTTTGTCATCGTCAATGGCATTGCCTATAAAGTGGTCGGCGTTTGCGAAAGCGAGGGTCGTTCTGATGGCGGCAACGGCTATGTGCCTTTCTCTACCATGAAGAAAATCACGCGGCAGAGCCGGTATTGGATGCTGCATTTCACCGTCAAAGGCTTGGAAACCAAGGAGGACAACGAGATGTTTACCGAGTATCTGCGCACCCAACTGGCACGTTTTCATGAATTTGACCCCGACGACACCTCTGCTGTTTACATCCGCAGCAGGCAAGAGGAATACCTGCAAACCATGAAGATTTTCAACACAATACAACTCTTCATCTGGATTATCGGCTTCGCCATGCTCATATCGGGCATCGTGGGCGTGAGCAACATCATGCGCATCACCGTGAAGGAGCGTACCAACGAAATCGGTATCCGCAAGGCCCTCGGTGCCAAGTCACGCTCGATATTGGCCTCCATCGTTACTGAATCCTTGATTATCACCACGATTTTCGGCTACATCGGGATGTGGCTTGGCATGGTGGTGGCCGAAGTCAGCGGAAATATTTTGACCAAGGTCCAGGAAGGCAAGGAAATCTCCTTGAACATCGTCCCAAGCATTGACATCCGTATCGTGCTGATGGCCACTGGCTTGCTCATCGTCTGCGGCGTGTTGGCAGGTTTCTTCCCTGCACGCAACGCCGTGAAAATCAAACCTATTGAAGCAATGAATTACAGATAAAAACCACGCATCATGTTCGACTTTGACGGCATACACGAGATTTGGCAGACCATCACACGCAACAAGACCCGCAGTCTGTTGACGGCCTTCGGCGTGTTTTGGGGCATTTTCCTCCTCGTCGTCCTCACTTCGACAGGCAACGGCTTTGAGAAAGGATTGATGATGCAGGTGGAAGGCGTGACGCCCAACACGGTTTTCTTTTATACCAGCGTCACCAGCGAACCTTACAAAGGCTACCAAAAAGGTCGCTCGTGGTCGATGCAAATGGCTGATATTGAAGCTATCAAGGAGGCGTTTCCTTGTGTCAAAGCCATCTCGCCCGAAGCCAGCGTGTGGTCGAGCGAGGACAAGAACGTGGTCTATAATAGTCGCGGCGGCAGTTTCACGGTGAAAGGGGTGATGCCCGAGTACAACGAAATCGAGAAGTCGAAGATTATGAAGGGACGTTTCATCAACGACACCGACATCGCCACCAACCGCAAAGTGTGCCTTTTGGGCAAAAAAGTGTATGAAACCATGTTTGAGAAAGGCGAAAACCCGCTTGGTAAGATGGTGAAAGTCAACGGTATCTATTTCCAAGTGGTGGGTGTGGTGCGTTCCTACACCGAACACGTCAACATCAATGGCACCATCGACGAGTCGGTCATTTTGCCCTTCACCACCATGCAACAGGTCTTTGCCTTGGGCGACAAAATCGGTTTCTTCGCCTTTGTTGCCGACGACAACACGCCCATTTCGGACATCGAGGAGGAGGTCAAGCAACTCATCAAGCAGCGCCACGACATCGCGCCCACCGACAACGAGGCCATCGAATCTTTCAACCTTTCGGAAATCTTCAAGGCTTTTAAGGGCTTGTTCTTCGGCATCCACATCTTGATTTGGATTGTGGGTTTGGGTACTTTGATGTCGGGCGTCATCGGTGTGAGCAATATCATGCTTGTGACCGTGAAGGAGCGCACCCGCGAAATCGGTGTCAGGCGCGCCATCGGGGCCAAGCCCAAGGATATTATTGGTCAAGTGCTGTCGGAAAGTCTGTTGCTCACTACTTTGGCGGGTTTGGTGGGACTTTGCATCGGTGTGGGCATCATGGCGATTGTGGCCACCATTGTAGCCAACAATCCGAGTGAAGACATGATGTTCCAAGACCCGAACCTCGGTTTCGGAGCCGCCGTGGCTGCCACTATTATTGTCATCATTTCTGGACTCCTTGCCGGCGTGTTGCCTGCTTGGAGAGCCATACAAATCAAGGCTATTGATGCTATTAGGGAGGAATGAGTTATGAATAAGAACTACGAATTGCATGAATTAAGCGAATGTTTCCGCATGAATTTGGCAGCCAAGGCTGCGAATGCATACGAATATTCGTACCCGTTCACGACGAAGTCGCAAAATTCAATTCGTAGAAAATTTGTTCCATTCGTGAAATTCGTAGTTAGATATTGACAATCAAATAATTAAAATACCATGAAGAAGTTTTTCAAAATCCTGTTTTTCATCTTGTTAGGCGTAGGAGTCATCTGGACTTTCGTCTATCTTTACAAGAAATCGAGGCCGCAAGAGGTCGTTTACGAAATCGAAGTGGCCAAAATCGACACGATTCAAAAGACCACAGTCGTGACAGGACAAATCGACCCGCGCGACGAGGTGGCCATGAAGCCCCAAGTGTCGGGCATCATTTCAGAAATCCTGAAAGAACCTGGTCAGCCAGTGCAGCAAGGCGAGGTCATCGCCATCGTGAAAGTCATTCCCGACGTGAGCAACCTCTCCGCCGCCGAGTCGCAGGTGCGCGTGGCCAAGATGAACCTCGATAATGTGGAAAAAACCTACCAGCGTCAGCAGAATTTGAAGGCTAAAGGCTTGATTTCCACCGAGGAATTTGAGAAGTCGCAACTCGAATACCAACAGGCGAAAGAAAGCTACAGCAATGCCCAAGACCAACTCAACATCATCAAGGAAGGTATCTCAAAGAGCACGGCAGGCTATAGCAACACCATGATTAAGGCGACCATCTCCGGCATGATTCTCGACATCCCCGTGAAGGTCGGCAACTCGGTCATCAATTCCAACACCTTCAACGACGGCACTACCATCGCGACCATCGCCAATATGAAAGACATGATTTTCAAGGGCAAACTCGACGAGACCGAGGTGGGCAAAATCCACGAGGGCATGCCCATGACCTTGACCATCGGGGCCATGAACGACCGTAAGTTTGACGCTGTTTTGGAGTACATCGCGCCCAAAGGCACACAAGAGAGCGGAGCTGTCTTCTTCGAGATGAAAGCCCGCGCCATCCTGCCCGACGATGTTTTCGTCCGTGCTGGCTACTCTGCCAACGCCGAAATCGTTTTGGACGAGGCCAAAGGTGTCGTGACTGTGCCCGAAAGTTGCATCAGCTACGAGGACGGCGAACCTTTCGTGTATCGCTGTACCAAGGAGGATGCTCCGCAAGAATTTGAGAAACAAGCCGTTAAAGTCGGCCTTTCAGATGGCGTCAACATCGTTGTCACTGAAGGGCTGCAAGTCGGCGACAAAATCCGTGGAATCGAAAAAACCGAAGAATAATGAAACGAGCACTTTTGATAACGCTGTTGGTTGCAACCGTCTTCACCGCCCAAGCTCAAAAAGTCTGGACGCTTGACGGATGCATCAACTACGCCCTTGAACACAATTTAGATATTCGCAAAACCCAATTGGCAAGACAACAGGCTGATTACCAATATAAAGTAAGCAAAAACGCATGGCTTCCCACGCTGAATGCCAATGCGGGTGAATACCTCGGTTTTGGCCAGTCGCCTTCCTACACAGGTGTTTACGTGTCCGACAATTCCTCTTCGGCCTCGTTCGGTGCCAGTCTCTCTTTACCGCTGTTTCAGGGATTGAACCTCTACAACACCGCCAAAGCCGATGCTCTGAACCTGCAAGCCACTGAGCAAGACCAGAGAGCCGCTCAACTCAACCTGAAACTCAACGTGATGGCCTTTTACATGCAGGTGCTTTATGGCAAGGAGCAGGTGGAAATCGCCCGCCGGCAAGTGGAACTTTCCGCCGAGCAATTGGAAAAGACCCGACAGCTTTTTGAAAGCGGTCGCATTGCCGAAGCTGATGTCTATGAAAGCCAAGCCCAACTCGCCTCCGACCAAGCCACCCTCACCCAGGCTGAGACTGATTTGGCATTGAGTACACTCACCTTGACACAAGTCCTTGAAATCGAATATGATGAAAATTTTGAGGTGAGCGAACCTGATGCCTTCTTTGCCGGTCAGGAGCAGGAAATCGGCACACCGCAAGCCACTATCACCACGGCTTTGCAGAACCAGCCTGCAATGGAAGCCGCTCGTCTGCGCGTACAAAAGAGTCATTATGATTTGAAGGCCACCAAATCGGCGTGGTATCCCTCGTTGGATTTCTATGCTGGTTATTCCAACGGACTTTACCATTATTTCGGCGATAACTACCCAAACACGCCTGTTAACGAGCAACTGAAACGTAACAGCAGGGCGCAACTCGGTGTTTCACTCAATATCCCGATTTTCAACGGAATGAAGACAAAATACCGCGTGAAAATGTCGGAGTTGTCCATCGCCGACCAGCAGCTTGACCTTGAAAACACGGAGAAAACTTTGCGCAAGGAAATCCAACAAGCTTACGGCAACGCCAAGGCCGCACAGCAAAAGATGGCCGCCATGGAAAACAGTTTGGAAGCCTCGCGCATCGCCTATGATTACGCCAAAGCCGGCTATGACATGGGCAAAAAGACCCTTTTGGAACTGAACGAGAGCAAACTCCGCTTCCATAAGGCCGAATCTGACTTGCTGCAAGCACGTTATGAATACCTGTACCGTTGCAAAATCATTGAGTATTATAAAGCTGAGAAATAATCTAAAACTTTGGTGGATTGCAAGTTAAACGGAACAAAGACAAAAATAAAACTAAAAAATTAGTTTCAAATATACGAAAAGTAAAAAACTGTAGTTAATACCTTGTAAAATCACTTTATCATGAAAAAACTTACATTCTTTATCGCTTTGATGGCCATTGCGTCAATGGCTTTTGCCCAAAACAAGGTGACAGGCACCATCGTCGAGGAAGCCAACGGCAAGGGCATTCCTTTTGTCAATGTGGGTCTCTTTAGGCAGGCCGACAGCGTCTTTGTGAGCGGTGCAGCCTCTGACGACAAAGGTAAATTTGAACTTTTGGCTCCCAACGGCGACTATCGCCTGCAAGTGTCGGCCATTGGTTTCCAGACCTTTGAGCAGATGCTAACGGTGAAAGGCAACCAAGACCTCGGCCAACTGAAACTTTCGGAAGGCTCCACCAAACTCAATGAAGTGGTCATCACTGAAAAACGGCCTTTGTTTGCAGTTGAGGGCGAAAAGACCATGTATAACGTGGCCGAAGACCCCAGCATCCAGACAGGTACGCTGTCTGATGCCTTGCAGAATGCGCCTGGCGTAGAGGTTGACGTGGAAGGCAATATCTCCTTGCGCGGCACTTCAAGTGTAGAGGTGTGGATCAACGACAAACCCTCGCACATGACCGCCGAGAATTTGAAAACCTACATCCAGACCTTGCCCGCCAACAGCCTTGACCGCGTGGAGGTCATCACCAACCCCTCAGCACGCTATGGTTCCAAGGCCGACGGCATCATTAACATCGTGACCAATGCTAAAATCCAAAAGAACGAGTTCTTCAGCTTTGGCGTGAACGCTTCGACGCAGCCTTACATCGGTCCTTGGATGTCTTACGTCTGGTCGAACGACAAGCTGACCATCAATGCCTATATCAACGGTGGCTATTCCAACTGGAAAGGTTACAATAGAGTGGAGCAATCCCTGTTCAACGACGAAGGGCTCCTGGTTAGCCACGAAATTGATTCCTCGAACAATTCCAGCAAGAACTTTAACACAGGCGGTTACTTTAGTCTTGATTATGAGATAGACACGTCCAACAGTTTGAATCTTTGGGTCAGTAGCTGGCCGAGTTGGGGCAAAACTAACAACTACAGCATGACAGGGCGAGAGGAATTCCTGCCAGATCCTCTGCTCACTGACTATACCGAGAGTTCTAATGCATACGACCGAAGCTTCTTTGCCAACGGAGGTCTGTATTATCAGCACAAATTCGACAACAAGGGCCATAACCTCTCGGTCAGTGTCAACGGCATGGGCTGGGGAGATGGCAACGGTGGCAATATAGAGCGTAGGTTTACCAATCCAATAGAATACACCCACCTGTATCGTCAGGAAAACAGCTACAGCGCCACGGGCGCGGAAGGGGAAGTCGTATACAACCGTCCCTATTCTGAAAACGGCGAAATTTCAGTGGGTTACACTGTGGATTTTGACCTTGAGAAGCAATATCTTAAGACCGACTCGCTCGTTGGAGAAGACTGGATGAACGATGTTTACCGGTCCTACAAGGCCAACTTCGTCAACCTGAACAACGAGGCTTTCATCACCTTGCAGCACAAGTTTGGTGGGTTCACCGTGAAGCCGGGTGTTCGTTTCGTTAGCGAGTTGGTCAACGGCGAATATCCTTATACTTTCCCCAACGACACCACCAATTATAATTTCTCGAAGCACTTCTTCAGTGTCAGACCTTCGTTACATTTGTCTTATCGCACCGAGTCGATGCACAACTTCAAGTTGAGCTACACGATGCGTATTGCCTCACCCAGTGCAGATCAGTTGAGCATGTTCCCCTTGTATCACATGGACAACTATAGCACAGGCAATCCTGACTTGGAGCGAGTCTACACCCATTCCGTTGAGGCGGGCTGGACAAAATATTGGAACAGTTTCGGTTCTATCGGTCTGTCGGCCTATTATCGCGGCAAGACCAATGAAGTCAATACCATTCAACTATCTGAATATCATTGGCTTTACGACCGCGTGGTGAAGTATTCCTATCCAGTCAACGTGGGAAAGAGCTATACCACCGGCTTGGAGTATAATATGATGTACCGTCCGAGCGGCTTCTTCAACCTGCGTTTCTACGCTAACCTATACGATTCTTACATTTATACCGTATATGACGAGCAACCCTACGAGTTTGACAAGTGGTCGTACAGCTTCCGACTGAACATGTGGGCCAAGCTGTGGAACAAACTGGAAGTGACGGCCTCGGGCTACTATAGCTCACCGACTCAATCGCTATTCAGTGAGCGTCATGCACGATATGGCATCAATGCTGGTCTCCGCGCCGACTTTTTCGACCGTAAGTTGTCGGTGTATGTCAACGCGAACGACATCTTCAATTGGAACAGCTTCGGACAGGATAACTATAGCCCGAATGTGCAGTCCAACTCCAATTACAAGTACAACAGCCGCAGCATCGCCGTCGGTTTGACCTTCCGCTTCGGCAAGATGGAACTGGAGCAGATGGCTCGCCAAGGCGAGGGTGAATCTGGCAGTGCACCTCAGGGGATGGGGGGGATGTAAGCAATAGGCAATTACGTGCTGTTTGCCATGAGGTACCATGGACTTGAAATAGTGACTTTGTGAGCTATGCCAGTCATTTTTTTGACCGATAGTTATTTTTTAGTCGGATTTAGTCAATTTTAGTCGGATTTGGCTGTGTCTCGTACCATGACAATCCTTTCAAAGAGATAGTGCCTTCGTCTTTTAGTTCTTTCAGGATATTACCCAGTAATCGGAGATTTTGCTCTTTGGTCTTATTGCTAGGCAAAGCCACTTTCAGATATTCATAAATGCCATCGCGCATAGTACCTTCTTTACCAGCGTTCTGAATAAACTGTAGAGTCATCTGTTTTAGCATGGAACGCTCTAATTCACTAACACGAGTGTATTCTGGCAATTGATGAGTCATTTTGGCAACGTCCAATGAAATTTGGCAATCAGGATATTCTCCCTCTATAAGCCCTTTCTCCATCAGTTCTTTAGCGATGTCTCTGTTGATTTGATGACCTTTTTGCACTGCATCAAGGGCTATACATTCTTGTAGTGTTAGCGTCTTGTTCTCTTTCAGAATCTTGGTGTACTTTTCGTTGATGACATTGCCGTAAAGTCTCACACCGACCACCTTGTTCACTGCATCTATCTCATAGTCGGGCATGGGGAAATGACGTCGCCATTGTTCATCAAAGATTTTCTTGATACCACGACTTACGGTGTCAATCATGTTGAAGTTCACCATGGCCTTACACAGACATTCGTTCCTGAAATGTCGCTGAGGGCCACGCATGGTCAAAGCCTTCTGCAACGTGCCCGGGATAAAGCTGCCGCCATTTTCATAATACAAATAACCCGGATTTTCCACAAAGTTGATGCGTTCTTGAAGGGTATAGTCTTGATGGGCGATGGCATTGTGCAAAACTTCACGGATGCTGTAATCATCATATTGTTTCATAGTGTCCGGGAACAAAGTTCCACCTGGTAATTCTCGCATAGTCAGATTTCTGATCTTTCCCAGTATCTCATCGACAGTCAGAATGAATGGGACTGTGAAATGCTCATAATCGACCACATCTTCCTTTATATCACGTAGCGTCCATGTCACTTCCACCACAGCGGGTCTCAGTTTGAACACTGCCGTTGGCTTGCCCAGTAGGATAATGGCAGCACGCGTCAGCTTACCATCAATCATCACGCCACTGTTGCACAGCAATTCCTCCACCGTCCAGCCATCTATCTCGTTGGCCGGAATCTTGGAATGTACTTTCTTGTACATCACACGAGCTTTGGCCACAGCCAATTCATCCAAATCCGACAACGAGGCATTTGCCACGATTTCTGCTGACCAGTCTTCGGGAGCAAAGAGTTGTTCCTCCAGAATAGCATTTAGATGCTCTGGAGTCATCTCTATTAGCGAATCATCCAAACGCTGCCAGGCTTTGTTGTGGGCATACACCGGTTGTCTATTCTGGTGTCGTGGCACATGGACGACCCACACATTTAACCCCAAATGTGTCTCATGGCAGGGTCGGAATGTAGATTTTCACCCCAAAAATCCCCGAATTTCACCCCAAATAACCGATTTTCGCCACATTTCGCCCGTTTTGGACACATTTTCCACACGGCATAGCACGATGCTGTACTTTTGCGGCGTTTTAATGAACGCGAGTCGGCGTCTTGACAAGTTCAATGACCTAAGGGTTCCTGAGCCTGTCGAAGGACCCGACCCAAAAAAGTAACCTAAACGAAAACGAAATGAAAATAATCGGAACAGGAAGCGCAGTGCCGTCCCTCACGGTGACCAACGACGACTTGGCCACTTTTTTGGACACCAACGATGCGTGGATTACGACCCGGACGGGAATCCAAGCCCGCCACCTATTATCTAATGAAGATTTGTATGACTTGGCCGTCGATGCCGCCAACAAGGCTATCCAAGCCTCGGGGTTGCGTCCCGACCAGATAGATTTCCTCTTGGTCTCGAATGTGGCCAACCGCCACATCACCCCTGGACTGAGCTGCATCGTGCAGAAACGCATCGGCCTCAGCTGTGCCGGCCTTGACATCAACGTGGCTTGCGCTGGCTTCGTCAACGCGCTGATGCTCGCTGACAGCATGATTAAGGCAGGTCACGCCAAGAATATATTAATATTGTGTGCCGAGGAACCCACCAAGTACTGCAATTGGCATGAGAGAGATTGCAGCGTGTTGTTTGGCGACGGTGCTGGTGCCGTGGTGCTCACTGAAGGCACCGCCTTCAAAGACGTGAAACTCACCATGATTAGCGACCGCGATGTGCTGTACTACGAACGCGGCATGGAGACTACGCCTTTCGAACAGCACTATGTGAAGGGCCAGCCCTTGGTGATGAAAGGCAAGGAACTGTTCAAAACTGCTGTCACTGAATCGGCTAAGGATATTCAAAATGTGCTGGACTACAATCATTTGACCAGTGACGATATCGATTGGTTCCTGCTGCATCAGGCCAACAAGCGCATCATCGAAGGCATTCGCCACATCATCGGCGGGCCCGAGGAGAAATACCCGACCGTCATCGAGAAGTATGGCAACACTTCATCGGCCAGCATCCCGATTATGCTGGATGAGATGTTGAGAGACAACAAAATCAAAGCTGGTGACAAGATTATCATGAGCGCCTTTGGCGCGGGTTTCGTCTCTGCGGCTTGCCTTTGGGAGTGGGAGATTTAATTGAATGTGGAATGATGAATGCGGAATGATGAAATCGAAGATTCGACGTAGTCAATGTCGGAATGCGATTCAGGGCTTTGCCCCATTCAGCATTCAGCATTCCTAATTCAGCATTAAACGAATGAGCATAAATAGAATAAAAAGTTTTACAGATATGGATACTAATAGAAAAGTAGTAATAACCGGCATGGGTGCCGTTTCGCCGATTGGCAACGACCTGCCGACCATTTGGGATAACCTGATGAAGGGCTATTGCGGCATCGACTTCATCAAATCGTTTGACACCACCGACCTTCCTGTGAAGATTGCTGCCGAGCTAAAGGACTTCGACCCTGAGGCTTGCGGTGTCGAGAAGGCCTTTGTCAAGCGCAACGACCGTTTTGCCGTCTATGCTATGGCTGCTGCTTATCAGGCCATGAAAGGCAATGAAGACCTGCAACTGACCCCAGACCGTTTGGGTGTGTATATCGGTTCGGGCATCGGTGGTTTCGACACCATCATGCGCGAGGTCATCAAATATAAGGAAGAAGGTGTACGTTGGATTTCCCCCTTGATGATTCCCACCATGATTGGCAACATGGCAACAGGCAGTGTGGCCATCCGCTACAACGCTCAAGGCCCGACTTTGCCCATCGTGACGGCTTGCGCCACAGGTACCCACTCCATCGGTGAAGCCTATCGCGCCATCAAGCACGGCTATGCCGATGCCATCATCTCTGGCGGTTCCGAGGCAGGCATCAACCCGATTTCCATCGCCGGTTTTGCCAACTGCAAGGCACTCACGAAGTCTGAAGACCCGAAGTATGCCTCTCTGCCGTTCAACAAGAACCGTGGCGGTTTCGTCATTGCTGAAGGCGCGGGCGTCGTTTTGCTTGAGGAATACGAACACGCCAAGCAGCGCGGCGCGAAGATTTACGCTGAAGTTTGCGGCTACGGCAACAGTTGCGATGCCTACCACAGCACAGCTCCTCGTCCCGACGGCACCACCCAGAGTTTGGCCATTAAGCAGGCGTTGGAGGAAGCACAATATAAGGCTGGCGAGTCCTTGTATATCAACGCCCACGGCACTGGCACACCTATGAACGACAGTGGCGAGACCAAGGCCATCAAGATTGCCATGGGTGAAGAGGAAGCCCACAAGGCGCACATCAGCTCCACAAAGTCCGAGATGGGTCACGCCCTCGGTGCAGCTGGTGCCATTGAGCTCATCATCAGTGTTATGGCATTGAACAACAGCATCGTCCCCCCGACCATCAACTTAGACGAGCCCGACCCCGAATGCGATTTGAACTATACGCCCAACACGCCTGTAAAAGCCAATTTGGATATTGCGATTTCTAATTCCTTGGGCTTCGGCGGACATAATGCCTGTTTGGCTATCCGTAAGGTGAAATAAAGGACACGAGACTGCGAGACACGAGACAAACCAAGTCTCGAGTCCCGCGTCCCCAAGTCCCGCGTCCAATAACAATTCAACGATTAAACAATCAACATTTAAACAACAATATGAACAGAGACGAAATCAAACAGTATCTCCCACACCGCGAGCCCATGCTGCTGGTCGACGAAATGACCCTCGACGAGAACCATGTGGCCCATTCCAAGTACCACGTGACAGGCGAGGAGTTCTTCCTGCAAGGCCATTTCCCGGGTGAACCTGTCGTGCCGGGCGTCATCCTTTGCGAGATTATGGCCCAAAGTTGCGCCCTGCTGATGAAGGACGACCTTATCGGCAAGTTGACCTTCTACACCGGCATAGACAAGGTGCGCTTCAAGAACAGCGTCCGTCCTGGCGACACCGTCGAGGTGGAAGCCACGTTGACCTATCACATGCGCAACATCTACATCTGCTCAGCTGTGTTGAGCGTAGGTGGCAAGATGTGCGTCAAGGGCGAACTCTCCTTTGCCTTACTTCCCGATACCCGAAATAAGCAATGTCAATCTTGAATTTTAAATCTTAAATTTGAAATTAGAATATGGCCACCATTCAAGACAAGGCAAAAGCGTTGATTTCCTCCAAGATGAAAGTCGACGAGAGCGAGGTTACGGAGGACAAGCACCTTTTCAACGATTTGGGTGCCGATTCGCTGGATTTCGTGGAGCTTTCCATGACTTTGGAGCGCGAATTCAACGTGAAGTTCAAAGAAGAAGACATGGCAAGTGTCAAGACCGTCGGAGATGTTTATGCACTGATTGAAAAATACACAATGAATAAATAAACGGCCCTTCGACAGGCTCAGGGACCTGCAAAAGTGAAGGTCGTTGAGCTTGTCGAAATGCTACGCATTCAACGTAGTTAAACGCCGACTTGTACACGAATTTTGAATCTTAAATCTTTAAATTTTAAATCTGAATGAAACTCTTAGAAAATAAAGTGGCTCTGATTACTGGAGCCGGTCGTGGCATCGGCAAGGCCATTGCCCTGCGTTTTGCCCAAGAAGGCTGCAACATCGCCTTCACTGATATCGCCTTGAACGATGTCGTCATGGAAACGGAAAAGGAACTGCAAGCCCTTGGCGTGAAGGTCAAGGCTTACGCTTCCAACGCCGCCAATTTTGAGGAAACCCACCAGGTCGTTGATGAAATCGTCAAGGACTTCGGCCGCATCGACATCCTCGTCAACAATGCGGGTATCACTAAGGACACTGCTTTGAAGCGTATGACTGAGGAACAATGGGATGCCGTCATCAACGTCAACCTCAAGTCGGTGTTCAACTTCACCAAGGCTGTGCAGCCTGTCATGTGGAAGCAGAACGGTGGTAGTGTCATCAACATGAGCTCGGTGGTGGGTGTTTCGGGCAATGCCAACCAGTGCAATTACAGTGCCTCGAAGGCTGGTATCATCGGCTTCACCAAGAGTGCGGCCAAGGAGATGGGTGTGCGCAACATTCGCCACAATGCCATCGCCCCTGGCTTCATCATCACCGCCATGACCAACGCCCTTCCCGAGGATGTCCGCAAGGCTTGGGAAAGCTTGATTCCGCTGCGTCGCGGTGGCACTCCCGAAGATGTGGCCAATGTGGCACTCTTCCTCGCTTCCGACCTTTCCTCGTATGTCACTGGTCAGGTCATCCACTGCTGTGGTGGGATGAATTGTTAATGGGACGCGAGACGTGGGACTTTGGGACACGAGACCGCGCCACCGACGTGTGGCATTTTGAAAATAATTTGAAAACGATAGCAGATGAGAAAGCCTCGCTTTTTGCGGGGCTTTTTCGTTTATTCCGAGTTTTTCGATGTTCTAAAAATCATTTCTTGTTGAAGGCTTCCAACACCTTTGCCGAGTAGGTCTTCGAAATCGGCACTGAATCCAACCCTTCTCGCTCGAAGTCAATCATAAAGCCATCAGCCTCATTGTGGAGCACACTCACCTTCTTAATATTGACAATGTAGGAGCGGTGGCAGCGCATCAACGAGCTGGAATCCACACAGTTGTCGGCAATGGTCTGCATCTTGCAACGCAGCATATAACTCGCAATGGCACCGCTACGTTGATAGAACACGTTGATGTAATTGTCCTCCGCCTTGATGTAATAGAGGTTGTCGAGCTTGACGGACAGCTTCAGGTTGCCATTGTTATCCATCAGGTTAATGATTTCGGTATGTTCGGGCATCACCTCGTCATCCGACTCCACCGTGTCGCTCTTGGTGAGCATAAGGCGTTGTCGCGTGTCTTTCAATAGAATAGCCAATATTGTAATTGTATAAGGCACTGCCAATGCGATGAAGGTAATCAAGACGCTTTTGGCATAAAGATAGCCGAAACTGTGGTCGGTGGCCTGAATCTCGAAATAGGAAATCAACGTGTGACATACCGCGATAATCATGATTTCTAAGAAAAGCCACAGGAAGTAGAGCCAAAAGGGGAAATGCCGACTTTTTCGGATGACCCAATTCATCAGCATACGGCTCAGGGCGAGAAACAACATGCCTGAACCCACAAATGCGGCCGTGATGAAGAAATAGCTGCTTTTGCCCACTTGAAACCATGCCGTTTCTGAGAATGGGACGTAGGCCGTCAAAAACACCAGCGCGAACAGCGAGGAGATGGTAACGTTAAGTACCTGCCCGACAGGTTCAGTCAGGCACTCAGGCGTTTGCGTTATCAGGCGTTTTGGGAATCGCATAGCTACTCGTCAAAATTTGCGGCAAAGGTACGAAAATTTGCTAAAAGTCCAAGTCTTTCAGGACCTCCCAAACCAAGACTCCCTCGAAGCCTTTCTGCAAGGCGTATACGGCCAATTTGCGTTTTTTCTCAAATTCGTTTTCCGCCTTTACGGATTTAGCTTTTACTTTTAGAATGTCAATAAGCCGTTGACGATAGACCTCTTCGTCCGTCTGCTCCAAAGCTCCGTCAATAATATCTTTGGCGATGCCTTTCTGCACAAGATGAAAACGAATCTTGTTTATTCCCCAGCCGCTTTGGTTAACTTTGCCTCGGACAAAACTCTTGGCAAATCGATCATCATTGACAAAACGGTTATCCAACAGATAATCAAGGATTTTATCTCGATCTTCCTGAGGAATGTCAAAGGTCTTCAATTTGTCTCTGACATCCTTCGTGCAACGTTCTTGATAAGCGCAATATTTGGCCATCTTGTCCAACACTTGGTCGGGGGTGATTGGTTGGGTAGGCTTTTGGGGCATCAGCAGTCGATTTTGAGGTCGCCTTCCTTAATCCAGCCAGTTTTTCTGAAAACGAGGCCGAAAAACCAAGTCAGTACGGCGGGCAACACAAAGCAGACCAACAGCATCCCAATCCACATATTCGCGCCACCTTCGGGCATGGCTGTATAAATGCCAATAGGTCCGACAAGACCGCAAGTGCCCATTCCTGAACCGATAGGGATGTTCTCCAAATGGAAGACGCAGGTCGAGATAGGCCCGGTGATGGCAGCAGTCAGCAGCACCGGAATCCAAATTCTGGGATTCTTCACGATGTTGCCCATTTGCAGCATGGAGGTGCCGAGACCTTGTGCCACAAGTCCGCCCCAATGGTTTTCCTTAAAGCTTAAGATGGCAAAACCAATCATTTGGGCGCAACAACCCGCTGTAGCGGCTCCTCCAGCAATGCCGCCCAAGCCAATGGCAAGACAGATGGCCGCCGAGCTGATGGGCAAGGTGAGCACCATACCGATGACCACAGAGACGATGATGCCCATGAGGAAAGGCTGCATCAAGGTGGCGTTCTCGATGAAAGTGCCGAGGGCGGTCATCACTTTTTGGATGGGTGCCCCGACAGCGTATGCCATCATTACGCCGCTGATAATCACCACAGCAGGAGTGACGAGAATGTCGACTTGGGTCTCCTTATAGACCATCTTACCCAATTCGATGGCGACGATAACAGCAACGTATGCCCCCATTGGACCACCCAACTCGTTACCGGCAATACCTACTGCAATGGCACTGAACAGCACCAAACCTTCACAGCCGAGTTTGTATGCAATGGCCACAGCGATGGCGGCACCTGTGGCGGCCTTGGCGTATTTGGCGATGGTCGTGAAAGCCTCAATGCCTGTCTTGTCGCCCAAGGTCTGGAAGATGGTGCCGATGAGCAGCGAGGCGAACAAGCCCAAGGCCATAGCACCAAGAGCGTCGACAAAATAGGCCTTCCAGGTCATGTCGACGCCCTTGCGCTGTATGAATGATTTGAATTTGCTCATGATTGGTGTCGGCATTTCGACAGGCTCAATGACCTTGGCTTTTACAGGTCCCTGAGCTTGTCGAAGGGCCGTCCTTTAATTTAGAACTCAATGCCTTTGATGCCGTTTTCCTTCATCAGGTCAGCGAGCTTAGTGTCATTGTCATCAACAGCAGCGAGGCAGTTGGTGACAACGCGAACTTGTTTGGCGGGATAGAAGGCAATCAGGTCTTTAACAGTCTCATATACGCAATAGTCCGTGGCGATACCGCAAACATCAACACCCTCAAAGTGTTCGAACTCTTCGATGGTTCTGCGCAGTTTCTCGCCGCTGCGTTCGTTCTGGAAGATGCTGAATTCCTCCTTGTCGGTGAGGTCGCCTTTTGTCATGTAGTGGATGTTCAAGCCATTGTTCTTTTGCATCAGGTCAACCAAGACTTTTTGAAGGGTAGGGTAGACTTCCATGCCTTCGGTGCCTTGCACGCAGTGGGGTGGGAACACACCGCCTTGCTCAACAAAAGAGCAGTGGTTTTTCGGATGAGCGTCTTGTGTGATAATAATCCAGCCGTAGTTTTTCCATGCGCCATCGGCAAGGGCTTTGGCAAGGTAGTCCATGGATTCAGGGCCTTTTTTGGTGGCCAAGCTGCCAGTGGTAAAATCGATTTGCGGGTCAACGATGATGAGCAAGCGGTTGGGGAGCTTGATTTCTTCGGTGACGGTTTCAGTGGCCTTTTCTTTGGTCTCTTCTTCTTTCTGTTTTTTGTTGTTGCAGCCTGCAAAAGCGAGGGCGGCGACGAGCACGATGGCTCCGATGAGGTTTTTCTTCATTTTGTTTTATGTGTTAGAAATTTGCGGCAAAGGTAGTGATTATTGTTGATTTAAAGATTTAAAATTTAAAGATTCAAGATTTGGCGAACAGCTTCTTGATCCATTCAGGGTGACCCATCTTGCGCAAAGCATTCTTTACCCACTCGCGATTTTCGGGTTTGTACCAGAAGAAAAAGCGTTGTTGGGCGAGTTTTTCCTCTTTCGTCTTAGCCACAAAAACAGGTTCCAAAGTGTAAGGGTTATAGCCTGAATAATAAATTTCGGTGGCCAAAGTCATCGGTGTGGGAGTGAAATCTTGCACTTGTTCCAAATGATAACCCAACTCTTTGGTTTTCACTGCTAAATCGGCCATATCCTCAAGGTAGCAATCGGGGTGGGAGGAAATGAAATAGGGGATGAGTTGCTGGTTCAGGTGCTCCTTCTCGTTGATTTGGTCGAACTTCTTCTTCAGCTTGACGAACATGTCGAACCTGGGCTTGCGCATGAGTTTCAGCACGGCATCGCTGGTGTGTTCTGGAGCCACTTTCAATCGTCCGCTGACATGCCTCGTCACCAACTGGCGGAAATATTCGTCATAGCCCATGGCTTTGTTTTCTTCGGGTGTGCTGTCGTGTAGAAACAGGTCGTAGCGGATGCCTGAGCCGATGGTGGCTTTCTTCACCTTCGGATGCGCGTCCACCTCTTTATAAATCTCAATCAGTGGATGGTGGTCGGTGTTGAGGTTTTTGCAGACGGTGGGCTGTAGGCAGGTCGGTCGGGCGCATTTCTCGCAAAGACGCTCGTCCTTGCCCTTCATACGGTACATGTTGGCCGAGGGTCCGCCGAGGTCGCTGATGTAACCCTTGAAGTCTTCCATTTCCGTGATTTTTTCCACCTCGCGCATGATGGACTCTTTGCTTCGTGAAGCCACAAACTTGCCCTGATGTGCAGAAATAGTACAAAAAGCACATCCACCGAAGCAACCACGATGTAGGTTCACCGAGTGGCGAATCATCTCGTATGCTGGAATGACACCGCGCTTGGCATATTTCGGGTGTGGCAAACGAGTGTAGGGCAAATCGAAGGAAGCATCAATCTGCTCTGTGGTGAAAGTCGGTAAAGGTGGATTGATGACAAGCCTTTGGTTACCAACTTCCTGAATTAGCCTTGCCGCGTGTTTCTTGTTGGATTCTTCTTCGATGTGACGGAAGTTGGAAGCGTATTTCTTTTTATCTTTGAGGCAGATTTCGTGAGGAACAAGTTCGATGGTCTCACCTTCGAAGTTGGGGAGAGGCTGTTTCTTGTCTTGCAAGAAAAAGGTCTGCTTGATACTAGTCAGTTCGTTGACTTTTTTTCCGTTTTGGATGGCTTTGGCGATTTCCACCATGGTGAGTTCGCCCATGCCGTATACGCCAAGGTCAGCTTTGGAATCGACCAAGATGCTGGGTTTCAGACAGTCATCCCAATAGTCGTAGTGTGTCACTCGCCGCAGCGAAGCCTCAATGCCACCTACGATGATGGGCACATCAGGATAGAGTTGTTTGAGGATATTGCAATAAACCACCGTGGCGCGGTCGGGACGGAAACCCGCCTCACCGCCTGGGGTGTAGGCGTCGTTACTGCGTAGACGTTTGTTGGCGGTGTAATGGTTCACCATCGAGTCCATGCAGCCCGCCGACACGCCGAAGAAAAGCCTTGGTTTGCCGAATTTCTTGAAGTCTCGCAAATCATCCCTCCAATTGGGTTGCGGGATGAGTGCCACTCGGAAACCGTTGTGTTCCAATATCCTACCGATGACCGCCGCCCCGAAAGCCGGATGGTCAACATACGCATCGCCCGTGACGAACACGATGTCCACCTCATCCCAACCGCGTAGGTCGGTTTCTTTCTTTGTTATCGGGAGCCAGTCTAGGAGGGTCATTGGTTGTATTTTACGCTTCAATAAGTTCTCCTTGATTTACAGGTACTTCCAATAGGTTTTCACCTAAAGCGACAGAAATCTCCATCTGTATCTTCATTTCTGGCGAAATCGTTTTAAATACAAAAAAGTTCATGCGCTCGAAGCGTGGAGTAATTTTCCGCTGCTATGTATCTCTATAACCCCATCAGCCTTCCGCTTGAAACAAAGTGATGATGTTCAGAATCACCTCCGAGGCTTTCATCATGCTTTCAAGCGGCACATATTCTAACTTGCCGTGGAAGTTGTGCCCGCCAGCGAAGATGTTCGGGCAAGGCAAACCCATGAACGAGAGGTTGGCACCGTCAGTGCCGCCACGGATGGGTTGCACTTTTGGCTTGATGTTGGCCATTTCCATCGCCTTGATAGCACGTTCCACAATGAAGAAATGCGGCTCCACTTCTTGGCGCATGTTGTAATACTGGTGCTTCAACTCCAACTTCACCACGTTGCCGTATTTCTTGTTCAAAAACTCGACTACCGAAGTCATCAAAGCCTTCTTTTCCTCGAACTTGGCGCGGTCGTGGTCGCGGATGATGTACGACATGTTGGTCTCCTCCACCGTGCCGTTGATTTCGGTGAGGTGGAAGAAACCTTCGTAGCCCTGCGTGAAGCGCGGACGTTGTTCCACAGGCAGCATTCCGTTGAGTTCCATAGCAATGAGCATCGAGTTGACCATCTTATCCTTGCCGTAACCAGGGTGGATGTTGCTGCCTTGGATGTGTATCTTGGCTCCAGCGGCATTGAAATTTTCATATTCCAACTCGCCGATTTCGCCGCCGTCCATGGTATAAGCGTATTTGGCACCAAATTTCTTCACATCAAACTTCACCACGCCGCGCCCGATTTCCTCGTCAGGGGTAAAACCGATCTTGATTTCGCCGTGCTTAAAGTCGGGATGTTCCATCATATACTGTGCGGCATACATGATTTCAGCCACACCCGCCTTGTCGTCGGCACCAAGCAGGGTTGTGCCGTCGGTGGTAATCATGGTCTGGCCTTTGTATTGCGCCATTTCAGGAAATTCCGAAACACGCAGGACTATGTTCTTTTCTTTGTTCAGAATAATGTCGTTGCCGTCATAGTTCGGGATGATTTGCGGCTTGATGTCCTTGCCCGAAGCGTCTGGTGAGGTGTCCACGTGTGCGATGAAGCCAATAGCGGGAATGTCACGGTCAACATTGGATGGAATGGTAGCCATCACATAGCCATATTCGTCAAGCGGGGCTTCAATGCCCATAGCTTGCAATTCGCCGCGAAGCATCTGTAAGAGGTTCAATTGTTTAGCGGTGCTGGGCTGCGATTCAGAGTTTTCGTCGGAGGTCGTCTCCACGGAGACGTATCTCAGGAATTTGTCTATGAGTTTTTCCATTTTTGTGAGGTTTTAATTTGCCACAAAAATAGTTTTTTTTTCAATACAAAAAACCGCAGCCGGATTGCTCCGACTGCGGAACCATGAAAAAAACAGTTACAATTAACGCTTTTCAGCGTGTTTTCTTGCGCGATGGCGGTCTTTCGCCCACAGGCCGTACACCTCGCTGACATTGCCAGCCGTGGTGAAGGCATTGATTTCGTTCTTGCCAAGGTATTCCATCAGTTTCGAGAACTCATCATTGGTGAGCAAGGACTCCAATTCGATTGACTTTTCATTGGTGTAGCCACCGATGACTTCATAAAGGGTACAGCCACGGTGGAGCTCATCGATAATATAATGGCGGATGCGGTCGTAATCCTTCGAGACGATGCAGACACGCTTACGTTGGTTGAGGTTGGCAGTGAACATATTCACCACTAAACCATTGATCCATGTGGCAATAAGGCCGATGACCACCATCTGGAAGGGGTTGATGGCGAAAGCCGTAAGGCAGATGATGGCGCCCGCCACGCTCACCGATTTACCCATATCGAAATGCAGGTATTTGTTGACAATCTTGGCCAAAATGTCAAGACCACCTGTGGAGGCGTTGATGGAGAACATCAGCGTTTGGGCGGCACTGAGGATGATGACGCAGCAAAGCAGGTCGAACCATGGGTTGCCCATCACCGAATAGGCTTGACTTGGGTCGACACCCATATTAACAAGGTAATCGTTTGGGGTGGCGAAGTTTTGCCAGGGGTAAAGCCATTCGCAGAACTTGGTCATGGGACCGAGAATCATGGCGCAGTAGACCGTCTTGAGTCCGAACTCCTTACCGATAAGCAAATAAGCCAGAATCAGCAAGATGGCATTGATAATCGAAATCATCATCGACAGGCTGATGTTGATGCCCATGCCTTGGAAGATGTTGGTCAGCACGATGGAGAGACCAGAGATGGAGCCCACAATCAGCTTACTGGGGACGAGGAAATAATACACGCAAACGCCTGTCATAAACATGCCGAAAGTCATAATCAGCAGCTCGACCCAGAACTTTTTGCTCACCAAAGCCGAGCCAATTTCATTCATTATGTCGTTAAACTTACTCATAAATTATTGATTAATAAATTTTTAATTCCGAATTAGCTTTCAATTTTTGCGGCTGCAAAGGTCGTAATTCTTTTTGAAATAAGAAAACAATTCAAAGAATAATTGTACTTTTGCTCCACTAATATTCAAATCATGGAAACCTATCATATCAGAAAGCAAATCCATCGCTTGCCAGGCAAGGTGATACATACCGTTCCTCTTCCGCAGCCTGAGATAGTGGAAGGCCATGGTGCGCGTAGAAAAATAGGCAAGATTTGCCAGAAATGTGGCTACAACAATGTGCTGATAGTCACAGACCAAACGTTGAGTGCCCTCGGTTACGAGCAAGCCATCACGCAAGCCTTGGATGAAGCCCAAATCCATTACGCCATCTTCAACGACATCAATTCCGAACCCACTATTGAGCTCATTGAGGCAGGTCGCAAAAAAGCCTTGGAATGTCAGGCTGAATGTGTGATTGCCCTCGGCGGCGGCTCGGTGATGGATACAACAAAAATGATAGCCGCAGGAGCAAAGATGCCTCGCCGAAGCATTAAGTCACTGTTGCTGAAGTTTTTGCCTGTCCCAGAAAAAACGTTGCCCATGATTTCGGTGCCCTCCACTGCTGGAACAGGCGCCGAAGTTACCGTGTGTGCTGTGGTGCACAACAGTCAAGGGGTGAAGACCTCCACTGTACTGGTTGGCTTGGATGTTACCCATGTAATCCTTGACAGCGAACTGACCCTCCACGCCCCGCAAAGCGTGACTGCAGCCTGTGGCATGGATGCGTTCAGTCATGTCGTTGAAGGTGCCGTGAGTGATGTGAAGGTCGATGAGGCGAACATGTACCTTTCCAAAGAAGGTGTGCGGCTCATTTTCGAGAATCTTCCCATCGTGATACGCGAACCAGAGAATATCGAAGCGCGCTTGAACATGTGTCGGGCGGCCTATTTTGGTGGACATGCCATTAACACACAGTTGGCGGGGTATATACATGCCTTTGCCCACAGCATTGGAGCCAAGTATCATCTGCCTCATGGACAGGCTATCTCGTTGATGCTCATGCCTGTGCTGGAGTTCCAGAAAGAGGTCTGCAAAGAAAAATACGCTATGCTGGCCCGACATTGTCATCTCGCCCATCTTGACACTGAGGACGAGCAAGCTGCCGAGCTGTTCCTGCAAGCCGTCACCCAATTGATGGCGCAATGTGGCATGGACAAATTAGTCTCACCTGTCAAAGCGGAAGATTACGAGGAATTGACTCGAATGATTGTTCAAGACTCTATCAACTATTCCGCGCCTATCACACTGAATAATGACGACATAGAGCAAATACTGAAATCTGTCACCCAAAAAGAATAAAGAAACCATGGCATATACCGAAAGCGAAATCAGCGCAATCGTGGCCGCGCAACGGAAATTTTTCCGTACAGGCACCACCTTACCCATAAGATGGAGAATCCAGCAACTCAAGAAACTGAAGGCCGCCGTGATTGCCCACGAGACCGAGATGGAAGACGCACTGGCCGAGGACCTTGGTCGAAGCCGTGTCGAGGCTTATCTCTGTGATGTTGGCCCCATCATCGTGGAAATCAACGAGATGATACGCGGATTGCGGCGTTGGTCGCGACCTGAAAGGCATTTCAGCGGACTTATGTGCTTCCCGAGCATTATTACAAAGGTGTATAAGATGACTTACGGTGTGTCGTTGGTTATCAGTCCGTTCAATTTCCCAATGCTACTTACCATTGGTGTGGTGGCCGCAGCGATGTGCGGTGGCAACACAGCGGTCATCAAGGCCAGTTCCAAGTCGGCAGCCAGTACAGTTTTCCTGAAGAAGTTCTTTGCAGAAGTCTTTCCGCCAGAGTACGTCACCTTAATTGATGGCGGACACGAGGTGGCGGATATGTGTTTGGCGCAGCGTTTCGACAAGATTTTCTACACTGGTTCGCCCTCTGTCGGCAAACATGTGTTGGCCGAAGCTGCCAAAAACCTCACCCCTGTGGCCTTGGAACTCGGTGGTGAAACCGGCAATTGGTGTGTCGTCCGCAAAGATGCCGACTTGAAGGACACCGCCCGCAAGATTGCCTTCTTCAAACTCTGCAACGCCGGACAAGTCTGTATCAATATCAACCAAATAGCCGTTGCTGAAGAGATAGCCGTGCCTTTCATTGAAGAACTCAAGCAGGCCTTCATCAAGCAAATCGGCGAACAACCTGTAAGCAATCCTGAATATCCCAAACTCATCACGGATGGTGCCTATGACAAATGTGCCAAACTCGCCGAAGAATACCGCAATCGTATCGTGTTTGGTGGAGCAGGAGATAAAGCCTCACGCCATTTTGCGCCAACGATGATTTATCCTGTGGATATCAACGAACACATTGTACAACACGAGTTGTTCTGCCCCTTGCTGCCCATCGTACCTTTCAAGGATGCTGAAGTTGACAAACTAATGGACACCATCGCCGAGCGCGAGCATCCTTTGGCCATGTACCTGTTTACCAAGAATATGAAATGGGCCAACCGCACCATGCAGACCCAGCAATACGGTGGCGGTTGCATCAACGAGGTCTGCATCCACATGATGGTGAAAGGCGTTCCCTTCAACGGTACAGGCCATTCTGGCATGGGAGCCTACCACGGCGAATGGGGTTTCCGAGAATTTACGCATCCGCAGACTGTGCTCAAAGGCAAAACGAGATTCAATTTGCCTTTGCGCGAACATCCTTACGGCGGTAAAATGGAAAAGACAAAATTGTCAATTTTGCGGAAATTTGAGCAATAAAACTCGTTAAAAAGTTTTGGAAAAACTCAAATTGATTTTCAAGCGGTATTGAAAACTATTCTTCCAAATTGCGCTTTATGATTTCCATCATTTCCGCAGGCGTGACCACCATGTCCACTTTCGGAAAATGCTTGATGTTGCCCGTGACCAAAAACGAATCTTCTTTTGAAATGGCAACTTCGTAAAACACAACATCTTTCGGGTCAGCGAAAACTTCATGGGAAGGCACTTTGGTTGAGGCAATACCATCCGATTTCATCATTTTGAGGAACTTTTCGACTCTTTCTTTTGGAAGTTTGAACTTCTCCCGACCCAGAACGTTTTCATATTCTTGAAGAATTTCCTCACAATACAAAGGGGTAATGTGTTTTTCACCTAAACAATCCAATACTTTTGCTGCTGGCGAGGACGAATTACTGGTAATCATCCCCGAAACGATTACATTGGTATCAACGACCGCAAATATCTTCTTTTTCATTTGCCCTCTCGTGCCAATCGGATTTCTTCATTGATTTCGTCCAAGGTAAGGTCGGGGAAAGCCCCTTGTTCCGCCATTTTGCGGATTTCCAAAAACGCACGGCGACCTTCTTCGTGTATTGTGTCTTCTTCCGACATCTCAATCTTAAAAGGAATACTGCGCTGACGGACAACAGCCCGGACAAAAATGTTGAACGCCGTGGAAGCACTCATGCCAAAGCCTTCGCAAAGCGTGTCGAAGCGGTTTTTCAAGTCTGAATCCAAACGGATAGTGTATGCTGATTGTGACATAATGATGATGTTTTGATGGCAAAAGTACAGCAATTTTTTGAAATGTGATGAGTTTTTGCAAAAAAAGATATAAAATTCTCTTTATTTCATCGGAGTATAGATTTTTATAATCGGTTTGGCAATCCACCAAAAACGGCGGAGTTTTTAGGTTCCGCCGTTTCGGTGTAAATCCACGTATTCGGTATGGTTAAATATCTAGCCAAACAAAAGGCAAGCATTTTATGCTAATATCAACAACCACACTTGCTTGCTTATCAAAATGCTTACATTTATTTCTTTGAAAAATTTAGAGTCTTCTGGTTACTTGAGATTACTAATGACGAACTTGTTAGTTCATCGATGGTATAAACCACAATTCCACCACCTAACATCAGTTGATTATCTTTAATAGAGTAAGAGGATTCTATACCACACATTAGGTCATGCGAATCATATGTGATGAACACTCCATCCGACCTAAACAACCACTCGAATCCACTTCCTCCACCACCACCACTATTATAAATACATTCCCATCTGCCAACAATTTTACTTTCATAGAGATATTCCTTACTGCAAGAAACTATCGTCAAAGTTGCCGCAAACAGCAGCAGCATTGTCAATTTAATTGCTTTCTTCATTTCTGTCCTACCCTAATTCGTGCCGGGCGCAACTTTTGTTTCCCAAACAGCTCAAAAAGGAACTAACTTGACAAATGAAGAGAGTGGAGCCATTCATCTTTGCCCTATTTTCAAGATAGCTGGGCTTTGGACTCCCATGTGAACAAAAATAAGGATAGATAATTGCTCCACAGGGATGTATCGTAAATGGTAAACGACCACAAACCAATGGAAGCACATACTTTCTCTTATCCCTATTCACAATTGGTGAATTGTCCAAGTTCACTATCTTTAGGAATAAAGCGAAAAATGCGCTTTCTTCATCAACCCGATTTCTCTCGGATTGACAGGGGCAAAAATACAGAATTTTCGGATAGCGCAAGGAAAAAGAGACAAATCTTGCGGAAATCCGCCACAAATGTCATTTTACTATGAAAAAGTATTGCTAATTTTGCGGCAACAAATATAGATTCCAAACAATGAACGCAATTATCGACATCAGTTACAACCAACTTCTGCTGCTCCTTCAGCAAATGCTTGTCCGAGCGCAACGAGTCGTTCATGGAGAAATTGAAACAGATTCGGCGTGTTGCCGCAGTTTTTTAGGATGATAAAGCTGTAATTATGGAACAAATCATACAAACCGTATACGACTGGGTGTGGAGTCCTGCCCTTGTGGCGATATGCCTGCTTGCAGGACTGTATTTCTCTATTGGTACGCGCTTCGTACAAGTGCGGCGTTTTCGCGAGATGGCGCGGCTGCTTTTTTCGTCTGACAACAGCCAAAAGACTGGCATTACTTCATTTCAGGCATTTTCGATGGCTTTGTCGGGGCGAGTGGGTACAGGCAACATCGTCGGCGTGGCTACCGCCATTGGCTTCGGCGGCCCGGGCGCCATAGTATGGATGTGGATTATCGCGTTCTTTGGGGCTGGCAGCGCTTTTGTGGAAGCCACTTTGGCACAAGTCTTTAAGGAGGACCACAATGGACAGTTTCGAGGCGGTCCCGCCTATTACATAGAAAACGGATTACGTTCACCGTTCTTCGGGGCGTTTTTTGCTGTACTGGCAGCCTTGGCTTGCGGCGTTTTTCTGCCACCGGTGCAGTGTAATGGCATAGCCCTTTCGTGTTCTCGTGCGTTCGGCGTGGATCCATGGGTGATAGGTGTTATGGTAGCCGTTCTCATCGCTTTGGTGATCATTGGCGGCGTCAAACGCATTGCTAACGTAGCTCAGATTGTGGCTCCCGTCATGGCAGTGATTTACATTATTCTGTCCATAGTAGTGCTTGTGGTCAACTACAGAATCGTTCCCGATGTGTTTCTTCAGATGTTGCGCGGAGCCGTGGGCATCAATGAGGTGGGAGGCGCGCTGATAGGTAGCACTATCGCATGGGGTGTCAAACGCGGCATCTATAGCAATGAAGCCGGACAGGGCACTGGTCCCATAGTGGCAGCGGCGGCCAGAGTGAGTCATCCAGTAAAACAGGGGCTCGTTCAGGCATTTTCGGTGTATATCGATACGCTTTTGGTCTGTACAGCCACAGCCATGATGATTCTGGCTTGTCGCACATATAATATTATTGACACCGTTGAGCAGACCCCGTCGGGTGCTGTGGTGACTTATCTCCAACAGAACCCCAACGCTCCTGAAGGCGAACCAGGGGTGTTCTACACTACAGGAGCCCTTGGGACGGTGGTGGGTCAGCGGACGGGCGACATGATTATCTCCATCGCCTTGTTCTTCTTTGCCTTCACCACCATCATGGCGTATTACTATTATGCCGAAACCAATCTGGTGTACCTATTCAATCGTTGGAGGCGACGCATTTTCAAGAAACACCCGGAAAGGCTTGACGAATTGGAGGAGGCGGACATGCACTTCGGCGACGAGCGAGGCGAGAAAATCGTGATATGGATACTGAGAATAGGCACCATCTCCGCCGTGTTCCTTGGCTCGTTGGTGGGCAGCGGTTTGGTGTGGACTTTAGGTGACATCGGCGTGGGTACGATGGCGTGGATTAACATTATCGCCATCCTGTTGCTCTCACGAAAGGCCTTCAAGGCGTTGAGGTCGTACGAGCGACAAAAGAAAGAAGGCAAAGACCCCGTCTTTGACCCAAAGGAAATCGGCGTGAAAGGTGCCGATTTCTGGGAAAAGCGTTAGACTTTGCCTTCCCTACGTTATTTTTTCTTCTTTCCGAAGAGCGAACTGATAGCTGTGGAGATCCAGTCGCTCAACTTGTTTACGCCCGCGCCCAGCAGGTTCTTGGGGGCGTAAAACTCCTTGCAATTGGTGAAAGCATCCGAGATGTCCTCTTCCTTGTCTTTGATGCGGTTTTCTGCGTTCCAGATGGCTATATCAAGGCCTTCCATGGTTTTCAGACCTTCGGGCTTCGACTCTTTTTGGAAGAAGATATCGGTGTACATGCTGATGAAGCTGCTCTTGAAGAGTTGCTTGCGCAGCAGAACGAGCACCACTATGGCTATCAGTAGCACGCCCGACATAATGAAAGCAGCCAGTGCATAACTGCCCATCAACTCGCCGAGCCAGAGAACAACCGCAAAGGACAGGGTTGTCACCAAGGCACCGACGGTGATGAAGATGACCAAAAGGCTGGCAACGGCTGAAGTGCCTTGCGAGAGCCCCTTCACCGAACGCAACTTCACGTTGTCGATCTGCGCGTTGACGTAGCCTGTGGTTTCATGCACCAGTCTGTCAACGGGAGCCGTAAACCTATTCTTCTTCTGATTCTTCGACATTTTCTTCCTTTTCTTTCTTGAGGTTCGACAATTTCTCCTTTACCTTGTCGATACAGTCTTCAGCCGTCTTTTTCACTTTCTTACGGCTTTCTTCTCCTTTGTCGGGAGCTAAGAGGATTCCCAGTACGGCACCAACTGCGGCACCGGCTAACAATGCGATAACAGTACGTGATTTCATGGTGTCAGGTATTAAAAGGTTTATAATTAGTTAGGAATAATTGAATAGTAATTTGGCAAAAATACAAAAATTATACAAACAGTGTTACGAATTTTGCATTTCTCTGAGCAGTTCCAATGCCTGCGTGACAGTGCTCACTTCCTTGACGGTGAGTTGCAGCTTGTCATTGACCTCCTTGACGGCGGTGCGTTTCGGGTGGTTCATGATGTACTGCATGAGGTGTTGGAAGGTGGCACTTTCAAAATATTTTGACTCGGGGTTGCTGACGAAATACGCTGTCATGTTGTGGTGACGTAACAGTATCTTTTCGAAACCCAGGTCTTTGGCAATCCAGCGTAGACGTACCGTGTTGAGCAAGTCGTTGACTTGCTTGGGGATGGGCCCGAAGCGGTCGATGAGGTGGTCGGTGAATTTCATCAGGCTCTCCTCGGTCTTGGTGCGGTCGAGTTCACTGTAAAGGCTGACGCGCTCTTGCGTCGAGTTGATGTAATCCGATGGGAAACGCACCTCCATGTCGGTCTCAATAGTGCAGTCCGCGACGTAGGATTTTTCCTCTTCCTTGTCGAAAATATCTTGGAATTCAGTCTCTTTCAGTTCGAGAATGGCCTCATCGAGAATTTTGTGGTAGGTCTCGAAACCGATGTCGTTGATGAAACCGCTCTGTTCGGCACCGAGGATGTTGCCTGCGCCACGGATGTCCAAATCGCGCATGGCGATGTTGATGCCTTCTCCAAGGTCGGAGAACTCTTCTAAGGCACGGAGACGTTTCTGGGCTTCTTGGGTGAGGGTGTTGAGCGGCGGTGTCAGCAGGTAACAGAAAGCTTTCTTGTTGGAACGCCCCACGCGGCCACGGAGTTGGTGCAAATCGCTGAGGCCATAACGGTGTGCGTCGTTGATGATAATGGTGTTGGCATTGGGGATGTCCAAACCCGACTCAACAATGGTGGTGCATAGTAGCACATCATAATCGCCATTGATGAAGTCAAGCATAATCTTCTCCAACTTCGCGCCTTCCATCTGGCCGTGAGCAACGGCGATGCGCACGCCTGGCACATACTTTAGGATGAAGTCGTGCACATCCATAATGTTCTGGATGCGGTTGTGGATGAAGAATACTTGTCCATTGCGGGCAATCTCGAATTGGATGGCATCACGAATCAACTCGCCGTCGAAGCCTCGCAGTTCAGTTTGCACAGGATAGCGGTTGGGTGGCGGTGTTGTGATGACACTCAAATCTCTTGCACCCATCATGGAGAACTGTAGGGTTCTTGGAATGGGCGTGGCAGTCAAAGTCAGCGTGTCGACGTTGGCTTTCATCTCTTTCAACTTTTCCTTCACAGCTACGCCAAACTTCTGTTCCTCGTCAATGACTAGTAAGCCCAAATCTTTGAACTTCACATCCTTTCCCGTCAGGCGGTGTGTCCCGATGATGATGTCGATTTCTCCTTTTTCGAGTTTCTTCAGGATTTCAGCCTGTTGTTTAGTTGTCTTGAAACGGTTGAGGTATTCGATGGTGACTGGGAAACCATCGAAGCGTTCGGTGAAGGTGTGGTAATGTTGCAGAGCCAGTACTGTTGTCGGCACGAGTACGGCCACTTGTTTGGAGTCGCAGCAGGCTTTGAAAGCAGCGCGCATGGCAACCTCAGTCTTGCCAAACCCTACGTCGCCGCACACGAGGCGGTCCATGGGGTTCTCGCTTTCCATGTCGCGCTTCACGTCGTTGGTAGCTTTCAGTTGGTCGGGGGTGTCCTCGTAAATGAAAGAAGCCTCCAACTCGTTTTGCAGGTAGTTGTCGGGCGAGAACTGGAATCCTGGGGTGCGTTTGCGCTCGGCATAAAGTTTAATCAGCTCACGCGCGATGTCCTTGACTTTGCTCTTGGTCTTGTTTTTCAAGCGGTTCCATGCGCCACTGCCGAGGGTGCTGAGTTTGGGCTCAGTGCCATCTTTACTGCTGTATTTGGCGATGCGGTGCAGCGAGTGGATGCTCACGTAGAGCAGGTCGCCGTTGTTGTAAATCAGACGGATGGCCTCTTGGGGCTTGCCGTTGTTCTCGATGGTTTCAAGGCCGTCGAAGCGCCCGATGCCGTGGTCAATGTGGGTGACGTAGTCGCCGGGCTTCAGTTCGTAAAGGTCCTTCAACGTGATGGCCTGTTTAGTCGAGAAATTATCGCGCAGGTGGAAGCGGTGGTAACGCTCGAAGATCTGGTGGTCGGTATAGCAGCACACTTTCAAGTCCTCGTCGATGAAGCCACCGTGGATAGCGATGGTTTCGGTCTCGAAATCGCGGTGTAGCTCGTCGTTGTGGTTGATGTCGTTCAGAATCGCCTGAATGCGTGAAAGTTGCTTACTGCTCTCCGAAAATACTATGATGCGGTAGCCTTCTTCCTTGTGTTCGGTAATATCGTCAATGAGCAGGTTGAAGTTCTTGTTGAAAATCGGTTGCGGCTTGGTATGGAATTGGATAGTTGTCAGTTGGCAGTTGTCGTCGCCCATGTCATTCCCGCAGAGGTTTGTGGGTGAGCTGGAATCTATGGGCGATGTAGGTACTAGTTTGCTGGAAACGCCAAATTCCACCGTGCGGCGTCTCTTCAAGCACTCCATTAACTCATCGGATTTGCTGAACAACTGACTGGGCTTTAAGATTTTAACTTCCTCGTCTTGTCCCTGCATTTTCTCGAAGGCCTCCACGGCGCGGTCGTATTCCTTGTCGACTTGTGTGGCAAAGAAAGGCATGTCTGTGAGCCAAACAGTGGTGGTGTCAGGCAGGTATTGCAGGATGGCCTCACGCTCCTCGATGAAAGCGCGTTCTTGCATGTTGGGTAGCAAAACAATCTGTTTTAATTTTTCGATGGAGAGCTGGTCGGCGATGTTGAAGCTGCGGATGCTGTCGACCTCGTCGCCGAAGAACTCGATACGGTAAGGATAGTCGTTGGCAAAGGAAAACACATCCACCAAACCACCACGAATGGCAAACTGACCAGGTTCCACCACGAAATCGACACTCTCAAACTCATATTCGTAAAGCAAATCCGTAAGGAAATCCAAGTTGATTTTGTCGCCCACCTTGATTTTGAAGGTGTTCTTGGCCAACAATTTGCGCGTGAAGACCTTCTCGCTTAGTGCTTCTGGATAACTGACAATCAAAGTCTTCCGTTCGGAAGTGGAGACGCGTTGCAGCACTTCAGTACGGGAGAGGATATAGGTGTTGTCAGCCTTCTCGGGTTCGTAGGGGCGTTTGTAGGAAGTGGGGTAGAAGAGTACCTGCTTCTTGCTGTAGTCCATGCCGCGCTCGTTGAGCAGGCTTTCGAGGTCGTTGTAGAAATAGGCCGCGTCTTCCTTGTCGGCGCAGACGATGAGGTGCTGCCCGCCCATTTGGCGGAAAGTCTCTTCCACAACGAAAGCCTTCGAAGAGGCTACCAAATTGGAACAAAGCAAATGCCCATCCTCGCGCAAAGCCTTGACTATCGCGTCGATGTGGGCATCATTTTTATAAGGTTGGTTCGAAATGCTTGCCACTTTTTTGAAAATTAACTCCGTTGAATCTCCGATTTGTGGCGCAAAGGTACGAAATTAATCGATTATAATTTTCTGCGTTTTCACGCCATTGGCGGTAATAAGACGCAGGACATAAACGCCAGGGGTCATCCTGTTTGTAGAGACGCGATTCATCGCGTCTCCTGAGAGAACGATTCGACCTGTCATATCAATAATTTGTAAGATACCTTCTTTGTAAACGATAATGTTTCCATCGTTGATGAAAGCAAAGTTCTCATTATCGCTGTCTACGTCCTCACAGACGGATGCAAACACCAGTCTGAACCTCGAAGCGTAATCCGTCGTTTTGGCTTCAAAGGTATAGTTCGGAGTCGCCAAAAGGTCAACATCAATGCCAGTGAGGTTGTCGATGAGGTGGAGGTATGTTAGGTCAAGGTTCTGGGACTCGATGCCGATAGTGTAAGTTCCGTTTTCGGTAGCCTTGAAGTTGAGCGGCAGTTCGTTTTCTTCATCGGCGTAGACCACTGCAAGGTCTTGTCCGTCGTGATGGAGACTGATTTGTGAGAGTTTATCGTCCAAACGGAATTTCTCCAAGCTGTTGCCGTCGCCGAAACGCATTCTGGCTCGGTCGATGAGGGCGCGACCTTGAGTGGCGATGATGTCGATGCAACCACTTGAGTTTGTGCCTTTTGAGGAAGCGGATTTGGTGAAAGTAACGGTGGCGTCGTTTTCGGAGGCTTGCACGAGGATACCTTCACAAGGAGCGATGATGTGGCCTGATTCGGGCAGACTTACATCGTGTCCGTTTACAACATAATAGTCCTTGTCCACAGTGGCGTTGCAGGCGAAGGGGTTGCCCACAAGGTTGAATCCTGTCAGTTCGGTGGCACTGTAGCTCAAATCGCGGATATTGACGGTGTTGTTGCTTGGTGTCAGGGTGCCGGCAAATTGCAGCGTCGTGGCGGCACTATTGGCGTAGAGGTAGCCTTTTTGAGGCTCAATGTTGAAGTTCGAGTTGGTGTTTTGGTTTATACCATCAACAAGATGTTTTTTATGGTTCTTCCACATGTGGGTGGGTTCCTCATAGAAATACAGATCGTAATTGCCAGAAAGCAGGCCGTTTTTTTCGGTAGGAGCAAATGTTTCGCTTACGGGCGAGGCAATGAAGTTCCAACCATTATTGTCGTTAGTGTAGCCGATGATGTTTTTCTTCACCGTGGCTTTCACGCCCGAAGTATTGTGGATGAGTTGGGCACCGTCTTCGAGGACGAGGTTGGCGGGGTTGGTGTTGGTGAGGTTTTCGACTGATAATGTGCTGTTTTCAGCGATGGTCATGTTGTCGTTGTTTCCCAATTCCAAACTTGTCAAGCTTGCTGTGCCTACCGTGACACCAACCATATTAGAGGCTTCAGTTTCTTCATTGCCAAGTTTGGTCTTTACGGTGTATTGGTGGGCGGTGTTTGGATTTATGTTGGAAAGGGTATGGATGGGCGTGTTCAGGTTTTGGGCAACACAAACGTCGTTATCATAAATGTTATAGGTGAAATTACCATCGGTGAGGCTTGCCGAGACGAAGAATGAATAACCGGTGAAATGATACCATGTTGTTCTGTCATCGGAATAATAATTCCCTTCATCTGAATTTTGTACTCCAACAATAGTTGGCCTATTTATTCCAGAGGATTTGAAAATAACCCAAATATATTGCTCGTCGTTTATGGCAATAGATTCGATGGGAATAGTGTGCCATCCTTTGGAGTAAGTTCCGCTAACTGTTGTTGGAGTGCCTGTCGGGGTTGTACTTGAGCATAGATACACGTATGCGGTGTAGGTTCCTGGTGTATAAAAATAAGTCGATACTGAGGTTATGGAAGAACCTGATGCAATTATGGAGGAGGGGAAACGTGTACCCCAATAGAAAGTAATGTCTCCAACAGAAGGTGCCCCCCAATCTCCTTCAAAGTCATAATAATTAAGATACTGTAGACTATAAGGAGCGTCCCATTGAAGTGTGGCGTTACCGTCTTGATATGACAATTCCAGATGTTCAATTTTCAGGTTATCAAGTGTGAAACTGAATTCCACAGTTGCATTTGCTATGTTTGAGGGTAAAGAAACATTCCCTTCGCTATCTACACTACGAACAAAATATGTATGATTTCCAATTGGAGCATTGTTGTCGGTAAAAATTCCAGTATTTGTTTCCGTGTTGCCTATGAGGACGTAGTCGCGGTACACGTTGTATGAAGAAGCGTTTCCAACTTCATTCCAAATCAAACTGACACTCAGGTTTGAAACAGAGGCAACCAATCCGGTTGGCTGGGCATCGTAGGTGATGGGCTGTATGCCAAAGATAGCGGCTTGATTTAAGGGGTAACTGATACCTGTGATGACAAACGATCCATCGCTACTACCACCCCATCCCCAGTTGAAATGGAATTTGTCGTTGTTGTTCGCATCAATCTCGTATCCATCGCAGATAAAAGAATGGCCTGATGTGTGTTCTTCATCTATTCTTTTTCTTCCTCTATATTGAATAGGTCGACGAGCTGTCAATTCGGCTTTTAACATGTTTTTCCATTGTCCGAGATCCTCTTGGCCAGTCGCGTCAACAATTTCGTCTTGGGAGATGTATTGAGCGGTTTGACTGTAATTGAAGTATGATTGAAGAGCATCAACAACATCGGAAGTGGTTGCACTGCTCGAAGTACCGTTTGAACCATAATCCATATTCACTGAAATGCCGCAATGGTACATCAGTTTAGCAACTGCCTCTTTTTCTTCATTAGGACTGGTACTTGAATAGGTGTTGGTCATGTTTGCCCAATCGTATGTTGTTTCACCAAAATTGGCGGTTTGTTCTTCATATCCAGGATGTGTGGCAGGGGTATAGGAATGACTCCCGAATCCTGTTGTGGGATACTCCCAATACTTCATAATTTGCGCCATGGCAGTGGCCACGCATCCAGTCGAATTACTGCCAGGGCAATGGATGTTGTACGGTGAACCTTGGTTCCATTTCGTTTGAATCAACGGTTCAACAATCACTTCCGAGTGGGCTTTGCTAGTGTTCCCCGAAGCCAATTCTTTCCATTGCTGCGCCACTTCGCCTGTGGCCTTTTGCCCGCTTTTTGCAGCGTCGGTAATCTGTTCGTCGTAGTCTTTCAGCCACCAAAACAGGTTTTCGGGCATCTTTTCCGTGCCAAACGGGTTTTCGGTAGAATAGCCCAACACAGGCTCCACACAATCGTCGGCAGAGATGATGACGAAGCTGCTTTTCGTGCCGAAGACATAGAAATGAGGAAATTCCGTTTGCTCGGCATAGTCAATTCTTTGCAAGGTGGCTTTCGTGCCCGTTTGGGCTTGCATGAAAGTTTCTGCAACTTTTTGGGCGATCTTTGCGTCAACGGGATTGGCTTTCATCGGCACCGTCAGCAGCAGCAATACCGCCATGAGAATCGTGTATTTTTTCATTGTGAATATGGATTTCAATTTGGGCTGCAAAAGTAGTAAAAATGTTGATACAAAAATACGGCCCTTCCAATAAGAGGGGCCGTAAAGGATAACAGGATGTTACCGAAATGTTTATTGGATGATAACTTTTTGGGTAAGGACCTGATTGGCATTTGAGAGGCGTAGGATATAGGTTCCTGCAACCAAATTGAGCGGCATGTCGAAACTTCCTGTGATGGTTTCATTGTGGAGGATGCGTCCCATGACATCAATGATTTGGAGTTCGGCCTCGCCTTGGTTGATGACATACAGTTGTCCATTCGCAACGTAAACGAAGCTGTCGTTGGTTTCCGCATCATTGGCATCAAACACCAGCCTGAATCTTGAGGCGTGATCCGAAGTCTTGGCTTCGAAGGTGTAGTTGGGTGTGCTCAAAAGGTCGATGTTGGCGCCCGTGAGGTTGTCGATGAGGTGGAGATAACCCAAATTCAGGCTGCCGAGTTCAATATTGAGGGTGTAGATGCCATCACGCATTGCCTCGAAGTTGAGTGGCAACTCATTCTCTCCCGAAATAGAGGTCACGGCAAAGTTCCTGCCATTTTGCGGGAAGTAGATTTGACTGCTCGTATTATCGCTCAGGTTGAATTTATCCAAACTTTCCTCATTGCCGAGTTGTACACGGGCACGGTCGATGGTGGTGCGACCTTGTGTCAGGGTGAGGTCGAAGCTGTTGGAAAGGCTTCTCCCTTTTGCTCCAGCTTTGGTGAAGGTGACACTGGTGTTGCTGATCGTGGCTTGCACGAAGATGCCTTCGCAGGGCTTCACTTGTCGGCCATTATCAGCCAATATGATGCTTGAACCTGTCTCATCGGTAATATAGAAAGATTTGTCAACAGTTGCATTGCAGGCGAATGGGTTGCCTACAAGGTTGAAACCGTTCAAAACGGTGGCGCTGTGACTAAGGTCAGAGAGAGTCACGCTGCTGTTGCTTGGGGTCAGCGTGCCGGCAAATTGCAGCGGGGTATTGGCATTGCTGGCATAGAGGTAGCCTTGTTTGTAGGCTAGGTTGAAGGCATTGTTCCTGTAGTTCATCCAATAGTAAGTCGGTTCGTCGTAATAATACAGGTCATAGACGCCGTTGAGCAAGCCGTTTACGGTGCTCGGTGTGATGCTCTCCAAGACAGGTGAGGCGATGAAATACCAACCATTGTCGTCGGAGGTATAAGGAACGATGTTCCTTTTCACTGTGGCTTTCACGTTGGCCGAGTTGTGGATGAGTTGGGCACCTTCTTCGAGAATGAGGTTGGCTGGGTCGTTATTGGTAAGGGTTCCATTGACGGTGAGGGTGCTGTTTTCGGTGACGGTCATTTGGTCGTTGGCATCCAGTGTCAAAGTACTAATGGAAGCTTGTCCCAAAGCATAGCCAACGCCATTGGAAGCCGCAGTTTCACCGCCGTAATAGTTGGTCTTCACGGTGTAAAAACTGGCCGTGTTGTTGCGGTTTTGGTCTATATAACTAGTTGTGGTCAAGTTAGTGGCCAAAGTTGTTCCATTGCGGTAAAGGTTATAGGTGTATGTGCCGTCGGTGATGTAGGCTTTGATGAGGAAAGCTGCATTGCCTACCGTACCAACCCATGAAGTGGGTGATGATGCATAATAGTTAGCGTAACTACCTGAATAGGAACAATATGTTGCAGGATAGCTTCGACCTTCTGGGTCATATATGAATACCCAATAGTCTTTGGAAGCGTCAATGATAATGTTGCTAGACAAATCAAAGTCACTCCAGCCAGTCGTACCAACATTAATTGATTGTTCCAAAACTTTTGTTTGGGGGCAATTGGAAGTTGTTCCTTTGTACACAAAAATCTTATATGCACCAGTTTCATTAGCATAAAACGCAACTTTATAAATGACCATGTTGTTGTATTCGGTAAGATTCTCTGCAAGATATCGATGACCCCAATACATGTTGGTTCCATCGTTAAAGCCAAGATTGCCCTCTGAAATTCCATTTCCGTATGTCAGCGTCGCTGATGGTGTTTCAGGATAGCACCAATCGGGAGCCGTCCACGAAAGGTTGACATTGTTCCCCGACAAGGAACCTGTCAAATCGTTAACGACAGGAGTTGGATAATCTATGGTAACCGTGACTGTATTCGACGGTAATGACATTTGGTTGTTTGAGTCTACGCTACGAACATAATAGCTGGTGGTGCCATAGGGAGCCGTATCGGAATAAGTGGTGGATGTTGCGTTCCCGATGAGGTTACCGTTGCGAAATACGTTGTAACTTGATGCGCCGCTTACTCCAACCCAGTTTAAGGTAACATTTTGCGTTCCACTAAGTGTATAAGTGAGGTTGGTGGGGGGCACTATGGTTGAAGCAGGCTCGATGCCAATGACGGCATTTTGGTCATTTGTGAAATTATAACTTCCACCTCCAGATCCACCACTGCCTGGATTCAAACTTGTTAATGCAAAGAAACCGTCGTTTTGTCCGCTCCATCCCCAATTGAAGTGGAATTTGTTGTTGTTGTCGTAGCCATCGCACACGAAGGCATGACCTCCTCCTGAGCCACTTCCGTTGTATTCAATAGGCCTACCGGCATTTAACTCTGATTTAAGAAGTGCAATCCAGTTGCTATCAGTGTAGGAGGATTTGGTGAGATATGTTGCAGTAGATTTGTAGTTGAAATAATTAATCAAGGCATAAGGTATGTCATTAGAATAGGCCCCACTGCCACCGTTGGAGCTAATGTCATACATCATATCTACAGATACGCCGCAATGATACATTAAAGTAGCAATGGCGTTAATTTGTGTTGTTGTTGATGACTGGGATAATTGATTAGGCATGTTGGCCCATTCGTAGGTTGTTTCTCCGAAATTGGCAGATTGTACACCTAAATCGGGTCTTGTGTAAGGCGTATATGAATGGGAGCCAATGCCTTGTGCAGGATAGTCCCAGTATTTCATGATCTGTGCCATTGCAGTAGCCACACAGCCGGTGACAGTTCGCTCTCCCGCATTGTTGTCATACGGACACAGATTGTTGTACAATTCAAATATGTGCAGTTGTCCACCGCTATAGTAATAAAACCCATTTTGATCCCATGTGGTCTGCACTAAGGCATTTACTACAGCGGTCGCTTTTGCAGCTTTGGAATTGCCCTCAGCTAAATCTTTCCACAATTGTGCAGTTTCAGCGGTGACGCTCATCTTGCTGTCGATGGCATACTGAATCTCGTCGTTGTAGCCTTGCAGCCAGCCACGCACGTTGGAGGGCATGTCTTCCGCTACAAATCTTTCAGTCAATGAATACCCCAAAATGGGTTGTACGCAATCATCCGCCGACATCACTACAAAGCCTTGTTCGGCATTGAAGATGTAAAGGTTAGGGAATCCTGCCTCCTTAGAGAGGTCGGTCAGTTGGGCGGATTTTGCACCGTTGTTGTTCAAAAAAGTGGTGGCCACTTTTTGTGCAGTCTCCGAAGTCACACGCTCGGCAAACGTGGGCATTGCCACCATGAGCACCAATGCCACAATCATCGTAAATCTTTTCATATTTCTAATATTTTGAATATTTCATTGAAAATAGGCTACAAAATTACAATTGTTTTTTATAAAAACAAAGAATAAATGCTTTTTAGTTGATTATAATTACGACAAAAACCACCTTAGTGTCAGCTAAGGCGGTCTTTGTTAAGGAAATAAGCTAGGGAGAAAAGAATTTTACTCTTCCACTTTCGCCCGTTTCGAGTCCCAAATCATGTAGCAGATGATAGCAATATACATCACCAAGGCGATGAGGCCAGCCACAGGCAGTTCGGCAAACGGTGTGCCCTCGGCGGTCTTGGCCACTGCATCCACGTTGGCGAACTTGAGGATGGCACTCACCACACCCATTAAGGCTCCACCAGCGATGAAGCCCGAAGCGATGAGGGTACCGCGATTATAGCGGGCATCGTTGAGTTTCTGGTCTTTGCTGCGGGTGCTGACGAACCATGAGATGGCACCACCGATGAGCAGCGGCACGTTAAGGTCGATGGGGATGAACATACCTAAGGCGAAGGGCAGCGCGGGAATCTTGCAGAAGTTGAGAATTAAGGCGATGGCAGCACCGATGCCGTATAGCAGCCACGGAGCACTGCCGCCCGACATCATCGGCTCGATGACGGCGCTCATGGCGTTGGCTTGAGGAGCGACCAATGCACCGTCGCCCACGAAACCGTAGGCTTTATTTAAAATCATAATCACACCTGCAACAGTGGCAGCGGCAACAGCCACGCCGACGAACTTCCAAATCTCTTGTTTCTTGGGTGTCGTGCCAATCCAATAACCTACTTTCAGGTCAGTGATGAAGGCTCCAGCTACAGCCAAGGCCGTGCAAACCACACCACCAATAATCAAGGTGGCAGTCATGCCTTGCGGACCGCTTAATCCAGCGGCGACCATCACCAAGGAGGCCAAAATCAAAGTCATCAGCGTCATGCCGCTCACGGGGTTGCTACCCACGATGGCGATGGCATTGGCGGCCACTGTTGTGAACAGGAAGGCGATGACGGCCACGACCAAAATACCAATCAAGGCATGGCCGAGATTGTGGACCACACCGAACCAGAAGAACAGGAAGGTGACAATCAAGACAGCCACGATGCCGATGACGACGGTCTTCATGGAAAGGTCTTGTTGTGTGCGTTCTACCATTTCGGCAGCGGCTTTCTTGCCCTTGAACTCGTTGGCGGCAAGACCGACAGAAGATTTAATCACGCCCCACGACTTGATGATGCTGATGACACCCGCCATGGCGATGCCGCCGATGCCGATGTGGCGTGCATAGTTCTTGAAGATTTCCTCAGGTGCCATCGAACCAATGGTGGCAGTGACGCCAGCATTCATCAGGTCGATGATTTGGTCGCCCCAGATAAGGTTCATGCCAGGAATGATGATAAACCACACCAACATGGAGCCGCAGCAGATGATGAAGGCGTATTTCAGTCCGATGATATAACCCAAACCGAGCACGGCGGCACCTGTATTCACCTTGAACATCAGCTTGGCTTTGTCAGCGAGGTTGGCACCCCAGCCCATCATGCGGGTGGTGATGGTCTCCGACCACCAACCAAAGGTGGAGACAATGAAGTCATACAGACCACCAATCAAGCCGCTGACGACCAGCAGCAACGAGTCCTTACCTTTCTTTTGTCCGCTGACCAAAACCTGCGTCGTGGCTGTGGCTTCGGGGAAGGGGAACTTGCCGTGTTGCTCCTTCACGAAATACTTGCGGAAGGGGATGAGGAACAGGATGCCCAAGATGCCGCCAAGCAAGGAGGCAATGAACACCTGCCAGAAGTTGATTTCGATTTGGTAGCCTTTGCCTTGCAGGATGTAGAGCGCAGGCAAGGTGAAGATGGCACCGGCCACCACGCCGCCCGAGCAGCCGCCGATGCTTTGGATGATGACGTTTTGCGACAGTGCGTCGTTCTTGCGCGTCAGTCCCGTGAGGCCGATGGCGATGATGGCGATGGGAATGGCAGCCTCAAACACCTGCCCGACCTTCAGGCCGAGGTAGGCGGCGGCAGCTGAAAATAGGATAGTCATCAGCAGGCCGATGCAGACCGACCAAACTGTAACTTCTTGATACTTTTTGTTTTTTGAGAGTATAGGCTCATACTCTTCGCCCGGTTTCAGTTCGCGTTGCGCGTTCTCGGGCAGCTTGAATTGGTCGTTTTCCATATTGAGAATATTTGAAATATCAATGAAATGAATTTGCAATATTAGGAAAATAATTGATTGTTTGGTGTTTTACGCGGAGAATTATTTCATGCAAAAATTGCAGAACTATTTGAAGCATGAAGAGACGCTTATTATCTCACGCAGAAATCGCAGAATTATATGAAGCGCGAAGCGACGCAAGTATCTGTCCGGCAGGTTCTGCGATTTCTGCGGATTCTGCGTGAAACAACTTTTTATGCTTTTTTTTGCGAGAAAATGACAAATTAATTTGTCTATATGGAAAGTTTGCTTTACTTTTGCAGCGTCAAACTTAAAATGAACGCAAAATGAAACATTCAATCAAAGCTGTTTTGGCATGGGCCGCCGTCGCGGTCGTGCTTGCGGGCTGCAACAGCCAGCCCACTGCCGAAGAAGTCCTTCGGAAATCCTACCAGAAATGCCAGTCCATTCAAGGCGGGCACTATGTAATGGATTGGAAAAAGAAGTACATGTCGGACAACGACACTACCTTCAACCGCTATACTTGCGATTTCAAGAAACTGCCCGACGACACGATTTTCGGGAAAGCCTTCAACTCGTTTGAGGAATACCTCAATTCGAAATGGATTTCGTCATATCACCATCTCTATACGGGGAACGAGTATGTTTCCTACGGCGACAGCACGGGCATCATCCAGTCGTGCGACCTTTGGGCTAAAGACATCATCAGGGGAAGGCACAACCGCGAGTTTTATACGCCTTTGGCCAACAAAAGCAGTTATCCCTTGCGCACCAATGAGGATTTGGACGACGAAAACATATTCAATAAAGACTATTCTTACTCGCTTTTGGAAACCCAATTGGACGGGAAATCATGCTACTTGGTCGATATTCTTGGACCTGCAGACGAGGAACCTGACAGCGTTTATGGTATGCAGACCATCCGCTACGAAATCAACTTGTGGATTGACAAGGAGGATTACTTGCCCATCCAATACTCCATCGCCTTCGATATCGTAGAGCAGCAGGACACTATGTATCAGTATGATGAATTTAAGCTGTTGGATTTCAGTCCGATAGTGGACGAGTCCAAGCTGACCTTGGAATCTATTCCCGCCGAGGTGACGCTGAAAGACTACGAACCCTATAAGGAACCCGATCCGCTTCCCGAAGGTTCGCTTGCGCCGGATTGGTCGCTGCCCACGTTGACGGGCGACACCATCCGCCTCGCCGACCTGAAAGGTAAGGTGGTGCTGCTCGATTTCTTTTATAAAGGTTGTGCTCCGTGCTGCGCCGCCATGCCCATCTTGCAAAGCCTGCACGAGAAATACAAGGACAAAGGCTTCGCGATGATTGGCATTGACCCCATTGATGACCCCGAAAAGGACGAGATGGCGGATTTCCTCGCCAAACGCGACATCACTTACACCATCCTTTTCGCTGAGCGCGAATTGTCGAGTATTTACCGCGTTTCGGGCTATCCAACCCTGTACTTCCTTGACCGCGAGGGCAAGATAGCGAAGATGCACATCGGCTTCGGCAAAGACATGGAAGAAGAGTTGGAGGCTGATTTGGTGAAACTTTTGTAAAACAAATAAAATCAATACGTTATGAAGAAAAACTATTTATTCCCCCATCAATTCAGAATTGTTGGATGGGTGTTGGCCATCGTAGCGGTGGTAGGGTATCTTTGGCTCCCGGAATTCCATTTCAAGATGCCTTCGTTGTATTTCGATACCTTTTTTGACGACGACAACGAAAGCGGATTCTTTCGCATGGCAAGAACGAACAGTCTCTCCATCGCCATGATTTTATTGACGATCGGATTGCTGTTTATCGGGTTTTCAAAAGAGAAAGTCGAGGACGAGTTTTTGCATTATCTTCGTGCGCAAAGCCTCATTTGGGCAACATACGTCACGGCGATATTGTTTATCGCAGCTACTTTGCTCATTTATGGATTCGCTTATATTTATGTGCCTTACTTGCTGTTTTACGTCTTCCTCGTCTTGTTCATCATTAAGTTCAGAATTGAGGTGCACCGTTTCAACAAAGGAGGCGCGCAATGAAGAATCGTTTGAAAGTGGCACGAGCCGAAAAGGATCTCACGCAAGAGGATTTGGCAAAGCTTATTGGTGTGAGTCGGCAGTCGATAAACGCCATTGAATCAGGTCGCTATGTACCTTCCACGGTCTTGGCCTTGAAGATGGCGCAGGTGTTTGGGAAATCGGTGGAGGAGATTTTCTTTTTAGAAGAGGAGGATTAATCTTGTCGTCGCTTCGCGTCATTGCGAGGAGGAACGACCAAGCAATCCAGATGAAGAGCTTTATTATCTGATCTGGACTGCTTCGTGCCTCGCAGTGACGCAAAGCGTAAGAGGATGTTACTTTGTAATAGTAAATTTCTTCGTCACTGTCCCTTCATCTCCTTGAATCCTAATGAAATACATCCCGGAAGGATACTCGTTGAGTGACAGGGCAATTTTGTCGGCATCAACTTCAGCCTCATAAAGCGTCTCGCCCGTCACCGAGATGAGGGTGATGTGCTTCATGCCGACACGGGCTATGGTCAGTTGATTGTTGGCAGGGTTGGGATAGATGGTGGCTTCTAAGCCATCTTGTTCATCCACAGTCATCACATCCTTGTCCAAACAATCCGACCACGAAATGGTGTTTCCGCCATCGGTGCTGATGCCGTATTTGTATTGGCCAATCGGTAGGGCATCCCAACCGTAATCCACATAATTCGGCTGGGCCACGTTGGAAGCAATCAAGATGCTGTTGCTGCCGTCGCAGTTGGCGCGATAGATTTCAAAAGGCGTGCCCACGGTGATGTCGTCGATATAGAAGGCGTTATCGTATTCGCCTTCAGCGAGTTGGTTGGCGTATTTCCATTCTAAGATGTGGTTGCCGGGACCAATGGCCACGGTGTAGCGCGTCCACGGCACTTCATCTTTCAAGGTCTCGCCATATTGCACATTGTCGATGAAGAAGCCGCAGCCATTGAGTGGGAAGCAACTGACGCGGGCATAGTAGCTTACGACACACGAGGTGGGCAGGTTGACCGCCAACGAAATCTTGCTGTTGGAGAACATGCCCGTGTTGGTCGACTTGGCGCAATAGGTGCCGGTGTTGGGTTGCGTGGTGGTGATGACCCAAGGACTGGTGGCGTCGTTAATCCACATGTTTTGGTAGAAGTCGCCCGACTCGAAACCATCGTAAATGCCCGAAGGCAGGTTCCACGACAATGAAACGCGTGTGTTGTTGATGATTTCGGCTTCAATTTCAACCTCTTTCGTTATGGTGACATAATTGGAAGGCAGCGAAGTCATGTCGTTATTCAACAGGGCAGTCACATAATAGGTATAGGAGCCTGCGTAGTTGAGGTGGTCGGTGTAAGTGGTATTCGTCAAGTTGTTGGCGATGCGGAGACCGTCGCGGTAAACTTCGTACGAAACCGCTTCGGGGGCGGCGGTCCAGTTAAGGTTGACTTGTTCCCCATCAAATTCAGCGGTAAGGTCTGTAGGGCCATGATGGAACAAAGCGTTGATGGCAGCCAAAGCATCGATGCGGCCTGCGCCCACGCGGTTGTTTTTCATGGTGTTGCCAACGCGAACAGAGGTGAGCTCGATGATGGAGTCCAATTCGGCGGGACTCAAGTCGGGATTGGCTTCAAGCAACATGGCCAACACACCAGCCACACAGGGCGTAGCCATCGAAGTGCCGTCCATTTCGATGTAGTTGTTGGTAGTCTGGTAGTTTAATGAAGTGATGTTGGCACCAGGGGCGGAGATGTCGGGACGAATCAAACCAGGTTGGGTGGCGTCGCCATTTTCGTAGGGGTAGTCGTTGTAGTTGCCGACATTGGGTCCTGAAGTCCAAGTCGAAGGACCGATGGAGGAGAAGCCACAATGTTCGTCGTTGGAGTCGGTGGCTCCCACGCTGATGACCGAAGTCAGGCCGCCTTCAATCTGTTGGTCGGGGTGGAGCCACGGTGGAGGGCAGTTGCCTGGGGCGCTGATGTTGAAGGGAACAGGATAAGTGTATTGCGTCTGGCCTTCATTGCCGCAAGCTATGGCAGCCGCTACACCAGCACTAAGGCAGGTGGCAAAAACATCGCGGTAGTAGTAGCAGGGGCCAGCCCCAACATCACTGAGCGAAAGGCTGAGGATGTCGGCACCATGCTCCAAGGCAAACTCAACACCTTGGATAAGATGTGTCGCTTCGCCATCACCTTCTGCACTCAAAATCTTGATGGCCATGATTTTGGCACCTGGAGCAACACCTGTTTGTGTGCCCGCATTGCCTTGACCAGCGATGATTCCAGCAGTATGTGTGCCATGACCTTGGTCGTCCATGGGGTCGTTGTCCTGATTGAAAATGTCGTAGCCGTGATGCGGGAACTCGCTGCCGCCGTCCCACATGCTGTTGGCGATGTCGATATGGTTGTAGTTGACGCCTGTGTCGATGAGGCCTACGATGATACCATTGCCAGTATAGCCAGAACCGTTATAGTTCCAAACCTCAGGCGCGTTGACTTTGTCGACATGCCAAGCGTTGGCTTTTGCAGCAGCAGGGTGAACTTTTTCGTTCATTGGAACCATGGAACGCATCTCGTCGGGGATAATCAGGGCAATGTCTTTGCGTTCAGCGAGTTGTGCAATGACTTCTGCACTGGCCGAGCAACTGAAGCCGTTGAACGACCAGAAGGATTTCAGGTCGGTGACCATGTTTTCGCTTTTGTAATTCTCAAGAAAATCAATTACTTGCGCTTGTGAGGCTTGGCAAAAAGCCTTTCGATCGGCGATGACAAACGCACGACGTTGTTCCTTGGTCATAAAGGCGGTCTTTTGCGCCAAATGAGTGTCGTCATAGCGTTCAGCCATCATCACGATGACATGTTGGAGGCCGTTGGATTGGCCGAATAAGGTACTTAAACAAAGGGTAAGGAAAAGGGTGAAAATGTGTTTCTTCATGATATGTTGTTGGTTTTGTGTAACAATACGTTTCCGATGCGGCATTCGAGACACCGTTTGCGCTTGCAAAAATACGAATAAGTTTGTTGATTTTGTACGAACAATTCAGATTGCTTCGGGAGGCTTGCCGCTTCAATAGTATGAGCAGGAGCGGCGAAAGGGTGAGCAAAGATACAGCCAGCACAATTGACTTTAAAATCGTGTTAGGTTTTTCGTTTTCCATATTTCTGTTTTTGCACTGATTAGTCTTCTTCCATTTTGATTTTCCGTGCCCTTAATGCAAACAACTTGAATGTCACGCTGGTCTTGTCGGCTTCGTAGAGCATCTTCTTGAAATCATCGTCAGAAATCACTTTTAAAATGGTTTGAAATAATCCCGCTCGTTATCTTCAGAATCATCAAGAAACCCCTTGGCTTCTACCTTGATTTCTACTGGGAAAGTTTCTCTGGCAAGATCAATTAAGCGTTCCCAGCTTCGGTTTCGGTATTCTCTGAAACGGTCGCCAAATTGTTGCAAGGCAATCTTTTGGTCGGGCTCCTCCGATAAAAATGATGGTATATTTTGTTGAAGATATTTGTTCCATGCAATGAATTTAACCACAGTGTTTGTGTTTCCTGTTTGTATTAACAGTTGAATACGTCCTTTCAAATCTGACAGGAAATACAATGTCGGTTTGTAGTTGAGCAACAACTTTATGTATTTATCAGGGTTGTTATAAAAATCAGCACAGTCAAATGCGGTACGACTATAGCGATAATAGTTGTCCGCTGCATATATCCATGGTTTATAATTGCGATTCAAAAGGCGTTTGACACGCCCGAACAAGAGGCTTTCAGCTTCGTCGTCATTAAGACGCATGTGTGTGTTTGCCAATACTTGGTAGTACTGTATTTGAGACAATCTGCTTTTGTCGATGTTAAAGCCCTCCTTTTTGGCAAGGCGCATACAAAGAAATTGGTAATCGGCCTTCCCCAACTCTTCTTGATGCATCAAGACATAATCCAGAGGAAATCTGTGCATAATGACCCTAGCACATTCAGGTTCACCATAAGACAGCCATGCTTTCTCAACATCGGGCATAATGGCATCATCCCACCAATTATTCAGTAATATGTCTAACCAGTCCCTCTTATGTAATGATTTTGCAGATAAGACAGCCTTTATAATTTGGATTTGACATGGCAGAGATTGCCCCCAGAAACGCATTTCGAGAAAGACAGAAGCATCACTTCTTTCCTGGTTGTTGCTCGACTGAAGTTTGTCCATCAGTTGTTTTATTGGATATTGCTCCTCTTCTGGTGTTACAATGATGGTTTTTTCATCTGGTTTCACTGGAATAATCCTGCCAAATGATATACTAGTAGTCCTTTCAATGTAGTTTTTTTCAACAAACTCAGGCTCACTTTTTAGCAGCTTGTTCAAAACACTAATGGCACGTGTCGGGTTTTCCTCATACAAGCTATAGAACCTTTGGGCATTCAAACTATCCGTGCCAAATTCTTGATGCACTAATGCATCGGGGAGGTATCTTAGGATGCAGAGTTCATCCATAATGATGAAATCCTGTTCGTTAAGTTCAATCTCATCAAGCCTTTTATTTAGTGCTTTAGCTATTTCCAATTCTTTTATTCTTGGATCATCATCACTTATGAGTGAAAGCTGATCTCTAAGCGTTTTGGCAATGTCATTAAATTGTTCGGTATCGTTTGGCATAATCATTACAAATTAAAATCCTTAATAGCTATAGTGTAACACAGTGGTTTCATTTATTGTAGTATCCATCAGTTGCTCTTGCCTGACCGCCACACTTTTATAAGGTCTGCCGTCACGGAAATAGTAAGTCGTGGAATCGGAGCAACAAGCCCCATCACTTGTAAGTAACAACAAGGTTTCATTGGTTGGGTCAAATTTGCAATATGTCCGACAAGTTTCCGTGGATAATCTGTAAAAAGGCTCATTTCGGATTTGCATAAAGCCTTCATGGAAATCCGAATAGAAAGTAAAATCCTCGCAGTCAAGCCAATCATCCTTATCTAATTCTCTGTATGGTCTGGGAGAACCACAAATGACAAGATCTTTTTTGCCATCAAAATTGTAATCCGCAAATCCCACAATGGCCCTCCAATCCAAATAGGGCTGCATTGATTCTTCGTAATACTGATTCAGGACTATCGTGTCTGGACTTTCCTCCAATCGCGTTTCGTCAAACCAAACGTCCACATTGATTTCATGGGTTAGCATTTTCGTCGTGTCGGAGTTTGAGAAATAAAAATAGCCCGTCCCGGAAAAGAGTTGCGTTTTGTCACAAAGCCAATGGATCTTGACATTGTAGCCATTGATAAGCTGGTCATAGACGAACCATTTTTCATAGAGGCCTTTTCTCGTTTGTCGGCTTGGGTTATCTCCATATTGTGTAACGCTGAAAGAATCAATAATCCTATCTCGTGGAATCATGCTCATTTCGGTTGTGTTTTCGGTTTCTGTTTGCGTCTGTTTCTTTCCTTCACATGACCACAGGAAGAATGACACAATAACTAATGCCATGATTTTATAACACATTGCGCATCTGGTGAACTCGCAGGAGGGATATCTGCTCATCGATTAAATTTTCATTATAAATTATATTTGTATTATAACACATTGCGCAGGGCTCAAAGCCCAATACATCTAGTAATTTTCTGTCAAACTTCAATTCTGGATTATAAGTCTTTAAATACAAATCTTTCAAATCTTTAATTATATCCATCTTTCTAGGATGAATATATCTCAAGACTTTTTTAATATCCTCTTCAGAGTACTGTGTGGGATTGTACATTATTGGTTTATTTGGGTTATTCCCAATATAAGATAAATAAGCGAAACGAATAAAAATATCAGTGCGTTTTTTATCTTCCTTTGCCCACGAAAACAAATCATCCAATTGGTGATATATGTTGTCGTTTATTATTTCAACACTAGCATTATCAAACTCTGCAAATCCAGAGTTGCTCTTAGTCTCAACCTCAAAACTATGGATATGCGTTCCAAAAACTAGATTAAGTTTGAAGACAAAAGCATCCGGCTTTGTTAATCTAAGAGACTCATTCTCCTTCCACCATTTACGGAACTCCTTTATCTTTTCTATAACCTCCTGCGGCAAATCGCTACCGCCTCTAACTTGCCATTTATGGGACTCCTTTGTCTTTTCTAACTCCTTTATCTTTTCTATTACCTCCTGCGGCGAATCAACACCGCCTTCAATTTGCCTCTTTAGTTTTTCTATTATTTTTTCAATAACTTGGTCAATTATCTCATCAGGAATTCTTATTCTTTCAAATTCAGCATGCAGCCTTTCACAGTCGCAATTATCATGATAAGATGGCGACCTCTCTGGTTGTACATATCTATAACTATCATGGGGTTTTTCTATTCTGTGATACTTATAAACTGCCTTTTCCATGTTTTTGCAGAAAGACTTGTAAACAAGTAAATCATTCACTTCCCAACGAGCAAACAACGCTGTTGGATTGCTTTGATCGATGGTTTTTCCGTTAGGTGCAGTCCAAATGATAGGATCATCAAACTTATAATCCTTGTCTTTTGGAACCTCAAATCCTTTTGTTATTCTATGGAAGTTATAATTGGTGATGTATGCCATGTGTTATTTGGTTTTATTATCTGAAAACAGCATTTTTTACTGTGTTCACGAGTGTGTTTAGAACCTTTTCTACTTCTTCATATGGAGTTTTCGACACCCATATTTTCAGTTTTTCGCTTTTATCATCCTTATCACCAGATAGTAAACTTCTATGGCTTTGCACATTTCTTGCTTGATATATTTCCTGAAATAATGAATAGGTTACACCATAAGCCAAATTTGTTTCGACTCTAATAAGGTTTAACTTGTTGCTATAAGTAACAATGTCGCCTTTTACTTTACAATAGAACTTGGGGTCTTTAGCATCAATAGCCATTTCATAATAACCATTGCACTTGTTTCTAAGCTCTTCCTCTGTTAGATACTTGGTATAGCAATAGTAGTTTACAATACCTTCTGCCTGCAGATTTGCATAACGGCAAAATTCAAGAAAATCAGGTTCGTGTTTTCTCACGCCACATCGGTATCGTAACATCTCTCTCCAATCGGCTTCAAGCTTTAAACGAAGCACTTCATCCTTAACAAAAGAATAATCAATTTGTATAGCCATTTCGTCTATGATATAATCTATGGCCAAATATCTTTCAATGTTGGAAATCATATCATTATTGCCACAAATAGGATTTGCACAGCCCCATCTGGTCTGCAACTCTCTATGCAGCCACTCGTTTCCTGGCTGTTTAGAGAGTTGAGCGATTTTATCTATTGTTTTTATTATGGCTTCCCGATTATCCATAGTCATTCTGAAGTATTGGTTTCGATGAGAGTGGCAAGATCATTCAAAGCGGATAGGACATTGCCATATTCCATCGATGGGGTTAATAGTGTTTGGGATTTCTGTGATCCAGCCCCAAACGTTTCATTACACAGTTTCTCAAATCTATTGGCATAGGACTTATACGTAGAGTCAGTTTCACCCTTTACCATTTTGAGATACATGAGTTTTCCTAAGATAATGTTTTCTATATGATGTTCACCCTTAAATCTAAGGTTGCGTATATTAGTCTCGGCATAGTGTTTGGCAAAGATGGCTTGTGCTTCGTCATACCCTTTCACCTCCCAATTATGAATCAATAAACGCAATTGCTTGAGATACTTACGAGAAACGTTTGTTTTGGAGTTCACGGTCAAGCCAGTTACTTCTTGCCTCATTCCCCGATGACAGAGTCGCGTCTTATCCTGATTGATTTTGAGACCTTCTTCGTTCTCGATAATGTTGCGCAAAGAAGTGCAAAACTTGCCATCCTCGGCAAAGACATTCTTCATGCCACTGAAAGTAATATCATCAGCATAACGAGTATATTTCAAACCGTATGCTTTTGCAAGACGAGTAAGTTTGAAATCCAACTTCTCACAAATAATATTGGTAATGGTAGGCGAAGTTGGTGCTCCTTGTGGAAGAACCTTGTTTTCTCCTTTTTGATAACAGCACAAGTCGCTAATCAAACTCGCCACCTTTTCATTCAGACAGAATGGTTTTACCAACAACCGCTTGAATACACGACCTGAAGTAATAGAAGGGAAGAAATCCTTTAGGTCAATATTATAAACAAAGTTTTGGCCAAGATGTACTTGGGCGTTTGTGACAACAGATTTGCCTTTCACAAAACCCATCGCAGCGGCATTGGGATTATACACCTCTTGCAGTACGAAATTCAACGCTTGCTGGATGTTCTTTAGTTCACTGCACGGTGCATCAATGGTGCGAAATTCTCCTTTTTTCTTCTTGGGTATTTTAAAGGTAACATAACGGCCTTTACGTGCCATTAACTTCAAACGGCCAACAGTGGTTTTTACTGCATCCATGCCATGCAATGCCTGCAATGCCATATTCAGAACAACACATAAATCATCTATTCCATTCATTGAATGCCACCCCTCAACAATCTTTGCCAATTGTTGTTTGAGATCTTCACCAGTCAGAGGACTACCTCCATATTTTGGCAATTCATCAATTTTGGAAAGGGCATTGGCTTGGGTCGAAATGAATTCTTCATCTGGCACTTTTGCGGAATCAATATCTTCCAATTCCGTAACAGCCGCAGCCACTCTAGCCAAATCATCCTCAATAGGTCCAATGGCAAAGAGAACATCCTCGGCTTTTTCAATTCCAGAAGAAACCTGTTCAGAAACCTCAGTTTTCTTTGAAGCATTGGTTTGTCCAAGCAACTTCTTGAAGTCCTGCTTTGTTGTTATGTTCTTTTTCTTTGCCATACCAATAGTTTCAACTTACTCACTTTTCCACGATTGTCACCACTTGCACCATTCATTACTTCAGAAACAGTAATAATCTCAATAATATACAATATCATAATACATAATATCACGAATCATAATACCATCAAGGACTAACATTGCGAATCATGCGCCTAGCACATGAACCTGCCGATGCAGCAGGCGCTGCTGTATGGCTAACCACACAGCGGGTCTAATTCAGGGTGCTTATGGTGACAATCGTTTCAAAGAACTTTAGGCGTTAGCATTTATTTTTCGAGAGCGCTTTGCCTGTTTTCTCTCGTTTTCGTTTGCAAAACTACAACCCTGCTGCGCAACCTATTTTCGCGAATTTTCTTTTTTCAGTTCCAGTTCCCTCACCGTGCGCTCCACCACCTGTTCAAGCTGGTAGGTGGATACGCCAAGCGGCTTGTTGATGTCGCGCAACGACCATTCCACAACAGTCTTGTCGGTCGATTTGCAGATGATCAGCCCCACAGTGGGGTTGTCGCCCTCGCCACGCAGCAACTCGTCAACGGCGGTAACGTAGAAATTCAGCTTGCCGGCAAACTCGGGGATATACTTCACCACCTTCAGCTCAATGACGACATAGCGGTGCTGCGGGATGTGATAGAACAACAAATCGGGGAAGAAGGTCTGTCCACCAGGCATCTGCAACTCCATCTGTCGCCCCACATACGAAAAGCCCTTGCCCAACTCCATCAAGAAGCGCGTGACATTCGAAACCAGCGCGTCCTCCAAGTCTTTCTCCTCGTATTCCTCGCTCATCGAAAGGAACCCGAAATGATATGGATCCTTTAGTATCTCTTTGGCCAACTGGCTCTGCGGAGCTGGAAGCGTATGCTCAAAGTTGGTCACGGCTGCCCCTTGACTGCCAAAAAGATTGGCAGCCATCTGGCTCTCAAGTCGGCTGCGGCTCCAGCCTTCTTCAGTCACCTTATTAATATAGAAAATGGCCTCGTCGAGGGTTTGGCATTTTGAGATAATGAGGACATGATGTTTCCATGGGACCAGCCCAAAGATTTCAGGCATTTCCAATTGGTCAGCAGCTTGCTGACCTTTTTCGTCAGCAGGTTGCTGACGAATTGCAGCACCCAATTCGTCACCAGCTTGGTGACGAATTACAACATTTGGTTCATCACTTTGAACAGCACTAATTTCGTCACCAGCTTGGTGACGAATTTCGTCAACGACTCGTTGACGATTTGCAACTCTCTCATTATAAAAGGCATACCAACGCTTCATATACTTGAGGTTGGTCACCGAGAAACCTGTTTCTTCGGGAAAAGCAGTCCTCAAATCAAGGCTCAACTGATCGAAGAAACCGCTGCCCCATTTGCTTTCTGCCCGTAGTTCCACCATGTCTCTTCCCAAACTCCAATAAAACTCAAGCATGGCAGTGTTCACACGAACCGCCGCCTTGACTTGGCTTTGGCGGAATCGCTGCTTGATGTCGGCCATCCATTGCACATAGCCCTCGTCGGCAGTCATCATGTCACGGGATACGAATGTCGGTTTGTCGCTCATCTTTTTAAGGATTAGTGAAATGCAAAGATACAAATAAATCCTTTACAGCATCTGATATGCATGGAATTGTGCCGTCACGCGGTCGCGCACCTTCTGCTGTATGTCGGCGGGCGAGAGCACCAACAGGTCTTTGCCGAAAGAGGACAATTCGCGGATAAGCTCATAGTTCTCTATGCAGTCAATGGAGAAGAATGCGCCTCCTTCGAGCTTTGGGTATTGTTGGCGCAATTCCTTTTCCCTTTCCCCTTTGTAATGCCGCTGAGACTCATGTAAAGGTTTGGTGGCCACATAATCCTTGGAAAAATCACTCACCCAGAACAAGATGGTCTGCAACGGATTGCCGTCGATGAGCGTCACCCCGATGATGTCTTCAAAGCGCTCGTTGAGGTCGCCATCGTATTCCTTATAACTACGGGAAGGCAAAGGGACAAACTTATCGATACGGTCGAGTGCAAACGAGAGTATTTTGCCGTCATTGTCGGCGGCAACGATAAGATACCAACGGCGGTTGTATTCTTTAAGCAGGTAAGGATGCACAACGGTCTTGCGGTCCTCATCGGGCGTGTCAAATCGGTGGTAATGCAATTCCACGACCTGTTTCTGCGAGATTACAGTGAACAATTCACCCAGCAGGTTCTTGCCTTCCAAAGGATTCTTTGTGAATGACACTATCTGGCGGTCGGTTTTCACTTTGAGGCTTTCCCTCAGCCTTTCCAAGCCCACAAGAGTTGGCAGTCCGTCAAATTGCCCGAGTAGCGTGAAAGCCTCTCCAAGCAGGTGTTTTTCGTCATCGGTAAGTTTCTGCGTAAATATGGAGAAAGACGGGTCGGCATACCTGTGGCAACTTTTCTTGATGGTTTTGAGGGTTCGTTGGCTGACATCATCAACCTGATAATGCTCTATCTCTGCCAGGAAAGGCCCTTCGTTTTCAATATAATTAAGGTCAAGCTCAATGGTTCGGCGACTGACAGGCTCTTGATTCATTTCGGCCAATTTCTCATTGACGAGCCGAAGCAAATCCTCAGTAGAATAATGGTGATAGCGGTTGGCTAACAACTTGTCGAGGATGTAGTAGCGTGTTACGGCGTTTTTGTTTGCGGGCATAGTTTTCTATTTTTCTGCCGCAAAGGTACGAATAATCCGCGAAATCTATTTTCGCAAAAAACACTGTTTCGGGGTCTTTTCACTTTTTCTATTAAGGATCACCGCAGCAGCACAGCCCCAATCCTACATTCCAAGCACCGTTTCCGCTTGCAATACATATTATAAAGATGTAACAATGCCTGCGTTTGCATAGCATTTTCCACTTTAATGCCACATTGGACATAATGTCGGATAGCTGCATTATCCTCAGCCTCAGTCTCTTCCAAGAACTGAATGGCCGTCTCACACACCGATTCGTCCTTGTGTAATTTGCCATAGCAAAACAGTAAAGGCACCACGGCGTTAATCATCAATATATCTGCTGTGGCATCGCCCAAATGTTTCAATTTGGATTCGGTTGGAACGTCAAACCGCCAATGTGTCTCCCAATATTCCGATGCCGCCACATCAAACAAGGCCTTGACCTCAGCCGTGTCTTTCGCCTCACGGATTTTGGAGAACAGGCAACCGTTTTTGTGTATCAATTGCGCCATTTGTGCCAAACGGATGGTCGGGAAATTGCTCGGTCTCATGCGCATGAACTTCCACCTTTCTGCAGGCATGGTCAGCAGGTTGAATTTGGCCTTCATCACGGCAAACTCACGTTTGAGCAGCAAAGGATATTCCTCTGTGAAATCGGCTTCAAGAAATCCCGCACAGCCCATCAGCATGGCCTCGACTTGCAGAAGGTTGTCGGCATGTTTCAGCAAGGTCTTGAAAGGCAGCAGGTTGGCCAAAGTCTCAAAGGCTTCATTGTTGACTTTCAAACCAAAATAGCGCATCAAGAGTTTATAAAGTGCGTCTTCCCAGTCGAATTGGTTGGCGTTCAGGATTTTGGTGACGGTTTCTGACTTGCTTTCCAAACGTTCCACAGCCATACGGTCGAGCCACGAAAGCCTAGTGAAGACAGGCACTTGTGCGATGCTTTTCTCACAGGGAATCCAGTTCTTTGACGAGATAAGTTTTTGATATTGAGCAAAAAGGCTTTCGTCGAAATGTCCTTTCAATTCCAATGTGGGGATGTCGTTGACTTGCATATCGTTTTCGTAGACCACATGCAAGATGACGTTTTTGTAGGCTTTGTCGGTCTGGTGTCCATGACGGTTCCAGTCGCTGCTTTTCACATGGATTTCCACATGGCCTGCCCAAAGTTTGTCGCCGATTTGGATTTTAGCTTCCAAAAAGTCGGGACCTGAATTGGTGTTGCGATAGCCAGTTGCCACAACGTCAACTTTCTCGCCTTCAGTGGTTTGTAGGTCTTTGTTCAGCAGGCGATTTTCCCATATATAGTACAAGAATTCTTCTTTCATCTTTATCCGGTTCTATTGCGGGGCTTTGCCATCTCGCGGTAGCGACAGTGGGGCATGCCCCACTGTTGGCAATGCCCCGCAATATTGGTAGATTATTTGATTTTCCAGCAATTCAACGGTTCACTATCCAATACGCCTTTCTTCGCCGCCCAGTCGATAAAGAGCGAACGCAAATCTCGATCGCTTTGCCACACCACATGGTCTTTTATCTCTTCTTGCGCCCAGCCGATGCCGTTGATGAGGTGGTTGCCGCCACCCATCGAGCGGTAGGAGTTCATCACCACGTTGTAAGTCTTTTCCATATCGAAAGGTGTGCCATCGGCCATGCTGATGATATTGATGCGCTCGCCCATAGGATTTTTGTCGGTCACTTCGTAGATGATGCCCGCGCCCGAGTCGAAATTGTAGATGGGGCTCTTCATTTCGTAGGCATATTCAAGGAAAGCCTTCACCTCTTTGCCCGTCAAGGCCATGACTGCCAACGAGTTCTCGAAAGGATACCAAGTGAAGAAGTCGCTCACTTTCAACATTCCTGCTTCGAGGGTCTTGCCGCCACTGAGTGGCGCGGCCATCGAAATGTCGGCATGGATACCTTCTGCTTCGACGGTCTCGAACTGGCAACGATGGATTTCGTCGACCCAAAGACAAGAGCCTTTGAAGGCATCGTCAGTGCAGATGTTGACGGGTAGTTCGGCCACTTCACGTTGCTTGTAGGCTTCGGCGCGGTCTATGTAGGGCTGAACCAAGCTCTGGAAAGCTTCGTCTTTGTTCTCTTGGTCGGTGAGCATCAGGCTGACGCTGATGTTGGGCTTCTGGCCTTTCTTTAGGGTCACTTCGGCCAAAGCGAGCCCCACGCCTCGGTTGCCCGAGTTGAGCACATAGACAGGCTCACCGTTGCTATTGGTCAATTTTTCGGCTTTCGATCGGTGGTCGTGGCCGTAGAAGATGATGTCGAAGCCGGGAATGTTTTCGGCCACCCACTTGGTGGCGTTTTCGCGCCCTAACGGATGGTCGGGGGGAAGGTTTTGCACCTGTGGCTCATAGCCGGAATGGAAAAGTCCTATCATTAAATCGGGATGCTCTTTTTCTTGGATGATTTTCAACCAGTTGGCAGCGGCGGCTTCCAATTGTTCGAAGCGCAGTCCAGGACGCAGACGGTCGGGTACCCAAGTGATCACGTAAGGTGTCAGCAGACCAAGCACAGCGATTTTGAATCCGTCGCGTTTCAATATTATATAAGGTGTAAAGTAGGGCTCACCTGTCGATTCGTCGATGACATTGGCGGCCAACACAGGCATTTTCACTTCGGAATAAACGCGGTCGAACACCTTCCGTCCTGCCTCAATATCGTGATTTCCAACGCAAACGGCATCGTAAGGGAAATAATTGAGCACTTCCGAAACCAAATTGGGATGGTCGGCGTCTTGGTTGGAATAGTACTGGAAAGGCGTGCCTTGCATATCGTCACCGTTGTCCAAGAGGATGAGGCGGTCGCCCAGTTCGGCCTTCATCTGCTTGATGATGAGCGCGTCGTTGGCAAATTCATCGTAACGCCCATGAGTGTCAGTGGTTTCCAAAAGAGTCAGGGTGGTTTCTTTTGGCGAACAGGAGGCGAACAATGCGGTCAAAATAATCATAAATGCGAGTTTTGTCTTCATGTTGAATCGTAATTTGGAGCGATAAAAATAGGGCTTTTTCCGCCTTGCTTGACAAATTGGGGAAAATTTTTTCTTGAAAAAAGGCAAGGTAACATATTATTCCGTATTTTTGTGGCACAATTCCAAGACCGATTGCACCATGGCCGATTTGAGCATCATAGTATCCGAAATCGAGTTGAAATTGAGGAAATTGATTGAGGAAAAGAATCAGTTGGCAATGGAAAACAAACGGCTCGCCGCAGAAAACGAAGCGCTTGATAAAGAGAATCTTGCGTTGCGTAGGTCGGCGGTGGAGTTGCAGGATAAAATAAATAAATGTACAATTGTTAACGCACTCGACAACGAGGGAGAAGTAGAAGAAGGAAGAAAGCTCATACAGGAGTTGGTGAGAGAAATTGACAAGTGTGTTTCGATTTTGAACAGTAAAGAATAACTCAGATACTTGAAAGTCAGCGCAATGGACGAGATAACCATCAATATCACGCTATTGGATAGGCCCTACCGCCTGTCGGTGGCTCGCGCTGACGAAGAGAAGGTCCGAAAGGCCGGCAACCTCATCAATGAGAGGACGAAGTATTACGCCAAGCATTATGCCTACAAGGACGTGCAGGACTTGCTTTCGATGACGGCTTTGCAATTTGCCACTTCGGTGGTCAAGATGAACGACGAGTTGACTTATTTGAATCAGAATTTGGGACACAAATTGCAGGATCTGAACAACTTACTGAGCGAACCATCATAATCCGCAAGCGATTGTGGACTACGTTCTTTGAAGATATGGAACTGCCTGTTCAGCGCATTTGGTAAACTCAACACTATCAACACATCAATCGGTCTACTCGCGCTCTGTAAAAACAGGCCTCATTCCCTTCGGGGAAGTACCTTCTGGTGCCGGTGGACGTTTGCGCATCGCGGTGGCCACAAGCGTATTATTTGGGGTTTACGCATATCCCAACGAGCAGGCAGTTTCTTTTGTTTCCTCCTCATTTTTCGGGTAAAAACAGAGTTTAAAATGTTATTACTCAACATCACACCGATCATCATCGCCGCAATAGTAGCCTTGGTCGTGGGCTTTGCGGTAGGTTATGTCATCACGTCCACCCTGCTGAAAAAAGCAGTCATCAAAGAAGAAACCGCATTGCTTGAAGAAGCCAAGGAAAAGGCTGAAGTCATCAAGAAGGAACGCATCCTGCAAGCCAAGGAAAAGTTCCTCCAGATGAAGGACGAGCACGAAAAGGCTTGCAATGACCGCAAGCGCGAACTGGCCACTGCCGAAAACCGTGTCAACCAAATGAAACAGGACGCCAACAAGAAAATGGAAGAGGCACAGCGCAAGGCAAAGGAAGTGCAAGCGACGCAGCAACACCTTGACAGTCAGATGGAAGCCTTCAACAAGAAGAAGGCCGACCTTGACCGCGTCTACGACGAAGAGACCAAGAAATTAGAGACCATCTCGGGACTCTCGGCCAAGGAGGCTAAGGAGCAGCTGATTGAACTCGTCAAGGAAGAGGCTCAGGCCGACGCGATGGTCTATGTGAAGGAAGTCACGGAAGAGGCCAAGATGAGTGCGGCCCAGACCGCCAAAAAGATTGTGTTGGAGACCATCCAGCGCACGGCTTCGGAGACGGCCATTGAGAACACCGTCAGTGTGTTCAACATTGAAAATGACGAGATTAAGGGTCGCATCATCGGCCGTGAAGGCCGCAACATCCGCACCCTTGAGTCGATGACTGGTGTCGAAATCATCATCGACGACAGCCCGGACGCCATCCTCATTTCCGGCTTCGACCCGATTCGCCGTGAAATCGCTCGCCTCTCTTTGCAGAAGCTGGTCGTCGACGGTCGTATCCATCCCGCTCGTATCGAAGAGGTGGTGCATAAGGTGGAAAAACAAGTGGATCAGGAGATTATGGAAACAGGTAAGCGCACTTGCATTGACCTTGGTGTCCACAATCTTAATCCTGAACTGATCAAGATGATTGGCCGCATGAAATACCGCACTTCCTATGGCCAGAACCTGCTGCAACACTCCATCGAGACGGCGAAACTCTGCGCCACGATGGCAGCTGAATTGGGTTTGAATGTCAAATCGGCCAAGCGTGCCGGTCTCTTGCACGACATCGGTAAAGTGGCTGAGAATGAGGAAGAACTGCCACACGCCATCTTGGGTATGAAGGTCGCTGAGCGTCTGAAGGAGAAACCCGACATCTGCAACGCCATCGGTGCCCACCACGAGGAAATCGAGATGGACAACATGATTTCGCCCATCGTGCAGGTCTGCGACGCCATCTCCGGTGCACGTCCTGGTGCCCGCCGCGAGGTGGTGGAGGCTTACATCCAGCGTCTCAACAAGTTGGAGGACATGGCCATGAGCTATCCGGGTGTGGTGAAGACTTACGCCATCCAGGCTGGCCGCGAGTTGCGCGTCATCGTGGGTGCCGACAAGGTGACCGACCAAGACGCCGACCGCATCGCCTACGACCTCTCGAAGCAAATCCAGACCGAGATGACCTATCCGGGTCAGATTAAGATTACGGTGATTCGTGAAACGAGAGCTGTGAGCTACGCGAAGTGAATTTTGCTTGTGCACAATGAGATTCCCCCTCGGGGAATGGAGTTGTATATAGGTTAATATGCGGCGGTTTGTGGCGTTTGCGATTCGTAAGCTCTATATACCGCCGCTTGTTAAAAAGGACTATTTCTCCATTCCCCGAAGGGGAATCTCCTGTCACAATTACTTAGTTAAAAACAAAACAAATGATCAGAGAAGAAACAGTTTTCGGCCCCATACATAGTCGTCGTTTGGGTAGTTCCTTGGGAATCAATTTACTGCCTGAAAAGGGCAAAATCTGTACTTTCGACTGTATCTATTGCGAATGCGGGTGGAATAAGGACGGACGCAACGACACGAAGCTGCCCACCGCCGAAAAAGTGCGCAATGCCTTGGAAGCCAAGCTGAAGGAATGTAAAGCCAACCAAGTGCCCATCGACTCCATCACCTTCAGCGGCGACGGTGAGCCGACCATCAATCCCGACTTCCCGCAAATCATTGATGACACCATTCGGCTACGCAACCAGTATTATCCCAATTCGAAGATTACGGTGCTGTCGAATGCCACGATGGTGCACAAGCCAGAGGTTTTCGCCGCTTTGCGCAAAGTTGACAACCCGACCATGAAAATCGATGCACCGACTGATGCGTTGGTGGAAAAAATCAACCATCCTGCGCCGGGTTATCATATTAATAAGGTGGTGGAGGCTTTGAAGCAGTTCAACGGCGATTTCATCCTGCAAACCATGTTCCTGAAAAGCAAGGACTTCGACTCCTCAAGCCCTGAAGTGCTGAACGGCTGGATGGACATTGTGCGTACCTTGAAGCCGCGCGAAGTGATGGTCTACACCATCGACCGCCCCACGCCCGAGGAAGGCTTGCAGAAGTTTACTGTGGAGGAGATGCGTGCCTTGGTGCAGCCGCTCATTGACGAAGGTTTTTTGATTCAGATTAAGGGCTGAGTTTTGGAATCGACTGCCGATGTCATTTCTGTTGGGAATCTATAGGTGGTCGATTTCAGAATAATGTGGTTTTCAGTTTTTTTGGATTATTAATCGGGTTTTTATCACCCAAAAAATATTTTTTGTAATTTTGCGCCTTCAAAAGAGCATAAATGCAATTCTAAACCATTGAATATTAAATTTTTAAATTTTAAATCTTTAAATCAAAATAACTAAATGAACAAAAACTACGGAAAACTGAAATCCATCATGTTTTCGATAGCATTGGCGGTGGGAATGCTGCTGCCAGCGAGTAGCTTCGCCCAGAGCGTGGAAGCCGAAACTGGTGGCGGACTGTTTGGATTCGGCAAACTTTTCGGATTCGACGGCTTCATGTATGGCGAAAATCTTAACGAAGAACCTATCGAAGTGGAAGGTTTCGGATTCAACAGTGGATTGTTTGGTAAGGATGGTGCCATTAATGACAATATCACTGTCGGCATCACCAACGGCAGCTTCGGGGAAGAAGTCCCGCTCGGCGGTGGCATCGCCATCCTGCTGGTAGCTGGCCTTGGTTATGTGGCAATTAAAAAGAAGGAGGACGAGCAATGAAAAAAATGACCTATTTCGTGATGGCTCTGGTCTTGGTGCTGGGCCTCGCGCAGTGCAAGAAGGAAAAACTCGAGACGCCTCAAAATGAAGGCAACTCCGTGATGATTACCTTGGATGTGAAAGGTGACAACAATGCAAAGGTGAACGTTATCCCGCCGGATGTCACATTTGAAGCCGGCGACCAGATTATAGTGGCCTGCAACGGCCATTATGTCGGCACTTTAACTCATAATGGAGACAATTTTAGCGGTCCTATCGAAAATGCTACAACAGGCGAGCATCTGTATTTCTATTTCTTTGGCAACGTTTCCCCTCAGTACTTTGATATACATAAATATGAGTGCTCCGTGTACATCGGCGAACAGACAGGGAAGCTGCCTGTGATTTCGATGGGACAGTCCAAGGAGACAGTTCCTTCTGATCCTTCTGAGAGAAGCAATTACACGGCCATCCTGCAAAACAAGTGCTCGCTGATGAAGTTCAACGCGGACATAAATTCCACGGCTCCCCTTTGCATCAGTGGCATGAACAACTTTGTGACCGTGAGATTCAACCGTTCCGGGGACGACGGCTTCATAGACGGCTTCAAATATAGCAAAGTCTATAACGGCGTGATTAAGATGGCTGGCCTTACTACCGGAAACACCGAGACATGGGCCATCGTGCTTCCTCAGGAGGGTCCTATAGCGGCGGGAAATGCCTATACGGAGGATTACGGATACATTGGGACGCGCCCCGCTATTGCAGGTGGAATTGGCATAAACCAATATTACAGTGATGGTGTTACTATGACAATGGAATCTTTCGATCCTCTCGCCATCCCGCTCACCTTCGAGGCCAAGACGGCAGGCGTTATGGTGAGTCTCGATAGAGCTGGTGATGATGATGAAAATGCACCTAACGTTTATCTGCAAACAAGCACCGATGGCGATATTTGGACAACCTATACGATAGGCGACTACATCACCCTCGCTAAGGAAGGCGACAAGGTGATGTTCCGCGCAACGAGTACGAATATTCGATTCGCCAAGAGTCCAGCAGCCTGCCACACTTTCTCCATAGATGAAGGCTACTGCTATGTGTATGGCAACATCATGAGTCTTCTCAATAGAAATAACTATGCAACCCTTGATGAATTAAGTGCTTTGGATGAGTATATTTTTGAATCTCTATTTGCTGGTTGTACAGGGCTATGCGACCATCCCCAAAAGCCTCTTGAACTACCAGCCACTGGTCTGGCTGACTACTGCTACAGTCACATGTTCTTGGGCTGCTCCAACCTGTTCGTGGCCCCCAAGCTGCCCGCCTGGGAATTGACCGAAGGCTGCTACCAGGGCATGTTCGAAAGGACCGGCCTGGAAGAGTCTCCCGTGCTGCCCGCCGCCACGCTGGTTTCAAATTGCTATGCTTCTATGTTCAGCCGTTGCACCAGCCTGAACCGCGTCACATGCCTCGCCACTTCTGGAATGGGTGACAACACTACCGGCTGGTTGAGTAATGTGGCCGCCCGTGGCACGTTCATCAAGTCCAGCTACGCAACATCATGGACCACGGGCCCCAACGGCATCCCTGATGGCTGGGCCATTGAGCAATAATCGCCCTTGTTGGGTTGCTGTATGACAGCCAAAACAATCGTCTTTTAGCCCACGGGCTCCAACGGCATCCCCAATGGCTGGACAAATTGCCCCAACTACAATTGTCTAAACCCAATACGGAAGGCGGCCCTGTGCGGGTCGCCTTGTTTGGGTGGTTTATGTACAATTTTCCGAAAAAATGTTCCGGATTTTTGTGGATTTTGTATTTTTGCAGACGGTTAACCATCAAGAAGACAAAAACTATGGCTACATACACTATTACACTGAACGAGCGCACGGCAAGTGGAAGGGCTCTGATGAGTTATCTGCAAGCTTTGGGAGTTCTTGTGGAAAAGATTTCTCCAAAAACAAAAAGCAGCTATCGCCGTTCACAGGAAGACAAACTGGCTGGGCGCGTAGAGACGTTTTCATCTTCAGAAGAAATGTTTCAATCTTTAGGGATTTAGGAGTATGTTTACGATACGGATGACCCGGACGTTCCGTAAAGATACGGAGCGTTGTCGTAAGCGCGGATACGATATGGAATTGCTTAAGACAGCCATCCGCACGCTTGAAACCGATGGGAAACTCCCTGCAAGTTATCGGCCGCATAATTCCAAAGGCCAAGATGGAACAAGCGATGGCTTTTGTGGAAGAATTTGCTGTACAGATTGCCGAGAAATGGTATCGGTTCTACATTCTGAAAGAAACACTTACTCCTGAGAAAATCAACAAAAAGATATAAAGCAATGAACCCATACAATGTCATAGAGATAGAACCTTGTGGCGATTATAAGCTCCGAGTTGTGTTTGCAGATGGAAAATGCAATGTTATTGATTTTGAGCCTTATTTCATCAAACGTCCACACCCTCAATACAACCAGTATTATGATCCTGTTCGTTTTCTATGCTATAAACTGGAATACGGCAATCTCGTTTGGGGTGAGAACTGGGATTTGATGTTTGACCCGCTTAACCTTTATTACAATAACCTTTTCAAAAACTATAATTGATTAGGATACAATAATACGAAAGGCGGCCTTCAGGTCGCCTTTCGCTGTTTTTGACAACTGCCAAAATCATTCCCCACTCACATTCATTCGGCCCATCAACCTAAGCCAAGGCGAAAGGAAAGCGAACAGGAAATCGAAAAGGATAAGTCCCGGAAGCAAGCCTTTTTCACCTAAACGCTTGGATGCGTTATGGTAAATGATGTATTGTGTGCCTAACCGCAAAAGGAAGAAAAACACTAAAATGGGGATATAGAACATCGCGCTGTAGGCGATGGTAAAGGCCGGTTTCAGGCAGAGCAAAGCGATGAAAGTGGTGTAAAACAGGAATTGCGACGCATAAAAGAGGCTGAGCATGGCTCTGGTTCTCAGGTTGTACTTCGACACCGTGGAATAGCGGCTGCTCTTTTGGTGCATCCAAAACCTGAAATTGTTAGTCGGGGTCGTGTAAATGGCGTTTTCGGCGTCAATCAGCACCTCGGTGTTCTTTTTGGTTGCCACTTTGTTGATGAACAGGTCGTCGTCGCCCACTGAGGTAGTATAGTGTGAAATAAATCCGTTATTCCTGAAAAACAGCTCTTTACGATATGAAAGGTTCTTGCCAATGCCCATATAAGGCTTTCCGCTCATGGCCGCAGAGAGGTAGAGTAGGCCTTGTTGCAGGGCATCGAAGCGGATGATTCGGTTGAGGAAACTCTTCTTTTGGACGTATGGGCTGTAGCCGATGACGATTTCCGTGTTGTTCTTGTACTGGTTCACCACACTGCGCAGCCATTGGTCATTGGTGGGCATACAGTTGCAGTCGGTGAGGACGATGATATCGTTTTTCGCCGACTTGATGCCCATCGAGAGCGGGAATTTCTTGCCGTTGAAGAAGTTGAGGTGCTGTTTCATCTGCACAGGCTTGACGATGGTCTCATGGCGTGTGAACTCCTTCAGATACTCTTCAGTCTCGTCGTCGGAGCAGTCGTTGACGATGACAATCTCATAATCAGGATAGTCCTGGGTGAGCAAGACAGGCACCAATTCAGCGAGATAGTCGTATTCGTTGCGGGCGCAGATGACGATGGAGACAGGTTCTAATTCCTCGTCAAGTTTGGGCCGACCTTTCTTCTTGAAAAAGGCGACGCGCGAGAACATGCCCCAGTGGTAGAGCAGTTGAATGAGCAGACTGAGACCGAAAACGATTAATAAGATGAAACTTAGGCTATTGTATGAAAAGTTGAATTGCACGGTGTGATTATTATTGATGCTTGCAAAGGTAATAAATTTGTCATTATGTTGAGCCTTTAATTTCGCAATAAAAGTTTCCCCTGCGGGGAATGGAATCTTTGTTTTTTGTTATCCGCGGCGGCAAAGCAAGTCAAAAGCCTGTAACTGTTCCCACCGCCGCAAGATACATAAATGTAAACTCCATTCCCCACAGGGGAAACTTCTGGCTCGCATTAAAAAAAGTCTTATTTTTGCGCAAAAATAGAGCGATGAAGTTTAGCCTAGTCTCCAACGACGCGAAAAGCCATGCGCGTGCAGGTGTGCTGAACACCGGCCACGGCCCGATTGAGACCCCGATTTTCATGCCGGTCGGGACGGCGGGCACGGTCAAAGCCTGCCATCTCCGCGATGTGCGCGATGAAGTGAAGGCGCAAATCATCTTGGGCAACACCTATCATCTGTATCTGCGTCCGGGCTTGGACGTGCTTGAAGCTGCCGGCGGTTTGCACAAATTCAACGGCTGGGACCGTCCCATTCTGACGGACAGCGGTGGTTTTCAGGTGTTTTCGTTGACAGGCATCCGCAAGATGAAGGAAGAAGGCGTCACGTTCCAGTCGCACATTGACGGTTCGCGGCATCTGTTTACGCCCGAGCGCGTGATGGACATCCAGCGCAGCATCGGGGCCGACATCATCATGGCTTTCGACGAATGCACGCCAGGCACAGCCGACTACCAGTACGCCAAGCCTTCGATGGAACGCACCCACCGCTGGCTTGACCGTTGCTTTGAGCGTTTCAACGCCACTGAGCCGAAATATGGCTACGAGCAGGCTTTGTTCCCCATTGTGCAGGGCTGCGTCTACCGCGATTTGCGCGAGCAATCAGCAGAATATATAGCCTCGAAAAACGCAGATGGTAATGCCATCGGCGGTCTGGCTGTGGGTGAGCCTACGGAAAAGATGTACGAGATGATCGAGTTGGTGAACACCATCCTGCCCAAGGACAAACCACGTTATCTGATGGGTGTGGGCACGCCGGCCAACATCTTGGAAGGTATCTCGCGTGGCGTGGATATGTTCGATTGCGTCATGCCCACGCGCAACGGTCGCAACGGCATGATTTTCACTTCCGAAGGCATCATCAACCTGAAAAACGAGAAGTGGAAATTCGATTTCTCGCCTGTCGACCCGAACGGAGAAACTTTCGTGGATGCACAATATACAAGGGCGTATCTGCGTCATTTGTTCGTCGCGGGCGAAATCCTCGGCCCCATGATTGCCAGCCTCCACAACATCGGTTTCTATCTCTGGTTGGTGCGCGATGCAAGGAAGCACATCATTGCAGGCGACTTTGCCGAGTGGCGTGACGTGATGCTGGACAAAGTCACTAGAAGATTGTAAATGAAAAAGATAGACGCATATATTTTCAAAAAGTACATCGGGACTTTTTTCTTTGCCATTTCGATGCTGATTCTCGTCGTCATCATTTTCGATTTGTCGGAAAACATCGACAGTTTCCTGAAACACAATGCGCCGTGGCAGCGGGTTCTCGTGGATTATTACATCACCTCGATACCTTATTATATTAATCTGTTCATCCATCTGTTCGCTTTCATTTCGGTGGTGTTTTTCACTTCCAAGATGGCGGCCCGAACCGAAATAGTGGCCATTTTGAGCAGTGGCGTCAGCTTTTGGCGTTTCCTCTATCCTTATCTGTTGGCTTCGGTTTCCATCGCAATCATGTCTTTGTATTTGGGCAATTTCCTGATTCCCAAGACGAACGAGATACGGCGGAAGTTTAAGGACGAGTATATGGAAAAGTTGACCCAAAGTGCAGGCACCAATGTCCATGTCCAAGTCGGAAGAGATGAATATGTTTACGTGGAGTCGTACAGTATTTCAAAACACTACGGCTATAAGTTCTCGTGGGAAAAATATGATGGCAACGAGCTGAAATTCAAGGTGATGTCGGATGTGCTTTATCACGACACGGTGGCTGAAAACAGTTGGCGCATCGACCCATACGTTTTGCGTACGATGGATGGGATAGACGAAAACCTCGAGATGGGCCGAAATTTAGACACCTTAATTAATTTGCTTCCGACCGATTTGTACAATATGAAAGAGGATTTTGAAGAGATGAACTACTTTGAACTCCGCGACCATATTCTTTGGATGAAGGAGCGGGGCTCGGAAGGGGTGAAGGCCTACGAAGTGGAGATGCACCAAAGGATGTCATCGCCGGCGGCAGTCGTTATCCTCACCCTCATCGGAGCGGCCTTGTCGAGCCGGAAGGTGAGGGGCGGCATCGGAATGCATTTGGGCATCGGCATCACCATCGCGTTTTCCTACATTCTTTTCATGCAGATTTCCAAGTCTTTTGCCATCTCGGGCAATTTGTCGCCTTTCCTCGCCGCCTGGATTCCCAATTTCATTTTCATGGTACTCGGAAGCTATTTGCTGATAAAAGCACCGAAATAAGCTGATAGTCAACTGTTTGTTATTTTTCTGCAAAAATTTGCCGCGTTTTTGCCGACTTTTCCTTATTTTAGCCACTTCTTTTCATCCTAAAACAAGAGTATTATGCACATCGCAGTAGCAGGCAATATCGGCTCGGGGAAAACCACGCTAACAGGGCTCCTCGCCAAACACTTCAACTGGTCGCCTCATTATGAAGAGGTTGAACACAATCCTTACCTTGACAGCTTCTATGAGGACATGCAACGCTGGTCGTTCAACATTCAGATTTTCTTCCTCAACAGCCGCTTCCGTCAGGTGATGGACATTCGCAACAGCGGGAAGGACGTCATCCAAGACCGCACCATCTACGAGGACGCGCATATTTTTGCCGCCAACCTGTATTCGATGGGGCTCATGGAGACGCGCGATTACGAGAATTACCAGTCCTTGTTCGAGCTGATGACCAAGTTCCTGCAACCGCCCGACCTGTTGATTTATCTCCGCGCCTCGGTGCCGACCTTGATTCGCCACATCGCCAAGCGCAACCGCGAGTTTGAGCAGTCCATCAGCATTAGCTACCTGACCAACCTGAACGAACGTTACGAGAAGTGGATTGAGGGCTACAAGGACGGCAAACTGCTCATCATCGACACCGACAACCTTGAACTCGAGAACCCCGAGGATTTAAGTACGGTGGTCGACAGGATTGAAGCATCGCTCAACGGATTGTTCTGAGTGTAAAGTCATGCGATTTTGTCTCTAATTCCATAAAAATACTATTCAGAAAAACAGTTTCTTTAATTCTTTAAGTAGATGAGCATAATTAGTTTACATAATAGACGCGAGACACGAGACTTCGAGACGCGAGACGTTTGGCTTGTCTCGTGTCCCGAAGTCCCGCGTCCCGTGTCAAAACAATATGCAGTTTAATTTTGAACAATTACTTAATTTGATAATGAAGGTCATAGGAATCATACCCTCGCGTTACGCCTCGACTCGCTTCCCAAGCAAGCCTTTACACATGATTAAAGGGAAGACGATGATTCAGCGTGTTTGGGAACAGGCTTGTAAATCAAAATTAGATGCTGTCGTGGTAGCCACCGATGACATCCGCATCGCTGACGAGGTTTTGAAGTTCGGTGGTCAATACGTGATGACTAACCCCAACCATCGCAGTGGCACCGACCGTTGTCGCGAAGCTTTGTATATGGTTGAAGACCAATACGATGCCGTGGTCAATATACAAGGCGATGAGCCCTTTATCGACCCAGCCCAAATCAACCAGGTCATTGAGTTGATTGGTCGCGATGATACGCATTTGGCATCTTTGGCCAAACGTATTGAAGACGAGGACGAGCTTTTCAGTCCCACCGTGGTGAAAGTGGTGATGGACAAGCAAGGCAACGCGCTGTATTTCAGCCGCAACCCCATACCCTTCATGCGCAATTTGGATCGTGACAGATGGTTGAAAAAAGGCGAGTTCTACAAGCATATCGGCCTCTATGCATACAAGACCGAAACCTTGTGCCAAATCGCTGAAATGCAGTATACTACGCTTGAGATGGCCGAGTCGTTGGAGCAATTGCGCTGGCTGGAAAACGGCTTGAGGATTCGTATGGGCATCACGCAACTCGAAAGTATATCTATCGACACGCAAGAAGACCTTGAAAAAGCCTTGCAATACGCTCAGAATCAACTGATAGAGTAAGATGATTTCTATTGCAGAAGCCATATCAGACCTGTTGTTTGTCAGGGATACCGTCGTGGTGCCGGGATTGGGCGCGTTTGTGCGCAAGCCACGCTCGGCTAAGGTGGATTTGGAGACGAACAGTTTTTCGATGCCTTCGAGCCAAATCAGTTTTGATGCAAGCTTGAGGGAAGAGAACGACATCATTATCAGGTATTTGGTCGACAATTTCAAAATCTCTGAAAATGAGGCTAAACGATTGCTTTTTCATTTTGTTTCCGATAGTTTCAATAGTTTGAAGTCGGGCAACAAGGTGGTCTTGAAAGACATCGGCACTTTGTCCTTTGGCCCTGACAATGAGATTGTTTTTGAACAAGACGAGACCGCCAATTACAACACGGATTCCTTTGGATTGTACGATTTTGAGTTGGAACCTGTTGTTAGAGAAGAGGTTAAGGAGGAAATTGAGCAAAAGGAAGAGGTGATTCCTGAAAGTGTAGCTACGGAAACCGAAACTATAACAGAGCCTGAAACCGAACCAAAGCCTGAAGAAGAAGGACCTGTTGAAATCGGTAAAGGAGTTTGGCCGTTTATGATAGGTTTAGTGCTCATTATAAGTGCTTTGCTCTATTTCAAAGTGTATCTGCACAAGGATGATTACAAGCAACAACCCACCGAAATGGCGACAGAAGAAGGTGATACCCGCATTGATCCGCAAATAATAGCAGAAGAAATGATTGGCGAGATGATGGGACAAATCATCAGGGAAGAATTGACCACGCCGCCAGTTCAAGCGGTGAGCAGAGACACTATCCGAATCATTGCGGGTTGTTATGATAGGGAAGAGCCAGCCCAACGCATGGTTAACTCGCTGAAAAACAAAGGCTATCCGAATGCCTTTATGGAGCAGCATGGTGAGCGGTGGTTTGTGGCTTACGACAGTTATTCCACTGAAGAAGAGGCTCTTACTGCCCTTCGTGAGATTCGCGAGTCTGGCAAAGGGAAGGGTTGGATTTTAAAATAGTCCAGTAGGGACGTAGGATAATAAGCAGGCAGTGAAGCGTAGCGGAACCCCTGCTGAAAAAAACGAAGTATATGTCAAAGAAGAACAAACTGGAACGGTTTGCCGAAAACAAGACCTTCAGCAACCTGTTCGAATACAGCTACGAACGCATCATGGGCGAAGGTTTCCCGCTGCAAGGCAAGTGGCATGAGGAGTTTTTCCATAATGACAATCCCATCGTGCTGGAGTTAGGCTGCGGCAAGGGGGAATACACGGTCGGGTTGGCGCGTGTACATCCGGAGATTAATTATATAGGTGTCGACATCAAAGGCGCAAGGATTTGGAGAGGGTTGAAACAGTCGAATGAGGAAGAGCTCAAGAATGTAGCTTTTCTCCGTGCCCGCATTGACCAGATTGAACATTTCTTCAGCAAGGATGAAGTGTCGGAGATTTGGGTCACCTTCCCCGACCCGCATCCAGGCGAGGGTGTCCGCAATGCACGTCACCGTCTTACTTCGCCTGAGTTCCTCGACCGTTACCGCAAAATCGTTCGCCCCGATGGCGTGCTTAATCTGAAAACCGACAGCCCCATCATGTACGAGTTCACTTTGCATGAGGTAGTGGAGAAACAAGGCTTGCCGTTGCTCTACGCTACTGATGACCTTTATGCCAACGACGACGCGCTTGAAGTGAAGACCATCCGAACCTTCTATGAGCAGATGTGGCTCGACCAAGGCTTGACCATCAAATACATTCGTTTCAAGATAAATCCCTGAATCTTTAAATCTTAAATCTTAAATTTTGAATTTTAAATAGACAAACTATGTATACAGAAAACAATCAACTCTACATCGCCCATTGCGATAACGGCCCCATCTACATGGTAGGCAAAATGGCTAATCGTCATGGTTTGATTGCAGGTGCTACTGGTACAGGTAAGACGGTGACTTTGCAGGTGCTGGCCGAGTCGTTCTGTCAGGCAGGTGTGCCTTGCTTCATGGCCGACATGAAGGGTGACCTGTCGGGTATTAGTCAGGCGGGGAAAATGAGCGGTTTCATCGAAAAGCGCTGCCCTGAATTTGGCATCGAGAATCCTCAGTTCCAAGGTTGCCCAACACGCTTCTTTGACGTGTTTGGCGAACAAGGCCATCCTCTGAGGGCTACTATCTCCGACATGGGCCCGCAATTGTTGGCCCGATTGCTTAGCCTCAATGAAACCCAAACAGGCATCCTCAATATCGTTTTCAAGATTGCCGACGACCGAGGCTTGCTCCTCATCGACATGAAGGACTTGCGGATGATGTTGGATTATGTGGCTAAAAACGCCAAGGAGTTCACCACCACGTATGGCACGGTCTCTTCGGTGAGCGTGGGTGCCATCCAGCGTGCACTGTTGGCCTTGGAAGCCGAAGGTGCCGAAAAGTTCTTTGGCGAGCCTTCGTTTAACGTGTTTGATTTCCTCCAAACGGAGGGCGGACGCGGCGTGATGAATGTATTGGCCGCCGATAAGCTGATGCTGAATCCCAAGCTGTATTCTACATTCTTGCTTTGGCTGTTGAGTGAACTCTACACCCAACTGCCTGAAGTCGGCGACCTGCCTATGCCCAAACTCATCTTCTTCTTCGACGAGGCGCACATGCTCTTCAAGGACACGTCGAAGGCTTTGGTCGACAAGATTGAGCAGGTCATCCGCTTGGTGCGTTCGAAAGGCGTGGGCGTTTATTTTGTGACGCAAAGTCCCGACGACATTCCTGATGCCATTGCTGGTCAGTTGGGCAATCGCATCCTCCACGGATTGAGAGCCTACACGCCCAAGGAACAGAAAACCGTGAAGGCTGCGGCACAAACTTTCCGCGCCAACCCCGGTTTCAACACCGAAGCTGCCATTCTGGAATTGGGTACAGGTGAGGCCTTGGTCTCGCTGTTGGATGAGAAAGGAGCGCCTTGCATCGTGGAACGCGCCAAGATACTCTTCCCCCTCAGCCAAATCGGCGCCATCACCGACAGCCAACGCAATGCTTTGATTCGCAACTCGCGTTTGTATGGCATTTATGACAAGAGTTTTGACCGTGAAAGTGCCTACGAACTTCTTGTAGCGGAACGGAAACAAGAAGAGAAACGTGCAAAGGAAGAGGCTGAAGCCGAAGAGAAACGCAAAGCCAAGGAAGCCCGCGAGCGTGAAAAAGCGAAGTCGACAACGAACCGGACAACAAGTTCAAGAAAGAAGAAGTCAGCGGGAGCCAAAGCCTTGGAAAAGACGCTCAATACTACGGCCACGACTATTGGACGTGGTCTCGGAAACAAGATTGTGCGCTCCATTCTCGGTAGTATTTTCAAGTGAGTGAAGAAAAGAAACCACAAAAAAAGCCTGCGACGATGCGCAGGCTTTTTAGTTTGTTGGTTGTCGGTGAAATTATTCCACCACAATCTTCTGGGTCTTCACATCGTTGCCATTGATGAGGCGGAGCATGTAGACGCCGCTGCTCAAGTTGATGGGCATGCTGAAACTACCATTGATGGTCTCGGTGCTGAGGATGCGACCAGTCAGGTCGATCACTTGCAGGGTGGCCATGCCTTCATTGGCGATGACGAACTCACCGTTAGCGACAAAGGCGAAGCTTTCGCTATTGCCGTTTTCGATGGCTTCGGGTGAGAACACCAGTCTGAAACGTGAAGTATAGTCGGTGGTTCTGGCCTCGAAGGTGTAGGTAGGATTGGCAAGCAGGTCAACATTGTTACCTGTCAGGTTGTCAATCAGGTGGAGGTAATCAACTTCAACATCTTGAAGGGTCACGGAAATCGTATAAGTACCATTTTTGGCGGTCTTGAAGTTGACGGCTTGTTCGTCGTCGTTGCTAACAACGATGGCCAACTCTTCAGTATCCCTTGTGGCAAACAGTTTGGTACGGTTGTCGGTGAGGGAGAGCTTTTGGAAATCGCTGCCTTCGTTGCGTTTCACAAGCAAACGGTCAGTGATTTTGCCATTTTCCAAAACCTCTACACAGATGCTTCCAGTATTCACGGTTTCGGTACGCGTTTTAAATGTTGCATTGGAATTGAAGGTGACAGAAGCGTTTTCACTGGTAGCTAAGACAAAGATACCTTCAGCGGGTTTCAGGGGATTTGCCGAAGAAACTTCGCTCACCATCAAATCGTCAAGAGTGCCATTCATTCTGTAACAACCTTGTGCCACGTCTGTAGTGGTAAGAGAGGTGACGTTATGAGCATAAGGATTGCCAATTAGATTGAAGCCTTTCAAAAGTTCGCCTTCATAGCTCAATGGAGAAATGGTGAAGGTTTCGGTACCTTTTCTGAGTGCACCGGCAAACTCTAATGTGACGTTTTCGCTATTGGCATAGAGATAGCCTCTGCCTGGTACCAATTCTGTGAAATTGTTGGTGGGATCCATTTGGTTCATCCAATAGGCGGTCGGCTCGTCGTAATAGAACAGGTCGTAAGTGTTGCTGAGCAGGTTTTCCACTGAGGTTACATTGGAGTTGCTTGCAAGCGACGAGGAGATAAGATGCCAACCGTTGTTATCCGAACTGTATGCACTAATGTTCTTCTTGACCGTAGCCAAGACACCATTTTGCTGATGCATGAGCTGGCCACCGTCTTCGATGATGAGGTTAGCGGCGGTGCCATAGTTGTTTATGGCGTTGTTGACAGTCAAAGTGCTGCCTGGCTTGATGGAAATGTTATACCTGCTGATAATGGTCAGAGAATTGACATTGGCAGAAGAACTGTTCATTTCACAATCTGCAACGATGACGACATCATTGCCAAAACTTGGTGACCAGTTGTTGGCATCGCTCCAATTGGCATTACTGCTTCCTGCGAAGAAATATCGCTGTTGCTTGTTTGTGAAATAGGTCCAGTTGCTGTAGTTAGAGGGAACGGGAACATAAAAGGGTTTGCTGAGACTGCCAGAGAAAATATTGTCTATGCTTATTCCTGACTGAAGATTGGGAGGTGTTACTCTGTTAAGGTAAATCGCACGGATGTTTAAACCAGAGAAAGTTTCTTCAAATAACTTGGGGAAACTACCGGAAATAACCAAATCTCCATGGAACCCTGTGCAGTTTTTGAAAACACCAGCTCTTAATATAGCTACGGAACTTGGAATGATTATGTCACCAGTGAAACCGCTACAATTCTCGAATGCATAATCGTAAATGTTTTTGAGCGTGTTTGGGAGAACCAATGGGCCAGTAAAGCCACAGCCTGCAAAAGCACTGGTGCCAATGGAAGTTAATGAGTTGGGTAAGGTCAAAGTGCCTGTGAAGTGGGTGCATCCATGGAAAACTTGTTCTTGGATAGAAGTCACTCCGTTAGGGATGACCAAATCACCTTGTAGGTTTTCACAATATTCAAATGCATTTCCACCAATTTGTACCAATGATTCACTCAAGGTTAATCCTGTGAAGCCCTCGCAAAAAGAGAAGGCAGCAAATCCGATGGAAGTCACAGTGTTTGGAATAACCAATTGGCCTGTCAACCCATGACAATTATGGAAGGCATGGTCGGCAATGGCTGTTACTGTGTAAGTAAGTCCATCTCCTCCAGGCATCTCATCGTTCGTCACTGTCTCAGGGATGGTGAGGTTTCCGGTAGGCGGATTTAGTCCATAAGGTTCACTGCCGCCATAAAGAGAACTCAAACTCACATAATGAAGTGAGGAATTCGTTATTTTGTAATACAACTTGAGACCTGAAGGACAGGTTTTGTAGAAATCGTAGGCGATCGGACGTCCCCAATCATCGTTCTGGTCTTCATCAGAATAGATGTTAGCATTCATTGTCCCGATTATGCTCAGCATCAGGACCAGAAGGGTCATTCTTGTAACCCTTTTCCATTGTAATGATTTTACTTGCATGTTATTTTGTTTAAGTTAATTATTTAATTTTCAGTGATTTAAAATTGTTTACCTTTCTTCTTTGCTTTAAAAGGAACAGACCGCAAAAATAATAATTTTTCTCATTGTGCAGTAAGAAGTTAGAAACTTTTTTTTGCAGCGTTGTTTTTAATGACTTTGTATCTGCTCAGTCGTTCCCGATTTCCTTTAACATCGGGACGAATTTGAACCCTCCAAAGGCCTTTTTTTCCAATGTGCCATCCTCCAATTTGGTGATGCGCATCATGGTCTGTCCCTCGTTTTCGGAATCGTCTAACGGAATGACCATGAGGCCTCCGGTCTTCAGTTGTTCAACGAGGTTTTCAGGGATGTTGGGGGCTCCGGCGGTGATGATGATGCGGTCGAAAGGGGCGTAGGTGGGCAAGCCATCGAAACCGTCACCCAAAAAAGTCTTGACGCGGAAAGGCAACTGGTCCAAAATCTCCTTTGTCTTGAAAAAAAGGTTGCGTTGCCGCTCGATGGTGAACACCTTGGCACCCATGGCGGCCAACACACAGGCTTGATAACCTGACCCCGTCCCGATTTCGAGTACCTTCATGCCTTTTTCAACTTGCAGCAATTGAGTCTGAAAGGCTACGGTGTGGGGCTGCGAGATGGTCTGGCCCGAACCGATGGGGAAGGCCTTGTCCTGATAGGCTAACTCAACAAAAGAGGAGTCGAGGAAGATATGGCGTGGCACTTCGTTGATGGCTGAAAGCACGGCCTCGTCGGTGATGCCTTTGGTGCGCAACAGGTCAACGAGTTGCTTGCGCAGGCCTTTGTGGCGGTAGTTGTCTTCTACATTGATGTTCATAAGTGGTTGTCGGCCCTTCGACAAGCTCAGGTACCTCAGCTTTTTTCGTTTTGCGGCGCGAAATTACGGCAAACCGAACGATAAATGTGCTATTTTTGCCGAAATTTTTTGATTATGCTGAAAATTGGCGTTTTAGGCGCAGGACATTTAGGAAAGATTCATATCAACTGCATCAAGCAGATTGAACAGTACGATTTGGTCGGGTTTTATGATCCTGATGATGCGACGGCACGACAGGTGGAGGAAGAGATGCAAGTGAAGTGCTTCGACTCCATCGAGGCCTTGATTGAGGCGGTGGATGTGGTGGACATTGTCACGCCGACGATTCGCCATTTCGAATGTGCCTCCAAGGCCTTGCAAAAGCGTAGGCATGTCTTTATCGAGAAGCCCATTGTGGCGACACCCGACGAGGCCAATGCCTTGAAACGACTTGCCGACGAGGCTGGGGTGAAGGTGCAGGTGGGGCATGTGGAGCGGTTCAATCCGGCTTTCATTGCTGCGGAGCCTTTCATCACTGAACCTTTGTTCGTTGAGGCGCACCGTCTTGCCTTGTTCAACCCGCGTGGCACCGATGTGCCTGTCGTTTTGGACCTTATGATTCACGACCTTGACATTCTGTTGACCATCGTCCATTCGCCCGTCACGCATGTCAGTGCCAACGGTGTCAGCATCGTCAGCACCACATCCGACATCGCCAATGTCCGCCTTGAGTTCGAGAATGGTGCCGTGGCCAATCTCACGGCTTCGCGCCTCTCATTGAAGAACATGCGCAAGACCCGCATCTTCCAGAGGGATGCCTATATCACCGTCGATTTCCTCGATAAGGTGGCCGAAATCACGCGCATCAAGGATGAAATTGATGACAGTAACCCGCTTTCGGCGACCATCACCTTAGGCGATGGTACGGAGAAACAAATCACTTTTGAGCGTCCTGAAATCCATCCCATTAATGCCATCAAGACGGAGTTGGAGAGTTTTTATGGTGCCATCGTTCACAACACTACGCCTGCGGTCACGATTGAGGACGGCATCAACGTGCTGAAATTGGCCTATCGTATCCTTGATGCCGTCAATGCCTCCATCGCCAAAGTGAATGCGAAACATTAAAATAATCCGCTCCATGCAACAATAATAAACCCTCTGTTTCGTTATCCTACAAAGTTTCGTTTTATGAAAAGAATTTCTACCGTTTTTATTTTGCTGGCTCTTGCTTTTTTGTCGCTGGAAGTGGCCTCGTGCAAGAAATTTGAGGGCTCGCAGACCATACCCTCCCTTATCCATATTGATTCGATTTCGGTAAGTGGTGATTATTTTGTGTATGGCGCTACCACCCACAAAATCACGGATGCTTGGGTGTATGTCGACGACCAGCTCGTAGGCGTTTATGAGCTTCCGACAACCTTCCCTGTGCTGAAGAAGGGACCGCATAAGGTAAGTATCTATGGAGGCATCAAGGTGGATGGACGGTCGACGGCGCGAAATACCTATCCGTTTTACAAGCCTCTGGTCTATGAAGGATTGAATTTGGTGGAAGACAGCATCATAAACCTGCAGCCGGTGCTCAACTATTATCCCATTGGCGAGGGTGTCGATTTCGCATGGAAGGAGGATTTTGAGAATGCCAACACCTTGATAAAGGATACCGGAAGCGATACGAGTGCCGTTCGCGTAACAGGCCCTGAGGCTTGGCATTCGGTCAACTCGTTCTGGTCGGGAAAGGTGGAACTGCCGCCCGATTCCTTGGATTTCACTTTGGTCAATGCCGATGAACTGACGTTTTATAAATCCATTTCAAATGGCGTGTATTGCATGTTGGAGATGGACTACAATTGCAACGACACCTTTTTCGTCGGCGTGCAGTATTACAAGCAATACCAGCTTGTGAAATGGCCTTTGGTGAAGGTGACGCCTACCGACAAGGAACACGACAAGCCGCAGAAATGGAATAAGATCTACATCAATATCGGGCCAATCATCAACGAAAACTACACCGCTTCCTATTTTAAGGTGTATTTCACTTCCGACTTGACCACGGAATATGATTTGTATTATCACCCGATTAACGAGCCTCGTTATTACTATTTCGACAATCTGAAATTGCTCTATCGTCCGTTATGAACAAGAAAAAGCTGACATCCCTGTATTTCTTTGCGGATTGGATTGCCTCCATTCTGGCTTGGACGTTGTTCTATTTTTTCAGAAAAGCCCACGAAGACCTATATATTAATTATTGGGACAGGATTACTTATTCATTGGAGACACCCAGTTTTTGGTTGGGGGTCATCTTCATCCCCATTTGCTGGCTTATCCTCCATGCCGTGACGGGTGCCTACGAAAAGGTATACCAGAAATCGAGGTTGAAGGAACTCGGGCAGACGTTTTTCATCACCCTGTTAGGTGTGGTCGTGCTTTTCTTTGTAGTTATTTTGGACGACGAAGTGGTTTCCTACAAATCTTATTATCAGTCGTTTATCGCGCTGTTTACGTTTCAGTTCGTGATGACCTACATTCCGCGTGTCATCATCACTACTTCGGTGATTTCGCGGATTCGGAGCAAGAAAATCGGGTTCAACACGCTGATTGTGGGCAGCAACGACAACGCCTGCGCCATCTACAAGGAAATCGAGAACGAGGTGAAACCTTCGGGGCGGCGACTGATAGGTTTCCTCAATGTGTACGACAAAAAGGAGTACAAATTGGGCGAGTTTTTGCCGCGCTTGGGCTCATATCGCGAGATTGAGAAGATTGTGAAAGACAACAACGTGGAAGAGGTCATCATCGCCATCGAGCGTTCGGAAGTGGAGACGATGAAGGTCTTGCTTTCGGTGGTCGACATGAAGGACGTCAACGTGAAAATCATCCCGGCCATGCAGGACTTGGTGTTTGGAACAGTGAAACAGTCGGCCATCTGGCAGGCGCCTTTGGTGCAGGTCACGCCGGAGTTGATGCCGGTCTGGCAGCGTGTGGTCAAACGTTTGTTCGACATTTTTGCTTCCATGTTTGCCTTGATTGTCTTGTCGCCGGTGTTTCTCATCTGCGCCATCATAGTGAAGACGACCTCGAAAGGCCCAATTTTCTATGTCCAGGAGCGCATCGGAAAGGACGGCAAACCCTTCAATATGGCCAAGTTCCGCAGCATGAGGGTGGACGCCGAGGCGAGCGGTACGCCTATGCTTTCGAGCGACGACGACCCACGCATCACCCCGTTTGGCAAGTTCATGCGCAAGGTGCGTTTGGACGAGATTCCGCAGTTCTGGACCGTGCTGAAAGGCGATATGTCCTTGGTGGGTTACCGTCCTGAGCGTCAGTATTTCATCGACAAAATCATGGAAACCGCGCCTTATTACCGCCTGCTGTTAAAGGTGAAGCCAGGCATCACCAGCTGGGGTGAGGTGAAATACGGCTATGCCGAGAACGTCGAGGAGATGATTGCACGACTGAAATACGATGTGCTCTACATCGAGAATGTCAATCTTGCCTTGGATATCAAGATTCTGATTTACACGGTTTTGATTGTTATTCAAGGGCGTGGCAAGTAAATTTGAGTTTTCTCGACCTCAAACTCATCGACCGCAGCGGCAACGTCATCCAAACGGCAACGGCCCACAACCTCGGCGGACACACGGTACACGGCACCGGTTATTTCACCGACGAGAACGGCGCAGCCCACCTCTATCTCTTTGCCGTGGAAGGCTTTACGGCCCACGTTTTCGACTATAATATCGAGGCCGACAGCATGGACCCCAACTACATCTTCGACTTCTCTGTCACCCCTGGCTGGGGGTATGCCTGTTCTGCCGGCGGTGCATTCATCGGCGAATGCGATGGTGTGCCTTGTTTCTTCGGCGATGTGGACAGAAGCCCCAACCTCATCGGTATCTATGCCTTGGGCGATTACACCCCCGTTGGTCCCACGCCTCCTGATGGTGACATCTTCTTCGACTTCAACGACGGCATCATGCAGTGGACCACCATCGATGCCGACGGCGACGGATATTGCTGGGACATGCGCCAGAACTGGGGCAACACCGAGAATCCCTACAGCGTGACTTCGGCCTCGTTTGACAGCTACTCAAGCACTATCCTCTATCCCAAAAACTATTTAGTGACTCCGTACAAGTTAGATTGTGAAGAGATTACCTTCATCGCTTGTGCCCAAGACGCGACCAATCCTGCCGAGCACTTTGGCGTGGCCGTTTCGACGACAGGCAACACCAACGCGGACGACTTCACCATCGTGTGGGAAACCGACATGACCGCCAAAGCCGCAGGCAGTTGGCATTACTATGATGTCGACCTCAGGGATTACCAAGGGCAGGACATCTATGTGGCCATCGTCCACTTCAACTGCTCCAACCAGTTCATGCTGAACATCGACGACATCACGCTTTACAGAACCTACAACGACGTGGCCGAGAACAACACCACAGGCGTTTCGGTCTATCCCAATCCCGCAAGCAGCCTCGTGACCGTGGAAAGCACACAGACAATTGACGCCTACGAGGTGTACGACATCACCGGAGCCTTGTTGCGTCGCGCTGCCGTGGGCCAGAAAACCTTCACTTTAGACCTCGAAGCCCTGCCCGTTGGCACTTATCTGCTGAAGCTGACTTCGAAAGGCACCGTGCAGACCCGCCGCTTCGTGAAGCAGTAAGACTTACAATTGAAAAAGCAATATGTCTGAATTGGATATAGCATTGGAATTGGCAAAGCTGCACTCTATAAGGGGTGTAGAATTTGTTCGCCAGTTAAAAATGTTGACCAATCTCAGCATATTTAAACCTGTTGAGAACGAAAAGGATATTTTCGCCGCAGAAGCAAGCCATCGTGACGATTGGCCATTCCTTCTTGATGGGGCCAGAAAAGCCGTCGCTCATGGTAACAAAGTTTATATCCTACCCAACCCCAAAGGAACCAAAACCGCCGACTATATCTTTGAGAACAAGGGTGTCTATAAATTGTTTGATTTGAAAACAATAACAGGCAAAGTCTCGCTTGGGAACAGGTTAGTGGAATCTGTTGATCAAACCAATCGAGTGCTTGTGAATGTCTGCATCACTTATAACCCGCGACTGATGGCCAGTCAAATCAAGAACTATTTCGATGCTAATCCTTTGGCCGTGGAAGTATTGATTTATAAAGGTAAGAAGGCTATTTCCGTAACGCGGCGTTTCACGGAGAACCCTCTTTATATGTTTCTGTTCAGGCAAAAATACATGCAATAAAAAAGCCGTCCTTTCGGATGGCTCTTTTAAAAATCGGGGCAGGGTCGATAAGGGCTTACCCCCACTCGGAAAGTACCGGATTAGTCATTTATGACACCGCAAAAATACAACCTTTTTCCCATTCCGCAAGCTTTTCGGCAAAAAAATTGTCTTTTTGTCCCTGACAACCAATTTTTTCCCTACTTTTGCGGGTTCTTTTTTCGGGCGGGTGGGCTCGTCCCGAAGGGACGACACCTGCTTAACCCTCGACAAGCGCAGCGCAGTCGGAGGGGAACACGAACAGACAACAAAATAAAACAACTAATACAATGAAAATCAAAAGTCTACTCAAACACAACCTCATGCGGGCGGCCATGACGCTCGCGCTCATCTTGACCTGCGCAACGGCGTGGGCACAGACCAAACAATCCGTCACCTACATCGACGAGAACGGACAGACACAGACCGTCGATGCTACACTACTGACAGCCTCCACGTATAGCACTAATATGAGTGGATGGTATGTTGCCAGCGGAACTTTCACAAACTACAATCGTTTGGCAGTAAATTATGATTATGCCACACTGAATCTGATATTGGCAGACGATTGTCATCTGACCATGACCAAGGGTTTGCAAGTGCCCAGTCATGCTACCCTTAACATCTACTCACAGTCGAAAGGTAGCAGCATGGGAAAGCTGACAATTACAACTCCTGATACTAGAAATGCCGGCATAGGCGGAAGCAATAAAATGACTCAAAGTATTCCGTCTGGTAATATCAACATTTACGGCGGCGACCTTAACATAACCGGCGGCTCTAGTGGGGCTGGCATTGGTGGAGGTCTTCAAGCAGCTGCACAAGGCGCAATCTTGATAACCAACGGTGCAAAAGTAGTTGCTACGGGCGGCTCTGGTGGGGCTGGTATAGGCGGTGGTTACCAAGCCTCCTTCAGTTCCATCACTATTACTGGCAATGCCACTGTTACAGCAAGCGCCACGAATGGAGGAGAGGCTATAGGTCGTGGTCAAGGTGCCTCTCAAAGCGGTACACTCAGTATCACGAACTCGACGGTGAATAACGTTCACTACGACGCTGACGGTTTTCAAGACGGGTCGACGCACACCGTGACGTTTAATTCGCAGGGTGGTACGGCCGTTGCAGCGCAGACTGTCGGGCTGAAATACGGACAGACCATCGTCAAAGCAAATGAACCGACAGTACCGACTCGCACGTACTATGTTTTCGGTGGCTGGTACAAGGAAAGTAACTGTACCAATGCATGGGACTTCGACAACGACGCTGTGACTGAAGACATCACGCTCTACGCCAAGTGGACTCCCGACCCCGACCACTTCTCCGTCAGCAACGACGGCAATACCTACACCATCCACACCGCCACCGGCTGGGGTCTGTTTTGCGACGCCTTGCAGGACAACGACACCTACAACCGCTTCAGCGGCGATACCGTCAAGCTCGCCAACAACATCACCGTCACCCGCATGGCTGGCAGCAACCAACGCGACTTCTGCGGCACCTTCGACGGTCAGGGCCACACGCTGACCGTCGCCTACGGCAGCGCCGAAAGCCCCATCACCGACCCCAAGGCTGCGCCCTTCGTCAACGTCGAGAGCGGCTGCATCATCGAGAACCTGCACGTCGCGGGCGACATCTACACATCGGGCAAGAACGCCGCCGGCATCGCCGGAACCCAGTTCGGCGCAGTCACCATCCGCAACTGCCGCGTCAGCACCGCCATCCACAGCTACACCATCGGCGACGACGACGACGGCACCCACGGCGGCCTCGTCGGCAATAACGGCAACGGCAACGGCTCTGCGCTCAACATCGAGGGTTGCGTGTTCGACGGCAAACTGCTCACCGAGGGCGCGACGGCCACCATCAAGTGCGGAGGCTTCGTCGGCTGGCGCCATAAAGAAGTCACCATCAGCAACAGCCTCTTCGCTCCGACGGAAGTCACCATTGGCACCACCAGCAGCGCCACCTTCGCCCGCAACGGTGCCACCATCACCAACTGCTACTACACCACCGACTTCAATGATGGAGAACACTTCACCGCCCAAGGCAAGCAGGCCCGCAGCATCACGGCGGAGGACGATTATGTCACCGTGGAGAATGCCGAAGCGGCCACTACATACAGCACCAGCGGCATCACCAGTTACGGCACGGGCATCCTCTACGACAACGTTCTTTATGCGGGCAACGGCGACGTGGTGAGACTCACCCTCAGCAACAGCATCGGCGGCGACGTTCCCGAAGGCTACCAGTATGCCTACTCCACTAACGCCGGCACCCTCGAAGGCTCGACGCTCACCATGCCCGACGCCAACGTCATCGTCAGCGTCAGCACCGCCCTCCGTAGCACCGGCCAGCCCGTCAGCATCACATACAACTACTACGGCGGGTATAACCGCACCCACGACGCCATCGCCCTCGACGGCACAGAGAGCAGCCTCGGCGAGTCCGGACAGGAGACGTGGTACTTCGTCGGCACCGACATCAGCCACAGCGGCACTATTACATGCTCCGGCAACGTAAACATCATCCTCGCCGACGGCAAGACCATGACCATCACGAGCAGCGATGGCCATGGCATCGACGTAAACAACTTCCTGACCATCTACGGCCAGGAACTCGGCACTGGCACACTCAACGCCATCATCAACAACAGCATCGGCATCTATTCCTATACGGGCAACATCACCATCAGGGGCGGCCAAGTGACGGCCACGATGAGTGGTTCCTTCGGCGACGGCATTAATACCCGATACGGCTCTGTTACCATCTACGGCGGCCAAGTGACGGCCACTGGAAATACTACTCCGGGTAATTCGGGCATCTGTGCTTTTACTGGCTCTGTTACCATCAACGGCGGCCAAGTGACGGCCACGGGAAGCTCCGGCATTTATACTGATTCCGGCTCTGTTACCATCAACGGCGGCCAAGTGACGGCCAACGGAAATTTTTCCGGCATCCAGGCTAACGGCTCTGTTACCATCAACGGCGGCCAAGTGACGGCCACGGGAGACGTCGGCATTTTTACCCAATCCGGCGGCTCTGTTACCATCAACGGCGGCCAAGTGTCAGCCATTGGAAATAATTACGGCATCTGTGCCGAAGACTCCAACAACATCACCCTTGGCTGGACCACCGCCTCCGACTACATCTATGCGAACACATATTATGCTGATTATGATTATGCTGAAGGTACTCTCTCCATCGCCGAAGGCAAGGCCTTCATCGACGAGGACGGCAACATCTACAGCGGCACCATTGCCCAAGTGGACCAAGCCTACGCCATTGACGGGAAGACGCTGTATCCCTACATCGAGGGCAGCGTTCCCTACATCGACGAGAACGGCCAACGGCAGTTGTGTACCGATTACAATGTGCTCAACGGCACGGAAACCTCGCTCGGCACATCAGGCCAAGAAACATGGTATGTGGCCGATGGCACGCTCAACTACGGCCAGACCATCACCATCAGCGGCAACGTGCATCTCATCCTAAAGGACAACGCCGTGATGAACGTTGGCACGCAAAGCACCATCACCTATGGTATCGGCGACGGGTCTTCCACCGCCTCTATCAGCATCTATGGCCAAAGCACGGGCAACAGCCAAGGCCAACTCCATGTGAATGTCTCGGCGGTTGGCATCTTTGCTAAAGACGGCAACCTCACTATCAACGGTGGTGAAGTGGTAGTAACGAGCAGTTATAGCTTGGGCATCTTTGCTAATGGCGGCAACATCACCATCAACGGCGGCGAGGTGGAAGCCACAGGTAATAATACCAATGGTGAAGGCATTTTTGCCACAAAGAATAGTAGTGGTAACGGCGGCAGCATCAGCATCAGCAATGCCACCGTCACCGCAAACGGTTCAATAGGAATCCAGGCAAATAGCGGCATCACCATCAATAGCGGTACGGTCACTACAAATAACTGTAATTACGGTATCTATGCCAGCAGTTGTAGCCTAACCATCAATGGCGGCCAAGTGACGGCCAACGGAAGCACCTACGGCATTTATGCCGAAGGCGGCAATGTCACCATCAGCGGCGGCCAAGTGACGGCCAACGGAAGCACCTACGACATCTATGCCACTTACGGCAATATCACCATCAGCGGCGGCCAAGTGACGGCCAACGGAAGCACCTACGGCATTTATGCCGAAGGCGGCAATGTCAACATCAGCGGCGGCGAGGTGGAAGCCACGGGTAATAATACCAATGGCAATGGCGGAGGCATTCTTGCCATAAAGCGCAATGGTAACGGCGGCAACATCAGCATCAGCAACGCCACCGTCACCGCAACAGGTTATATAGGAATCCGCGCACAAAGTGGCATCACCATCAATAGCGGCACGGTCACTGCAAATAACTGTAATTACGGCATATATGCTGATGTCAGCAACCTCACCATCAGCGGCGGCCAAGTGACGGCCAACGGAAACACCTGCGGCATTTTTGGTGACAACATCACCATCACCAGCGGCGAGGTGACGGCCAACGGGCCTTACGGCATCTATGTCAATAACGGCAACCTCATCATCAGCGGCGGCCAAGTGACTGCCAACGGAAGCACCTGCGGCATCTGGTCAGAAGGCGACCTCACCCTCGGCTGGACCAACGCCACCGACTTCATTTATGTCAGCAGATACCACATCGGTACTCCCGGCACACTGAACATCGCCGAGGGCAAGACCTTCATCGACGAGGCCGGCTACACCTACAGCAGCGGTACAGTCAATGCTTCAGCCATCGCCGGCAAGACGCTGTATCCCGATTGTGTTGTCATGAAGCACATCACTGGCTACGGTAACAGCACCGAAAGCGACCATTGGGTGTTCATCGCCTCGCCCGTGGCGGAAAGCATCGCGCCTTCGGAAGTGCATAACATCTTCCCCTCGGCAGGCGAAACTTCAAATGAATACGACCTTTACCGCTTCAACCAGAGCAGCAGCAATGGAAAGGAATGGCAGAACTGGAAGGCAACCACAACCGAAAACCACCCCGATTTCACCTCACTCGTCAACGGCCAAGGCTACCTCTACGCCACCAAGGAAACGCGGACGTTGGTGTTCGCGGGCGAGTTCAGAGCGACCACCGAGCCTGTCGAAGTGCCGCTGGATTACGTTGAAGGCAAGCCCTTTGCTGGCTGGAACTTGGTGGGCAACCCGTTTGCCGACACAGCCTTCGTTGACCCCGAAATATTCTATGTGATGAATGACGGCGGCAGTGAGATTATAGCCTCCCAACGCCCCGATTCCCATGTTGAACCTCAGGAAGGCATCATCGTGTATGCAGAAGAAGAAGGCGATACGGTGACTTTCACCCCAAATACACGCAGTAAAGGCCATATCCAAAAACCTGAACCTGAGCAGATTGTTCTCAACCTCTCAACTCTCAACGCTCAACGCTCAACTTCCATCATCGACCGCGCCATAGTGCGCTTCGACGAAAGCCGCCAACTGCCCAAGTTCCAAATCCGCGAGAACAGCACGAAGATTTATATCCCGCAGGATGGGAAGGATTATGCCATTGCCACGAGCAACGGCCAAGGCGAAATGCCCCTGAATTTCAAGGCTGAAGAGAACGGCACCTATACGATTTCGGTGGATGTTGACAACGTGGAAATGGGCTATCTGCACCTTATTGACAACATGACGGGCGCGGATGTGGACTTGCTGACTTCGCCAAACTACACCTTCACCGCCAAGACGACGGACTATGAATCGCGGTTCAAATTGGTGTTCGCGGTCGGGTCTTCGACAGGCTCAGACACCTTCGCTTTCATCAGCAACGGCAACATCATCGTCAACGGCGAAGGCACCCTACAAGTCTTCGATGTTCTTGGTCATCAACTCGTCACCAAGCAACTCTCAACGCTAAACTCTCAACTCTCAACTCTAAACTATAAATCGGGCGTTTACATGCTGCGCCTCATCAACGGCGACAAGGTTCGGACACAGAAGATTGTGGTGGAATAAACAACACGCAAAACCTTTCAAAAAATCCCGTCAGCGATGGCGGGATTTTTTTTGTCATCGCCTTTGCATGTTTTAAAAATATGATTACTTTTGCGCTTGAAAACCAACAATAACAATTATGCCAAACATTTATTCGTATTTCGGAATCATTTTCAAGTTCTACTCAAATGACCATGAACCGTTGCATGTTCATGCCATTTGCGGTGAGTACGAAACCATATTTGACATCGTGTTCTCCCAAGGCAAGTTTTCGGAATTGAAGCGTCGAAAAAAGCGCGGAAAAGATCATCTACCTCCAGCCAAAATGGAACTGGCTGAAAAATTTGTTGAAGAATACGCCCTCCGCATTTCCGAGAAATGGTACCAATTCTTCGTTTTGAAAGCCGATGTCTCATGTGAAACCATCAATAAAAAAGTGAAATGACCATGTATAAGATAACAAAAGCGGAATATTCAGGTGACTACAAGGTGCTGATTACCTTTGATGACGGCCAAAAAAGACTGGCCGATTTCTATGGTTTTATCTCCAAAAGCCTACACCCTTCCATCCACAAATACATTGACAAAACACTGTTCCAGCAGTTCGAGATTGACGACTACGAAATCCATTGGGGAACACAATTCGACATTGACCCTTACGACATCTATTATGGTGAGTTTGAGGCCAAGGACAGCCCTTATTTTGCTGAAATAGAAGCATTGAAAGGGCAATACGAGTTGGTGGAATAAACAACACGCAAAACCTTTCAAAAAATCCCGTCAGCGATGGCGGGATTTTTTTGGTTTTCAATCCATAAAACAAAATTTTTCCCTACTTTTGCCAGTTCTTTTTTCGGGTGGGTGGCATCGTCCCGAAGGGACGACACCTGCTTGACCCTCGACAAGCGCAGCGCAGTCGGGGGGGACACGAACAAGCGGCTGCCACAGTGCTTCGACAGGCTCAGCAACCATGTGACAGCCCTACGAACAGACAACAACAATATAACAAATAACAAAACAAATAACACAATGAAAATCAAAAGTCTAATCAAACACAACCTCATGCGGGCGGCCATGACGCTCGCGCTCATCTTGGCCTGCGCAACGGCGTGGGCAGTGACCGAAAACGTCAGTTCAGACAACTTCACTGACAATGGCGATGGCACCTACACCATCCACAATGCCGCAGGTTGGGGCGAGTTCTGCGATGCCTTGCAGAACAACACCTACAACCACTTCAGCGACAAGACCGTGAAACTCGATGCCGACATCACCGTGACGCAGATGGCGGGCGGCAGCAACCACGCCTTCACCGGCACCTTCGATGGCAACCACAAAACGCTGACCCTCAACTACGGCACCGTCCAAGCCCCCATCGATGCCGAGTTCGTAGCCCCCTTCGTAGAGGTGTCGGGCGGCGCCGAGTTCATCAACCTCAACATCGACGGACATATCTACGCTGCCTACACAGGCTCCAGCGACCCCGGCGTGGGAGGACTCATCGGCCACCTCTTTGGCGGCATCACCATAGAGGGCTGCACGAGCACGGTCGAAGTCAACTCCACAAAAGACAGGGTGGGCGGCTTCGTGGGCCTCTGCGAGCACGCCGTCACGTTCACCAACTGCAAGAGCAGCGCCGTCGTCACCTGCACCGGCAGCGGCAGCGGTTTTGTGGGCTGGAGCCGAGATTCCAACCATACCATTGCCTTCTACGGATGCCTCTTCAACGGAAAGGTACTCAAGAAGAACGGTGTAGGCAGCGGCAACGGCGGCTTCATCGGCTGGAAGGGTGACAGCAAAAACGTCACCATCACTAACTGTCTCGTTGACCCCGCACCCCTCGGCGAGGGTGAGACGATGGCCAACGGTAACAGTGCCACCTTCAGCCGTGAGCACTCCGACCATGCTGCCACCATCACCAACTGCTACTACACCGACACCCTCGGCACCGCCCAAGGCACAAAAGTCTACAGCATCAGCAAGGGCCAGTATGTCACCACCTTGGAAATCAATGGCACCGCCACCCAAAGTTACACCGTCAGCGGGCTGAGTTTCTACAGCACAGGCATCAAATACGGCGACGTGCTCTATGCTGCCGAAAACGACGTGGTGAGCCTCACCCTCAGCAACAGCAGCGGCGGCGACGTTCCCGCAGGCTACCAGTATGTCTACTCCACTAACGCCGGCACCCTCGAAGGCTCGACGCTCACCATGCCCGACGCCGACGTCATCGTCAGCGCCGCCCTCCGTAGCACCGGCCAGCCCGTCAGCATCACATACATCGACGCCGACGGCACCATCGGCAGCCACGATGCCATCGCCCTCGACGGCACGGAGACCATGCTTGGAGAATATTATAAGGACACTTGGTATTTCGTTGGAATCGACATCAATGTCAACCATCAAGTTCAAGTCTATAAGGTCCACCTCATCCTTTGCAACGGCAAGTCGATGAACTTTGGCACCAGCAGTAGCCCCGTAAACTTCAAATGTATTTATTATGCATACAGCGATAGTGCAATCACCATTTATGGCCAAACCCTCATTGACGACGATGCTGGAAACCTCAATATATATAGCTACCATACAGGCTTTGACTTACCAAACAACTACACACAAAACAGCGGCAACGTCACTATCTCCAGCACCTACAATTATGATTATGGAATTAACTCTTCCGCTGTTACCCTCAACGGCGGCAAACTCATTGTCACTTCAATTAGAGCAAGCAGTAGTAGCATTTATATCAACGGTGGCAAGATACAAGCCACGTCTCAATTAAAAGCTGCTAGCAACATCAAGCTTGGCTGGACCAACCCGGACGATTATATTCAAGTCAGTCAGTACAATGCAATATATGGCAATGTAATTGTAGCCGCCGGCAAGTGCTTTGCCTACACCGCCAGTGGAGAAACCACCATTCTTGGCGGCGACAACGAAACCACCCTCACCACTGACCAGATTGCAGCCATCGCCGGCAAGAGGCTGTATCCCACGGTTCCCTACTTGGGCGAGAACGGCGAAACGCAGCAATGCACCGAATTCACCTTGCTCACCGGCACCGAAACCACCCTTGGCGCAGCAGGCCAAGAAACATGGTGTGTCGTGCAAGGCACCCTCAACTACACCCATGGCATTCAGCTTTTGGGCAACACCCACATCATCCTCTGCGACGGCGCAGCCATGAACATCGGCAGCAGTGGTAGCCCTGTGTCGGGTAAGGGACTCTACAGTGGTAATCCAGGTGATTACAATTTGTCCATCTATGCACAAAGCGGCAACACCGGAGCACTCAATATCTATTCCGAAGGTAATTCTTATGTAGGGGGGAGCCTCACCCTTGCTGGCGGTAACGTGAACGCTACTGGCGATTACTGTGAAGTACGTGGTGATGCGACCTTCAACAACGTCACCGCCAGCTTTACCTCCCCGTCATCCAGCAGTATTATTTGTCATAACCATGTTATTGTTCACAACAGCTCGTTGGAGGTCCAAGCAAATGGCCAAGCCATTTTTGCCAATGGCGGCGATGTTACTTTAAGCAACGTTACTGCCAACATCACTTCGTCAACCTCCGTGGGTATTGAATGTGCTAATTTCGCTGTTGACAACAGCCAGTTGACAGTCACTGCTCTCTACCAGGCTATCTATGCCAACAACGGCAACGGTGTCATCACTCTCGGCTGCACCGCCGCCACTGATTTTATCCAGGCAACCTGTACCGCTTCACCAACCGCTAGCTACTCCGGCACCGTGAAGATTGCCGACGGACAGAAGCTCTACGCTGGAGCCAACGAATATACCGGCACGCTGAACGACGCAGAGCGGCAGGCCATAGGCGGCCAGAAGCTCACCAATGTCGCTCCCCCTACCTACGACTACATCGATCTCGATGGCACAGGGGCAACACACACTGCCGTGGTCATCGATGCCGACAACATGCCCACCGCGCTATCGGGATGGTATATCGTGCAGGGCACGGTGAGCTACACCAACACGATTGATCTCGCAGGCGACACCCACATCATCTTGGCCGACAACGCCGTGATGAACGTCACCGTGACAGGCTACAATAATGGAATCCAAAGCACCAGCGGAAACAAATACTCCCTCTTTGTTTACGGACAGACCGGCCAGAGTGGCGAACTGAATGTGACGAGCGATAGATTTGCCTGTTATATTATTTATGGAGGCGACATCACCATTGCGGGTGGCAAGGTGACAGCCTCGGGAACAACGGGCATATACGCTCAATACTACAACAACAAGGGCGGTAATGTGACGATTAAGAACGCCACAGTGACGGCCACAGGAACAAGTTTTGGTATCCTATCCGAGAATGGCGGCAACATCACCATCGACAACAGCAACGTGACCGCTACAGGAAACTATGGCATCTATGCCCAGAATGGCGACATCACCATTGCAAGTGGCACGGTGACAGCCTCGGGAACCCAATTCGGCATCTATACTGACGGCTCTGTTACCATCAACGGCGGCCAAGTGACGGCCACTGGAAACTACGGCATCTATACTATAAACGGCTCTGTTACCATCAACGGCGGCCAAGTGACGGCCACTGGAAACTACGGCATCTATACTATAAACGGCTCTGTTACCATCAACGGCGGCCAAGTGTCAGCCATTGGAAATACTTACGGCATCCTTGCCCAAAACTCCAGCGACCACATCATCCTCGGCTGGACCAACCCCACCGACTACATCTATGCGAACAAATACGATACTTACGGTACTCTCTCCATCGCCGATGGCAAGGCCTTCATCGACGAGGACGGCCAAACCTACAGCGGCACAGTCGCTAAGGTGAGCGGAGCCTACGCCATCAACGGGAAGACGCTGTATCCCTACAGTGAGAACGCCGTCCCCTATTTGAACGAGAACGGTCAGCAGCGGTACTGCGTAGCCTACACCACCCTCACCGGCACGGAAACCTCGCTCGGCACAGCAGGCCAAGAAACATGGTATGTCGTGGACAGCGATGTCAGCTTCACCGACTTAACGATCAACGGTGACATTCACCTCATCCTCGTTGACGGCAAGACGATGAACCTAAATCATGAACAAGGGTTTATAACACTTTGGGGCCAAGCCAACTTGACCATCTATGGCCAGACCAACGGCACAGGCACTCTCTCTTCTCTTGGTCTGATTAGCACAATGAATATCACTGTCAATGGCGGCATAGTCAATGTCAAGGGGGACGGCTTCTTCAAGGGGGAAAACTTCATTCCAGCCATTTGGTGCGTGGGTGATATGGTTATCAACGGAGGCAAAGTCTATGCCCAAGGAGATATGGGCATAGTAGTAGCAAGTATGGGTGCTAAGTCTGATGACATGACGACCTATAACTTCACGCTCAACGGCGGCCAGGTGACAGCCATCGGCATGAGTACAGACATGGGCATTATTGCAACTGGCAACATCACCCTCGGCTGGACCAACCCTACTGACTACATCTATGCGAACAAATACTATGCTGGAGGTACTCTCTCCATCGCCTCGAGCAAGACCTTCGTCGACGAGAACAACACCCCCTACAGCGGCACCATTGCCCAAGTGGACGAAGCCTACGCCATCGACGGGAAGACGCTGTATCCCAATTGTGTTGTCAGGAAGCAAGTTACGGGGTATGGAGTAGGCAACGGCGGCTGGGTGTTCATCGCCTCGCCCGTGGCGGGAAGCATTGCGCCTTCGGAAGTGCATAACCTCTTCCCCTCGGCAGGCGAAACTTCAAACGACTACGACCTCTACCGCTTCGACCAGAGCAGCACCAATGGAAAGGAATGGCAGAACTGGAAGCAAGATGAAGGACATAATAATGTCGCTCCAGGCTTTAGTCTCGTCAACGGCCACGGCTACCTCTACGCCACCAAGGAAACGCGGACGTTGGTGTTTGCAGGCGAGTACACAGCGGCCACTGCGCCTGTCGAAGTGCCGCTGGATTACGATGAAAACGCCCAACTGAAAGGCTGGAACTTGGTGGGCAACCCGTTCACGGTCAGCGCGACATCGAGCCAACCTTACTATAGGATGAACGCCGAAGGCACCGCATTGAAAACCGAGACAGAAACCACGGCAGTTGCTGCCATGGAAGGTGTGTTTGTGCAGGCTACAGGGAATAACCCCCAAGTCACTTTCACGGCCCAAACGCGCGGCGGCGAACAGGCCACCATCGTCCAAGCCAACATCATGGTCGGCGGCGACAACGGCGCAGTCATCGACAACGCCATCATCCGTTTCGACGGCGGCCAGACGTTAGAGAAGTTCAGCTTCCGCGAGGGCAGCACGAAACTCTACATCCCGCAGGATGGGAAGGACTACGCCATTGCCACGAGCAACGGCCAAGGCGAAATGCCCCTGAATTTCAAGGCCAAGGAAAACGGCACCTACACCATTTCGGTGAACCCCGAAGGCGTGGAGATGAATTATCTGCACCTGATTGACAATATGACGGGCACAGACATCGACCTGCTGGCCGCGAATGGTGGAGACGCTAAGCATTGCGTCTCATATACCTTCACCGCCAAGACGACGGATTATGAATCGCGTTTCCGCTTGGTGTTTGTGGCCAACGGTGAAGACGGCTCTGCGACAGGCTCAGAGGCCTTCGCCTTCTTCAGCAATGGCAACTGGATCATCGCCAACGATGGCCAAGCCACCTTGCAGGTCATCGACATCAACGGACGCATCCTCAGCAGCGAGAGCATCAGCGGCAGCGTCAGCAAGGCCATCGATGCAACGGCTGGCGTTTACATGATTCGCCTCATCAATGGCGAGAATGTGAAGACGCAGAAGATCGTGGTAAAATAAACAACACGCCAAACCTTTCAAAAAATCCCGTCAGCGATGGCGGGATTTTTTTGGTTATCAATCCATAAAACCAATTTTTTCCCTACTTTTGCGGGTTCTTTTTCGGGCGAGTGGCTTCGTCCCGAAGGGACGATACTATAGTAACCCTCGACAAGCGCAGCGCAGTAGGGGGGATACGAACAGACAACAATAATATAATAACATAACAAAATGAAAATCAAAAGATTACTAAAACACAACCTCATGCGGGCGGCCATGACGCTCGCGCTCATCTTGACCTGCGCGGCTGCGTGGGCGCAAACAAGAGAAACCGTCACCTATATTGACGCCGACGGCAACACACAAACCGTAACCGCCACTGTGCTCACCGGCAGCGAGAGCGACCTCTATGCAGGCTGGTACGTCGTCAACAGCGACATCACTTACACTAGTAGAGTCTCCCTCTTTGGAGATATGAACCTCATCCTCGTCGAGGGCAAGACGATAAGCATCGGCACTGCCGATAGTCCCATTTCAAGCGCCAACGCCATCGATGGTTCCAGCTACACCCTTACCATCTACGGCCAGAGCGGGCAGACTGGCAAACTCTGTGCATACAACAATTCCAGCAGCTACGATGCTGTTGTACTTGAACATTTTAACCAACACGGTGGAATCGTTATCATCAACAGCAATACGGATGCCCTATCGGTTTATGGCAACTTACAACTTACCCAGGGCAGTCTCAATGTAATAAGCAGCGGTGCCTCTAAAAATGCAATCTATATCAGCAATACCCTCAGCATAAGTGGTGGCACCCTTATTGCTAATGCTGGATATGGCATTGTAGGTGCAGTTAACTTCACTGGCGGCAATCTTACTGCCATAGGTACATATCGCGGTATCTCTGGAAACACCAACCTCAGTTGGACCAGCACCACCAACACCTTCAAATGTAGCAGGTACGGTGGCAATGTCACCATCGCCGAAGGCAAAACCTTTTACGACGGTGCGACGCCCTATAGCGGCACGCTGAACAGTTCGCAGAAAGACGCCATCGCCGGCAAAACGCTGCGCCCTTATAGTTCAAACGACTTCTCTGTCAACGATGAGGGCACGGAGTACACTATCTACTCCGCCATCGGCTGGGACATGTTCTGCGACATGCTCGACAATTTCGACCACAGCACCAGTGGAGGCTACTGCTTCGACGGCAAGACTGTGAAACTCGGCGCAGACATCAGCATCACCCGCGCCGCTGGCAACACCGGCTATCACGACTTCACCGGCACCTTCGACGGCCAGGGACATACGCTCACCGTCAACATCACCGACACCCAGAACCAGGGCACCGCGCCCTTCCGTGTCATCAGCAACGGTGCCACTATCCGCAACTTGCACGTCACCGGCTCCGTCACCGGCACCGCACACGCCGCTGGTCTGGTAGGCAAGGCCTGCGCAGGCACCATGCTCATCGAGAACTGCCTCGTGGAGGCCAACGTCAACTCCACCGTGGGCGATACCAACGGCAACAAACACTGCGGCGGCATCGTGGGTCATGGCTTCGGCAACAACCTGAACCCCAACAGTGTCAGCCTTACCCTGCGCAACTGCGTCTATGCCGGCACCATCACCTGCGACCAGAACTACATCGGCGGTCTGCAAGGCTGGAGCGACGGCAACACCCTCACCCTCGAGAACTGCCTCTTCGCCGGCAACTACCAAGGCACTGCGACAGGCACCGCCCTGTTCCACCCCATAGCCCTGCACAACACCGGCAAGTCCACCAACCTGACGGCTACCAACGTCTTCACCGCCGTGGCACCTTCCGTCACCAATACCGCCTTCATTGCCGCCAACGGCACCAAGACCACCGGCCGCACTACCGCACCAGACAACTTGGGCACCCAGGGGGCGACATACAGTTTCATGAATATGACCGTTTATCAGAACGGCCTCTATTACAACGGCCTCTATTATGCCGCGCCGACGCTCAGCACCGACAACGACAATGCCTACCTCATCAATAACGAGGACGACTGGGCCTACTTCTGCGACATGCTTTACGACAACGATACATGGAACCGTTTCAGCGGCCAAACCGTGAAACTGACCGCCAGCATCGGCACTGCCGAGAGTCCTGTCACACGCATGGCCGGCTATGCCACCCACGACTTCTGCGGCACGTTTGACGGCCAGGGCAACACCATCACCGTCAGCCTCAGCAGCAGCGGTGAAAACACGGCACTTTTCAGTTATATCAGCAACACCAAGGCCAATCCTAGCGACACTGAAGACAGCCCCGCCGCCATCCTTAACCTGAAGGTAGCTGGCACCGTCACCGTCAACGAAAATGCCTCCCACAAATACGCCGGCGGTCTCGTGGGCTCTTGCTGGGGTGTGCTCGACATCGAGAACTGCCGCGTCAGCACCGTCATCGAAAGCCACATCAACGGCGACGGCACCCACGGCGGCATCGTAGGACGTCAGGCCAACGGCACCCTCACCATCACGGGCTGCGTCTTCGACGGGCAGATGCTCGGCAGCACGACCAACGCCTGCGGCGGCATCGTGGGCTATCGCCACAGCGGCGCCACCGACATTTACCACACCCTCTTCGCTCCTACGGCCCTCACCATGAGCGAAACGAACAGCGCCACCTTTATCTGCAACGCCACCCAATCTTGCCACGAGGGCTGCTACTACACCGTGCCTTTCGGTGCCACCACCACCAACGAGAACGCCCAAGGCACAAAAGTCTACAGCATCAGCAAGGGCGAGTATGTCACCACCTTGGAAATCAACGGCACTGCCACCCCAAGTTACGACGTCAGCGGGCTGAGTTTCTACAGCACAGGCATCAAATGCGGCGATGTGCTGTATGCAGCTGCAAACGATGTGGTGAGTCTCATCCTCGGTTGCACACCGCCTGCTGGCTTTACCTGCACCGGCTACACCGCCACTTCGGGCAACCTCAACGGAACGACGCTCACCATGCCCCATGAGAATGTGACCATCAATGTGACACTTGAGGCACTGCCGGCCGTCAGTTACTTGGACGCGAGCGGCAACACGCAGCAATGCACCGCATACACCCTGCTTGACGGCACGGAAACCTCGCTCGGCACAGCAGACCAAGAAATATGGTATGTGGCCGACGGCACGCTCAACTACGGCCAGACAATCACCCTCAGCGGCGACGTGCATCTCATCCTGAAGGACAATGCCGTGATGAACGTCGGCACCGAACAAAATCCCATCTCAGATAGCGGCATCTCTGCTGAAGGCCCCTCCATCAGCATCTACGGACAAAGCACGGGATCTGACATAGGCATGCTCTCAGTTTACGCCACTTATTGTGGCATCTATGATTACGATTATTATGGAAACAATAACAACCCTAACTACGACTACGCTGTGACCATCAACGGCGGAAACATTTTTGTCAGTGCCTCTTCTTATGGTATTCAATCAAACAAGGTCACCATCAATGGAGGCCAAGTGTGGGCGACAGCAGGCATATCTGGCATCGCTTCTTATCCCAATGCCATCACCCTCGGCTGGACCAGCCCATACGACCTCATCTACGCCGATGCTTACCAAGGCGATGTTATCGTCAAAAGCGGTAAAGCCTTCATCAACAACGACTATCCGTCCAACAATGTGGTGACCGGCACCGTCAGCGACTACAGCCTCATCAACGGCATGTTCTTGTATCCCGCCGTGGCCGTCACCCTCAACGACGGCATCAATGCCGGCAGCGGCTTCATCAGTAGCGGCGAGAACCTCTATGCCAAAGCGGCTGTGGACGTTACCGTCGATGCCAGCAGCGTAATAGCACCCCCAGGCTACGCCGTCAGCGGCATCACCGTCACCCCAACGGTCACAGTGACCGACAACGGCAACGGCATCTATAGTTTCACCACGCCCGCCGCCGATGTCACCGTCAACGCAACGTTTGCACTCCAGCCCGTCAGTGTCAATTACCTCGACGCGGACGGCGTGCAACATACCGTCGATGCACTCCCGCTGTTAGGCGGCGGTGCCACGACGCTTGCGGCAGGTTGGTATGTCGTCAATAGCGACATCAGCTACACAGGCACCGTCTCCCTCGTCGGCAGCGGCGATGTCAAACTCATCCTCGCCGACGACCACACCATGAACGTCGGAACCAGCGAGAATCGCATCGAATATGGCATCAAAACCTACAATAATGACCAGACCCTTACCATCTACGGCCAAAGCACAGGCAACCACATGGGCATCCTCAGCATCTATACCTCACACTATTGTATCTACCCACTAGCCCTCACCATCAATGGCGGACATGTCATAGCCAACGCCGATGGAAACTATGCAACCGCACTCAGGACTACCTACCAAACCATCACCATCAACGGCGGTATTGTAGAAGCCACCGCCACCGGCACCGGTGCCTATGCTATCCATTCCGGCGACAACTTCACCTACGCCGGCGGCACTCTCATCACCAACGCCGCCAGCGAAAACGCCATCAAAGCATATCACGGGCGCTACACCTTCACCTGGCGCAACCCTAACGACAGCATCACCATCGGCTCCACCGGCCTCTACGCTCCCGACAACACTTACACTGCCCCCTTTACAAAAGCCTTCACCGATGGCACGAACATCTACAGCGGCACACTCAGGGGCAGCCAGCTCAACGCCCTTGCCGGCAAGACGCTGTATCCCTACAGCGACGACGCCATCCCCTACTTGAACGAGAACGGCCATCAGCGGTACTGCGTGGCCTACACCACCCTCACCGGCAGCGAGAACAGCCTCGGCACGGCAAACCAAGAAACATGGTATGTGGCCGACGGCAATGTCAGCTATACCAGCACCATCAATGTTGCGGGCGACGTTCACCTCATCCTCAAGGACGGTGCCGTGCTGAACGTGGGCACAGAAAGCGACCCTGTCGAACAATCCGGCATCTTTGTTACAGAAGGATCCATCAGCATCTACGGACAGAGCACAGGAGCGGACAAGGGCCAACTCAACATATACGCACACAGTGGCATCAATACTAACAACAGCTCTGTGACCATCAACGGCGGCCAAGTGACGGTCACTGGAGATGACGACGGCATCTTTACTGACGACGGCTCTGTGACCATCAACGGCGGCCAAGTGACGGCCACTGGAAATAATGGCAGCGGCATCTATGCTTTCAACGGCAATGTGAACATCAACGGCGGCCAAGTGACAGCCACGGGTGACGCCTACGGCATCTATGCTAACAGCGGCAGCGTCACTCTCGGCTGGACCAACGCCACCGACTTCATCTATGCGAACCGTTACTATGCTGACGGCACCATCAGCATCGCCAACGGCAAGACCTTCATCGACGAGGACGGCACACTGCACAACAGCGGCACGGTCAATGCTTCAGCCATCAACGGGAAGTGGCTGTATCCGAGTGTGGCGAGCATCTACACCAAGGGAATCGAAGCCCACGGCACGGATGAAAGCCCGAGCGGCTGGTATCTGATTGCCTCGCCTTTGTCCTGCGGAACCAATGCAGAGGCTGTGGCCCACCTCATCAACACCACCAATCCCGAAAACTTCGACCTCTACCGCTTCGACCCGTCGAACGAAGGCAGCGAGTGGGTGAACTACAAGGCCGACAACTTCAGTCTCGTCAACGGCCACGGCTACCTCTATGCCTCCAATGACACGAAGGTCTTGTGCTTCGCAGGCTCGTTCATCACGGACACTGAGTCGGTAGCAGTGGGGTTAGCGTATGATGCCTCCGACGACCACAAGTGCTGGAACTTGGTGGGCAACCCGTTCCCCTGCGAGGCCACTATCAACAAGCCATACTATAAGCTGAGCGACGACGGCACGACCATCAACCCCGTAGCCATTTCGGGCGACACACCAATTCCGGCCTGCACGGCCGTGTTTGTGAAAGGCGAGAGTAGCGATGACAGGGTGGTTTTCAGCAAGGTGAGTGCTCCGGCATCAAGCGCCCCCATCGGCGCCATCGACGGCCTGTTCTCGGTGAGTGCTGACAAGCAGGTCTACTTCTCGCAAGGCAACCTGCAGTACCAGCCCAGCACAGCCACTTGGCGTTTCGCCCCCAACCAGTATGACTTGCTCGTCACGCCCGAAGACTTGAACCTTAATCATTCAGCGGTGGGTAATTATGCAGATGTTACCTCCCTATATACGGAAAACTACACGGGTTGGATAGACCTCTTCGGCTGGGGCACCAGCGGGTGGAACAGCGGTGCCATCGCTTACATGCCCTACGACCCCAGCTACATGTACGAAGATTTCTATCCGGGTGGCGACTACAACAACGACCTGACTGGTACCTGCGCCAATGCCGACTGGGCATGGTACAATCCCATCAGCAACGGCGGCAACGCCGCCAACCAGTGGCGCACACTGACCCATG
>JAEEQP010000043.1 GCA_016285355.1 Bacteroidales bacterium
CCACGGCTTTCGGGGGAATTTTTTTACATTCCGATGACAAAGATACAAATATTTATCTAATTGACAATCAATTTATTATATTATTTTGCTAATTTTACGACTGTCCCTAATTAAGTAGATGAGCAAAAATAGTTTACATATTTGACACGAGACTACGAGACTTTTTGACTATGACCATTGACAATGACTATGACCGTTTCCACGGGGATGCTGAAGTTTCAGCCTTTGGTTGAAGCGGTCATTGTCATAGTCACAAGTCATCGTCCCGAAGTCAAAAGATATTGCAGTTTAATTTTGAACAGTTACTTAGATGAAAAAGAAATTGACCGTCTATGTCGTTCCCTTTGGAATCTATTGACGGTCAATTTCTATATATTTGTAATACTCATTTAATAGGAGAACGGGAATTCGCAAATTCGGTATAAAGAGGAACCACTTTTTTTGGTCTTTCAAAGCCTTTTGGCAAGGTGTTGGCAAGGAGATGGCAAGGTGTAGGCATACTCAAACAGCTTGCTTGACTATGCCAACAGTATGCCAAAAGCGAGAGAAGTGCGAAGGAAGAGCGAGGCAATCCCCTTCCAGGGGAGGATCGTAAATCCGCCAGAAATGTGTCTCCCCGCAGGATAGGGTAAATCTTACAGCTGATAGATATAGGGGCCTACTCCTTCACCACCTTGTCCGAATAAGTCTTCCCGTCCTCCAAGGTGACTTTCATCAGGTATTGCCCTGGCGCGAGGCCTTGCAGGTCCACGTTTTCCAATTTTTTGCTCTGTGTGCGCACCAAGCGTCCTTGCATGTCGTAGAGCTCGACTTGCGCGGGCTTCACATCGGGCGAGTATTGCAGGTGGAGCCGGTCTTGGGCGGGGTTGGGATAGAAGAGGTAGGGACGGATGTAGGCTTCCGCTTCGGGAGTGCCTACGACGCCATCGTCATGGATGAAATAACAGAAGAAATCGTGAGGTGGCTCTTCCTTGTTGGATCTCCCTCCGACGACGAAACCGTCTTTCGTCACGCCCGTCCGGCAATGGATATGATGGTATCCTCCGGTTGCAGAGTATGTCCCCAGGCAATACCGCTGCCAGATGATGTTCAGGTCGGTGTCCAGCTTCGCAATGCCAATCCATCCCACGTTGGTCGAATAATTCGCATTGGTGCGGTAGGCGAAATAGAGGTTGCCGTCGGCCGATTGCTCCAGGCCTATGGGAAAGCCGTAGTACTGGACATGTGTATAGATGGGAGTTGACTCGAACTGGGCGTTCGCGAGGCAGGCATGGGTCGTCTTGTCGTACTTCATGATGCAGGCTCCGTTCCTAATTACGTTGTGCCGCTCGTATTGTCTGGCTTCAAGGAAAGACCCGTCGTCGAGCGGAAGGATGTCAAGCTGTATGTAGTTTTCCGTGTAGGACACGCTTGGATAAGGCGGATAGACATCCCCGTAGGATTCCTCCATCACTATGGTTTCCTGCTGGGCAAACAGGGAGTCAATCACATGATAATTGTAGCCGCCTCCCGAGGCGTTCATGTCAATGAGGGCATATTTCCTTGGGGAATCGTTGAAGACGGCCAAGGCATGGAACCTGGGAAAGTTGATGTGAAACAGGTGTGAAAAGCTCACCCTATCCCTCAGCGAGCCGTCGAGGCCGATGCGTGCGACGACGGGTGTGTCCCATCCTCCCTCCATCAGGTACATGAGCACGATGTTGTCGCCTTCCAGCATGATGGTGCAGAGCCTGTCGACAATGGCATTTTCCAGAGGGACGATGACGGCGTTGCCCAAGTCCTCGAAGTCCAGGTTGTCGTCGAAATGGCGGATGCGGAGGCTTGTCTCTGATGTTTTGTAGTTATAGACAAGGTAGGCGTAGATGTAGTCGTCGCCATTGGGATTCTGTGCCAGCAGGACGCGTGAGCCGTCGTCATAATTATGGCCTTTGCCGTCATCCTGCGCCGAGGAGCGCGAAGAGGTTCCATCGAAGGCTTCGTCCTTGTCCACGAAGACGGAATCGATGACGGTGTTGTCCTGGGGGGAGAACCTGTAGAACCAGTCGCCGATGTATTGGCTGCCGTCTTGTGATTTCAGGAAGAGGCGTGTCAGCAGCGTGTTGTCTCGCATCTCCAAGAAGGTGGGGAAGTTGAAGGCAACGCTCGTGTCTCCATCGGGTCCGGTGATGCACATGAAGAGCGAGTCGCGGGAGTAGTCCATATCACTGGCTTGGACATGGAATGCAGCAAGTGCAATTGCGATGATGAGAAGCAGTTTTTTCATGACGGACGCGGTTTTATTGAATACTATTATGGGCAAAAATACAATTAATGTGGTTCAAGAACTGATTTTCTGTTATTATTAGGAAATGCTCTTTGGTTTAAGAGTGTTCCAAACGAAAGAAACAGGTTCTCTGTTGGATTACTTCAATAGGTTTTCCATCTTCTCTTTTCTTCTTTTCCGTTCTGGTCACACCATTGGAGTAGCACAATGCTCCCAAAAGGAACAAACAGAGCATCAGAACCAATGTTGTTGCATTATCCATCGCTTTACAAATTTAGATGACGATGCAAAAGTAGTATGCCCCTAATACTTTGTCAAGAAAAACTATGTTCGGATTTGTTCGGGTTTTTGATTAACGTCTTGCCAATCAAATGGATACAGACTCGTTGGCGATGGCCTGCAAGGTGATGGAGATGGCATTTTCGCTGCCAAAAACCCTCCTCAGCTTGCTGTTGCGCTCGTTGACGGTGTTGTAGGCACGCTGCATCAAGGCCGAAACGTCGGCATCGGAAAGGCCAAGCAGATAGAGGCAGCAATAGTCGAGGTCACCTTGGGTGAGGGCGGGATAGGCTTTGGCCAAGCGGATGGTGAACTGGTTAAAGTGGCGGTTGGCGGCTTCACGCAAGGCCACGAGGTCGTCTTTGCCCAAGGCATAGTCCTTATAATTCATGCAGTCCATTTGCGCCTTAAACTGTCCTTCGTTCACCCGCTCCATGATGAGATGGCAGATGGGTTCGTCGTTGAACGATAGGGCTTGTGCCTCTTGCTTCGGGTTCATGCTGTCCGTTTGCTGTCTGATTTGGTCTTTCAGCTCGCGCAGCTCCTCATTGCTCCGCTTCAGGCGGTTGGAAAGGGCGGATTGCTGAATCCTGTGCGTTCGCTCGGCTGCCAAGGCTTCCTCTCGTTGCTGGATGAGTTCCTGTTCATGCTGTCTTCCCGCTTCTTCCAAGGCTCTTTTCGCTTCCTCTTGTTGTTTTCTCAGCAGTTTCCTGCTTCTCAGTTTCGTCAAGACCAAGAGGCCCAATGCAATTGCAACAGCAATAGGAATAGTGATTTCAATGGTTCTTTTGATTGATTTTGTTCGCGTTTCCTCAGCTTGTTTTTCCTGCTTTTTGTTCTTGTAATTTTGGAACAAGTATTCAAGCTTTGAAACCAAGGCTTTATTCTCTCCCTCCGATTTTTTATGTTCGGATAAGAAGCGCATATAGGCATAGGATTACTCTCTATCCCCTATGCTGTCGAATATAATACTCAAATACTCCGAAGCACGAGTTTGAGAAATCACATTTGCATCGTTCTCAAAAACAGGTGTTAAATATAATAAGGCGGAATCGTAGATGCCTTCTTCGGAGAAAATGGCTCCAATGGTCAGGAAACGAGCTAATCTTTCTTCCTCATTCTTTGATTGTAATAGAATTTGCCTTAATGAACAAATTGATTGTTCATATCCCAAGCCAATTTGATAGTCGTTCAATGCTATTGCAGAAACAATGTCTCTATAAATACTTGTATTTGTGTCTGCTATTCCTTCAATAGCTTGGCGATAATAGTTTCTTGCTTTCCCCTTTTCTCCCTTCTTTTGGTATTGTTTTCCAATATGAAAAAGAGTATTGGGAATCTCATTATTTAAAGAAGGTTCTTTTTGGCAATATGCCAAAGCCTTTTCCCCACAAGCTATGGCAGGATCCATCATAAACTGTGCCGAGAAAAGTTCCATAAGCCGGTTGTAAGTATAGGCCATAAACCGGGCCCAGTGTTCTGTCAATTCATCCTTTTCGAAATGCCCTTCCATCACCTCCAAAGCCTTCAGGTATTCCTTGCAGGCTTCCACAACGCTGTCGCGCTCGTAGTATCCCACACCATTAATATAATGGGCGCGGGCATCCAGAAACGCGATGGTAGAGATGTTGCGCGCAACGCCTTTGCAAAGGCACAACGAATCGAAATAACGCACTGCCTGCTGCAAAGCCGGGCGGTTGCTTTGGCCGTAATCGTTCTTATACAGCAGCTCCGAAATCAGCAGCTGGCAGTAATGCCCATTCAACTCATCGAGGCTGTCGGCCTCAGAACTTGCCGCAAACTGCTTCAGCACAGCCAAGGCGCTTTCGGGCTGGCGCCACATCAGGCTGTCGATGGCGGATAACTCTGGATTTGGCCCTTTTTCGTTTCGCCCACGTTCAGCGACCTCAGCCGATGGATTGCAGGCGGCTAAGGCCATCAATACCCAAAGAAATCCTATGGTCAGCATTTGCTTCATGGCGCAAAGGTATACAAAAAAACCCCGCCACAGCAAACGTGCAGCGGGGAAAAAATGCAATACTTATGAAAAAATACTCTTGTTCTGTTTTTATTCTTCTTCCTTCTGGCTCTCTTCGTACTCCTTGAGGAGGCGGTTCTGAACGTCGGTGGGCACTTGCTGGTATTCAGCATACTTCATGGTGAAGGTGCCACGGCCAGAGGTCAGCGAGCTCAGTGAGGTTGAATAACGATCCATCTCGGCCAACGGAACCTTGGCGTGGATGGTCTGGTAGTTGTGGTCGCTGTCCATGCCCATGACGATGGCGCGACGGCCTTGCAGGTCGGTCATCACGGCACCCATGAGGTCGGCGGGCATGCGCACGTCGAGGTCGTAGATGGGTTACATGATCTTCGGGCCAGCGTTCTTAAAGGCGGCGCTGAAGGCCATACGACCAGCGATCTTAAAGGCCATTTCGTTGGAGTCGACCGGGTGCATCTTACCGTCGTAGATGTAGACGATGATGTCGCGGGCGTAGGAACCCGTCAGCGGGCCTTGCTCAAGACGTTCGTTCACACCCTTCAGGATGGCGGGCATGAAGCGGGCATCGATGGCACCACCGACAACGCAGTTGGCGAAGATGAGCTTACCGCCCCAAGGCAGTTCGTACTCTTGCTTGTCGCGCACCTGCAGTTCGCTCGGGTCGGTATAACCCTCGAAATAAGGAGCCAGCTGCATGTGCACCTCACCAAACTGACCGCTACCACCGGATTGTTTCTTGTGACGGTAGCTGGCGCTTGCGCTCTTGGTGATGGTCTCACGGTACGGGATCTTCGGCGAAGCCGTCTCGATGGCAATCTTATAGACGTTGTCGAAGTACCATTTCAGGGTGTTGAAGTGATATTCGCCCTGGCATTGCAGGATGTTCTGGCGCAGCTCGCGCGACATGCCGGCGATGACGGTCGGGTCGGTCTTGTGGATGTCGTTGAGGATGCTGCCCAGCTTTTCGTCTTCTTGTGAGTTGACGGCCTTGACGGCAATCGAGAAGATCGGGGTCGGGAACGGAATCTCTGGGAAGGTGGCTTCAGCAACCTTGGCGTCGACGAGCGAGTCACCGATGCGGCCGTCCTTCAACTTGATGGTGCAGATGATATCACCAGCGTTGACTTTCTCTACCTCTTCACGGTTCTTGCCACGGAAAGCGAGCAACTGTGAGAGACGCTCCTTGTTGCCCGTGCGTGGGTTGATGAGGTCTTGGCTCTTCACGACGGTGCCGCCATAGACGCGCATCCAAGCCACGTCACCGAGGTTCTGTTCGGTAGTGACCTTGAAGATGAACAGGGCGGTCGGGTCGTCGACGCTGTTGTGGAACTCTTGGCCGTTGTTGGCTTTGATAGCAGGCATGTCGGCAGGCGACGGGCAGGCGTTGATGAGGAACTCCATCAGACGGGTGACACCCACGCCACGCTTGGCAGCGCCGCAGAGCACGGGGAACATCTCACGGTTGACGATACCCAGGTGGATACCGCGTTCCATGTCTTCCTCGCTCAGAGTCATCTCTTCGAAGAACTTCTCCATCAGAGCCTCTTCACCTTCGGCGGCGTGCTCAATGAGGTTGTTGTGCATCTCTTCGGCCTTGGCCATTTCGGCAGCGGGAATGTCCTGAATCTCAGGGGCACCGTTGCCATTCTTGAAGACCAACATCTTCATCATGATCAAATCGATGACGGCGTTGAAGTCTTCACCTGTATTGACAGGATATTGGATAGGCGTAACCTTATCGCCGAAGTATTCTTTCAGTTCACGGACTGTGTTGTCGAAGTTGGCGTTGCTGTGGTCGAGTTGGTTCATGAAGAACACAACAGGCTTGTTGGTGTTGGCAGCATGGCGCCAGGCGTTTTCGGTGGTAGCTTCCACACCCGATTGGGCGTTCACAGTGCAGACAGCGATGTCGGCAGCGGTAAGGCAGCTGACAATATCGCCTGAGAAATCACTGAAACCAGGGGTATCCAGGATGTTGATTTTCTTGTCGTTGTAAATCGTGTACATCATGGAGGCGTTCACCGAAATCTGACGTTCCATCTCGATGGGACGGTAGTCGGAAACAGTGTTCTTCTCTTCGGTGCTACCTTTTCTGTTGATGAGCTTGCCTTCATAAAGCATGTTTTCGGCAAGGATGGTCTTACCCGACTTAGCTGCGCCGATGAGGGCAACATTACGGATGTCTTTTGTTTGGAATTCCTTCATTTTTATCTAACTAGCTAATTATTAAATATTTAATTCTCGCGAAAATAACTATAGTGGGCGCAAAGGTACAAAATAAATTGATACCTTAAGCAATAATGCTACAAATTAATGAGGAATGATGAATGCGGAATGCGGAATGGAGACGAGTTTATACATCGCTTCGCGTCATTCAGTATTCCTAATTCAGCATTCAGCATTTTTATAATTCTGCTATGGCCTTATGAATATTATCCCAGCGTTCATCGTCCATCTTGGCACCCATAACTTCGATAATGTTTTTGGCTACGATGGCACCCATCATGCCGCATTTTTGTAGGTTTTCGCCTTTAACGAGTCCTGCGAGGAAACCAGCGGCCCACATGTCGCCAGCGCCGGTGGTGTCGACCACATCAGCCTTCATGGGCGGAATGGTGACGATTTCATCACCACGCTGGATATAAGCTCCCTTGGCTCCTATTTTTACCACGGCGATTTCGCAACGCTCTGCGATATAGTGTAAAGCTTTTTCTGGTTCCATACCTGTGAGGGCAAGAGCTTCTTGTTCATTGGCAAACACGATGTCGACATAGTTGTTGACGAGTTCAAGAAGGAAATCGCGGCTTTCTTCTACCACGTTATAGCTGGCTAGGTCAATGGCGATTTTCAAACCTTTGTCTTTTGCCGTGCTGATGGCTTTGCGCAGCATGTCGGGGTTGGCCACGAGGTAACCTTCGATATAGAAGATGTCCCAGTTGTCGAACAGTTCAGGCTTGATGTCATCGGGGCTGAGTTCGATAGAGGCACCGAGGCAGGTAGCGAAAGTGCGTTCGCCGTCGGGGGTCACCATGGCGATGACGCGGCCAGTGGGGGTATCACTTTTAAGGGCAAGCATCTCTACGCCAGTGCGGGTCATTTCATTGGTGAAAAACTGCCCCATCTCGTCGTTACCCATCATGGTGAGGAAGCCAGACTTTGCACCGAGTCGGGCGAGGCCACTCATTGTGTTGGCTGCCGAGTCACCGGCGGCACGTTGGCTACCATATTGTTGGGCGAGGCGTTCGCCAATGCTGACGGCGTCGTTGATGTTGACGTAGGTCATGCTCCCTTTGGGGAGGTTGAGTTCGTTTAGCACTTCTTCGTTGGGTACCTGACTAAGGATGTCGACCAAGGTGCTTCCTATTCCGAGGATTTTCTTCATTTGGGATTCAAGGATTTAATATTCAAAATTCAAGATTCAAAATTTGTGCAAAGGTAAGAAAAAAGAGATTCCCTTCGGGGATGGAGCACGTTTTATAGCTCAATAGCGGTGGTTGAAAAATTGTAAAAGTCGTAAGCTTTCTTAGCCGCCGCATGTAACTAAAGACAAAAACGCCATTTTCTTAGGAATACTTCTGTCTATAGTGATTAAATTTTCATATTGATTATCAATTAGATATAAAATATTTGAAAAATTTTGTCGGAAAAATATTGTCAGTAATGAAAAAAGCTGTACTTTTGCAACCGCAAAACAGAAAGTTCTGTGACATTGTGCAGCCTCCTTAGCTCAGTTGGTCAGAGCATCTGACTGTTAATCAGGGGGTCTCAGGTTCAAGTCCTGAAGGGGGCGCAATTTTTATGTTTCATGTTATTAATTTTTTGGCCTCATAATTCCTCCCCGGTTTTATGGGGTTTTTTTATGCGCTCAGCCGTTTGGCCGACCGCATGCAAAACAGGGACTTGTATCGTCTGCTTAAAATCTGTCGCCAATACGGGACTGAAACACACGATTTCAGTCTTTTCTGCGGTAAAGATAAACTTGAAACTTCTGTCCTATTTTTGGTTTGTTGAGATACATTCTGTCATGACAGAACTCACAATACAAATCATAATTGTTTAAGACAAAATCAGCATCATCGTCGGTGAAATACCTGTCCCAAGAGATTAAAATCCATTTTGGTGAACAAAACGGCTTTTCTGTCTCCTCTTTGTACAATCTGTTATAATAGAAAACAAAAGAAGAAAAAAACACTCTGTTGCATTGCAACAACTTTTCATGTTGCATCATACCTGCGGCATTGCCATGCAAGTTGTAATTGTATATGGAATCACGCTCTGCTAATGGGATTTCTTCGATACAATGGTGGAAATTTTCATAAATTGCTGAATATTTGTCGTTTTTCAGCATCAAGTCATTCACGGCAAATGCCAAAGGAATAGGAAGATAAAAGAACACTGCAACAAGCGACATCACCAATAACACAGGTTTTCTCCTTTTCTCAGGATTGGGTCTTATTGTCATGAGCAAGACCACTACTAAGGGTAATAATGCCATTAAATAGTGTGAAAAACCACGTGTGCCAAAAGCCAATACAAACAAGACATACGAAATTAAGGATGGAATCAATACTGATGTATCGTTACGTGAATTAATGATTTGCTGCAAGATACACAACGACAGAAACAAGAAGTAGAAAACACCAAAAAGAACCTCATATATTTCTTTTGTCCCCATATATTCAAAATTTGCCCCCATATATTCAATATTGGAAAGGAAAGAAGCATAAATCATTTCATCAACACCGTGCCAACCAGCTTTAAAATAAAAATAAAGTATGCAGGCTACAGCAACGATAATAGCACCAATGAAGAAAGCTGAAATATTCAGGAAGAAGTTTTTGAAGTCTTTTTTGGTGAGAAGTTGAATCCAATAAAAGGCAACAAACCCCAAAAAAGGAGCAGCATTGTTGACGCGGATAAAGGCAATGATCCCAAAACAAACGCCGACAAAAAACATCTTTATTGAACGGATTTCCTTTCCTGTTTTCAAAGCGTGAAAGTAAAGCAGAAGCGGATAAGAGGCAAAGGGCAAACACCATTCTTCGGTCAAGTCGCCGTCTTGATAGAAACATAACAGCAATACCAGTGCAATGCCTAAACCCATCAGGCGACCACGTTCGTCTTGGTACAAGGCGAGCATTTTATCCCAGATAAGTAAAGTGATTGTCAACGACAGCGTTTGCATTAGCAAGATAAAGAAATTACCGCCTAACCAAAGCCCAAAGGCTTGGATAAAGTATAATATACAACCTTTATTGTCGAAATAGTCGATATACAAAGTCTTTCCACGCAAAAGAGCCAACCCCATCTGTTTGAAAATAGCACCATCGCCTCCCTCAAACACATATAAAAACGAAGTCGATCGTGAAAACAAAGTCACAAAAACAAAGGAAACAAGAAATAACAACAAAGGATAGAACTTGCTATTAAAGATGTTGAAAATTCGGCTTTGTTCTCTCATAACAATTATAATATAGTCTTAAAAATCAACTTGATATCTCCAATGAAACTCCAATTATCAAGATAATCAAGATTGATTTTTACCTTATCGGGCCAGATAACATTGTCATTATACCATTTTGGGTCGGCTTGTTGGGCAAGCAGTTCCTCCTCATTACGATATTTGATGCTGGCTGGACCTGTAATGCCAGGACGAAGTTGCAAAATGCGTCGGTCGTCACCTTGCAGCTGGTCAGCATAGCCAGGTACATCAGGGCGCGGACCTACAAGGCTCATTTGGCCAATGAGAACATTTATCAATTCTGTGAGGCAATCGACTTTGCTATGGCGCAGCCATTGACCGATGCGAGTGACACGCAAATCACCAGCAACGGTGACAGAATCACCTTCCGACTGGTGGGTCATAGTACGGAACTTACAGATACGAAAAGGCTTGCCGTCTTTTCCGATACGTGTTTGCATGAAAAAGATAGGACCATTCGAATCCAATTTAATGAGTATAGCAATGATGAGCAGGGGAAGAAACAACACAATAAGTCCAATAAGTGCCACGATTCGGTCGAAACACCATTTAAAAAAGAACCCTATTTTGTGTTTATTTTTCTCCACGTTGCATGGCCTCCATGTTGAGAATTGCCTTAATCCGCGGCAAAGTTAGGATTTTTCTGAATGGGTACAATATCTTGACCGCAATCTTCATCCACCATTGGTAATGGATGGCAAGTTGACAATAAGCTTTTCGGAAATTGAAATTTTGTATGAGAAAATCCTGAATGTGAGAGTGTTCTGTGATGGAACGGGCACCATCAGCCACGTATCGGAATCCTTTTTCTCCCAAATAATAGGCATTCATGTTGTAAAAAAGCCCGTAATATGGGTATGTGTTATTGTGCTTATATTCAGGTAGAATACCAATCAGTCCATATTCGCAACTGTCTGGCAACCAAAGCCAAACGGTACAAAAACCAATAAGTCGATCTTGGTTAAAGATACCCCAATAGTTAAAATCCTGTTTTTCGCACTTCGAAAGATAATCCAAAAACACGGTTTCATCCATTGCACGGTCTGAAACGGCATAATCCTCGTAGGTGGCTTTCAGGATATTCCAACCTTCTGATTTTAATAAATCAATACTTATTCTTTTGAAAGACAGTGTTTTGTTCGAACGTCTGATTTTGTTCCTTTCGTTTGAGGAAAAGCCATCTAATCCATTAAAAGTGTCTTGTATGATATACCAAAAACTACTTTCTACGCTTTGGTCAAAGTTGTACGTGTTTCTAACCAGCAGTCCGCCTTGCTTCAACAAGGTCTGCCATTCCTTTTTCTCAAGTTTTGGTTCCTTGTGTGGCGCACCTTCAAACCGCCATGCCTTGCGATATAGATAATAACCATTCATCAGAGGCGTTTCTTGACAGCGTTGTAGGCATAACTGAAAAAGCATCCCAATGCCTTGAATAAAGAGAGTTTTTCCTGTTGTCGGTACACCCTCCAAAGGTCAGAAGAGGCTTTCAGTTTGTTGGAACTGGCCGAGTGCTGACGGATGCGATAGGAAGTCAAAGGCTGTTCAATGGCGTATGCTAAGAATCCTTTTTTCAAGATATTGAGCCAGGTAGCCGTGTCTTCACTGGTACGGAAATTAGGAACGACAACATCACCGATAATGGTAGTGTCAATCATCACGGTGGAGCAGCCGATGATGGTGTTATGCATGTAAGCATCATAATCCAGATTGCCCGCAGATTTCACCATCTTTTCCAAAGGATTCCCCTCTTCGTCAATACAATCATACGATGAATAACTGAAGCCGATTTTTCGCTTCATCATAAATTTCAACTGTTGTTCAAGCTTTTCGGGATGCCAGACATCATCGGCATCAAGGAAAGCCAAAAAACGTCCTTTGGCCATTTTTAGACATTGGTTTCTTGTGTCGGCAATGCCGGAATGCTTGGGCTTGACGATAAAGTAAATCCTGTCATCCTGATTTTGATGGCTTTTGACAATTTCAGCCGTCCTGTCGGTCGAAGTATCGTCCACAATGAGAAGTTCCCAATATGGATAGGTCTGCCGCTGCACCGATTCTATGGTGTAAGCGATAAACTTCTCCATGTTGTAACACGGCATAATGACAGAAACAAGTGGCTGATTCTCCATGGCAATCCAAAACTATTTCAATCCTTCAATCCAAACCTTAATCTGTTGTTCGTCATGGAGTTTGCACACCAAGAGCGAATGGTCGCGGTAGGCCACGAGATAGTCTTCCAAACCATGCACCACGGCTTCAGTGCCTTCCTCTATATTAATAATGGTGTTCTTGTTGTCCACAGAGACGACTTTTCCACGCTTGGCGTTGCCGTTTTCGTCTTTTTTGGCATGTGTGAACAACGAGCCCCACGTGCCAATGTCGCTCCAGCCGAAATCAGCGGGGATAGTGTAAGTATTGGGTGATTTCTCCATCACGCCATAATCGATGCTGATGTTAGGACTTTCCACGAAATGCGCATCAATGAAGGCTTGCTCGTTGGATGTACCAAAGTCATTTTTACCCTTCTCAAACACTTCTATCATATCAGGCAGATATTGTCTGAAAGCTTGCATGATACCATCCAAAGTCCAAATGAAGATGCCGCTGTTCCAGAAGTAATTGCCTTCTGCGACAAACTTCAAAGCCGTTTCATAGTTGGGCTTTTCCTTGAACATTTCCACTTTCACTACTTCAGGAAGCGTTTCTTGTTTAGGCACTTGGATATAACCATAGCCTGTTTCCGGTCGACTTGGTTTGATACCGATGGTCATTAAAGCGTTTTGGTTTTTCGCCAAAAAGTCAAAGCCCAAACGAATAATACGCTGAAACTCCATTTCGTTGGTGACCAAATGGTCAGCAGGGGTGACAACAATATTGGCGTTTTGGCAATGGCTTTGGATGTGATAGGCCGCGTATGCAATGCAAGGTGCCGTATTGCGCCGGGCTGGCTCACAAAGCACTTGGTCAGGTTTGAGCATGGGCAAGTGTTCCAACACTAATTGTTTGTAGGCTTTGTTGGTCACCACGAGGAAGTTCTCGTCAGGGATGACAGGACTGAAACGTTCGTAAGTGCTTCTGATGAAGCTCTTTCCGGTGCCTAAAATATCAAGGAATTGCTTCGGATAATTGTCTTTGCTGAGGGGCCAGAAGCGGCTACCAATACCGCCGGCCATGATGATGCAGTAGTTGTTCATGATTATTTAGTTGTTGAATAATGATTTCCCAATCTCACTGAAATAAGGCTGCAAGTCGCTGATGGCGATTTTGCACGAAGGCATTCCGGCAGCATACGGAGCGATTTCGAATGGACCGTAACAAAAGACGATACTATCCGACTCAATCCAAGGCTGGTTGGTGGGCAAAGGGAAAAAGTCGTCGGGCTCAAAGATATATTCCTCTTCTTCCGTATTGAAATAGTCAAAATATTGTTGCCGGATGTTTTCCGAAATAAGTTCAACTAATTGGTCGGGGTCTTCAAAAATCTCATAGCCAATCATAGTACCGTCAGCTTTATTAAATGACACGCCGTAATACCAAGGCATGGGATGGGCTCCGCCAGTGTAAACATAACCGTCTGAGATGTAAGTGACATATAAATCGGTCTGTTCCATCAAGGTGTAATGGCCTTCAAAAACGGATCTGGGCTCATGTCCTTCTTCGTCAAAGAATCGTTTCTCATCAGCTTTGAAATATGCCTCATAATCTTCGGTTTCCGACGAAAGCATCCATTGAATAATGTTTTGGCGCAAGGTATCATTCTCAGTGACAGGCAAATCGACATTCATCGTGTATCTGGAATATCCTTCTTCATACTCATTATTGAACAATATGCTGTCGTTGATGAAATAGGTCTCCACGTCAACATCGTTCGAAATGCTCTTGTTGCGGTTGCAACTTGTAGCAACGAAGAAAAACACCAGCAAAAAGGGAATGAATAACTTTTTCATTGGGTTGTTTTTATGGGTTCTGTGTTGCAAAGATACTGCTTTTTCATAGAACGCCAAGATTTCTTGATTATTTCACCCAACGGTAAAGAATCTCAATAGGATGAACGGCGTGGACTCCAGTACCGTCAAGTATTTGTTGGCGGCAGGAAGTACCAGGAGCCGAAACAATGCAAGGAATAACACCGTCGGCATTAGCTACAGCCTTGCGAATGGTCGGGAAAAGCACCATTTCGCCAATGGCCAACGAGGTCTGATAATGCTCTTTTTCGTAACCGAAAGAGCCCGCCATGCCACAACAGCCACTTGGAATAACATGGACTTTGGCACCTTGCAAGAGTTTCAAGGCGCCAACAGTTTTCTCCGTTCCCACCAAGGCCTTCTGGTGGCAATGACCGTGCAGCCAAATTTCTACAGCGTCGTTCTTGAAGTCTTCAGTTGAGATGCGTCCAGCTGCGACTTCGCGCATGATGAACTCATCGAAAAGCAAAGCATTACGGCCTAAGTTTTGGGCTTGTGGGCGGAGTTCAGCAGGCACCAAATCAGGGTATTCGTCACGGAAACTGAGGATACAGGATGGCTCGATACCGACTAATGGAATTTGTGCCGATACTTTGTCTTTCAACAAATTGACATTCTTTAAGGCAAACTTCTTGGCTAATTTCAGATTGCCTTTCGAAATGGCGGCGCGTCCACTTTCCACGTGTTTAGGGATTTCAACTTCGTAACCCAAGTGTAATAGTAGTTTGGCGAAGGTCAAACCCAATTCAGCTTCTTGGAAGTTGGTGAACTCATCAGCGAAGAGATAGACTTTGCCCTTGGCAGTTCTGCCTTTTTGTTTTCGGCATTCCCGTTTCACAGCGGTTCTCATGGTCACGCGGCTGAGGGTTGGAATGTCTCTTTCAGTGGTGAACTTAATGATTCTCTTGATGATATTCGATGAGAACTTCCACGAAGCGAACAAGTTATAAAAAGGCCATACGATGTGCCCCAACTGTTCTACAGTGGCCATATACGACACCGCAAAGGAACGCAAAGGCATTCCGCTGATGTCGTATTTTTGCTGTAAAATCTCAGAACGCAGACGAGTCATGTCGACATTGGAGGGACATTCGCTGCGGCAACCTTTGCAGGCTAGGCAGCTATCCAACACCTCGGCTAGTTCCTCTGATTTCAGGATGTTTTTCATTGTCGCGAACTGCGTCTTGCAGTTCGAGGAATCGTTTTTATCAAATTGCGGGACGCAATTTGCGACAATGAAGGCTTCACTTGCCCAACCCCGAGTTAGGATCTCGCGGAGCACATTAGCGCGGGCACGAGTGGCCTTGGTCTCATCGCCACTGACCTTAAAAGCTGGACAAAGTGTGCCACCAATCAAATTAGATTTACGGCAGTCGCCAGCACCATTGCATTGCTCAATGCTGCACATCAAGGCATGGAGTTGGGTTTTGGCCCCTGTGGCTCCTTCCACTTTACATTCATCGAAGGCAGCTTTCCAATTATAATAGGTCTTTATGCCGAGAGGTCCCTGAGCCTGTCGAAGGGCCGACCTCCCCAGTTCCTTTTCAATAGCATATTGCTGGTCAACCTCGAAACGCAACATGCTGTCCATAGGCAATGTATCGACAATCTTGTGCAAATTAAAGACTTGCATCGGATCCCAGCATTTTTTGAGATCTTGCATCAAAGCATAGACTTCATCGCCATAAAGCAGCTGGATGAATTCACCACGTAAACGACCATCCCCATGCTCACCACTAAGCGAGCCTTTGTATTTCTTAACTAACAAAGCGGTTTGATAAGCCACCTCACGGAATTTGCGTTTGCCCTCAGCCTCTTTGATGTTGATAATGGGACGTAAATGCAGTTCACCTGTGCTGATGTGGGCGTGATAGACGCAACTCAAGCCAAGGTTTTCCAACATTTGGGCGAAGTCGGCCATATAAGCGGGCAACTTTTCAGGTGCAATTGCTGTGTCTTCGATGACACCAATGGGTTTGGCGTCGCCTTTCATGCCTGTGAGCAATCCCAAGCCTGCCTTGCGCAGACTCCATACCTTGCTGATTTCTGAACCGTAAACTCTTGAACAAGCGTAAACTAAATGCTCATCATTTTCGATTAATGCCTTTTCAAGTTGGTCAGCCACGGCATCAATTTCAGCACGAGTTTCGCCACGCAGTTCAATGATGAGGATGGCGGCAGGATCACCTTGCACAAAGAAACGGTTTTTCTGTTGCTCTACATTATCTTTGCTGAGTTCCAAAATATTGCGGTCCATCAACTCGACAGCGGCAGGATGGAATTTCAGTGCAACGAGATTACCTAAGAAACTCTTTTGCAACGTATCACAATGGGCACAAACCACCATTTTTTCTTTAGGCGGCAAAGGGTCAAGGTCGACTTTGATTTCGGTGATGAAAGCCAACGTGCCTTCGCTGCCCGCCAGGACTTTGCAAAGGTTGATGGTACGTTCTTCGATTGGTTTGTTTGTATCGTGCAGGTCTTCAATGACTTCGTCGATGGCATAGCCACAGGAACGACGGCGCAGGCTCTTATCGGGATAGTTTTCTTCAATGAGTTGGACGGTTTTCTCATCTAAAGCCCAGCGGATGAGTTGGGTGTAGATGGTTTGAATTAATGGGGCGTTGGGAAACCGACATTTCATAGATTCCTTCCCCTCCTTATGTCCTCGCACGGAATGACATGAAATGTCGGTTTCCCAAAAACGGTTTCCAAAGCGTTGTTCAAGCTCTTTGATGGTGTAAGTCTTGAACACCTCTATGCTGCCGTCACAAAGCACACCTCGGGCTTCCAAGACATGATGCCGTGTGCTGCCGTAAATCAGGGAATGGGAACCACAAGAATTGTTGCCGAACATGCCACCGATACAACAACGATTGCTGGTTGAAGTTTCAGGGCTGAAAAATAATCCGTAAGGTTCCAAGACAAGGTTCAGCTCATCAAGGACTACACCTGGTTGTACTCTTGCCCAATGTTCTTCCTTGTTGATTTCCAGAATTTTCTTGAAATGTTTGCTGATGTCGACCACAATACCGCTTCCCACCACTTGACCAGCGATAGAAGTGCCGCCAGCCCTTGGGATAAGGTGGGTTTTACGTTCGCGTGTCGTTTCAATCAAATAGACAATATCCTGTTCGTTTTCGGGAAAGGTTACTGCTTCGGGTACTTCACGATAAGCTGACGCATCGGTGGCGTAGGCGATGCGGTGCAGAGGGTCGGTAAAAAGGGTGTACATTTCGGATTATTTGTCCAACTTACTGAAAACGCTGTTGTTGCTCTTGAACTCCGGCACAATGACCTTCATTTGAGCCACAATCTTCATCGGGTCGCAGGTTTCAAGCTCGACGTGGAGTTTGAGAATCATGTTGTCCACATCGGCGGTTTCGTATTTCCGCACCACGGCGTGCATAATCTTCTCATTATCAGTTTTGATGGTGTTCTCTTCGTTGGCCAACACCTCTTCATAAAGCTTTTCGCCTGGACGCAGACCTGTCTCGATGATTTCAATGTCAGGACGGTGGGCCAGTTTGCGCATCTTTTCAGCCAAATCCCAAATCTTGACCTTCTCGCCCATGTCGAAAACGAAGATGTCGCCGCCTTCACCGATGGAACCAGCTTCAAGCACGAGGCTGCATGCTTCGGGAATGGTCATAAAGAATCGAGTGATACGCTTGTCTGTCACGGTGATAGGACCGCCTTGGGCAATCTGTTTGCGGAACAACGGCACCACAGAACCATTGCTGCCCAACACATTACCAAATCTCGTCGTAATGAATTTCGTGTTGCCCTTGCGACTTTGAGTGTAAATCTCCGCAATGCGCTTGGTGGCACCCATCACATTGGTCGGGTTGACGGCCTTGTCGGTGGAAATCATGACAAATTTCTCCACGCCAAATTCCACGGCCAAGTCAGCTACAAGCTTGGTGCCGAACACGTTGACAAATACAGCTTCGTAAGCATTTTCCTCCATGAATGGCACATGCTTGTAGGCAGCGGCATGGAACACCACTTGCGGATGGTACATCTCAAACACTTCCCTCATGCGAACAGGGTCTTTCACGTTGGTGATGACGAAAGCCATCTTGTCGCGCAAGTCCTTGAAATCAGGCGTGTTGTTCATCTCGAACTGGAAGTCGTACATCGGTGACTCGGCTTGATCGAGCATGATAAGTTTGGTAGGATTATAATGCATCACCTGACGGCAAATCTCGCTTCCGATGGAACCGGCAGCACCTGTGACAAGCACCACTTTGTTCTTGATTTCTCGGGAGACATTTTCCTTGCCGAGTTTGATGGGCGTGCGACCCAAAAGGTCTTCAATTTTGATATCCTCAATCTGGTTCGACTTGATTTCGCCATCCACCCATTTGGAGAATGACGGAATGGTCTTTACAACCAAATTCAACGCCAAGCCCTTTTCGATGATTTGCTTGCGGCGTTCCTCGTCGAGACTGGGGATGGCCAAAACCATTATCTTGATGTCGTTTTTCTTGATGAAGGTTTTCGTCAGAGCCTCAGAAGGGGAATATACTTTTATCGTATTAATCTGAATGCCAACACGTTTTTTGTCGTCATCGGTAAAGGCAACCACTTTGTAAACGGCAGCGGTATCCTGACTCAAAGTGCGCAAAAGCATTGTACCAGCATCACCAGCACCATAAATAAGCGTGTTTTCCTTTTGGATTGGATTTTTGTAAACCTCATTGTACAAACGCCTGATGGTGAAACGCATGAGAATCATTATCGTCATTGTAATGAGGTAATGGTAAACTATAGTGACGTAACGGGGAAAATAGGTAGCGAGATTTTGGAACGATGAGTTTGAGAGGATAAATTTACTGAGGAGGAGAACCACAACAGTACTGGTGCAGGCAGCGAAAATCTTGCGAATGTCGTTGAAGCCGGAATAACGCAACATGCCGTCGTAGGTTCTGCTGATGAGAAATGCGACCAAATAGACAACTGGTACAATCCAGATGCGTTCCCAGTCGAATCCGGATGCCTTAATGTCATTAAAATAAAGCATGAGAATGGCTATGAGATAGGCCACAATGACGATGACCATATCTGCTACCAAAATCCAATAACGAGGCAGGGTATTGGCTTTATGCTTTCCAAAAATGAAATTGCAAAATTTCTTGATGATGCTGGAAATGATGTTAGAATCATTCATGGTCAATATGTTTTAACCCGCAAAAATACTGTTATTTTCTGTATTTCAAAAGATTTTTTTCATTAAATGCCATTTTCCTGTCGAAGGCAGACTTGGGTCGGCACCTTGGCATTGCGCAACATAGGCTTCCCACTCGGCTTGTCGGGGCAAAGTGGCCAACCGTGCCATGTCTTTTTCCCAGTCGAAATCATCCACAGTATCGCATATCATAAAGACATGGTTTTCAAAGCGATAAATCTGCATATCGAGGATACCAACTTCGCGTTGGCCAGCTATCACTTCGGGCCACACATGGGCATGGATTTCGCAATATTTCTCAATGAGTTCGGGGTCGTTGACGAGTTCTAAGGTTTGGCAATATCTTTTCATGATTTGAATGTTTTTCACGCAGAATCCGCAGAATTATGGGAATCCTACCGGACAAATAGTCTTTGTCGCTTTGCGTTTCTGCGATTTCTGCGCGTTCTGCGTGAGATTATTTATCGTGTTTTGTAATGAAAATTCCGTAGAGAACGATGACGACAAAGCAAATTAGCGGCAAAACGAAACTTAAATTCACCGAAGCGATGCTTCCAATTCCGCTACCGTCAATGATGCGAGCCTGCAAAGGAGGCAACACCGAGCCACCTAAAATGGCCATAATTAATCCTGCTGCACCCAATTTGGCATCGTCGCCAGTGTCGGTCAAAGCAATGCCGTAAATGGTCGGGAACATGAGGCTCATGCAGGCCGAAACAGCCACCAAGCAATACATTCCGGCACGACCGTCAAGGAAAATGACACCTAACACCAACACGGCTCCAGCAATGCCCAAATAAGTCAGCAGTTTGGAAGGATGAATGTATTTCAATAGGAAAGTGCAAATGAAACGACTTGCGCAGAAAATGGCCATTGCCACAATGTTGTAACGTTGCGAGAGTACCTCGGCAGCCTGCTCCGTCATGCCTTCGTTCATGAAGACGCGCGTGCCGTATTGGATAATGAAGGTCCAGCACATGATTTGCACGCCGACATAGAAAAATTGAGCGACTACGCCAAAGCGATAAGGCTTGTTCTGCCATAGTCGTTTCACTGTGGGACCGAAATTCTGGTCGGGGCTTTCTTCTGTCTTGGCTTGAGGCTTCACCAACAAAAGAATGACGATGAAAAAGACCACCAACACCGCTCCGATGATGACGTAAGGTCGGCTCAACACAGCAAGGTCAGCACTTTTCACGGCTTCAAACTGGTCTTCGGACAGCAAGGCGCGTTCTTCGGTACTCAACGGATTGAGTTTGGCTTGGATGAATTTCATTGCCACGAACATACCTGCCAATGAGCCGATGGGATTGAAGGCTTGGGCGAGGTTGAGGCGGCGTGTGGCAGTGTCCTTGTCGCCCATGGAGAGGATATAAGGATTGGCGGTTGTTTCAAGGAAGGAAAGGCCACAAGTCAGCACGAAATAGGCAATGAGAAAAGGATAATAATTACCTGTCGCCTTGGCGGGGATGAACATCAAGGCTCCCACGGCATACAAACCGAGACCCATCAACAGGCCCGCTTTGTAGGAAAATTTTCGCACAAACAGGGCAGCGGGCAAAGCCATGCAAAAATAGCCACCATAAAAGGCCAATTGCACCAATGCACCGTCAGTGACGCTCATGCGGAAGATTTTGGAAAAGGCCTTCACCATGGGGTTAGTAATGTCGTTGGCGAAGCCCCACAAGGCAAAACAGCATGTTACCAAAACAAAGGCCAATAAGTATTTCTTTTCTACAACTTTGTTCATATTTTTTCTTTTTAGGTCGGCCCTTCGACAAGCTCAGGGACCTTTTACTTTCTTCTGATTGTTAACGCGATAGCTTCTAGATGGTTGCTACAGAAATTATGGGTATCCTTGACCACGCAAGCGAGATAACCGCCGCCACCGGCACCAGGCATTTTCCAAGCCAACACTTCATCTATAGCGGAATATTTGTCGATGTAATCCTGCACCGAGCCTTGAATCATGGCAGGAAACATAGCGGTTTGGGCGTTGAATGAAGCCTTATAGGCTGAGGCAAAACCATTCAAATCCATGGCCATGATAGCATTCCAGCAATCATCAGCAGCCTTGGCCAAAGCCTTGACTTTTGATTCAGTGATGTCCTTGCCTTCTACCACGGAACAACCTAGTCGGCGGGGCTCCATAGGAATCATAATGAGATGGTTTTCAAGCCAATTCAAAATGGTTTCGTCACGGCAAGTCTCCAATTTGATAGGCCAATAGAGCTTGTCGTAATAATGCCTTACCAAGCCAGGCATACAAATACCAATGGAGTCTTGTGCTCCACTGATGATGCCATCGCTGCGCTCTGGGTCATTCTCGAAACAAAAAACAAGTTTGGCAAGGATTTCTGGATCCATGTCGGGCAGATGCATGGGCCAGATTTTCTTGATCATATTGCGTGTCGAAGTAGAAAGGCCACAACGTTCGCGTACCTCAAAAGTAGGCTCCAAGGAAATGGTGATAGCCCAACCAGGAGCGAAACACGAAACGTAAGGCTGGTCAATCCAAGTGCCGGCAAGGTCCAAACGGGTTGGAATCTGACAAAGGTCATGTTTCAAAGCCGTTGACGAGCGTGCTTCCAAGCCTTCGGAGGGCGTGCGTTGCAGCACCACGTATTCGATGCCGCGTTCCTCACAAAACTTGCGTTTTTCTTCTGAGGCACCATCTTCATTGACTACAAAAACATCAGGTTTCAGTCGGTCGACAGTGCCGATAAAATCCATTACGCCGTCACCGTCATTAATGAAAGCGTCCTTCACATATCGGATAGCCTTCACCATAAAGAGACGTTCGTTTTCAGGATAAAGTGTCTTGTGATTCTTATAATGCAGGATGGTCTCGTCGGAGCCGATACCAACATAAAGGTCACCGAATTGCGCGGCTTGTCGGAAAAACTCTACATGACCACTGTGCAATAGGTCGTAACAGCCTGAAACAAATACTTTCTTGGTCATTAAGCAATATTTTGGCTGCAAAGATAATGATTTGTTGATTTGTTTTGCAAATGCGCTTACAATTCCTTGACTTCCGCCAAAGCCGCCACGAAATACCAACGCCCATTACTCTCGCAATAGCATTTATAGCGCGTGCGTTGCTTCTCCCCTTTTTGGAAAACCAAGCCGTTTTTCAGCACGAATCTGGCTCCGTCGGGAAGGCTTTCCACGGTCGTCACGGTTTCATGGTTCCTGTCGTATTTGTGCAGCACTCTTTGTAGGTTTTGGTCGGCGGTGCTGCTGGCTTTGATGTGGTGTAAATGCTTTTGCAAAGCAGCGATAATGTCTTTCGGGAAGATAGCTTCGGTCATGAAAGGCAGCAAAAGTGTAGTGAATTGGTTTTGCCATTCCGTGCCGTGAGGTTGCACAAATCGTGAGCCATAACGCTGATACACATCATAATGCGCCACCTCATGAACGTAGGTGATGAGCATTTGGTAAGGGTTCAAGTCCAAGTTGAGGGTGATGGAACAAATACCATTTGGGGTTCTTGGCGGACGGAAGTCACCCAATTTGGAAGTACGTGGTCGCTTGAAATGCAGCTTGAAACGGCGTTGTGTGAAAATATCTCCCACCATCCCGACCGAAGCCTCGGGGAAATAACGTTTCAACAGTTCGAGTTCCTCAGCCTTCATCGTTGTGCAAGAGTTCGTATTCTATGGTTTCCTGCGGTGCATAGCTCCACTTGGTGCAGGTGTTGCAGTTTCGCGGTGCCCTACGGCGACCTGGCACTTCCTTGGTCTTGCAGGATGAGGCCAATATTGCTAAGGCTAACAGTAATAATATCAAGAACTTATTTTTCATTTCGATAACCAATTTGCAGGGTCTTGTCGGTTTTGTTCTTTCAATAGTTCAAAGTGTAGCTCCGTCTTGTTTTCGGTCTTGTTGGTGTGAATCGTCCCTAAGGTCTGTTTGGTTTTCACTTTGTCACCGCGCTTCACGATAACGTTTTCGAGGTTGGAATATACAGTAAAATACTCGCCGTGGCGGAGGATAACGACTGTATTGGAGCCTGTTAGTTTGGTGACGCTGGCCACCTCGCCTTCAAAAACGGCACGAGCTTGAGCATTTTCGGTTGTGGCAATGTCAATACCGTTGTTGGTCACGGTGACCTTATTGGAAACCACCGAGGCATGTTTGCCAAAGGACGAGGAAATCACGCCGCGTTCCACAGGCCAAGGCAGTTTGCCTTTGTTGTTGACGAAGTTGTTAGATAGCGTTTTCTCTGCTGGTGTCAAAGCCATGCCTTTTTCCTTGGGTGTAGTAGCAGTTGTTTTATTTTTCTTGGCTTCTTCCTTGCGTTTTCTTTCTGCCTCAGCGTTGGCCTTGCGAATTTCCTCGGCGATGATATCGTCGATGGCCTTTTGCAGTTTCTTGGCTTGTTGTTGTTTGTTTTTGATGTCTTGTTGGATTTTACCTTCCTTCTTCTTGAGTTTGGCCACCTGTCCGTTGAGGTCTTTCTTTTCCTTTTGAAGGGCTTCCTGCTGGGTCTTCTCGTCTTTCAGCAAAGCGGCTTGTTCCTCGCGTGCCTGTTGGTTGGCCTCCACTTCGCTACTGATTTGTCTTTCGGTCGAGGCGATTTGTTCCATCTTGACTTTTCGGGCATCGTTAAATTCGCGGATATAACGCAGACGACTGAAGGCTTGGTTGAAGTCCTTGGAGGCGAAAATGAAGCCCAATTTATCGTAATTGTTGCGGTTTTTGTTGGCGAAGACGATCATTTTCGCGTATTCCTTCTGCAATTTACTGAGGTCGGAGTTGAGGGTTTTGATGTTGCTTTGTCCTGACTTGATTTCCTCGTCTAAAACGGAAATTTGTTCATTGTAAGCTTTGATAAGGTTCTCGCGCTGCTTGATTTTTTGGTCCAAAATGGAGACCTCGTTGAGGGTCATCTCCTTGTCCTTTTTGGTCTTTTTCAACAATTGGTTGGCGGTCGAAATCTCCTTCTGCAACGAGTTGATTTCGCTCTGCAACTGCTTCTTCGACTTGCCTTTCGTCTTTTGGGCATAACCAGGCGAGACAAGAGCCAACAGCAACAAAACCCATATAATACGCAGTCTTTTCATCATTTCATTGGCAGTTGCATACGCTCCATTTTGTCTGTAATCTTCAGTGGGAAGGTGGTTGGTTCGTCCAATTTAATGTTGGTGTATTTTAGCTTAACTTTAACGTCACCCATATAGTAATCGTAATGATTGTACCCTACCGTTTGGTTTTCAACAGGTGGAATGCCCTCGATATTCTGCAAGAGCATATATTGCACAAATGGCAGTCTAAAATCAAGTGCAGGTCCGATTTGCTGATCGAGGCTGTCTACATGCTCAGCCAAATAGGTCTTTTCCATGCGATTAAGAATCCAAACGGAATCATTGCTGATTTTGGCACGCAGCACTTCCACGCCCATCGTGGCAGACACGCTCAACCACACAATACTGTCTTTCCGCATCCGCAACTGTCCCGACAAGTCATTGAATGACTGTCCGTTGACATCGGCTTGTATGTCAAGCTTGGCAGTCAGCCATTCAAAAGTTTTGGGCTGTGTGGGCTGCACGACTTTCTTACGCGAGGCGCAGGAAGTAGTCGCTAGCAGAAATCCCAAAAATACTATGCTCAATCGAAGCCTCATTATTCTTTCAATTTGCGCTGTATGGCCTCATAATGCTTGGTGTAGGTCTCGTCAGGTTCTTTCAGTAGTTTCAGGGCTTTCTTCATGTATTTTTCGGCTTCCTTGTAGTCGCCTTTCATGTAAAGCACCCAGGCGTGTGTATCCAAATAAGTCGGATTGTCAGGTTCCATAGCGATAGCTTTGGTCGACATCTCCAAAGCCTTGTCTAAATCTTGGCCTTTCACGGCGAGATAATAGGCGTAGTTATTGAGAACTAACACATTATCAGGGTCGTTGCGCAAGGTTCGGTCGTATGCCTCAAAAGCTTTTTCTTCATCACCTTGCTCATGGTAGAGGTCGCCTAAGAAAGCGTCAAAGTTGGCGATTTGCACCTTGTCAGAGGTGTATCTCCTCCCCTTTTCCAGATAGTTGATGGCATTTTCATTGTCTTTCAGGACGGCACTGGCCACGCCCGCATACCAATAAAATACAGGCTGCATGGGATAATATTTCAAGGCGGCCACAGCATGGTCGCGCACAGCCTGGTTCTCATTCATCCGCGATTCGCTAATGACGAGGTTTTGCCATCCGTAGAAGTCGGTGCTGTCGATGGCCAACACCCTCTGATACAACTCTTTCGATTTCACCGAGTTTTGGTTGACGATGTAATACGAGCCAAGAATCAGGTAGCCGATTTTGTTGTCAGGATGGGTCTCGATAAAAGCCTCACCGCATTGCCGTGCCTGCTCGTCGATGTCGGCCGAACCTTGGTTTTTGTTCATCCAATAGTCGTAGATGTTGGATTTCGTAGTGAGGTCAAGGTTCTTGTTTCGGATGGCGGCTATCAACTCGTTGAAAGCCTTGTCATTGTCGCCGTTGTTCTCGTAAAACTCAAGCAACGAGATATTGATATAAGGGTCGTTGGGATTGAGTTCCTTGATTTTCTCAAAGGTTTTCAAAGCTTCCTTCTCTTTGCCGTTTTCGCTGTAGGTCTGGGCCAACATGCTGTAATAGCGCTGGTTTTCAGGATTCTCCTTGACAAGTTGCTCCAATTCGGCGATGAGTTTCTTGTTGTTGCCCTGCCGCTTGTAGATGTTGAGCAGTTGTTCAGTAATCACCTCGTTTTGCCCGATTTGTTTTTCCAACAGATCCATCTTGGTCAAAGCCTTGTCGTATTGCTCCGTAACCAAGTAAGTGTCAATCAAGTCGCTGAGCATTTCGAGGTCGTCGGGATACTTTTTGGTGAGGTTTTCGTACAGGATGATGAAATCATCGTATTGCTCCAGATTGCGGTAAAATATACCCAAACGTATCTGATACCATTTGTTTTCTGGGGCAAGGTTGGCGGCCTGTTGGATCATTTGCAAGGCCTCTTCCATGCGACCGGCGTTGTAGTATTGTTCACTCAGTTCAAACATCGAGGCATCATCATCGGGCATGTAACGCAGGGCTTGCTCAAAGTTACGGATGGCGCCTTCGGTGTCCTCGCGGTACTTGCTTTGGAGGCCGTTGGAGAAATAGGTGGCGTTCTTTTTCTTGTCGGGCTTGCCGTTGAATTCCGACTCAATTTGTTGTGCCGTGACGTTTACTGCGAGACAGCCAAATATAAGGAAAATAAGTAGTTTTCTCATCGTTTTCAGTTTTTTCCGGTATGTCCAAATCCACCTGCACCGCGTTCCGTTTCCGAGAGGGTTTCCACTTGCACGACTTCCGCTTGCTCACATTTGGCAATAATCATCTGTGCGATGCGGTCGCCACTATTGATGACGAAAGGCTTGTCAGACAGATTAATCAAGATGACACAGATTTGTCCACGGTAATCGGCATCAATGGTGCCAGGTGAGTTAAGCACGGTGATACCACTTTTGATAGCCAAGCCGCTACGAGGTCTCACCTGCCCTTCGTAGCCTTCAGGAATTTCCATATAAAGACCCGTCGGAACGAGGCCTCGCTGCATGGGTTCAAGAGTAATAGGGCCTTCGGGCAGATAGGCACGAAGATCCATACCAGCCGAGTTTTTGGTCTCGTAGGCGGGTAAAGGGTTATTTGAAGTGTTTACGATTTTGAGTATCATAATTATTTCTTTTTCAATATTTTATTATTTACAACATTCATAACGTTTTCACCAAGTCTTTCTCCATCCAGCAAATGAAAGCAAAAAAAACCAATAACAAACCTGTGTTAACGACCAAAGTCCAAACGGTACTCTCAATGTGGATATTCTTTTGCACAAAATACAAAGCTATGGCGACGGCAAAATAAATGAAAGCAGACTTCAAATTATAAGGTATCGGAGCTTTCTTTTGTCCAACGAAATAGGACAACACCATGCAAGTAGCATAACCAGCAAAACCGCCCCAGGCACAAGCCATATAACTGTATTTGGGTACAAAGATGAAGTTGATGGCGAGCAGCACCGCACAACCTATAGCTGAGAAGATGGCACCCCACCAGGTCTCGTCGATGAGTTTGTACCAGAACGAGAGGTTGAAATAGATGCCCATGAAGATTTCGGCCATCATCACGATGGGCACCACACGTAGGCCTGCGTGGTAGTCTTCACCGACAAGATATTTCAATATAGGCATATACATCACCACAGCGAGGAATGCCAGCAAGGTGAAGATGATGAAATATTTCATCACCTTAGCTTGCAACTCTTTGTCGTTTTTGTCGCGCTGACCACCGAAGACAAAGGGCTCATAAGCATAGCGGAAGGCTTGCGTAATCATCGCCATAATCATCGCTATCTTGACGCAAGCGCCATAGATGCCGAGCTGTTCCTCGCCCTCCAAACCCGGGACGATTTTCTTGAACACAATCTTGTCTGCCACTTGGTTGAGGATGCCGGCCAAGCCCAAAAGCAGAATGGGCCAAGTATATTTCAGCATCTGTTTCAGCAAGTTACGATCGATTCCGAGGCGCAGTTTCTTGATTTCGTTGACAAAGCCAAAATTGACCAACGTGGTGCAAATCAAATTGGCGATGAAGATATAACCCACTTGATAGCTGGCATGATACCAACCCATCATGGCGGGATGGTGTTCTTTCAAATAAGGTGCCAAATAGAAGATGAATAGGTTGAGCAACAGGCTCATAACGATGAAGGAAAGCTTCAGAGCCATGAACTTGATGGGGCGGTTCTCATAACGCAGCCGCGCAAAAAGGATGGATTGGAACGCATCGAAAGCCACGATGATGGCTATGATTTCCACAAACTCAGGATGCAAGGCATAATCCAAAGCACCAGCAATGGGCTTCAGGAACAATGACACCAAAATCAGGAAAATCAGCGAGACGAAACCAACGGAAAGTCCAGCCGTGGAAAAAGCCTTGTCGGGATTGACGTTTTCCTTGTTGGAGAAGCGGAAAAAGGTGGTTTCCATGCCGAAGGTAAGGAGGACCAAGAGCAAAGCCGTGTAGGCGTATAGGTTGGTCACGATGCCGTAGCCTCCCGATTCGGCAGCCATCCTATGAGTGTGGATGGGCACAAGCAGGTAATTCAAAAACTTGCCTACGATGCTGCTCAGGCCGTAGATGGCGGTCTGCTTTGCAAGTGAGCCTAATTTGTTTTCTGCCATAGTTTCAGTTTGTATTCTGAAACGCAAAAATAAGTGTTTTGTTGTAATAACACCCATCAACTTTTCAGCAATTCGATTATAAACCGCAAATTTACTATACAGTTTCAATTAAATTTCCTAAGGAGGCTCTTTATCTGGTTGCCGACATTTTTTCTGCTCAACGGGTGATCGGCATTGGAGAGGACGCTGTTGAAATAAATGACTCGGTCAGTCTGTGTGTCAATGACAGCCGTGTAAAGAGCGTTGCCAGTCTGGTCACCTGCTGTGTAGCGTTTTGGCTCATCAAAAACAGTTCTTATGATGTTACCCACAAGTTCTTCCAGTTTTTCCTGATCGTATGCTTCATTGCTCTCAATATAGCCGTATGCATGTACAACGATGCCATAGCGGTGTCCTGTGGACTTAATCAGTTCAGTAAGTGCTTTGGGCACTCTAAGATTCTTAATGTCGGAGGATTCAAGGTCCGAAAATCTGTCAATCCATTTTGCGATGGATGCGCCCTCACCTGTATAGTCGGCTTTAACAGGGTCAGTGAAAGGGTAGCGACTGGATGTTATTATGTCGGTAATCAGTCGCTCGGAAGCAGCAACCAACGATGAGTCAAGGTAGCCGGATTTTGGCGAATCGAAATAATACATGAGCGATTTTGGCTCAATAAAGGCAAGTTCGTCGATTTTAGAAACATTCGTGCCGCTGGCGGAGTAAGTGGCGCCGCAAGATGTGAACATGGATGCTGCAATCAGAATTCCAACCATTGCCAACAGGAGTTTTTTGGTTTTGTTCATAATTAATGTGTTTGTTTATGTGGTTTATACTTTAATGAATTGTAGGCAAATATAGATTATGCGCATGACAATAGTCTGGTTTTTTTTCAGATTATTGCGCAGAAAACCCGTTTTTGCGCAGAAAATGCCAGTTTTGGGCTGTCTATCCAAAAACAGTGTCATACGGCACCGTTTTAATCGTTACTTTTGCGACGCTTTTAATAAAATTATTGTTTAACTAAAATCAAAATCATTACAAAAATGAAAAAGGTAACATTTCTGCTCGCCGCCCTGCTTATTGGTGGCATGATGTTCACAGGTTGTAAGAAAAACAACGACACTCCTAGTGACACTCCTAGTGACCCGACAAACAAAACTTTCAAGGTCTCCTATGCTCTTGAAAACACAGTCACACTCACTGGTGGTATTGTGCAAACCACTTCCGACTGCTTTAAGTTTGATGTGACTTACACAGGTGCTGATGGTAACCCGGTAGAGGTAAAAAACGTTACCCTGCCTTGGAGCGGTGATTCTTTCGATGTAAAAGCTCCTTTCAAAGCTAAGATTGAAATCAGACCAGTTTATAATGAGGACGATCTTCCCGATGATTTAACCTATGGTGCAATTGCCTTTATATGCAAAAATGGTGAGAAAATTGGAAGAGGTGGTGAAATTTATAATCGAACCAAGGTCAGATTCTTGCAAACAGCACAAGAAAACCCCGAATACCTATACATAAAAGCTGAATATGATTTCTGATCTGAAGTCAAAGACTATCCCTAAATAACTGAATTTGCCCGACCATCATCATTTGAAGGTCGGGCAAATTGTTTTATGACAAATGATGGTTTTTTGCTTGTTGTCGTAATAAAATTGTACTTTTGCAGCCATGAAAAAGGAGCAAAAACACATCGAAAAGGCGATAAGCATCGAAAACCAATCCCTTGTGAATCATGTGGATAGTGGCCTGCCGAGCTGGCTCATTGAGGCGGCTTTTATGTGCTACCTGTTGCAGGCCGTTCTCAACTGGGTGCCGCTTTTGCATTGGGTAAACGATCATCATCTCTCTTGGGCGCGCGGCATCGTCCAGACCTTTGGTCCTGTGGTGATGTATGTCGGCCTGATGCGCGGCATGAAGCCCTTGTATCGTCCGTTCACGGTGTGGTGGTGGTTGGTCATTGCGCTGAATCTTGCTGGATTCGTGACGGAACTGATACCAGCCATCATGTTCAGCGTGGGTTTGCCAGTGGCCGTTTCGCTCATGTTGGTCTATGTGCCTTTGGGCAGTCTCATCATCTTTAACTATCGCGGTAGGCTGCGTCAGGTGGGCCTTTGGATGGTGCTTTATATCATGATTTCCAGCATTATCCCTGTGGTTTCTTTCCTGTTGGTCGGTCCCGATTCGGGCTTGGCCAACCTGCCGATGGAAATTCCGACCATCGCCGTCATCGTCGTTTATGCCTGGGTGCAGCGGCGGGTATTGATATAATGAAGAAAGGTCGCAACCCACTGATTGCGACCTTTTTTCAAGGTTGTGAAACCTGATTCTGAATGGATTAGTCGTTCATCTTCACCATGCTGAAGCTGGCGGTGTAAGTGGTGCCGTCGGTGGGATAAACGTGGAAGAGGTCGTTACGCGGCGTGTTGCTTTCGTTGAACCAGCTCTGCGGCCAGGCGTGTTCACGGTTCCAGCATTCACCTTCCTGCTCGAACTCCTCGCACAGGTCGGTGCTCAGGCTGTATTCGTAGTTGGAATACATGTCCCAGAGCTTGCCGTTGGGCTTGCAGTCGGTGTAGGCGAAGGCGTTGAGGATGCCTGCGTAACTCACCACGTTGTGGTCCTTGATGATGTCGTGCAAGGCGGTCTTCAGTTCATCGCCTATCAATCCATTGGCATCGTTATAGTAGCCGTTGGGGATTTGTGCGCTCAGGCTGCCGCTTAGCAGGGCAAGCAAAAGCAGGGAGGGAAAAAGATGTCGTCTCATGGGTGTATGGATTGGGGTTGCAAAGATAGGGGATTTCCCGAAACAAGCAACTGAATTCCCTTCGGGAATGGCGTTAAGGGTAAGCATAATAAAGCGGCGGCAAGTAGAGCCTATGAATCGTAAACTCCACCCGCCGCCGCATGTCAAACGGATGGATTAATTCCATTCCCCGGCAGGGGAATCTCCATTAATCCTCCTTACGGCGTTTGCCCACGAGGTAGGCGGCGCCAAGGCCCATCAGCACGGCGATGCCACTGCCCAAGGGAGCGGTCTCGTCGGTCGTTAAACCATGTTCAGTAGGCAGCATAAGCCCCAATGTACCGTCGGTTCTACTAAAGAGCGAGCCTCCACCCATGCCGAAGAGACCATTGTCCACATAGTTTTGCGGATAGTTGTTGTAGGCCTCGTATTCCTCTTCATAATCGTAGTAATCTGGAGAGAACAAGCCGAGTTCTCCGTTGCCGAAGAAGCTTGTGCCCAAGCTGAAGAGGCCGCTTTCGGCGACACCGTCGGCACCGGTGAAGGCTTCTTGTGCGAATGTGGTCATGCCCAAACCAAGGACGATTGCGATTGTTACTATCAGTTTTTTCATTGTTGTATGTTGTTGTTTAATTGTTTGTTGTTTAATTGTTTAATTGTTGTTTGTTCAGTTTCCCGCTTCGCGGGAATGGAGTTTTTGTTTTTGTTACCAGCGGCGGTTGCAACAAGTTGGTTGTTCGTAACGTTTCCTACCGCCGCTTTAAACCATTGTTCTCAACTCCATTCCCCGCAGGGGAATCTCTATCATTCAACCACCACTTTCTGCACTTTCACATTCTCTCCATTGATGAGGCGAAGCATATACACGCCAGGCGCGGCGTCGACTTTCACGCTCGCGCAGCCGTTGATGCTTTCGCTCTTGAGGATGCGGCCGTTGACGTCGATCACCTGCAGGACGGCGTTGCCCTCGTTGTTGATGACAAGCTCGCCATTGCTGAAGAAGGCGAAATTGTCGTCGGAGGCATTGCCAGTAGCGAAGACCAATTTGAAGCGGCTGGTATAGTCATAGGTCTTGGCTTCAAAGCTGTAGCTCGGGTTGGCGAGCAGGTCGACGTCGGTGCCAGTCATATTATCAATAAGGTGCAAGTAACCGAACTCGACGTTCTCGTTGCTGAAGCTGAGGGTGTAGTTGCCGTTCTTTTCAGCTTTGAAGTTGAGGGGCAGCTCGCCTTGGTTCTCGGCGTTGACTACAGCGTAATCCTCACCATCCTGCGGAATATAAATCTTGGTGTGGTTCTCGTTAATCATGAACTTGGGCAGTGTACTACCTTCGTCGAAGCGGACGATGGCACGGTCGATAAGGCCATTGCTATTGCTGGTCAGGTTGAGGGCCAAAATGGCGTTGGCATTGCCTTCTGCATTACGGGATTGTGCAGTGAAGGTAACGGATTCATTCTCACCATTAGCCTTCACGAAAATGGCTTCCATGGCTCCAATAGTAGCTGCTGTTCCAGCTGCAAGTTCAGAGCCTCCTTCATTCAATGTATAATAGGAAAGGCCATTAGGCAGGTTGGCAGTTCCAGCAAACGGATTGCCGATGAGGTTCCAACCAGATAAAGGCTTGTTGGCAGTATATTCCAAGGGAATCACGCCGCTGCCGCTATAAGGCGTGCCGGTGAAGATGAATTCCCTAGAAGTATCGTGGGCGTAGAGGTAGCCCTTGCCAGGCTCGAGGTTGAAATGGTAGCCGTCGCCTCCTTCGTTCTTCCAGTTCTTCCATTCCTTGCCGTTGGTGCCGCCGGTTTGGTCGAAATAGTAGAGGTCGAATTCGCCATCAATCATGCGTTGTTGCGTATAAAGATCGATCGCATCGGCAGGATTCACGGTGACAGGCGAAGCGATGAGGTTCCAGCCAGTTTTCACGGTGTTGTCATCGCCGTAGCCGTTAATGGTGAGTTCGTATCCGAGATATAACGTGGTGAATGTGCCGATTTCGCTCCATTCGGTGTTGCTGCCGTTGCCGTCGCAATTGACGCCTTGCACTTGGAATTGGTACCTTGTACCGGCAATGAGGTCCGTAAGTGTGCAGGGGTTGGTGACGTTTTCGACAAGCGTCCAATCTGATGTTTGCTCGGTGATGGTGACGTCAGCACCAGACAACCTGCCATACAATTTCACTTCAAATTCATATACCTTTCCAGCCTCGAAGACATAGTCGTTTTGTCGGTTACCGACGTTACCTTCATCGCCAATATAATTAACTTTTTGATACTTTGGATTCGGGTTTACAATCACCCAGTCGTAAGTACCGGCGGGAATTTGGATGGCAACACTCCTGTTTGAAACCATGTGACTAGTCCAATAGTATTTATCAGCATCCACAGGTATCTTGTATTCAAACCAACCGTCATATCCCATTGTGAAAAGGTCGTATTCTTCGTTAGCATTAGCATCGGCGTCGATCAGCATTTGGAAGCCGCCGACATAA
>JAEEQP010000044.1 GCA_016285355.1 Bacteroidales bacterium
CGATTTCGGTGATGGCGGTCTCGTTCACGTCCTTGTCGAAGCAGGCCATGAGGTAGTTGTCGGCGACGCTCCAGACGGTCTTGCCGGCGATTTCGCGTTGCTCTATCTTGGCCGAAAGCTCGATGCCGAGCTCTATCATGGCTTGGAAAAGCAGGTCTTCATCGGTGCGGTCAGGCTTGATGTTGTCCTCGAAGAGCAGGTTCTCGTTGAACTGCTCGGGCGAGTAATACACATCCTGCATGTTGGAACTGTCGAGTTTGAGCACGCGGAAACCGATGTCCAAGGGCCTGGCCTCTGAGCCTGTCGAAGAGCCAGCAAACAAACCTTCTTCCATCCGTTTCTTTTCTTGATCTTCAACGATTTTCTTGCCTGCACGGCGGATGCGCTCCTTGCCGATTTCGCAGATGTTCTTGTAGCCTGCTTTGTATGCTTCGCTCTTTTCGTCCGTTGCCTCGGGCAGTTGCACCATAATGAACTTGCGGTTGCCTCCATCTTCTGCATTAAGTTGCATGACAGCGTGGGCGGTAGTTGCTGAACCAGAGAAGAAATCAAGGACAACAGAATCTTTTTCAGAACCAATTAGTGCAAAACGTTTAATTAGTTCTACTGATTTAGGGAAATCAAATATATTAGCTTCCATCAATGCCTTTAATGTTCTTCGTGCAATATCAGATGAAATCAAACTATCTTGCCAAATAGTTTTTGGTTTAGATGAAATTTCCTCTTCATCATCAATTAAAGGATTTAATTTAGGGTCTAAATAAATTTTGTATTCCATGCCCCATTTATCTTTACCTTTTACTTGCTTTGGTACCATCAAAGAAAGATTTTTTTCTACTCGATCTTTGCCCCATCTCCATCGTCCATCGGTACCATCCCCCTTGATTGGTAAAATCTCTACCCATTCTTCATGCTTTTCCAATGAAACCTGTTTGGTATTTGGATTGTAATATATGGGGAAAAACATATTAGGTCTGTCAGACCTATTATCTGCATTACCTCTTTTCCTTAAGTCTCGTAATTGGTACTTGTTGCCGTTATCGTCTTCCTTGTCAAACAATGATATTTGTTCTTCACTTAATGGAAGACCATGTGTTTCATAATCCCTCTTACCATAAACTATAGCATACTCGTTGCATATTGCAAAATGCTTGGTATCATTACGCCCTTTTGGATTATTTACAACAATAACTTGACCAACATAATTGATAGCTCCGAATATTTCATCACATAGTTTTCGCATATTCTCAACCTCATTATCATCAATACTGATAAATATCACCCCATCCTCGCTCAGCAAATCCTTGGCTACTTTCAGGCGAGGGTAAATCATGTTGAGCCAGTCGGTGTGGAAGCGGCCGTTGCTTTCGGTGTTGGCCACTAGGCGGTTGCCCTCCTCGTCCTCCTGCCCGCTGTTGTGGACATAGTCGCCGGCTGTTTGGGAGAAGTCGTCGTTATACACGAAGTCGTTGCCCGTGTTGTAGGGCGGGTCGATATAGATCATCTTCACCTTGCCAAGGTAGTTCTCGCGCAGCAGCTTCAGCACCTCCAGGTTGTCGCCCTCAATGTAGAGGTTCTGCGTATTGTCGAAGTCCACGCTCTCCTCGCGGCAGGGGCGCAGCGTGTCGGTGGTCGGCGCGTTGGCCAGCCGTATAGCGTTGCGCTTGTCGGGCCAGGTGAACTGATAGCGTTCCTCGGGGCCTTCCACGATGTCTTTAGAAAGCTCTTGGCGGAGCTGGTCGAAGTCGATCGCCGTCTCGGGCCTGCCGTTCTCATCGAGCCGCTCGGTGAGGCAGTTGGGGAAGAGCTCCCCTATGCGCTTTATGTTTTCGTCCACTTGGTTGGTGGTTTGCATGTTCAACTTATCCATATAATTCTCAAACATTATTCATTTTTAATATTATTCAACTCATCAATAACCTTATACACATTGGTGTATGACTCACCATCTGTTCCAAAAGCCTTTGCCCTATCACAAGCTTCTTCCTGTCGGCCTTCATCAACCATTTCAGCCACCCATTTCTCCTGTTGTAAGAATTTTTCAGCCTTATCGTATTGGGGAATGAAATTCTTCAAGTCCTCAATCACAGCTTGCGAAGTGCCAAAATAACGGTTGGTATTCCTGTAGTGCAGCAAAAACCAATACTCTATCGACGGAAGCGAATCACAAAGCATCACCGATGGATTGTCCTTGTACTTTCGCCGCAGGGCATTCCATTTCTTAAGTTCCAATTCATTCCATGTTGACACATCGGCATCAAACACACAAATGGCAAAACCATCATTTCGAAGCACTTCCTCTATCCTTTTCGCCATGCCATTGGCCGTTTCCGTTCCAAAAAAGCGCGGACGTATCTTCACGCGGTAATCCTTCAGCCTTTTCAAATGCTTGAAATACCATTGCTCGGTAATACCCGCCCCAATAAGGGTTGGTATCGGACTTTTCTTTATTCTTATGGATGCTTTTCTCGCCATGGGAACGATTCATTTAATGTTCGGCAATGCCCCAAAAACTCCATTGCGATAAGCCTTTTGCAAGGATGAGATTCTATTCAATCCCTTGAATTCCACCAATGAATAGAGATCCGTATTTCCTGTTTCGTCTTTTTCAGTAAACCAAACGGAATCCTTGCGAATGAGGTCATCCCCTACGGTATTTAGCAAGGGGTCATAATGAGTTGTGACAAGCAATTGTGCCCTATTGCGCTGCGAAAGGAACTGCTCGATAATATATTCAACCAAATCAGGATGCAAGGAAGCTTCGATTTCATCTATAAAAAGGAAAGCCTGTTTGTTCAAGGCCTCAAAGATGCCAGCTTCTATTCCGATGGTGCGCATTGTGCCAGCTGATTGGCTGCCAGCAGGCAATGTATAGGTTTCTTCTCCTCGAACATTCCTGACAGAATGGACAAATTGAGTCCTTACGCTATCAATACTTGTATCCTTTTTCAACTGTTCCTTGACGTTGGCAGGGGTATTTTCATCCAAAAGCATCATGTCGACAAACCTTTTGGAAAGTGGCCTTTTGACCAAATCCGTTTTCACATCAGAGATATTGAAATCAGCATGGTTGACAAAATTCAACAAATACTTTTTGAGCCCATCATCATCCAACATTTTTTCGCTTGCATAATCAAACATCTCAGTCTGAGGCTCAACGATAGGCATAATACCATTCCTGAACCACTCTCTGGCCGTATCTATCTCTGGCATAGACACATTGACTTGTGCTCTTGCAGCAAAGAACGACATATTGGGCAAACATTTTAGAGAAAGTTCTTCCTTGGCTGCCGCACTAATTTTCACGACGGCGGGATTAAAATAGAGCACGGACTCGCCTTTTTCCCATGTCCGCTCAAACAATTTTGTGGGTTGCGCAGAAGTATAATAAAAAAGCCGCTCCAGATAGACTCTTTTTTGATCCAACTTAAGCTCATACCAATACTTGGTATCACCAAGATAATATTTCAAACTAAACTCGGAAGGCTCTTGGGGTGTAACGGCATCCAACTTAAATGGAGTAGTTCCTGTTTGTTCCTCCAAATCTGTCGTTCTCTCAAAAACGAAATTACGAAGGAACTCCAATGCATAAAGAAGGTTTGACTTACCCGAAGCATTGGCACCATATACCATGGCGAAACGGAGCAAACGAACTCCAGGAGTCACCTCAACAATATGGCTATTTTCAAAGGTCTTGTCTTTTGTCGCTTCGAAATTGAGTGTCACCTCATCCCTGAACGACATAAAGTTTTTTATTTTAAACTCTTGTATCATAAAACTACTGTATTTATCACCCAATTCAAGTGATTCACACCGCAAAAATACACTTTTCTATCCAAATACACAAATAAAATCAAATATTCTTATAATTTATTTCCAAAAATTGCAATTTTTATGTCAAACTACCTTTTAAACCCATTAATTGCTGATACAACTCATACTTTTTCCTCGGCTGTTTCTCCACCTTGAGCTTCTTCCCCAGACTTTCTATCAACTTGATCTTCTTCAGCTTCTCACCATCAATAGCAATCTGCTCTTCCATGGTCACGCCTTCCATCACCTCGAATTTGCCGATGGTGGTTACCAAATGCTCCCACACCTTGTCCAAGTCAAGTCCCATCAAAGGCAACGCGGCATCTTCCAACGGCTCCCAATCCATGACAATGTCGTGGCCATCGTGCATATAATTCAACAAGTCGAGTCGGAACTCATTCAGGCCCAAATATGTTGTTGATGATTTCCATATTAGATGCGCAAAAAAGTGCTACAAAAATACAGTTTTCCCAAACCTTTTCAAATACCCGCCTTGGAACAAGAAAGTTTTCTACAATTGAGAAAGCAGAAGCAAAAAGATGTTAGTGTTGTTGAAGCTTTTAGATGCATTAAATATGCGAAAATAAAGCAGAAGCAACAATCTTGTTTAGGAAAACTTGTATTTTTGCGGATTAAAATCGACAAACGCATTACAACTCTTTGAGTTTATTGTCCCACAACAAAAGCAACTATGAACTGGCCCGACCTACTCTCCAACAAACGCTACGCGCAGCCGCACAAGAGCCCCGACATCCGCAGCTCGTTCCAGCGCGACTATGACCGCATCATCTTCTGCAGCCCCTTCCGCCGACTGCAAAACAAGACGCAAGTGTTTCCCCTGCCTGGCGCACAGATGGTACACAACCGCCTAACCCACAGCTTGGAAGTGGCGAGTGTGGGCCGTTCTATCGCCTGCCGGACAGTGGAGAAATTAGCCAAGAAGCATCCCGAACTGAAAGACCGTCAGTCCGACATCGAGACCATCGTGGCCTCGGCTTGTCTGGCTCACGACTTGGGCAACCCGCCTTTCGGTCACTCGGGCGAGGACACCATCAGCAGCTTTTTCAAGGACGGAGCGGGCAAGGAACTACAAAGCCAAGTGTTGCCCGAACAATGGAGCGACCTCATAGCTTTTGAGGGCAACGCCAACGCTTTCCGTCAACTGACGCACCAGTTTACAGGTCGACGTGCGGGTGGCTTCTCTTTGACCTCCGCGACTTTGGCCACCTTATTAAAATACCCCTACCCTTCCTTCGACAAGGGCAACCGTAAGAAATACAATGTGTTTTATTCGGAAATTCCTGCCTTTGAGGAAGTGGTCAATGAGTGCGGCATCCCACGTTTGGATACGGAGCATTTGGTTTACGCACGACATCCGCTGTCCTACATGATGGAAGCCTCTGACGACATTTGCTACCTCGTTTTGGACATGGAGGACGCCCACAAGCGAGGCATCATCAGCACAGAGGCAATCGAGAACTGTTTCGTCTCATTTTTCGACGAAAACAAGGACAAAACTTTCTTCAAGCACAAGGAAGACGTTTATCGCGACGTTACCGATGTCAACGAGCGGATGGCCTTCCTCCGCGCTATGCTCATCAATAAATTGGTGAACCTGGCCAGCGACATTTTCGTCAAAAACTACGAGGCCATCATGGAAGGCCGCTTCGAGAAGAACCTGATTTCGCATCTGCCTGAGTTTGAGAAAAATGCACTTGACCTCTGTCGCGACGAGTCGGTGAAGCATATCTACCGCCACCCGTCCGTGGTTAAAATCGAACTGACAGGCTTCAATGTCATTGGCACGCTGCTGGAAGACTTTACCGATGCTGTCTTAAATCCCGACACACCTAATAATAAAAAGCTACTCTCACTCATCCCCGAGCAGTTTAAGGTGCAGACCGAAGAGGTATATCCCAAGCTTCAGTCCGTCATCGACTTCATCTCCAACATGACCGACCTTTACGCCGTGCAACTCTACAAAGACCTGAGAGGAATCGACTGATGAAGAGGATTTTGGCCATCGTTTTGTTCTCGTTGTGCGGAGTAGTTTCGCTTGCGCAAGCACCTTTAATTACAAGGAGCACAAAGTCCTATCTGATTGCAGACGGCGACCCAAAAGACACAGCATTCCTGAAAGAAAAATGCCGTCAGGCAGGTTTGGATTTAGGCCTTTCGGTGTTGGCCAACCGCATCCCAACCGACAGCCCCCTTGTAGGACCAAAGCCTTCGGAGCATCTATTAATACAAGGTGTGCTGCAACTCCAACTGCCCATAGACGACAAGCAGACCGAATTTGCGGTGTATCATTCCGAACTTTTCAACCAACCCGCCACCATCAATGTGCTTCGCATCGACGACGAACTCATCACCTACCGCACCACGGAACATACAGGGAATATTAACCTTTTTTACCACTGCATTCGAGGCGCATTCGGCACAAAAGCCAAAGCTCATGGCAAAAACGCTTTGGTTTACAAACTTTGGGACACACCCGAGCGCACGCTCCTACCTGATTTTGAACTGCAAAACGAAATGGTCTTGTCAGAAGCAAAAAAGTTAGCTGACACAGATTATCCGATACTGATTTTCAACGACTTGAAAAGCTATGCCTACAATGATCAAGGTGACACAGCCATCAGACATCTTTTAGACACAATACACAAATACAATCCCGACAAACTCCTGCAAGCCGACCTGCTCACTCCTGCTTCATGGTACTACCTGAGCCGAGTCAATGAAAACCAGCTTTGGAACGAGTCAATGCGCACCAAAATTGTAGAAACGCTGACCGAGAAACAGGATTTCTATCGCAAGTATCAGATACCGTGGATGATAGGTAACTTCCAAATCCACCTCGCTGACAAAAACCGAAAAGCCACTTCTTTGGAAGAACTCGAATGGTTCCTCAGCAAAGCCGCCGCCTTCGATGCCGGGTTCGGCCTTGATTTCAATGCAGAAACCATGCGGAAGCATGGCCTGACCGATGAAATGATGAACACCATCAATCTTTGGGAAACGCTTCGTTTGGCAGATGCATTCAGCGAGGAACAAAAGGAACAATTCAAAGACCCATACGGAAATTGGCATCTTAAACAAGTCAACGACACAACCTTCTGGCTGTTTGAGCAACAAATATCGAGGCATTATGTCTGCAAGCCTAACATCAATCGGTGCGACACCTGCAAAAACTGGGGAAGCATGCACGGCAATTGGAACTGGACAAGCTATTACAACAGTCCACTTTCCTTTGTCCTCAAAGTCGAAGGCGAAGGCAGCATCAGCGATTTGTACATTCTTTCCGAACAAGGTCGTTTCGTTTTCCCCACCACCATCGAAGCAGGACAATACCTTATTTTTGATTTGAACCATAACGGAATTGCCCGTATTACTGACCTCAATTACAATACGATAGAGGAAATCAAGCCCATTGGAATTCCTCCCCGACTTTGTGAAGGTGAAAACTTGATTTCGTTCGAATGTCCTTTTGTGGGCGAAGGAGAGAAAATGCCTGAAGTAAGCGTGCGTTACATCACCATCAGCGAGCGGGAGACTGAAACCATTTTCCTCAAACCTGCCCAACAGTCAGACGCTCCTTAAAGAAAAAAGTGTTACCTTTGCGCCATCATGTCGAAGAAAAGCAAAAACGATTACCCTACCGGGAGTAGGACAAGTTGGAAGGTGGTACTCACCTACCTTTTCGTTTTTGCGCTCAGCTGTGCCTTGTTTTACTACATCTTCAACCTTCGAAACAGCATCGAGAGTCAACGCTCCAACATCAAAATGCAGCATGATGCCCTGAATTGGGTCAACCAATTCACGAAAAACGTGCATGGTGCACAAAATGCGGCCAACCTTTATGCCTTCACCGAACAACCCAAATACAAGCATGAGTTTAATGCCTATCGCGACGAAATCAAGGCGCAGACCGACTCGCTCACAACTTTCGTAATCAATGAAGACAACAGATTGTTAGTTAATGAGATAGAAAGACTCATCAACAGCAAAGGCCGACTCAGTAACGAGTTGTCGCGCCAGTTCCACGACTTCAATCCTTTGGCCGAATTTGACCGCACCATTGATGACTACACACCTCCGCAACCTGAAGAAGAGATTGTAATTACCACCGTTTCGAAAGATACCATCATTCGTGTGCCGAAAAAGGTAGAGAGAAAAGGCTTTTGGCAACGTGTCGGCAAGGTGTTCAACCCCAGTGATGAGCAGGGAGACAGCCTTGTCCATGTCTCTATCGAGCGTACAGATACCCTACACATCCAACAACAACGCCCCGACACGATAAACATTCTGGCCGATTTACGCGTGCTTTCAGACAAGGCCAAAAAGGAATACTGGAAAAAAATCAAGCAGTACGAGAAAAAGACACAGGAGTTGGTCAATGCCGACAACCAGCTCTCCGAACAGATTTCTTCTCTATTGATTCACCTCAATCAGGAAATCCTCGACTCCACGATTTTGGAAATTGAGAAAAGCGAGAACCTCATTCATGAAAATATGAGGATTTCCATCATGGTCGGAGCTGTGACATTAGTTTTAATAATCATCTTTATCATCCTGATTATCAGTGATGTGAATAAAGGTTATCGAGCACGTCGTGCTGCTGAAGAAGCCAAGAAGAAAACGGAGGAAATCATGGAAAGCCGACACAAGCTCCTGCTCTCCGTTTCCCACGACATCAAGACTCCGTTGAGTTCCATTCTCGGTTATGTGGAACTCATCGACAATACAGGCAACGAAAAGGAAATCAACTCGATACAACAATCCGCCGGACACATCCTCAACCTGCTGACCAACCTTTTGGAGTTCTCCAGCCTTGAACAAGGCAAGTTGCAAGTCAGCAACGAGACCTTCAACATCCGCCAACTTTGCGACGAGACTGCTGAGATGTTCGAACCTATTGCCAAACATAAGAACTTGGTTTTCAATTACGAACCGTCTATAGAAGAAAACACCTTCATCCTTTCAGACCAGCTGAAAATCAAGCAGATACTCATCAACTTGATTTCCAATGGTATAAAATACACCTTGGAAGGCAGCGTCAGTTTCAAAGCCAGGATGGGACGCAACTTGGTCGTTTTTGACATCATAGACACTGGTGTAGGCATTCCGCAAGACAAATTGGAAGAAGTATTCAAGCCTTTCGTGCGCATTGAGACCTACAACCAATTTGCTGAAGGAAGCGGCTATGGCATGTCGGTGGTGAAAGGTCTGGTTGACCTCTTGAATGGAGAAATCCATATTGATTCTGAGGTGGGAAAAGGTTCTCATTTTGAGGTCAGGATACCTGTTGGAGAGGTGGAGCCACAGCTTGAAGTAAAAGATGAAGTTGTTGAAGATAACAAGAAAAGCCTCAATATCTTAATCATCGACGATGACAACACTTTACTATCAGTCATTGACACCATGTTGCACCGCTTGGGACACACGGCCATTCCCTGCCGTTCGATGAGCGATTTCGACAACGCCTTGCAACAACTGGAGGATTATGACTATGTCCTCACTGACCGTGAGATGGGTGCGGTCACTGGCAACGATGTCCTCTTCCTTATCAAAGAAGTTGACCCCAACAAACCTGTCATTCTGATGACCGCTCGGATGGAGTATACGAACGAAACCGCCAAGAGTGAAGGTTTTGATGGTTTTTTGCAGAAACCATTTAATTTAAAGCAGTTGGAGAATCTGTTCGGAAGTGTTGCTTTAAGTAAAAACGATTCAGAAACCGCTTTCCCCGACTTCCCTGCCTTCAGTGAAATGATGGGCAACGACAAAGAAGCTATGACTGATATTTTGAATGTTTTTGTCCAATCCACCGCTGATGATTTGGTTTCGATGAACGCTTTAATTGAGCAATCGGATTTCATTGAAATGCAACACCTTTGTCACAAAATGTTACCCATGTTCAAACAATTGGAGCGTGATACCACTTTCCTCGCCAAAATGAACTCCTTGCGCGGTAAAAACGAGACGGAAGCCGACTACCCGAATTGGAAAGACGATGCCGCCCAATTCATGGCGCAAGCCGATGAATTAATGGATTTGTTGGCGGAGAAGTATGGGATTGGATAAAACCTTACAGCTCTATCCCATAAAGATGCATCTTATTATATAAGGTCTTCCTGTCAATCTGTAAGAGTTTGGCAGCAACGGTCTTGTTGCCCCTCGCCTTCTGCAAAGCAGCCTCGATTTGTTCCTTCTCATGCTCGGGACGCAACGCCCAATCGTCCTCGGCGACAGGTGTGATGAGGTTTTTCTTGTTGGGCGGACTGAACACTGGCAGGTCGTCCAGTTCGATGTTTTCGCTTTCAGCAAACAGCACGCAGCGACGCACGACATTACGCAATTCTCTTAAGTTGCCGTTCCAACGTTGTTCCTTCATGCGCTGCAGGGCATCATCGGAAATACCTTTCACGTTCTTTCCCAATTCTTCGTTGGCCTGACGGATGAAAAAAGATGTCAGTTCATCAAAGTCCTCCAAACGGTCACGCAAGGGTGGGACTTCGATGGCAAACTCATTAATGCGATGGTACAAATCCTGGCGGAAACGTCCTTCTTCGATGGCTTGCTCCAAGTTTTCGTTGGTGGCCGCCACGATGCGCACGTCTATATGAATGTCCGTGGCCGAGCCTACCGGACGCACCTTCTGCTCCTGCAAGGCGCGAAGCAGTTGCATCTGCACTTCGTAAGGCAGGTTGCCTACTTCATCAAGAAAGACAGTTCCACCTTTGGCTTGCTCAAAAACGCCTTTCTTATCGGCGATGGCAGAGGTGAAAGAGCCTTTCAGATGTCCAAACAACTCACTGGGTGCCAGCTCTTTGGAAAGACTACCGCAATCCACAGGAATGAAAGGCCCATCCTTAGACTGACTCAATTCGTGAATCATGCGGGCGATGTATTCCTTGCCGGTTCCACTTTCACCAAGAATGAGTACAGAGAATTTCGTAGGTGCAACCAATTCCACATGCTTGTAAAGCCTTTGCATGGATGGGCTGTTGCCTTTCACCCATTGCTTGTTGTTGGGAATGAAGGCCTCAGGAGCCTCATCGTCGGTTGAAGCCAAGGCTGCAGCAATCTTTTCCTCAAGCACACTGGGATTGATGGGTTTCTTCAGGTAATCGAAAGCGCCGAGTTTCATGGCCGAAACGGCGGTCTGCACTTCTGCATAACCTGTCATGACGATGATGGGCACCTTGCTTTTCAGTTTCTCACGCACCCATGTCATTAAAATAATGCCGTCGCCATCAGGGAGGCGCAAATCAGTGAGAATCAAGCCGAAATTACCGTTTGAAATCTCGATTTTCGCCTGTTCGTACCGCGACGCAAGCACCGCATCATAGCCGTTCTTCTTCAGCCAGGTCTGAATCATCATGCCAAAGGAGGCATCGTCTTCCACAACAAGAATTCTACATTTCATGCCGCAAAAGTAACAAAATTTCCGTTGATTCCACAAAAATACACACAAAAAAAGCCCCACATTGGGGAAATGTGAGGCAATTTTAAAAAAAATTGAAAACGAGCAGATTCCGTATTACACGGATTTTATTTGATGGAAACTACCAAATAATTCGAGATACTCCAGAAAGCTTCTTTATCAATGATTTGCAGTTCAAGCGCACCTTCAAACTCTCCATTGATTTGATAGCTGCTTTCCGGATGGGTGGTCATGACTTTGGCTTTTTTGGTGTTCAACGGAATAACTTCCAAATCGCGCTTGTCAGCCTGAGTGAAATGAGTTTGGTCAAAACCTTGTTTTGAGATTTCCTTCGGTTGGAACAAGCCGCCCTTGCTGATGATGCCCTTTTCGACCAAGGTCTGTTGGGGAGCAATGCAAATCCACACAGTGTTCAACTTGGCATCCTGATTATCAATAGTGGCCTGTTGCGCAACATTCTGTGCATTCATCACATCCAAGCTTGAATTGAGGTCGTTGATGTTCTCGTTCAAATTAGAGACTTGTCCACTCAAATCGGCAATCTGTTGGCGGCTCTCCTGAAGTTCTTCCTTCAAACTGGCGATATACACATCTTTGTCTTCCAATTGCTTTTTCAGACGGCTGATGGTCTGATTCAAGGCCTTGGATTTGGCACCTTGTTCAGCCAATTGTTTCTCCAACGCGTTGATTTTGTCGCGATTCTCACGCAAGGTTTGTTGAATGGCGTTGATTTCGGAAACAGCCTGGTTGGTGTTGCCCTCCTGATTTTCCATCATGATGATGCCTTCAGCGGCACGAACCGATTCAAGGGCATTCTCAATCTCATTGATAGTTGACAAAGCATTGTCGAAACCACCTTTGGCTGCAACCGCCTCAGTATAAAGCGAATCGCGCTCGGCCAAAAGGGTCTGATATTTTTCTGAGCGTTCCACATTGCAAGATGTAGCAAACGCAACCAAAAACAACACTGCAAATAATGACAATCCGTTTTTCATAAAACCAAATTTTGCCGTTTTTCACAGCACATTTCATACCTATTTATATTATAAAAGCAAAATCGTTGATTATTAACGGTTTAAAACCAATTTCCACACATGTTTATTTTGTGGAAAAATGTGGAAATCCTCAATTTGCACAGAATGTTGTGGAAAAATGTGGAACTACAAACAAATAATCCCAGTGCTTTTGTGCCTTGGAAGCGGGAAAACCGAGGTGTTTACATCGAGCGTGACGTGTTTCATGCGGAAATGCCTGTAGAAGCATTGCAAAGCCACTTCAGGCGTATTGTTGTTCTCGCTGAGATGACACAACATAATGTTCTTAATGCCAGGATGATAGATTTCGGCGATGAATCTTGCCGACTCTGCATTACTGAGATGCCCAAACGGTCCTGAAATACGCTGCTTTAATATATAAGGATACGAACCTTTCTCCAACATTTCCACATCATAGTTGGCCTCAATGACGATGTTTTCGGCGCGACGAATCTGCTCCTTCACTACTTTGTCGAGCATCCCTATGTCTGTGGCGATGGTCAATGTATGTCCTTCATAATTAAAATGATAGCCAACCGCTCCACGGCCGTCATGCAGTACAGGAAACGACTCGACGGTGATACCACAAATCTCGAAAGGCTGCATGGGCTCAATCTCGTTGAATAATTGGGGATCGACCAGTTTTGTGGCCTTGCCTTCGCGAATGCCTTCAAGACAGTCAGGATGGGCATAAATCGGTACTGGACAATTTTTGGTGAAAGTTTCAAGTCCCAGCACGTGGTCAATATGGTCGTGGGTAATCAGGATGGCTTTGATGCGACTCAAAGGGATGTCGTCCTTCAGCAAAGCCTTCGTGATTTGCTTCGCGCTAATGCCTACATCCACGAGGACACCCTCGTCATGCTTGCCCACATAGTAGCAATTGCCACTGCTGCCTGAGGCAAAGCTGCAAAAAACAAAGGGCGAAAGGCATGAAAAGAGATCCATCCGAAACGATTTTGGGCGCAAAAATAGAAATTAATTCGTTTTTTCTCTAATTTTGCCCATCAAATTTATCAACAATGGAAAACACTTTTGACCCCAATGCAGCCGCCGTCGCCGATTCCGGCATTTACGGCCTGCCCTGCTCCGCCGAAGAGGCACAAATCATCATCATCCCTGTGGAATGGGAACTCACCACCAGCTACAACCGTGGCACTGTCGATGGCCCTGCCACCATCATGGAGGCTTCTTTGCAAGTCGACCTTTGCCACCATGACTACCCCGACCTGTGGCAGAAAGGCATCTGGATGGATGAATTTCCCAAGGAACTGAGAGCTTTACACGATGAAATGGCACCTTTGAGCGAGGACATCATCAACGCGCTGTATGAAGGCACCATCGATGACGAACCTGAGAAATACGCCGAGTTATACGCTCGTATCGAAGCTGCCACCGAAAAGAAAAATACCTGGCTGCGCGAACGCATCGCCTATTGGAAACAGCAAGGAAAGGTTGTGGGACTTTTGGGAGGCGACCATAGCTGTCCACTCGCCTATCACCAATACCTTAATAATATAGGTGTGGAATATGGCATCCTTCATGCCGATGCCCATTGCGACCTACGTGAGGCTTTTGAGGGTTTCAAGTATTCCCACGCTTCCATCTTCTACAACACTTTGAAATTCAACAATGTGAAGAAGCTTGTGCAAGTCGGCATCCGCGACTACTGCCACCAGGAGAAAGCCTTGGCCGAGAGCCAGCCTGAGCGCATCAAGGTCTTCTTCGACCGCAACTGCCGCCGCCGCATGTACGAAGGTGACAAGTGGAAGGACATTGTGGACGAAATGATTGTCGCTTTGCCTGCAAAGGTTTACCTTTCCATCGACATCGACGCCTTAGACCCGAAACTTTGTCCCAACACAGGTACGCCTGTCCCGGGTGGCTTGGAATACGAAGAACTGATGTATCTGCTCAACCGCATCCGCGAGGCTGGCAAGGACATCATCGGCTTCGACCTCTGCGAAGTCTCCCCTGCCCCCGATGGTGGCGACTGGGACGGCAATGTCGGAGCTCGGGTTTTGTTCCATTTGTGTGGTGTGGCATCCAAATAACATTATATGAGCACCCAATATTTCGGTGAGATCATCGCCCTAATCGTCGCCCTTTCGTGGACGGCCACGGCCTTGTTCGCCGAGGTGGCCAGCAAGCGTTTGGGTTCATTGCCGCTCAATCTCATCCGAATGGTGCTTTCGTGGGCCTTCCTTTCCGTGATGCTTTGGGTAGTGACAGGAGCACCCTACCCCATGTATGCTAATGGAAGTGCCTGGTTTTGGCTCGCCTTGTCGGGTGTAGTGGGTTATGTCTTCGGTGACTGGTGCCTGTTCAATTCTTACATTGTTTTCGGTTCTCGCTACGGTCAGTTATTTATGACTTTGGCACCGCCAATGGCCGGCATCGCCGGTTGGTTGATGTTGGGTGAGTCGATGTCGTGGCGTTCATGGTTGGCCATGCTCGTCACCCTCACAGGTATCGCCATCTCCATTCTGGCCCGAGGCGGCGAGAGTCACAAACTTACCTTAAAGCTGCCTTTGAAAGGTGTGTTGTTCGGCATCGGTGCCGGTGTAGGACAAGGTGTCGGATTGGTACTCAGTAAGATAGGCTTGGAGCATTATGCCCAGTCCATCCCTTCAGTGGCACCACAATCCATCGCCAAGATGATGCCTTTTGCTGGCACATATATCCGAGCTGTGGCAGGATTTGTGGGCTTCTTCCTCATTTTGGCCTTGACCAAGTCGTTGCCGCAGGTTGGTAAAGCCGTGCGTGACAAGAAAGGCATGACCTTCGCCACACTGACCACCTTCTTCGGGCCTTTCCTCGGTGTGTCGCTCTCGCTGATGGCCGTGCAATACGCCAAAGCAGGTATCGCTTCCACTTTGATGGCACTTACTCCTGTGCTCATCATCGTGCCTTACGCCATCATCCACAAACAGAAAATCTCTGTGAAAGAAGTGATTGGGACATTGATTACCATGGTGGGCGTGGCGTTGTTTTTCTTGATGTGAGGTGATTGTAGATTCTGCTGAACGAGAGGCGGATAGGATGTCCATTATTGTTGAGACGCGATAAAACCGAAGATTCAACGTATTGTATTGAATTTTTCTATGCCCCCCTTCCCTATTTCCCCGTTTTTCCCTACCTTTGCCGATTCAATTTTTCCGAACCTTGAAAGAGCAAACAACCTCCTATATCACCATCCGTAATGCCAAGGTCAACAACCTGAAAGGCATTAGTTTACGGATTCCCAAGAACAAGCTGGTGGTCATCACGGGCCTGTCGGGATCAGGCAAATCGTCGCTGGCCTTCGACACGCTCTACGCCGAGGGACAACGCCGCTATGTGGAGAGTCTGAGTTCCTACGCACGGCAGTTTATGGGCCGCCTCAACAAGCCCGACGTGGAGAGCATCACTGGCCTCTCGCCCGCCATCGCCATCGAACAGAAGGTGAACTCGCACAACCCACGCTCCACCGTGGGCACCAGCACCGAGATCTACGAGTTCCTGAAACTCCTCTACGCCCGCATCGGCAAGACCTACTCCCCCGCTTCGGGCAAGCTGGTCAAGAAGCACCAGGTGATGGACGTGGTGAACCATATCCTCGGCCTCGCAACGGGCACCACAGCCTTTATCGTCGCGCCGCTCATCCTTCCCGAAGGTCGCAGCCTCGACGAGCACCTCAACATCCTCATGCAACAAGGCTTCTACCGCATCCTGTTGAATGGCGAAATCGTCAAAATCGAGGATTTCCTTGACCAGAAGAAAAAGGTCAGCGAGAAGAAGGTGAAGCTGCTCATCGACCGCATCAAGGTCAACGAGAGCATGGAAGATGCCGTGGGACGCATCTCCGACTCGGTGCAGACGGCCTTCTACGAGGGCAAGGAAAATTGCCAGGTCATCAGCGAACTGAACGGCGAGCGGCAGGAAGCCGACTTCTCGTCACGTTTCGAGGCCGACGGCATCACCTTCGAGCCGCCTACGGCCAACATGTTCGCCTTTAACAACCCCTACGGCGCCTGCCCCACCTGTCAGGGCTTCGGTAGCGTCATCGGCATCGACCCCGACCTGGTGGTGCCCAACAAGAGCCTGTCGATCTACGAGAACGCCATAGCCTGCTGGCGTGGCGACAAGATGAGTGAGTGGAAAGACGCCCTCGTCCGCGTGGCCGACAAGGTGGGCATCCCCATCTTCAAGCCGTTCTACGAGTTGACCGAGGAACAGAAGAGCCTGCTTTGGACGGGCAACCAATACTTCGAAGGCATCGTGGACTTCTTCAACTATGTTGAAAGCCAGTCTTATAAGATACAATACCGTGTAATGTTGTCACGCTACCGTGGCAAGACGGTCTGCCCCGAATGCCACGGCACACGCCTGCGCCGGGCAGCACAATACGTGAAGGTCGGCGGCAAGAGCATCACCGACTTGGTGATGATGCCCTTGGATGAGCTGAAGGTCTTCTTCGACCACCTGAAACTCGATGAGACCGACAGCAAGATCGCCTCGCGCCTGTTGGTGGAGATCAACAACCGTCTGAACTTCATCATTGAGGTAGGCTTGGGTTACCTCACCCTGAACCGTCTCTCCAACACGCTCTCGGGCGGCGAGTCACAACGTATCAATCTCGCGACCTCGTTGGGCAGCAGCTTGGTCGGCTCAACTTACATCTTGGACGAGCCCAGCATCGGCCTGCACTCCCGTGACACCGAGCGACTCATTACCGTGTTGCGCCGCCTGCGTGACATCGGCAACACCGTCATCGTGGTGGAACACGACGAGGAAATCATCCGCGCTGCGGACTACATCATTGACATCGGACCAATGGCGGGTGCGTTTGGCGGTGAAGTCGTCTTCGAGGGCGACATCAAGAGCCTAATCAACTGCGAGAAGAGCCTCACCACGCAATACCTCACGGGCAAGATGCACATCCCCGTGCCCACCCGTCGCCGCAAGAGTGCCAATGCCATTATAATAAAAGGTGCCTCGCAGAACAACCTCAAAAACCTCACCGTGCGCTTCCCGCTCAACACGATGACCGTCATCACGGGCGTGAGCGGCTCGGGCAAGTCCACCTTGGTGAAGGACGTGCTCTGGCCCGCCATGAAACGCCATCTCGGCGAAGCCGTGGAGCGCTGCGGCAGCTTCGGCGCCTTGGAAGGCGACCTGCGCCTCATCCAGGCCGTCGAGTTCATCGACCAGAACCCCATCGGCAAGTCATCGCGCTCCAATCCGGCCACTTACCTGAAGGCCTACGACGAGATTCGGACGCTGTTCTCGGAACAGAAATTAGCCAAACTGCGCGGCATCAAGCCAGCATTCTTCTCGTTCAATGTTCCGGGCGGTCGCTGCGAGGAATGTGAGGGCGAGGGCGTGCAAAAGATCGAGATGCAGTTCATGGCCGATGTCTATTTGCCTTGCGAAGCATGTCACGGCACGCGCTTCAAGGAAGAGGTGCTGGAGATCAAATACGACGGCAAGCACATCTCCGACATTCTCAACATGAGCATCGAGGAGGCCATTGACTTCTTCGAGCACTCGTCGGAGCGGCAGACCCCCATCGTCGGGCGCATCGTCAACCGCTTGAAGCCATTGCAGGAAGTCGGACTGGGCTACCTGATGCTCGGGCAGTCGGCGAGTTCGCTCTCCGGCGGTGAGGCACAGCGTGTGAAGTTGGCCACCTTCCTAGTCAAGGGACAGGTCGAGAAGCCTACCCTCTTCATCTTCGACGAGCCAACCACGGGCCTGCATTTCCACGATGTAAACAAACTGTTGGAGTCGTTCAACGCCTTGATTGCCAACGGCCACAGCGTCATCATCATCGAGCACAACATGGAGGTCATCAAGTCGGCGGACTGGGTTATCGACCTGGGTCCAGAGAGCGGCAACAAGGGCGGCGAAATCGTCTTTGAAGGCACGCCCGAGGACTTGGTGAAGTGCAAGGAGTCCTATACTGGTAAAGCATTAAAGAATAAATTGTAATTATGTCACAAAACCATCAAAACCGACAAAACGATGTTCAAGCGAAGCGACTCCACAACCGTGTCGTCGCTGGAAAGCAGCCGTTCCGAATCAAGTTCGGAATGACAGGCGTGCTTTCCACAACTACGATAAAGGTTTTGCGAGTTTTGCAGGTTTTGTGAGAAAAAACGAATATGAAATCAACCAAAATAAACCATCCTTTAAGTGAGCGTCAGCAGAAGGTCGTCGATACGTTGAGCGGCCTCGGCATCGAGTTCGACATTAAGTTCCACCCACCATTGGGCTCCATCGAGGAGTCGCTGGCCTACTGGGGCAAGTTCGAGGCCACGCACTGCAAGAACCTGTTTTTCAGGAACCACAAGGGCAACAAGCATTACCTGGTCATCTTCGAGTGCATGCACCAGATGGACATTCACGACCTCGAGCAGCGCCTGCACCAAGGCAAGCTGACCTTCGCCTCGGAGGCCCGCATGGAGAAATACCTCGGTCTGAAACCGGGCAGCGTCTCCCCTTTCGGCCTCGTCAATGACACCGAGCACCACGTCCACCTCTTCATCGACAAGAACCTCCAAAACGCGCCCCGTTTAAGTTTCCATCCTAATGACAACACTGGGACGATTATTATTAGTCAAGAGGACTTTATTAAGTTCCTTGATGCTATGGGAAATAGTTATGAGTTTATTGAACTGTACGATTGATAGGAGAAGTAACAATATGGATAAACAAGAAATATTGAAATACTTGGAAGAGCATCAAAGCGAAACACCTTCAAACTGGCGAGAAGAAGCACAATGGCGCAGGGAAAACCGCGATTGGCTTCGCTATTCCCAGCATATTGCCGTGAAAATGCTCCTTTACATGAAGAAAGAGGGACTGACACAAGCGGCAATGGCGGAACGTTTGGGCTGTACCCAGCAATATGTGTCAAAGATACTCAAAGGTACTGAAAACTTGACCATTGAGACGATTGCCAAGATAGAACGCGCCACAAATCAAAAGTTGATGGCTTTTGATGCATAACCCAACGACTTACAAGGGATGATTATCATTTGTCAGGAGGGTTTTGTTAAGTTTTTGGAGGCGATGGGGAATGCATACGAATTCATTGAATTATACGACTAAACAAATATGCGTTTGGTTATTTGGCGCAATTTCGTTTGGTTATTTGGCGTAACTACTTGCTGCACTCAATGTAAAACACGAAGTTCTTCACACGCTTAACTTTTTCTGCCAATGACAGCGCCGAGATAGTATTATTGGTGGGGAATTGAATGTTAAGGCCTACGCTCTCAATGAGAATCTTAAGATAGGATGTTTTTATTGCATAACCTACATTTTCTGCTCCAGGCACACCTGCAACGACAATGCCTATTACATTGCCTTTGTTGTCGAACATTGGGCCACCGCTATTTCCAGGCTGTACAGGTGCAGACATCTGATAAGTGCTAATGTTACCTTGGTAACCTGAACGTGAACTAATAATGCCATTAGTAAGTTTTATTTCGTTTCCCAAAGCTTGAGTTAGTGGATACCCAAGAACAAAAACATCTTCACCAACATCTGCCATTCGTTGTTGCACAGCATACGGTATCGTGCCAAAACCCTTGAAATCAGGGTCATTGATTCTAATAATAGCAAGATCATTTACTTTATCTGTAGCCACAACTTCAGCGGTAAAACCCATGTTCACATCGCCTTTCACGCCTTTAACACTTATGTTTTTTGCTTCGCCAACTACATGATTGTTAGTCACAATGTAGCCATCGTCAATAGCATAACCTGTTCCTGTCCATTGTTCAGATTGTACGCCCATACTATTAGTCGCTATATTTGAACTACCCATCTTGACATAGACCTCTGAATAATCATCATCAAATGATACTGCCATCGATATGGCATCAAATGTAATCAAAACAGACTTTTTTGTCTTATCCCCCATAAACCATACTGCCTTATATGCATTTGGAATAGCTGTGGCACGCAATATTGCTTTGACCTCGCCATATGTCCATGTGCCAATATCTCCCTTGTCATGGCCAACAAATACCACGAAAACAGTATCTGTAGATTGGAGTACCGCCAACCTGTATCCGTCATTCTCCATTGATTCATAATAACCAGAAAAAGCAAAATCAGAACTATCTATTAGTGTTTTTAAATCTTCTTCAGCAACAGCTAAACGTTGTACATGATTTTCTTCTTTCGGCATTTCATATTTAACTGGGAATATATGTACTCCATGGAATCTTATACCTTTAGGTTCTATCATGTCAAAAACATTAACTCCTTCTGGTAATGGTGGGAAATATAGATTAAAATTAATTGCTCCCATACTTCTTAACTTCATTGAGGCTTCGCCATAAATCGGATCTGCTTTCACCAGTTTTATTGTTTCTGTTGAACCATTACTTGGATTTATGTATTCCAAATAAGTTTCAGTACTTATACTACTACCCTGTTTCGCCATCATAACAACAGTATGTTCATTGGTTACAACAACTGTTGAAATAGCACCCCATAAATAACCTGGTTTTATTTTGTCAACTGCTGGAAATTCGGTCCATTGAGCCATTGCAACAGAAGAAACTCCTAACAAAAGGATTAGTGATAGAATCTTTTTCATTTTAGTCTGATATTTGATTGTTTAACATTTTCTATACCATAGGTGCACTTTACCATGCGTGCAAGTTTGTCAGCCGCTTCTTTGCAGATGAATGGAGAAAGCAGTATCTCGTCTATCATCACATATGTATTTACAGGAATTAGATGATATTTTGTGCTTTTCTTGTCGGAGTCACTCGAAATATGAAAGTAGAAACGGAATTCATTTTCGGCGGAATATGCTTTATCCTTATTGAACAACTGACCTAATTCATTTGATGAGGGGATTAAATCCTTTTTGTAGCTCATTGAACCACAAACCACTTTGTTCATCCCATCTTGTTCAAGGTCTAATTCTATCGAAGCAATAAAACTATGAACTGTTGTTTTTATTCGAGCACCTACTTCTGTCGCATAAGATTTCCACATCAAGAAACTTTCATCTTCGTTTTTTGTCCAACACGAAGTGGGACAATGAATGATATCAAAATATGGAATTATCCTTTTGGTTAGTTCTTGATCTTGCGAGTTATAATTCTTTGCAGGGGCAATAGGAAAAGCTAGTTTTACATTTTCATAACTCTCATTAGCATCATCAAATTCACGTCTGCGCCTGACATAATACTTATGTGTTTCAAGTAACCGAATCAAGTAATCCAGCCTCATGTATTGGCAAATGACCCTATCTTCGGGACCATCGCTTGGCAGGTAGTAATACCAATTTAATCTTTTTTGTTCATCGTTCATATATCGCTACTTTAAGTGAATAATCTAAGGTTTTCTACTATTGAGCCAGAAATCGATGCTCATAAAATGGTATGAAGAAAGGCGCAAATCCTTTCATTGTGTCCGCTTATTTCTTCGGAAGGTTGTCTGGAATACCTTTAGGCAAATAAGGGATGAAAGTAATTCACGCCATGCGTGAACTTTTGCATCCTTATTCTCGCCTATTGGATAATTGTTTTCCAGACATTTCCCGAAGGAGAACAAGAGCGTCAAGCTCAATTTATTATGTTAGTTATGTCTTCTTTATACCATAGTTTTCCGTTTAAAATCGAGTGTAAAATTACATAAATATTTCATCAAATGACCTTATACTTTTTCATAATGACGCTTCAAGGCTTCATTTACTTTGCCCCAAAACTCATCTCCTGAAATGTACTTATGGGGTTTGCCTTCTGCAATGTCGCGCAAATCACGCTCAATGGAAGCCTCCCAATAGGCTCTCTGCTCTGGTGTCAGGTCGTCCTGAAGGGCGGCAATGTCTGTTTCTTCCAATGTGTCAATAAAAGTAGTCATCTTTTTTCACATTATTTTCATCCGCAAAAATACACATTTTTTCATTCCTTGCCACCATCTAAAAACAATTCCGCCTCTCCCTGTGCAATCTGTTTGGCGTTCATGGTTGATACCACCGGCTGTCCGGTTTCTTTCTCTACGGCTTTTCGGGCGTCGTTCGCCACAGCTCCTCCTCTTCGGGCAATACCTGCACTCTCAGCCATGCCTTTCGGATTCTCGTTTCTTGAAATCTGCGTCGTAGTGGCCTCTGCAAGCATATTAATGGCAATTTCAAGGTCGGTCATGTTGTCGCGCAGGTTCTCTTTCTTCAAGCCCTTCAGTTGCTTGTATTCCTTGGCAGAAAGGCCACTCCACTGGCGATAGATGATATCGGTCAGCGAGGCAAACTGCACGCCTTCCTCCAAACCGGCGCGTTTCCACTCATCGGTCAGGTGCTTCCTCACCTCAAACGACTTTATCCGCTGATTGATCCATGCCTCCGAATAGCCCAACCTGCGATAATCGGCCACAGCCTGTTCGATGGAGAGCTCGGGATCTTGCATCTGGTCAATACGTTTTGCCGCCACCTGTGCCATCCACTGCTTGAAAGGCTCTGCTTTTGGCGACGGAATGGATTGGATGAGACGGAAAATGCCTTCTGTATCAGAAGCATCCACCAACCTCAACTTACCATCTGCCGCTCTCATTCGAACCGGGGTACAAATTGTACCCCAGTTGGCCTGTAGCCCAGAATCACGGCTTCGGATTCTCTTTAGATACTGTTTTGGATCAGTACTATCCGTAAGTACCGCTATAATATCCACTATGGAGAAATACCATTTCTCTTTATCGGTATCCCAAACGGTGCGCACTTTCTTCTGTTCAAATAGTTGTATAGCTTGCTTTTGCGTCATAAGATTTCCAATTGCTCATTAACTTTGCAAATATACGCATTTTCCTTGTATCTTGCAACAATTTTTGTCTAACTTTGCACCTGAAAACATTTGAATTTGAATATGTCACAAAACCAACAAAACGGGCAAAACTTCAAAAAGGCGGCGGCTACACAACCGTGTGCCGCCGGAAAGCCGCCGGTTGGCAGGCTTTCCCCATACTATAAAAGGTTTTGCAAGGTTTTGAATGTTTTGTGATTAAAAACAACACGCTATGAATAACGAAGAAAAAATCAAGCAAGCCGCTGAGATCCTATCGAAGGCGAAGAACATCGTGGGCTTCACCGGCGCAGGCACTTCCGCCGAGAGCGGCATCCCGCCTTTCCGTGGTGAGGGCGGCATCTGGAACCAGTACGACCCCAATTCCTTAGACATCGACTTCTACTACCGCCACACCAAGGAGTCGTGGAAGATCATCCGCGAGGTGTTCTACAACTTCTTCAGCAACAAGGATATTAAGCCTAACCCCGGACATCTCGTTCTGGCAAAATGGGAGAAAGAAGGTCGTCTGAGCAGCGTCATCACGCAGAACATCGATGACCTGCACACCGTGGCTGGCAACACTGTCGTGTATGAGTTCCACGGCAACATGTCGCGCTTCGTGTGTACTAAATGCGGCCACAAGGTCGATGCCAAGAGCCTGACACTCACCGAGGAACCGCCCCGTTGCGCCCAATGCGGCGGACTGATGAAGCCCGACTTCATCTTCTTCGGCGAGGGCATCCCCGAGGATGCTTACTACGGCTCGGTGCGTGCTGCCGAGAACTGCGATGCCTTTGTCATCATCGGTACTTCGGGACAGGTCAGCCCAGCAAACATGATTCCTGGTATCGCCAAACGCAATGGCGCCAAGATCATCGAAATCAACATGGAGCCTTCGACCTACACGAATTACATCACAGACATCTACCTCGAAGGCAAGTCGGGTGAGATTCTGCCCGCGATTGATGCGCTGATGACGCGATAATTAGGCACTAAACACCGCCTCAAACATCCGTTTATAGGCTTCAACTTTTTTGTCAAATGACAAAGGATAGGCTCTTGAAGATGAGGGTAATCGATACAAGGTTAAACTATCTTCGAGAGCCACTTTCGTGTTGGGCGAAGGAATCGTATCGACATTGAAATAACTACACACTTCCGTAGTGGCCTTCTCGCCTGTCGTTGCGATGGCATGGCATTGCGGCATTTGGGCAAGCAAGGCTCGGATGTCGGTGTGTTCGACGATTTCCAAGAAAGCATCCGAGGCATTGTCTTTCAGCCGTTTGACTGCCATGGCCGTATCGAAGAAGGCAATGCCTTTCTCGTTGAGGAAAGCTACGATTTCCTCCTTTTTGAAACATTTATGCTCTGTATCAACGAAATGGTTGCGGTCGCCGAACCAGATTTCACCCTCGATGCGCCAGTGGTCGTTGATGAAGTTAGGGTAGAAAAAGTCCATGCACCAACGCTTTTGAGGCGGTGGGAAACTGCCCAAAAACAGCACCTTGGCATTGACGGGCAGGAAGGGGTTTAAAGGGTGATACTCAATCATAGTACAACAAAATGGGACTATTTCTTCACTCCAGGAAAGGATTCCACAATCTTGACCTTAATATCAGGGAAACTATTGACAATCTGAACTTTCATATCGGGAAAGTTCTCCACAAGCTTCACTTTGCCGCATTGGTCGGGGAAAGATTCCACTATCTTCACGTCCAAGTCCTCGAAAGATTCTACAATTTGAACCTTGATGTCAGGAAAACTCTCCACAATCTTCACCTTGCCGTAGAGATTGAAGGTTTTGCCGTCTTTGTTGGTAAACGTGCAATTCTCTTTGTTGATACCAGGTTTCTTGTCGCCCGACTGAGCCGCCATCGGCAAAGCCATAAATGCGAATAAGACAAAAAGCAATATATTTTTCATGATGCTATTATTTTTCAACTAAATATGCTCCTACTTGATTAATGCACAAAGTGCCTTTGAAAACCTTAAACCTAATTCTTAACTTATCAGCTTTAACGGTCTGAAAACGAACAAGTCGCTTGTAACCGATGGTGGTCGTTGGCTCATTCACTTCAATAGGCAACCATTTGCAATTAAAGTAATAGTCCAAATAGAATGCGTCAACATTTTGACCCAAAGGAATATACTCTTGCAAAAGCAAGCGATTGAAGGCTGTAGTTTTCGGGAAATCGAAGATGAGTTCCGCCTGATGAATGCCGTCTTCTGTTGCCCAGTATTTTGTGTAGTCGTCGTTCAGAATTTGTTTCGGACCAAATCTCCATGAACGCTTGTTGCTGGCCATTACCTTGCACCCTTTCAGCAAGTTGTTGGAAAAGTCCTTTTGAAGTTTCTGACACCAATTCACGGCATTTGCTGAGTCGATGTTTGGAATCCTACCATCTTGATTCACAGGGAAATTGAGCAAAAGGTTGGCATTATGACCGACACTCTGGTAATACAAATCCATCAGCTGTTCCACGGTTTTTACCTTTCTGTCCTCACTTTCACGGTAGAACCACCCTGGACGAATAGATACATCCACCTCGGCGGGTAACCAAGCCTCACCGTCGCGGTAGCCCTGTTGCAATGCCTTTGTATCATTAAGCGATTCAAAATCAGTTTTGTACATGCACCATTGCGTTGCATTTGCCTTGCCTTCTTCGTTACCTATCCAACGTAGCGTCGGCACCGTGCCACCAAAGATGCTCGCTTCAGGACTGTATTGCCACACGATGTCTCTCGCCTTCTCATAATCATAGTATTTCTCCGCCACTATCGAGCGCATTTCATCGGCACCGCCATACCACCCCGTTCCACCATTGGCACCGTCGAACCAAAACTCAAACAAAGGTCCGTAATTGCTCACAAGTTCCTCAATCTGACGGTGATAGATGTCCACATAGCCCTGATAACCGTACTCAGGCTGATTGCGGTCCCAAGGAGAAAGATACAACCCGAACTTCAAGCCATGCTTCTTGCAAGCCTCGGACAATTCGCGCACCAAGTCGCCTTTACCTTCCTTATAATATGTATTTTTGATGCAATAATCCGTAGTTTCCGTCGGCCAGAGGCAGAAGCCGTCGTGATGCTTAGCCGTGAGGATGATACCTTTCATGCCAGCAGCTTTCAAGGTCAAAACCCACTGTTCGCAGTCCAAATTCGTTGGATTAAAGGTGTAAGAAGGCGTATTGCCATAGCCCCATTCCATGTCGTTAAACGTGTTTAAGCCAAAGTGTATAAAAGCGTATGTTTCAAGCTGTTGCCATTCTAATTGTTGTTGGGTTGGAATGGGATGGCATTGTTGCGGCCTTTTGACGCAAGAAAGGCACATTGATAGCACCAATAGAAATAATATGAACTTCCTCATTTGTCATGTATATTTGTTGCAAACTTACACTTTTATCGGGGAACACCAAACAAAAACTTACATTTTTCTTGGGGAATGACAAAAAAGGCGGCCCCAGAACAAACCCCGAGGCCGCCGGAAAAAAATGTCACAAATTTATTTTCTTTACTTTTACTGTTTCGCGTTAAATAGCATCTGAACCTCTGAAGCCGTCAAAGCACGGTTGTAGCTGCGGAAGTTGTCAAGCTTGCCATTGAAATAGCCTCCATTACCATTAGCTTTTGCATCGACTCCAAGGAAACTATTATTGACATCGGATCCCCATTTTAATTTGTTACTCGCTTTCGATTCAACTCCCACACCATCCACATAGATAACAGCAATATTACCATCATAGGCCAGTGTTAACATGTGCCAGCGGTTGTCGATATATTCAGAGAATGAAAGTGCAGTTGTCCAATCATTTTGATAATAATCAGGTACATACGAGATGCATGAGGTGCTCGTAAACGCTAAAACTGATTCAGTCGCAGTAAAAGCTCCAATGTAGTTGTCGTCACTGCCAACCAATACTTGGTTGTTTCTACCTGTTTTATACCATAGATTGATAGTAAATGGACCTCCAGCAGGGACAATGTTGTCTTGAATCAGAATATATGAACTTGATCCATCAAACTTCATGGAATGACCTTCTCCGCTTGGTGTATCGTCGGAAACTTCTGCACCAAAATTAATACCCGTGTAATTGTCATAATAATCCACGATGTCGTTGCCGTCAAAGTTGAAGAAGCAGAACAGGCCATTTGAAATCACCAAGGTGTTGTCAACGTATGCAGCTGAAACATTGAGGTTTGCACTGTTATTGGTACCATTCACGGTCACAGTGGTCGAAACAGGGCCGTGAATTTTAGTGCGGTCAATCATGGCGGTCACGAGAGTGCCACTACCAGCACTGGTACTGCCCGACATCGGGTTAAGCGTCAGCCAATCAACGTTAACAGGATTGATACTCCAACTGAGCGTAGTACCGGCGGAACCTACGTTTTTCACTTGGAAGGACATGGAGGTGGCGGTCTCACCGAAATCCAACGAGCCTTCACTCAGTTGCAGGATGGCTGTGCCAGTACCGCTTGAAGCCGCACTAAAAGTGATAGTAGAAGTGCTACCCGCACCGCTCACACTGACCGAGGTGGAAACCATGCCTTCAATCTTCGAGCGGTCGATGGTAGCGGTCACCATGGAGCTGGCACCACCTGCTGTGTTGCCTGAAGTGGGTGTCAGGGTCAGCCAATCCACGTTGATGTTGGAGCACACCCAGTTGAGTGAAGTGGTTGATGGGCCTGTGTTCATCACATAGAAAGTCAAGCTGTTGGCTGAAGTACCAAAGTCAATCGAGTTCTCGCTAAGTTGAAGCTGTGGACCATTGTTGCCTGCAACGGTGACATTTACTGGAAGCACATTGCTTTGGTCGCTACTGCGTACGATAATGTTGGCCGTAGTACTCTGCTGAATCTGTGTGCGGTCGATATTCACCGAGACAGTGGTCTCCTGGCCACCTTGCAAGTTGCCCGAATTGGGGGTTGCCGTCAGCCAGTTCAAGCTTTCCTCGATTTCCCAACTCAAGGGCATAACCGAACTTGCGTTGATAATCTTAAATTGCAACTGCGAGAAGCTCTCACCAAAATCAAGGGTCTGCACATTAAGAGTGAAACCGCTCACCATGGGCTTCATCGTCATGTCGCCCGATGAGATGTTGTCTGCCACGATGGTGATGTTCTTGGTATTGCTCTCATAGCCCTCTTTCATTCCTTGAACGGTGTATTGTCCAGGTTCAAGGTTGTTGAACTGATAACGTCCGTCACTGCCTGTAACGGCGGAGAGACCGGTCGGGCTGAGTGAGATGTTGACGCCTTGGATAGGCTCATTGGTGATGGAATTGGTCACAATTCCCTGAATTTTGCCAATGGTAGGAGTCTTTTCCTTAGCACAGGAAGTCATCAGAAGCACAAAAGCCAAGACAACACCCAAGGCTAATTGGATACTTGATTTTTTCATTTTTTCTACCTTATCTTTATTATTCAATATTCTTCGGCATCAGCTGCATATCGCCTCTGACTATTTCACCTGCCAGTACAGTCACTGTCTTTGTGTCAGTCTTGTAATTGGCATGGCGAGCTTGCATCTTGTATTGAACGGCTTCAAGGTCGTTAAATTCAAATATGCCGTCGGAGCCTGTCGTAGCGGATTTTCCCGAAGGTGAAAGGGTCATTGTGACATTGCTGATGGGTTCACCTGTGGTGGCATCGGTCACCATGCCTATCACATTACCGGTTAATGTGTACTCATCCTCTGTGCAACCTGCAAACATCAGGGCTAACAGAGCTAAAAGAAATACTTTTTTCATAGTCAATTAGATTTATTTAGTCAAAGAATTATTTACTGTTTTGCTTGATACAAGGATTGCACTTCTAATGCACTCAACGCACGATTATAGCTGCGGAAATTATCCAATTTGCCGTTGAATTTTCCTGCGTGGTTATTGTTAACAGCTGATCCAATAAAGGTCATGGTTACATCGCTGCCCCAACTCCAACCATTATTACCATAACTTTGCGTTGACTCAAACAACACACCATCAAGATAAATCATAGCCAAGTTTCCATCATTTTTTACAGCGATTGTCAACATGTGCCATTGATTATCAAGATAATTGGAAATGGGTTGATTTGTCGTTGTTGGATAGATTGGAGAGTCTGCTATGTAAGTAATGCTAGAAGATTCTGTCAGATAAAAACTATAACATGGCCAATCAAGGTACAAAACATCAGTACCAAGTAAATATTGGGCATTTGTTTCAGTCTTAAACCACAAATTTATGGTATATGTAGATCCCGATGGAACGATATTATCTTCTATAAATAAGAGCGAGTTGCCATCAAATTGTCTGGATTTGCCTTCACCAGAAGGAGTATCGGTAGAGGTGGTCGTGCCACTATTAATACCTACGTAATTGCCCTGCCAGTCCACAACCTCTTCGCCATCAAAATCGAAATAACAGAACAGACCATCGTCAACCACCACGCTGGTATTCTTGTAATCAGCAGATACCGAGAGGTTTGCACTATTGTTAGTGCCATTTACGGTAACCGTGGTCGAAACATGGCTGGTAATCTTATTGCGGTCGATAACGGCTGTCACTTGTGTACTTCCACCTGCATTGGTGCTGCCCGACATTGGAGTAAGCGTCAGCCAGTCTACTGAAGGAGCTGCAATGGTCCAGTCAAGTGTGGTGCCGTTGGAGCCGACATTCTTCACTTGGAAGGTCTTTGTGGTCTCTTCGACGCCAAAATCCAACGAACCATCGCTCAGTTGCAGAATGGCCGATCCCGAACCTTCTGATGAGGCAGTGAAAGTAATAGTGGAAGTGGTGCCTGCACCGCTCACGGTGACCGTAGTGGTAACCGAGCCGTTAATCTTCATGCGGTCGATGCTGGCAATCACCTCAGTGTTGCTACCGCCGGAAGTAGTGCCCGATGTAGGATTCAGCACTAACCAATCCACAGTGACGTTGGAACAGAACCAGTTCAACGAAGTGTTTGAAGGACCTCCGTTCATCACGTAGAAAGTGAGACTGTTGGCGGAAATTCCGAAATCAAGCAAGGTCTCGCTCAGTTGAAGTTGAGGACTATCGGTGCTACTGCCTGGAACAGTCACATTGATAGGCAGCACCACGGTTTGGCTACCACTTCTGACAGTAAGGTAGGCGCTGGTGCTTTGCTCAATTTGTGTACGGTCAATTTCCACTGTGACCGTGGTTTCCTGGTCGCCTTCCAAGTTGCCTGTCGAAGGATTGGCTGTCAGCCAGTTCATGCTTTCCACGATTTCCCAACTCATTGGCTGTGTCTCGCTGTTGTTGATGATCTTGAACTGCAACTGTGAGAAGTTGGTGCCAAAGTCGAGGTATTCCACATTGAGTCGGAAGCCATTCGTCAAGCGCTTCAGCATCATGTCGCCCGATGCAATTTTGCCACCTACGATGGTGATTCTCTTCGTGTTGCTCTCAAAACCTGATTTCATAGCTTGAACAGTGTATTGTCCAGATTCAAGGTCGTTGAACTCATAGCGTCCATCGCTACCTGTCACGGCGGAGAGGCCAGTAGGACTGAGTGAAATGTTGACGCCTTGGATAGGCTCATTGGTGGTGGCATTGGTCACAATTCCTTGAATTCGGCCTAAAGCCTCATCTTTTTTGCATGACCAAAACATGCATAGTGCGAAGGCGATTACCATGCCCAGAACTAATTTAGCTGTTTTCATAATACTAATGATTTGATTTAATTGATAATTTATTTGTTTGCTAATATAAATCAAGGTTTTAGAAATGATAAGCCACTGACAATCCCACGCCATCAGTCGTGACGCTCGGATAGAATGAAAGCTCTCCGTTAGTGGTCTTCAGCCAGCGGGCACCTGGTGCAGCAATAGCATCGATTATATTGTAAACATAGACCGCAGCAGCACCAGCGATGAAGCCGTTGCGGATGTTCTTGCAGTTGCTTGCTTTTGAAGCATATTGCTGAGCATAATGTGGTTGGGTGTGCATTTTAGCGACATAGCTGGAACGCATGCTCTCAAAAGCCACTATTCCCCCGACAGCAACCACTTCAGCACCAAGGATGGCGATACCTTTCCCTGTACTTCCCTTGTACATCTGTCCCCAGCCTGGAAGAATGGCAGAACGCCAAAGACCTTTTGCACCATATTTATTTGTAATCTGCACTTTGTCAAAATTCACCGAAGAAGCTTTGGGATTGCCGACAGCGCATAGAAAATAGAATACCCCTCGACCATCTATGGCTTCTTGGTATTCGTCAATGATTTTGACCACTACGTTCACCGGATCGCCTTCCACAACCGCCATCATATTAAAACTGGTCTCCTCCGAAACATTGCCGTTTTGATTCTCCGAAGATATCTTTGACACCGAGGTGATTTGGACTTTTTGTGTTGTCTCAATATAATGGGTGATTTCCCGAGGTACGAGTCCTTTCGCTTCTGATGGAGTTTGGGCATAAACTGTAACCACTTTATATTCAAATGTACTATTAGACGCCACTGGCACTTCGGACAGCCAACGTGGTCTTCTGCCATCATTATTCCCAAAAACACATGTCATGGCTAAAACCAAAAAAGCAAATAAGGCAATTCCTTGTTTCATTTTGTATCTCCTGGTTATATCCCATCAGGCCATCGGTTTTAGTCGCTTTGAAACTGTTTGTCGAAACACATTATTTTTATTAGGCAAAAGTCACCATAATTCTCTGCTTACGGCTTTCACTCGCCAAAAAATCGGTTTGCAATGCGTAAAATCCACCATTTAATTTTGTCAATTCGTAAAATTTCAGTTTGCAATACGTAAAAAATCGGGTAATTGGAACGGTTTGCTACAATGACGGAGCGAAAAACCGTACTTTTGCCGACATGAACAGCGATTCATTCTACATATTGCTGCTTTGTTTCGTTTCGGGCTTTACCCAATGTATGCTGATGGGTTGTGGCATCAACATGCTCAGGCATCACCGCGAATACCAGTTCCAGCGCGTCTTTGCACTCGTTGTGATTCTACATTCGATTGGATTTTTCAACAACTTTGTGGTGTTGGCCTGCCGCAACCTGCCCTTCTCCGAGTTCCTCAATTCGCTGCTACTGCTTTTCGATTATGTGATTGTTGGTGGCTACATGATGTTTGGCGTTTCGTTAGTATTCCCCGATCGTTTCACAAAATGGCAACTCCTTCTCATTGAGGTGCCGTTTGTCGCCGCCATGTTGCTGTTTGGCATCACCCAAAACCCAATGATAATTATGGTAGTACAAGTTTTCACGGTAATAGCTTCTTTAGTACTAATGATTTATTTGGAATACTCCATCAAGAGACACACCAAAATGCTACTTGAAAACTTGGGCAACATCGAGTATTTCGACCTTCGCTGGGGTGCCATCCTGATTGCCTTGTATTTTGGGGTGGCTTTGGTTTGGGCTTTTGAGAGCGTGTCGCAGCGGGATTGGTTCACTGCTCCAGTCGTTGGCATAAACCTGCTTTTCGACACCATTTATTGCCTTATCATCGTTGCCGTCGTTTTATTCGCCGTTCGGAAAATGGTCAGGCAAAAAGTGTTTGTCGTTACAGAAGATGAAAACGAAACCGAGAAAGGCAATGCGCTGGAATCCAACACCATACAGCAAAGCAAGCCACCTATCTACAGCGATTTGGACAAAACTATGCTCGAAAAGCGGTATTATCAGGACAATACGTTGACCTTGCAGAAGTTAGCACAACATTTGGGTACCAACCGACAATATCTGAGCAACTACATCAACCAAGAGAAACACGAGACTTTCTACGATTACATCAATGATTTCCGCCTGACAGAAGCCAAAGCCATGTTGGACGGCAAAGGCACTGACAACCAACATTCTTTAGAAGATATTTCGGTCATGTCGGGCTTCAATTCATACGCCACCTTCTTGCGTTCGTTCAAGAAAAAGTATGGGCAAACGCCGTCGCAGTATCTTACTGAGAAAAAACCGTAATTACCCTAATTTATTGTTTTACAAATTTCCGCGTTTCGCCATTAGAACGAAGCATATAAATGCCATCTGGTAAGTCGCTGATTGCGATTCTGTTTACCTCATTTTTGAGTTGAACGGACATAACTACTTTCCCATTCATATCGATAATTTCCGCTTGACCATCTTTTTGATTTACAAAAACATCGATATAATCAGTGGCAGGATTGGGACATACGCGAAGCGAGGATTCGGGCAACAATTGCTCGGATTTTACTGCAAACGGAGTATCGGAATGTGCTTCAATTACGGCTTCAATCGTTCGGTTGCACACGGCACAGAAAGGTGCATAGTTACGCATCATGCAATTGCGTTGCGGCCTGTACATGCCTTCCACCAAATAGCCTCCGCCTTCAAAAGCCCCTACCGTATTGTTATACTGATTGGTGTTGGGTGTGGGAATTGGTGTGTCAGGTGCTACAAGGTCGGCCCATTTCGAGTCAAAATCCACCAAAGTGGTCAGATTGGGTTCCCAAGGCTCCACATTCA
>JAEEQP010000083.1 GCA_016285355.1 Bacteroidales bacterium
ATAGCTGAACGTCACGCAGATGATGGAGATGATGACATACGATATTGTCGGCCAAATGTGAAGCACCTCGATAAAGAGTTTTAGGCCGAAATAGTTGATGAGAAAGTTCACAACAGTAACCATCAAATACCTTACAATCTGTGTTCTGCCTCGTAAGGTCGAGCCGGAGAAACTGATGTGACGTGCCATCCAAAAACCTGTCAAGAAAGTGATGGGAAACCTAAATATAAAGGCTGCGATGTGAGGTGTGAAGGCAATGAAACCGAGGTCAAACACCTGACCATGAAATACAAAGTGGTATAAAATGTAAAACAGGGTCCAATCTAAAGCCAAGTTCAAGCCACCGCATGCCGCATAACGAAACAATTCAAGGCTCATCACCTTGCGGAAGGGCGGATAGAAGAAGTCGATGACCGTGGTCAAAGTGCGTTCTATCCAGGATTCTATGTTTTTGAGGGCTGACATTGGGGCTGCAAAAATAGAAAATTAGAGCCAAATAACATCAAATCCGCCTCTCATAGATTCCCTCCGCCCCTGCATGCCAACGTTGGAATGACATGGGAGGCTAAGTAATTCATTAACTTTCTCAACATCATCCGTGAAGCCCAACACATAACCGCCACCGCCTGAACCAGAGATTTTTACGCCAAAGTTGAAGTTATAATCGGCAGTAAACAAATCCAAAGTGTTGTCCGTAATCATCGGTCGAAGGAATTCAAGTTGGCCTTTCGTTAGTTGCTTCAATGACTTGAAAAACAGGTTTGTATCACCTTGAATCATTGTGTCGATGCAAGATTTCACAAGAGGAGTGTATTCCTTTTGGAAGCGGTTCAAGAATTCTGGATTTTGACGTTGTTTCTTGAAATGGTCAACCAAAGGCTTGGTGTTGCTCTTTATTTTTGTGTCAATCAAGCAGACATGGATGTCCTTTTTCAGAAAATCATCTGAAAGTAATTCCACTCCTTTCGGCGTGATTTTGAATGGCTTGCCCAAATAGCATTGCAAAGGGTCAATGCCGGAACTGCTGCCGTGGAAGTAGCTTTCCATTTTGCCGAAAATCTCCTTCAGTTTCAGATAATCATCGATTTTTTTCTTCGCATAAGCATCGTAAACAGCCGCCACCAAGGTACCCGAACTGCCCAAGCCATAGCCCGAAGGCACATTGGAATCCAAAAAGAGGTTATAGTATAATTCATGGTTAAACCTTTGTAAATCAAGGTTATCCTTTATGCCATTCAATGTGGAAAGATACTCTGCGAAACGTTGCAGGCTAGCGTTGGAAGCGGCGGCACCTTGTGCCAACAAATGTGAGGCAAAACGCCATTGGGCCGAGAATTGCCTCAGCGGCACCATCAGGGCGGTGCTGTCGAAAATCATCGAGTACTCGCCAAAGAGGATGACTTTGCTATAGTAACGCTCTTTCATCACATCAATAATTTTGGCCAGTCGCCCACATGGTCAGCAATCCAACGGCCTTGGTTACAATATGTTACCAACTCACTTTTGATGAATTTTTCCACTTTTTTAGCCTCACTCTCTGGATAAAGCAGATGCACATTGGGACCGGCATCCAAAGTGAAACATAATGGAATATGAGTCTCGTTTCTAAAGTTCCGAACCTCTTCGATGATATGCAATGTATTGGGTTTCATCAAGATAAAAGACGGATTGGAGCACATCATCAAGGCGTGAAGTTGAAGGGCTTCTGACTCGGTGATATTAATAAAGGTGTCCAAATCACCTGATTTCAAGGCGGTCAGTAAGTTTTTGATATTCTCGTTGGCTTTTGCATAACGCGCAGGGGCGTAGGGATTACCATTCATCAGGCCATGTCCTGCGCGACTGGAAACGGATTTTTTCTCGCCGCTGACAATCAGGATGCTATCGCGAAAGGTTTTAAAGACGGGATGAATGTCTTTTTCTAACGAAACGGCATATTCATCAGAACTGCCATTGTAAGCTTCTGTTACCCCCCAAAGTGCCATTTTGGGATACACTGAGCGACAGGCACTTCCCGAGGCCAAACGAGAGAAATAGGAGGCTTTTTGTGGAACAACAGAGAAAATTCCAGCACGTTGACGTTCAATTCTAGCGAGCCAATATTCTATGTCGAGCAAGCACATCACAAAAGCACTCATTGATGAAGCCGAAGAAGCGATACCCGAAGAGTGCGGGAAGGTGTTGCAGCTCTCGACCTTCAGATTCAACTGGTTGATAAACGGGAAAAACACTTGATAATCAAGCAGAAACTTTTCAATTTTTGCACCGAAAGCAGGATTTTCCTTGCCTTCAAAAAAGAATTGGAACCCAAAATGTTCAGCTTTCTCGTATTGCACAAAAGTTTCAGTACAACACTCCGACAAAGTGAAACTAATTGACGGATTTTGAGGGAGTTGTTTTCCGTGTTTGCCCCAATATTTCACCAAGGCGATGTTCGACGGACTCTGCCAGCCCACTTTACCCTGAAAGTCGTTGGGTACTTCGCCTTGAAAGGCCTCATTCAACCATTTGTTTTGCATTTCTGATGTTTTTATGCCGCGAAAATACAAAATCTCTTTACAAAACCATCTCTTTATAGCCAAAAACTACTTCCAAACCTTTTCCCTTGAAGTATTCTTCCACCTGATTTTCAGGCCATTCCGTTACGGCCAAAATGAAATCTCCGCCCCAGGCACCTAAGGATTTCAATACTCCTTCGAAGTCAGGGAAATGTTTTTGAACAGGTTCTTGCCCAATGCAGCGGGCGATAATCCGCTCATGGCACTGCATAAGTAACGCAAACTCGTCCAAACTCTCGCATTTCGGCACGGCACGACTGGTTTCTGAAACGGCTTCTATATCTTTTTGTAAATCAACAGGATTTGCTTTTGCCAAAAAGGTCTTGATTTCTTTGGACGAGCTTTGCTTTTGACCTTGGTAAATGAAAAATAAATGCTCGGCAAAAGGTGGTTGGAAATCAATAGGTTTGACCATAGGTGTCGGCGTTTCGACGGGCTCAACGACCTTTGCTTTTTGAGGTCCCTGAGCTTGTCGAAGGGCCGACTCTGAATTAACAAGTTGATAATAAATCGGTTGTTCCGCTGTAGCGCAAGCGATGTCATAACCTGAGCCGCCGAAAGTCAATTTCAATAGCTGGTAGGGATTCACATTCGCCCATCGTGCAAGGTTGGCAATCAAAGTGGAGCTGCTGCCTAAACCCCAATTCGGGTCGAAATCCAAATGGGTCTCAAAATGAAGACCATCATTAAACGCAACAGGATTCAATTGTTTTACAGCCTTCAGGATTTGAACCAGTTTTTCTGCCTTGGGTAGGTCATCGCAATTGATGATTTCGAGGGTTTCAGGATTGATGATCACGAAAAACCATTTCCCTTCGGGCTGCCAAGCTTCCCAATGAATTTGGTTATTGTTAGTTTCAAGTTGCACTACTTCAAGGCTTTGACCTAATTTCAATGGCACTGCCAAGGCCAACGCCCCTTTCAGGACGAGGTATTCGCCTGTCAGTAGGAATTTGCCATGAGAATAGTAATGGCTCATTTTTTCAAGGAGTCTAAGAATTGTTCCACCCCAGCATAAGACACGGTCTTGTCCTTAAAGTATTCCCTCGCCTTTTTCTTGTCCTCGTCGCTGGCATTCAACTGGTTGAGGATGTTGTTTAAATGCATCTTCATGTGGCCGGCTTGGATGCCTTTGGTGGTCAAGGAGCGCACGGCGGAGAAGTTGTTGGCCAAACCCATGGTGGCGGCAATCGTCATCAGCTCAGGAGCGGTGGGATTGCCTAAAAGTTCAAGCGTTTTCTTAGCCAATGGGTGCAAACTGGTCAAGCCACCCACGGTGCCTAAGGCCATCGGTACCTCCAATTCGAAGTGGAAAATGCCGTTTTCAAGGGTAACCGATGAAAGGCTTTCATAATGCCCGTTGCGTGAGGCGAAAGTGTGTCCTGCTGCTTCCACTGCGCGGAAATCGTTGCCCGTAGCGATGACTACCGCATCAATGCCGTTGTAGATGCCTTTGTTGTGCGTCGTGGCGCGGTCGGTATCGATGTGGGCGATGTCGACGGCTTTTTTGAATTTTTTGGCGTATTCGGCACCTGAAAGATGCTCATCGATGCCGTCCAATTGCTCTACAGGACATTCCACCCAGACCTTCACGCGACAGTCAGGCGTGTTGTTTGACAGGATGGTCATGATGATTTCCACCTTTCGGAGCTCTTCGGGCAGGTCTTTTTGCTCGGCGAAGAAGTCTTGCAAACTATGGCCAAACTGCTCTAAGACGGAGTTGATAAAGTTGGCACCCATCGCATCACCTGTGGCAAACTCCACGCGAATCTGGTAATAATCAGGGATTTGTGTGCTGTAGTCGATGAGCTGCATTCTGAGGATGCCACCGCTGCGTTTGCGCATCTTTTCGGTCATGGCATCGGTGTCAGCCATCAAGCGTTCCTCGATTTTCGGGAACATCGCAAAGAGTTTTTCCTTGTCGCCGCTCCAGCCGAAATGCACCTGTCCGACCTTGCGCACATCGATGACTTCGGCATGGAAACCGCCCCGCTCACCCCAGAACTTGGCCGCTGCCGAAGCTGCCGCCACGACCGAACTTTCCTCGATGACCATAGGCACAATGTAGTCCTTGCCATTGATGGTCACGTTGGGCGAGATGCCGTAAGGGATAAAGAAATTGGTGATGGTATTCTCGCTGAACTCGTCAAAAAGCTGCTGCTGTTTCGAGTCGGAGTGCCAGTAGCTTTTCAGAAGGCTGACGACCTCGCCGGGGTTCTCGAAGTAGTTGGCAATCAGCTTCAACTTCTCCTCCTTAAGAAGTTTTGAAAAGCCTTTTTTTATGCGTTCGCGAGTAGCCATCTCAGTTTACCATTCTTCTTCTTCAATCACTTTTTCGGGGACAAGGCTCTCCTCGAACTTTTGGCCCCAGTCTTCAGCAAAAGCTGCAATTTGGTTCAGATAATTATCCCAAATGGGTTGATACAAAGGATCTTCCTTGTTCATCCATTCCTCGCAAGGATGGTTCGATTGTGTTTTCTGCATGAAGTCGGTGAGGGTGTAGCGCACACGGCCTTCGCGCACTTCGATGGTGAAATAATAGGTAATCCAAGGCCATTTCGACTTCACTGCATCGCCGTTGTCCAATTGGAACTGGTGCTTACCCTTCATCGTGCGTCCGTCGTTTTGTTGCAGGATGGTCGAAGGACTCTTGTAATAGGTGTTCATAAACTGACTGTAGATGCGGTTAAACACCTCATCCTGAGTGCCTACCGTGTTGATAACCTTGCGGAAACAAATCTTTTCCGTCTTTGGGTCGATGGGCAATTTGGATTGGTCTTCGGATTGGGCAAAAGTTAAAGTCGCGAACAAGACGGCGACGAATAACAAAGCTACTTTTTTCATTTTAATTAAATTTGGTGACAAAATTAGTAATAATTCATGTTGCTTCAGCGCAACGGAGGCGAAAAATAGCAAATATCAGACCAAAAATCAGAATGGGATGAGTTGCGAGTCGTCGGAACAGTCGATGTCAATCTGCGGATGGCCTTTATAATACAAGGTAGAGCCCGAAAGAAGGAATCCGCTTAAGGTCTCCGTAACATTGACGGTGGCCTCCGACGCGCCATCCAAATAAACGTTCATATCTTTTACCTCGGCTTGAACCATATTAATGGTGCCTGCATCCTTAACCTCAATGGTTGCTGAGGGCATCGAGCCGCCGAAAACGATAAGCTGCGAGGAAATGCCTACACCTGTGGTGAATGATTGCTCGACATTGAAATAACCCTTGCAGGAAGACCCTTTGTGTGCGTAGACCGTACAATTTGTTCCATTAAAGTTTACACCATAAATTTGCGAACCGTCGGTTAAATTGATGCCACACAATTGGGAAGTGACCTCGAAACCATTGCAAACAGAGGCGTTGCGCAAGTCAATATCCATAGTGTCTTCCAGTTCGAAAGGCCCTTCCATGGTGATGACGGAGGCGTTGTCGGCCATGATGTACAGAGCTTCCTTCTGCGAGATGTGTACTGTAGCTCTGAAAACCGAACCGGATAGTGTGTTAATCTTGCTATTGAAGCCGATGATTAACCACTCATTTTCCTCACGCACAGAAATATAGTTTTCCAAATAGGCAGAATACTCCAGCTCCACGAAGGACTTCAAACTGTCGTAAACGAAGGTGACTTCCCAACCGTTATTGACATTAATGTGATGAATGTCGGCATTTTCAAATACAGTTTTCTGCATCAAGGTCATGTTGGCCTCTTTCTTGCAGGAAGTGAAGCAACAGATTGCCGCACAAAGGATTAAAATGGTTTTCAATGTTTTCATAGTTTCTATTTTCTCACAAAACCTGCAAAACTAACAAAACTAAGTTGTAATTGTGGAAAGCACGCCAACCGGCTGCTTTCCGGCAGCGACCGGTTGGGACGCCGACAACTCCACAAACAAAGTTTTGAGGGTTTTGAAAGTTTTGTGATTAATTAACGACATTGTTGCTGAATTATTATTGGTGATGATAAGGTTCGCCTTTCAAAATCGTGAAAGCGCGATAGAGTTGCTCAACAAAAATCAATCGCACCATCTGGTGGCTGAAGGTCATGGGTGAGAGGGATAGTTTGGCGTTAGCACGGTCGTAGACTTCTTGCGCAAAGCCGTAAGGTCCGCCGATGATGAAAACGAGCCTTTTTGCTCCAGATGCCATCTGTTTTTCGAGGTTTTCAGCGAATTCCACCGAGGTGAACTGCTTGCCGTTTTCGTCCAAAAGGACGACTTGATCGCCGGGTTGCAGCTGTTGCAGCAATAGGAAACTCTCGGCTTTCTTTTGTTGGTCTTCGCTAAGGGTTTTGCGGTTGCGCGGGTCGGGGAGCTCCTTCATCTCAAACGCGGCGTAATGCCCGATGCGCCCGACATATTTCTTGATGCCAGTGATGAGGTAGTCCTCATCCGTTTTCCCTATGACGAGCAACAGTATCTTCATCTTTCTTTGTCACAAAACCTACAAAACTTTCAAAACCTTGTTAAAGTTGTGGAAAGCCCGCCAACCGGCGGCTTTCTGGCGGCGACACGGTTGTGGAGCCGCTACTGCTAAAAGATGTTTTGTCGGTTTTGATGGTTTTGTGATGCTTTATAAGTTTATGTTATCCAATAGTTTATATGCTTTTTCTCTGTCTTGTTCCAACTGAACTTTCAGCGCGTCCAAGCCGTTGAACTTTTCCTCGTCGCGGATGCGGTCGATGAAGCGGACTCGGATTTGTTTTCCATAGAGGTCGCCGTTAAAGTCGAACAGGTTGACCTCAATGATGGGGTTGTCCTCGCTGCGGTCGCCGATGGTGGGACGATGCCCGATGTTGGCCATGGCCTTGTAGGTCTTGCCCTCGTAATCAACGAGGCAGGCATAGACTCCACGGTTGTTGATGAGCATGTATTCCCGAGGCAGTTCAAGGTTGGCGGTGGGGAAGCCCAAAGTACGTCCAATTTTATTGCCCGCCACAACCTCAGCAGTGATGGAATAAGTATAGCCTAATAGTCGGTTAGCACTTTTCACGTTCCCTGTGGCAAGGGCATTCCGAATCTTCGTGGAACTGATGGCGATGTTCTCAACATCCTGAGCGGCAACACGCTCTACCTTGAAGCCGTATTTCTGCTTCATGTCGGAGAGAAGGCCGAAGTCGCCCATGCGGTTCTTGCCGAA
>JAEEQP010000045.1 GCA_016285355.1 Bacteroidales bacterium
GCATTCATGCTGCAAAAATACAAATAGTTTTCAAAATAGCAAGGGAAATTGAATAAAAAATATTTAGTATCTAATTTACTAATCAGTTATTCAACGAAATTGTATTGTTTTTACTTCGGGACTACGAAACTTCGGTTTTTGATCACGGCCATCAAGCCCTGCATGTCATTCCAGCATGGGTATGTGCGGTGGATTGGAATCTATGCAGGGCGGTTCAAAGAAGGATAATCATATTGACGGCTCACTCTCTATAGATTCCAGCTCCCCTCATGCCTTCCTAGGAATGACATAGAGTGTGAGCCTGCTTTTACTGCTAGGCGTTAACCTCCAATTCCAGCCGAATAATCTCCCAAAACATCCCCATTCCAATTTCAAGGATATCATCAGGGAAATCAAACTCTGGATTGTGCAAGGCGGGTTGCTCCATGCCTGAGCCGAGGCCGAAGAAACCGATAGGACATACACTCCCAAATCTTCCGAAATCCTCCGACCAGCGGAAAGGCTCTTCCAAATGGCCGAGTCTCAATTCAAGATTTTGTGCGGCTTGTTCGATGGTTTTCACGCAGTGGGCATCGCTGTTAGTGGCGGCGAAGGCTTCGTGCATCGAGAAGTTGAAGTCGAAAAGGTGGTCTTTGGCCTTGGCGCGGCAAAACTCGATGATTTCCGTGGACATCAATTCCAAATTGCGGTCGTTGAAGCTGCGCAAAGTGAGCCAAATCTCGGCATGGCCTGGGGCAACGCCGAAAGTCTCCTCGCCCAAGATGGCGTGCGTGATGACAAAGGTCGTCAAGGGTTTTACCGCTTTCAGTTGTTCGCGTTTCTTCTCCAAATGATGGATGAGTTGGGCCAACAGTTCCGAAGGGCTGTGTCCTGTCTCGGGTTGCGAGGCATGTGCGGTGCGACCGTCAAAAACCAGTTTCAGCCCGAACGATGCCGCCGCAAAGCAGCCTTCGCGCACCATAATCTGTCCTTTCTCGAAACCAGGCAGGTTGTGCAATCCGTAGGCTACGTCTGGCTTGATTTGCTCGAATTGCGGGTCGCTGAGGATGGCTTGTGCGCCTTGTCCAGTTTCTTCAGCGGGTTGGAAAAGTAGCACTACCTCACCTTGGTCGGGGCGTTGTTCACCGAGCCATTGGGCTAATCCACAAAGGATGGTGGCATGGCCGTCGTGGCCGCATTTGTGCGAAACGCCTTGGTTTTGGGAACGATAGGGGAGGACATTCGGCTCAGGAATGTGTAGCGCATCAATATCGCCACGGATGAGGATACGCTTGCCGGGCTTCGCACCTTTATAAATAGCCGCCAAGCCGTAGCCGCCGATTTTTTCGATGAGTTGATCGGGGCGGGTTTGTTTTACCCATTCGTTCAAAATCTTGTTGGTCAGCACTTCTTGCCCAGAAAGTTCGGGATGGGCGTGGAGGATATGTCTTAATTCTATGAGGTTTTGCATGACTTGAAATTTGCCACAAAACTACGGAAAAATGCAGTGCGTTTCGGATTTAGTCTTATCTTTGCCGCCAAAATTTCAGAAGGTCAATGCAAACTGTTCTCTATCCCCTAAAATTCAAGCCCATTTTCAAAGACAAAATCTGGGGCGGAAGAAAAATCAAGGAAGTCCTAGGAATGGACTATGGTCCGCTGCCTAATTGCGGCGAAGTGTGGCTGCTGTCGGGCGTTTGGGCCGAACAGAGCGAAATCGCCAATGGCGACTTTGAGGGCGACGAAATCAACGACCTTGTGGAGACCTTTATGGGCGACTTGGTAGGGGAGAGCGTCTTTGACAAATATGGCGAACAGTTTCCGCTGTTGTTGAAGATCATCGATGCCAACGACTGGCTCTCGGTGCAGGTGCATCCCGATGATGAACTGGCTGAGAAGCGCGGCTTGGGCAACGGTAAGACGGAGATGTGGTACGTGATGCAGGCCGACAAAGATGCTGAACTCGTCATGGGCTTCAACCGCGAGATGACGCGAATGGATTATGTCAATGTGTTGAAGGACAATACGCTGCAATCGGTTTTAAACCATGAGCAGGTGAAAAAAGACGATGTGTTTTTCATTCCGGCAGGTCGCGTTCATGCCTTGGGTCCTGGCATCATGGTGGCCGAAATACAACAGACCAGTGACACCACTTACCGCATTTACGACTGGGACCGCATCGATGTGGCAGGAATGCACCGCGAGTTGCATATCCCGCAGTCGGTGGAGGCCATCGACGGCACGATGCCAGAAAACTACAAGATGGAGGTGGCGGATGTGATGAACAAAACCGTTCCTGTCGTGGATTGCCAGTATTTCGTGACCAACCTGCTTCAGCTTCAGGGCGAGATGGAGAAAGACTACACTAACCTCGATTCATTCGTGATTTTGATTGCTTTGGAGGGAAATTTCACTTTGAATTGGGAAAATGGCGCGATATTTGTAAATGCTGGCGAGTGTGTCCTGATTCCGAACCTCATCAAAAAAGTGGCTATTAGGGCGGAGAAATATTGCAAGCTGTTGGAAGTTTATTGCCAGTTGAATGAGGAATGCTGAATGTGGAATGAGGAATTTTAAATCTTGAATCTTTAAATTTTAAATCTTAAATCTTTAAATATCAAATCTTTAATCCAATGAAAAGACTTATGACACTTTTGCTGATGGCTCTGATGGTGACGGGCCTTCAAGCGCAATCGAAATCGGATTTGCCGAACATCACCCTGAAGGACTTGAACGGCAAGGATGTGAACATTTCCAAACTTTCCAACAATGGCAAGCCTATCGTCCTCACGTTTTGGGCAACCTGGTGCGGTCCCTGCATCAAGGAACACAATGCCTTGAATGACGTGTATCAGGATTGGCAGGACGAAACCGGCGTGAAGATTTACTCGGTCTCCATCGACGACTCGCGTTCGACCGCCAAGGTGAAGCCCGTCGTGGAAGGCAAGGGCTGGGATTTTGATGTCCTCTTGGATGTGAACAGCGACCTCAAACGCGCCATGAACGTGAGCAATCCGCCCCACACCTTCCTGATTGACGGCAGCGGCAAGATTGTGTATCAGCACACTGGCTATTTCGAGGGTGCCGAAGATGAGCTTTATGAGGAAATCTTAAAAGTGGCCAAGAAGAAAAAGTGATTTATTGACGCGAGACTTCGAGACGCGAGACACGAGGCGTTGGCCTTGTCCCGCGTCCCGCAGTCTCGTGTCCCGTGTCAAAAACAAACATTTATGCGAAAACATATACTAATTTTACTCGCACTCGCCCTGACGGTCAGTTTCAGAGCGAGTGCTCAGTCGTTCCTTGAAAACAGTCAGGTGAACGGCAGCTTCCAGACCGATGCGCAATACTATATGCTCGATGAGGGCATCGGCATCACCGACCTTCACGGCAAGAAATTGGGTATCAACGGCTTTGGAAAAGTGAACTACACCAACGGCAATTTCTCGGCAGGTATCCGTTTCGAGGCTTTTCTGCCTGAGATGAACGGCTTCCGCAGTGAACTCAATGGTGTAGGTTTGGCCAATTTCTACGCCTCCTATGACAATGGCTTCATAGGCATGACCGTGGGCGACATTTACGACCAGTTTGGCTGCGGCTTCGTGTTCCGCACCTACGAAGAGTGGTCGTTGGGTATGGACAATGCCCTCCGCGGTGCGCGTGTGGTGTTGCGTCCTACTCGTGGCGTGACGCTGAAGGGTGTCTACGGACGCCAGCGTTTCTTCTGGGCACCTTATTTGGAGCGCGACATGAACAATGATGACTATCGTGGCATCGTGCGCGGCGTGGATGCGGAATGGGACCTCAACCAAAGCATTGCCTCGATGAACGATTCCGAGTTCAAGATGAGTCTGGGTGGCAGTTTCGTCAGCAAGAGACAAAACAACCTCAGCTCATTCTACAACATCCCTGAAAATGTGGGTGCTGCCGCTGCTCGCATCAACTTGGGCTATGGAAATTGGGCATTTAGCACAGAGTATGCCTACAAAATCAACGACCCATCGGCCATCAATAACTTCATCTTTAAGGAAGGCCGCGCCCTGCTGTCGTCGTTGAGCTATTCCCAGAAAGGCTTCGGTGCAGTCCTTCAAGTGAAACGTGTTGACAATATGAGCTTTAAGTCGATGTACACAGGCAAACAAAACGATCTTGACATCAACTTTATCCCACCTATTAATTATACACACACCCACAGCCTGCCGTCGATGTACACCTATTCGACCCAGCCCAACGGTGAAATGGCGGCTCAGTTGCAGGTCAACTACACCATCCCGAAAGGGACGGCTCTTGGTGGAAAATATGGTACCAAGCTGGCTTTCAACATGAGTCAGGTGAACGACATCGTCCGCGATTCTGTCCAGTATGGCAATGCCATGGTTTTGAATCACCCTGGCACTTTGGGCTATTCCTCCAAGTTCTTTGCCATCAGCGACCATCGCTTTTTCCGCGACATCAATTTTGAAATCGACAAGAAAATCAGCAAGGACTGGCACCTCACTGCACAATACATCAATTTGTATTATGACATCGAGACCATTGAAGGCCATGCCGGCTCTCCTGTCGTGAAGGCCAACATCGGTTTCTTGGATGTGACTTACAAGATCAACAAGAAGCAAAGTTTGCGCCTCGAACTGCAAGGTTTGTGGGAAAACGAGGTCCACAAAGGCTATGAGGTGGATGAAAGCGAGAAAAAGGACTACCAGAAGCGCGGCGACTGGGCCTTCGCGTTGTTGGAATACTCCATCACCCCGCATTGGTCGTTCTCCATCGCCGACAAGTGGAACTATGGCAACCCTGTTGAGGAATACCGCGACCATTACTTTACTGGCACGGTTACTTATATCCACGAAGCCACTCGCGTCATGCTGAGTGCTGGCCGCCAAAGCGAGGGTGTGGTCTGCGTGGGCGGCGTGTGCCGCACGGTGCCTGCCTCCAGCGGTGTTATGCTGACCGTTTCAACGAGTTTTTAATTGATGTTTAAACCTAATGATTAAGACAATGAAAAGAATACTGAGAATAGGTATGGCATTGTTGGCCGCCATGATGTTTTTGAATGCCTGTGATGTCGAGAAGGAGCCCTATATCCAAGGTGCAGAAAGCGAGAAGTATATTTTGGTGTTCAAAGTGGATAGTCTTTATGGTACTATTGACGAGGATAATCGCTTGGTGAGGTTGGATTTCCCAGCGGGAACGGATGTGACCCACCTGACGCCAACGATTACCGTTTCTAATTACGCTACTATTGAGCCTGCATCAGGCGTGGCTCAAGACTTCACCAACCCTGTTTTTTATACCGTCACGGCCATGGACGGCTCTGAGGCACAGTATATGGTGGAGGCGTTCGTGCATGATGCCGACAACGAGAAAAGCATCCTGTTGTTCCGTTTCGATGCTTTGGATGATGACGGTGTGATAGATGAAATTCTCCATCGGATTGATTTCGTGTTACCTGCTGAGACCGATGTCACGCAACTGGTTCCCACCATTGAGGTGTCGGAAGGTGCCACGGTGGATCCTGCTTCGGGTGTGGCGCAAGATTTCACCAATCCTGTGATGTATACTGTGACTGCCCAGAATGGTACAACGGCAGTCTATACGGTGACGGTTGTCTTGGAAGGCGGCGAGGTAGAACCTACTGGCAAGACGGTGCTTATCAAAGACTTCACTGGTGCTCGTTGCGTCAACTGCCCTGCTGCTGCTGAGCATGCCCATAACCTGCAACATCAACTGGATGAGGATCACATCTTCATTTTGAGCGTCCATGCCGGATTTCAGGCCCAGCCTATGGGCAGCTTCCCCGATTTCCTCACCGACGAAGGCACTGAATGGTATAACAACCACGACTCCAATCCGTTGTTTACCGTTGATCATGTTGCACTTACCGATGGGAACACACTCAACGAGACGCAGATTGATGCCCCTGTGACTGACGCTTTGAACGAAGAACAATCGTTTGAGATCAGATTGACTCCCCACTTTGACGAGGCATGCCGCCAATTAAATGTGGAGGTGAATGTTTATGCATTGGACGATTTGGATGGGCAGTTTTACATCACGGCCTGCTTGGTTGAAGACCATATTGTGGGTTGGCAAACTACCCCAAGCGGCCTTGACAAGGAATATGATTTCCGCAATGTCTTCCGTGGCACGCTCAACGGTGCATACGGCGATCCCTTCGAAGATGCTCAAGTCAATCTCGGCGACATGTTTTATTTCAATTACAACACCGAGATCAATGCCGATTACAACGCTGACGAATGTTACGTGATGGTTTATGTCTACGATAGGAGTCAGGGCGACAAGATTTTGCAGACGGCGGTAAAGAAGATTAAGTAAACTGAAATTGAGGGTCTTATGGTTTTCAACTCCATAGAATTCCTCATTTTCCTGCCCATTGTGGTGCTGCTGTTTTACCTGCTGCCCCACAAGTGGCGTTGGCTGATGCTTTTGGCGGCCAGCTGCGTGTTCTACATGTGGTTTGTGCCGAAATACATCCTCATCCTGCTCGTCACTATCGTCATCGACTACTCGGCAGGTCTGCTGATGGAACGAAGCACAGACAAACCCAAGTTGAAGAAAACCTATCTGATTATCAGCATCGTGAGCACGCTCACGGTGCTGGTGATTTTTAAGTACCTGAATTTCATCACCGAAAACCTTGACCAGCTGTGCGCCTCGCTCGGGATGGAGACCCACCTTTTGACGCATATCATCTTGCCTATAGGACTATCGTTCCACACCTTCCAGAGCATGAGTTATGTGATAGAGGTGTATCGTGGTCACCAAAAGGCGGAGCGGCATTTCGGCTATTACGCACTCTATGTGATGTTTTTCCCTCAGTTGGTCACGGGTCCCATCGAGCGGCCAGGTAACCTTTTGCGCCAACTGCATGAGGAGAAGAAATTTAACTACGACAACATTTCCAAGGGGATGCGTCTGATTTTGTTTGGTTTCTTTACCAAAATGGTAGTGGCCGACCATTTGGGCGAATATGTCGACGAGGTATTTGGACACCTTGACGAGTACAACTCATGGACTGTTTTGTGTTGCATGGTGTTTTACAGCTTCCAGATTTACTGCGATTTCTTCGGCTATTCCACCATTGCCTTGGGCAGTGCCAAACTGATGGGTTTCGACATCACCGACAACTTCCGCTCGCCCTATCTCTCCAAGAACATCGCCGAGTTTTGGCACCGTTGGCACATTTCGTTGTCCACTTGGTTCCGCGACTATGTCTACATTCCCCTTGGCGGTAATCGTGTGAAGTTCGGGCGATGGGCATTCAACATTTTGGTGGTCTTTGTGTTGAGCGGCATCTGGCATGGCGCGGCCTGGACGTTCCTGTTGTGGGGCTTTGCCCATGGCTTGCTGCATATTGTAGAAAAAGTCTTACGCAGGGCTTTGCCGACTTCCAGTAGGGTCAAGGGGGCATGCCCCCTTGTCGGCAATGCCCTGCGTATGGGTAGAACTTTTGTATTAGTTACCCTGTTTTGGGTCATATTCCGTGCCACCGATATGGAGCATTTGAAAGCGATTTTCGTGACGGCTTTCACCAACTTCGGCGGTGGCATACAAATGACGGTAAAACCTGGCATGTGGATCTATCTCAGCCTCTTCATCCTCTCCGACATTTTGCTCCGCAATACCCGATTCGATCGATGGTGCGATGACAAACCTTTGGCGGTGAGATGGTTGGTTTATGCGGTGCTCGTCTTTATGGTCATCTGCTGTTCGAGTGTCTATAATTTTCCGTTCATCTATTTCCAGTTCTGACCATGAAGAAATTGTTGATACGCATAGGAATGGTTTTGATGATGCTCGTAGTGCTCAACTGGGTGTATGCCAAGTGGTTCTTCGAGAAGGACTTGCGCAAACATTCCGACATCGTAGAGCTCTCGTGGCAGGTGACCGATGACAGTTGCCGCATTATCTATCTCGGTGAGTCGTCAAACAATAATTATGGCGAAGAGGAAACCAACCATCGGAAAATCAGCGATTTCACTTCGGACTATTTCCCTATGGTCAAGATGGGCGACCTGACCAAATCTGCATCCCATGCCCAGACCTATTATTATATGTTGAAACATGTCCCGAAGACTTCAGCGGTGGAGACGGTGGTCGTGACGATGAACTTGCGCTCCTTCGGCCCCATTTGGATTTATTCGAGGCTTGAGACTGCTTTGCGCAAACAATTAGTGCTCCTACAGGACTATCCACCCTTAGTGAACCGTTTCCTCTTGGCTTTCAAGGCCTATCCGATTCGAAACGATGAGGAATGGGACGCCTTGGCTTACGAACATCGGCGCAAAGATCCTTTGCTGTTCCCCTACGAGTTTGAATGGGATAACAACTTCGCGTGGGATTCTGCCAATGCTTGGCGTGGGTGGCATGACAGCAAAGGGAGATACGACCCCGAGATTACCCAATTGGCTGGCCATTACATCAAAAATTATGGCTTCAACATTACCGACGACAACCCGCGTGTCAAGGATTTTGACGCCATTGTGGATTTATGTCGCGAAAGGGGTTGGAATCTCGTTTTCAACCTGATGGCGGAGAATGTCGACAAGGCCAATGAGTTGGTGGGTCGAGACCTCATGCAGTTGTTCAAGTACAACCGTGATTTCTTGTTGCAGCGTTATGGGAGTCTCGAAGGCGTGACCGTGGTCAACAATCTGAACCTCGTCAGGGATGTCAATTTCATCGACCAGGACTGGACCACCGAGCATTATTATGAGGAAGGCCGCCGCATTATTGCCGATCATCTTGCCTCGGCCTTGCGCGAGTTTTATCCTGACGATTACCATCATCCGGATTCGCTGAAAATGGATACAGGACATTATTTTTTCGGTGATACCTTGGAATTGGACAAACAAAAGCCCTACGGCAACGCATTGGTGCTTACTAATGATAGCATCCGTCTCGATTGGAGCATGGTGAATGTGGCTTTTGAGATAAAATGTCAAGATGACCATGGCAAGGCTGTTCTTGCCATAGAAAAGCATGATTTTCAAGGAGAAGTCGCTATTGATTCGTATCCTGTGAACTCTCAAGTGAATCATACTGACACCTGGAATTTTGCCACCGTTGCCTTGCCGCTTGATTCGGCATTCCGTTCGGCGCAGAAAGTCAAGATATATATCCACAACTTTTCGGAAAGCCCGGTTCAAGTCAGAAACTTCGATATTTCTTTCCGTCCGGCTTATTTGAAGCCAAGGGTGAAAGCGCAGTCCTATAAGTCAGATTATCACGATTAAAACGCGCTTCATGTTGCGACTTAAAGGCAGTGAAAATAGAATTTCACGCGGTCGAAACGCCTGACTTTCAGGTCTTCGGACGTGATGACGAAATTCACCATGCCGCAGTCGTAGAATAACATGCCCCAGTCGTCGTTTTCGTCGAGTTGCAGCAAGTTGATGTGGTCGGGATAGTTTTCCCTGATTTCCTCAAAATAGGGCAGACCCAACAGCTTGAAATCGTATGTATATGGATTATCGATGGCTTCAAATGTGATTCTTTGGGCGGGTAGTCCTAAAGGCTTGTTGTTTTCGTCGACGATGGTATGGGATTGTAAATTTTCGGTCGTGGGACTGTAGATGACGCGGGAGAGTTCGGGATCCCATTCACTGATGCCGTTGTAGTAGCCGCACTCGCAGCCTTCGTCCATGTGATGGACAAACTCGTCGATGTCGGCGAAGAAATAAAGCATTCCCTCGTGGGGCAGCAGGTTCTCGGTGTCGGCTTCGGCGAGGTCGGCGCAGCGGATTTGGCAGATGAAGGTCATGGGGTCGTCTTCGCCGTCATCGTAGGGGATGAGGGGATAGTCCATGCTTTCTGGCAGGTCGGCGGAACCCCACCACTTGCTTTGCCCTTTCAATTCGTCGCCATCAGCAGGGCTGAAGTTGATTTTGATGGATTTCATGAGGGTCGTTTAATTGCACTGCAAAGGTAATAATTTAATGTGAGGGAACGCGTATGACATGGTTTTGTTATTTTTGCAAGGCTAAAACAGATGAAATCATGAAATGGAAGTCTCTTAGAGTGGAAGTTTCCTGGCGGACGATGGACCCAGGGGTGGTGCATTGCGACGGTGTCCATACGGATGTCGAACGCTCCGACCTTAAAGTAGGGCAGTATGTCGGTTATGATGACCCAAGTGACCTTTTTTCAAGTATTAAAGTGTTGGAAATCAGTGATACGAATCTGAAAATTGAAGTCGGGGGGAGGCAGTATCTGATGAAACCTGACTATTGGGTGCGCCTTGGTGAAGCAGGTCGTGACTATACGAACTTTTATTTTGATGTTTATCTGATGCCTTTGGGAAGTCCCGATGATGTTGAAGTGGACGGACCTGAGCATATTTTGCGCATGGCACGGAACCGCTATGAAGTTTTCGCATTGTCGGAAGCGCAGATTGAGAAGCTGAAACAGTCCAATGATAAATATGACCAGTATTTGCTTGGGCGTTGGTATTGGCTGACCATGCCGGAAAAAGACGCGGAAGAGAAGGCCGAGACGCTGTTTCGAAAGTCAGCGGATGCCGATTGTGCCGACGCGCTTTTCTCGTTGGCTCAGTTCTATCGTTTCGGTGTCATGCACCCGGTTGACCTCGATGAATATGTGCGCCTTCGGGACGAGGCACGCTCAAAAGGCAGTCTTTACGCTGAAATCTTTTATTGTGTCGATGTGACAAACGGAATAGCTTGTGAAGCTGACCCACCCAAAGCCATTACCTTGATAGAGGAGCGGATAAAGGCGGAGGAAAATCCTGATCCTGAATGGTATGATGCTTTGGGATGGGCATTCTTCAAAAATGGACAAAAGGATAAAGCCGCCAAAATGTTCTCCGTTTCGATCAAGAAAGGTTATTCGAAAGCCTACGAGGGTTATCTTTGCATGTCTGCTACGCGTGAGCTCATTATCAAGGCGAGGAAAGCGGGCTGCGGCTTTGCTTATCTCTTTGATTTGGATGGGGAGTCCGAAGATTTTGATACAGCTTCGGAGGTTCAAAAGGAGACCTATCATGCTGTGTTGAAGAACAACTATGAGACGGCCTTGTTGTTGGGCCAGACCCTGGGAGCCTATTATCTTGCCGATGCTTATTATAAGGGCACGTATGGTTTTCCGAAAGATGATCAGCTTGCTTGGAAGTATGCCTATAGAGGAGGCGAGTTGGCTGATAGTCTGTGCTATGCGTTGCTTTCTGAAATGATTACGGATGGCCGTGCGCCGAAGGAGTTTGGTCAGGATGAGGCTGATTTCTTCCTGTTGCAATCGCTCCGCAACGGAAATTCGGATGTTCTGAACGAAGTTGTGGAGTTATATGATCAAGGTCGCTTGCAGAAGTTTGCCGATGAGATAGAGCGGTATTATATTCCGCTGTATGAGGAACAATTTGAGCCTGAGGACGATGACGGACGTTGGGATGCTTATGTCTGATTTGAAACCTCTGTTACAGAAAGCTGCATGCCCTCAACCTTAAACTTTATCTCAAAGTTGCTGAAAGCCATACCATAAACACGTTCGGGGTCATCCTGATATTGTGGCCTCGGGTCATGGGCAAGCACCTCTATCAGGCTTTCCCTTTGAATTTCAGGAATTTGTTGCAGTAGGTTTTCTGGGAAATCCACCTCCAAAAGATATTCCGCAGGTGTGGAGGCAAAGCCACTGACGGCATCGGGATGGCTGTCGGTGTAGGCGATGTAAGGCTTGATGTCGTAAATGGGTGTGCCATCCATCAGGTCAATGCCTGACACATAAAGCATAGGACCAAGTTTTGGGTCAATGTCCACCTTTTCTAAACGTACTGACGAAAGCCCGATGGGATTGGGACGGAAAGGCGAACGTGTGGCGAAAACACCCTTTCTGATGTTGCCGCCCAAGCGTGGTGGGCGCACCGTGGGTGACCAAGTGTCGCGCACCGCCTTCGAGAACTCCCAAAGAATCCAGATGTAAGAAAAGTCTTCCAAACCGCGTATAGCCTCAGCATTGCGGTATTCGGGCTCAAACACAATCTTGCCTTGCAACGAGGCAATGATGCCGCTCTGGCGCGGGATGCCGAACTTGGTCGGGAAGTCGGTGTGGATGTGGGCGATGACTTTCATGCTGCAAAAATAACGCAAATTGCCGTGCAAGCCAAAAAAAGCTTTACTTTTGCCGCCACAAAATTCCGTTTGTTATGCAAAGCAACGAAGAAATTTCCATTTTGGTGCTCTATACCGGCGGCACCATTGGCATGATGCAAGACCCTAAGACAGGAGCTTTGGTGCCTTTCGATTTCGACAATATCTACGCCCATCTGCCTGTGCTGAAAAACTTCGGCTATCAGATTGACTATTATAGTTTTGACCCGCTCATCGACTCCTCGAACATGTCCCCCGACTTTTGGATTCGTCTGGCGACCAAGATAGGGGAGGAGTACGAACATTATGACGGTTTCGTGGTGCTTCACGGCTCCGACACGATGGCTTACACCGCCTCGGCACTGAGTTTCATGCTTGAAAACTTGAACAAGCCCGTCGTGCTGACAGGTTCGCAGTTGCCTATGGGCATGGTGCGCAGTGACGGTCGCGAGAACTTCTTGGCTGCCATTGAGATTGCTGCCGCCAAGGACGACGAGACGCCTATTGTTCCCGAAGTGAGTATCTTCTTCCAGAACCAGTTGCTCCGTGGCAACCGTGCCACCAAGTTCAATGCCGAGAACTTCAACGCCTTCATCTCGTCGAACTATCCCAACCTCGCCGATGTGGGTATACACATTAAATATAATAAGGAGCGCATCCTGAAGCCCAACTTCAAGAAATTGAAGGTTCACACGAAGATGGACCGTAATGTTGGCATCCTGAAGCTTTTCCCTGGTATTTCGGAAGACTTTGTGCGTCACGTGTTTACGACGCCTCATCTCAGTGCCTTGGTTTTGGAGACCTTCGGTTCGGGCAACGCCACCACTGCCGGATGGTTCTTAGACGCACTCAAGGAAGCCATCGACAAAGGGCTTATCATCCTCAACATCACCCAATGCAAGGCCGGTTCGGTGGAGATGGGAAGATATGAAACCAGCCTCGACATGGCCCGCATCGGGGTCATCAGCGGACACGACATGACCACTGAGGCCGCCGTCGCAAAGCTCATGTATCTCATCGGTGAAGGCTTGCCGAAAGCCAGAATCCTCGAAATTATGCAAAATTCCATCCGTGGCGAGATGACTCTTTGAGGCTATGATTCAAGCAATTGAAAAAATGTTGCAATAAAAAATCAAATATTTTTGTTTGCCGAATGAAAAATTATGTACTTTTGGCAACGATTTCAGAGAAGGCAGAGGCGATGGGAAAGCACTGGAGAGATGTCCGAGTGGTTTAAGGAGCACGCCTGGAAAGTGTGTGTACTCCAAAAGGGTACCGCGGGTTCGAATCCCGCTCTCTCCGCAGCAAAATGATAGTTTTACCAGGACATAGTAATTCATAAAAGTAATAATTAACAACATTCAAACAAACTATGAAAAAATTAATTGCTTTCCTCATGGTTGCTGGCCTTTTCACTTTTGGTGTCAGCAATCTCGTCGTTGCTCAAGAAGAGCAAGCGCAAACTGAGCAGACGGAACAGACCGTTGCTCCTGAAACTCCCGCTGCCGTGGAGACTGTCGAAGAAGTTACTCCTGCTGTCAAAAACGAGGCTGCTCCTGTGACTTTCCGTGAATCCATCAAGAAGCAATTCATCGATGGTGGCCCTGGTTTCATGGGCATCGTGTTGGTCATCCTCTTGATTGGTATGGCTATTTCCATTGAAAGAATCATTTATCTGACCTTAGCTACGGCCAACTCACAGAAGCTTTTGGCTGGCGTTGAAGCCAAGATGAAGAGCGGCGACGTTGAAGGTGCCAAGAACCTCTGCAAGGACACCCGCGGTCCTGTGGCCAGCATCTTCACCCAAGGCCTCATCCGTTATCAGGATGGTCAATCACTCGAAGAGGTCGAAAAGGCCCTCGTTTCCTACGGTTCAGTGGCCGGTGGTAAGCTTGAAAGCGGCTTGAGCTGGATTGGTCTTTGCATCAGCTTGGCTCCTATGTTCGGTTTCATGGGTACTGTTATCGGTATGATCCAGGCCTTCGATGACATCGCCGCTGCTGGTGACATGAGCCCGACGGTCGTTGCCTCCGGTATGAAGGTCGCTCTGTTGACCACCGTGTTCGGTCTGATCGCCGCTATTATCCTTCAGATTTTCTTCAACTTCATCGCTTCTAAGATCGAAAGCATCGTCAACGATATGGAAGACGCTTCCATCTCATTCATGGACATTCTTGCAAAATACCACAAATAATCAGTATCAATCATGAAGAAGCTTATAATTTCAAAATGGGTATTTCTCGCCTTGGCTGCGGTTACTGTCATTATTGCTGCCTTGTACTACCTCGTTGTAAGTGCAATTGAGCCGGCATTCAGGGCAGGTGAACCCACGCCTCGCGCAGACTTATTCCTGAATTGGGGCTACATCTTGATTATACTTGGCGTTATCGCAGCATTAATCTCAGTCGTCTTTACTGCCGCTGTTAAAGGCGTCAAAGGTAAGACTTTGTTGATTGCAATTATTGCATTCGCTGTTATTGCAGTTGTAGCTTTCGTCATGTCGAAGGGCGCATTTGACGTTCCTTATCAAGCCGGTGAAATCCTCTATTCAGGCAAGACACACGGTTGGGTCGAAATGGGCCTCAACTTCTTCTATATCACTCTTGTAGTTGCTATTCTTTCAATTCTGTTCTCCGTACTTTACAAGGCAGTTAAAAAGTAAAACATTTCATCATGGCAAGAAAAACTCCGGAAATCAATTCAAGTTCGCAGGCTGACATAGCATTCTTGCTGTTGTGTTTCTTCCTGATGACGACCTCCATGGATGTGGACTACGGTATCACCCGTCGTCTGCCTCCTCCTGTCGAGCAAAACGACGAGGACGTGAAGGTCAAGGAAAGAAATGTGATGAATGTAATGGTAAACAAGAGCGATAAGTTATTGGTCAATAACCGTCCTTCTGACATCTCGATGCTGAAGGATTTGGCTAAAGACTTTATGACTCCGCGTCCGAACGATGAGACCGCTCCTGAAACGGAAGTCAAGACCTTTGACCTTGTGGGCGAAGTGCTCATGTCGAAAGGTGTGATTTCATTGCAGAACGACCGCGGTACATCGTATGCTATGTATATCAGTGTGCAGAATGAGTTGGCTCGCGCCTTCAACGAAATGAAGGAAGAACTGGCTTGGAAGAAATTCCACAAGCATCTCGACCAACTCAACGAAGATCAAACCAAGGCTATCAACGAGGCTGTGCCTGTGCGTGTCAGTGAGGCTGAGCCTGTTGAGTATAAAACTAACTAAAGGAGGATAGAAATATGGGTAAATTCAGAAAAGAAGGGAAAAAGGAAGTGCCGCAAGTGAGCACCTCATCCTTGCCCGACATCGTTTACATGTTGATATTCTTCTTCATGATCACCACTTCGATGCGTGACGTCGAGCTGAAGGTGAAGACCGCCATGCCTAAGGCTTCAGAGATTCAGAAGCTGGAAAGGAAGGCATTGGTGAGTTCCATCTACATCGGCCCGCCGCGTGATGCCAAGCTGGGTACCGAATCGCGTATCCAATTGGACGATGCCTTCGCACGTCCTGCCGACATCGCCGACTGGATCCAGAAGGAACGTGACTCGCGCAGTGAGGCTGACCGCCCGCTGTTGACTACGGCTCTGAAGGTGCACAGAGATACCCGCATGGGTGTCGTCACCGATGTGAAGCAAGAGCTTCGTAAGGTAGGTGCCTTCCGTATCAACTACACGACACTGAAGGGTAGTGCCTTGGAAAACTAAACTTCGGTTTAGTATCAACCGAAAAATGGCTGCAATTTGATTGCGGCCATTTTTTTGTTTTAGGCGGGAACAGACTTTGTCCCCTTCTTTCTCCAGCTCCAAAAGATGAGCCCGAAAGTGATTGCTGCACTTGCCAAAATAATCCACACGTTGTACGTTTCCCCGAAGTGCTCTGCGTCCTCGACGATGCCTTTGTTGGTCAGATAATATAGCACGACGACCAAGCCATTATTGAGAAAATGCATCAGTATGCTAGTCCATAAGGAACCGGTGATGTAGAACATGTAACCTAACAAGATGCCTAAGAACATGCGCGGCAAAAAGCCATAAAACTGGAAATGGATGAATGAGAATATGGCTGCTGAGAGAATAATGGCTGTATGAGGATTCATTTTTCGGGTCAGCGATTGTTGCAGCACGCCACGGAAAGTCATTTCCTCACCGACGGCCGGAATCATGGCAATGATGAACAAATTGAGCAACAATCCACCGATAGTGTTCACATTCAGCATTTTTTCGGTGGCGGCTTGTGTGGTTTCCTCTATAGTCTTCAAATATTCTTCAAGTTTTGCGAAAGCTGGGCCGAAACTCATGCTTTCGTTCCAAAGGGTCAGTTTGTTGGTGAAAGGAATGGATACAATCATCACAACCACGCCGATTAAGATGAGCCACCACGGTCGGGTGAGGCTGCGGAAGCCCAAATCACGCATCGGGTGCGCTTTGTGTGTGATGAGATAGTAGACAATGGGTGGCACCACAAACATGAATATGGACGAAATGCCTTGCGCGATTTTCATCCCGATGTCGCCGGCAAATACGAAAACACTCGAAATGGCAACGCCAATTAAACTACTAATCAATAGGATGATAAGAAAGAGAAAAATCCGAATTCCTGTGGATTGCTTGAGATTCTCGATAAACAAATTGTCTTGCATGGTATTTGATTTTGCTGCAAAGATACACTTTTTGTATTTTTGCAGCGTCATGTATAAACTTGCCCACCTTGAATTTGAGCATTATCCGCTCCTGTTAGCTCCAATGGAAGACGTGTCGGATCCGCCTTTTCGCTATGTCTGTAAGATGTTTGGTGCCGATGTGGTCTATTCTGAGTTCATTTCTGCCGACGGCCTTATCCGCGACTCGGTGAAAAGCATCAAAAAGCTGGATTTCGAGGAGTTTGAGCGACCAGTTGGCATTCAAATTTTTGGCAATGCCGTTGAGCCAATGGTAGAGGCGGCGCGTTATGCTGAAACAGCCCACCCTGACCTCATCGACATCAATTTTGGCTGTCCGGTGAAAAAGGTGGCCTCAAAAGGCGCAGGTTCGGGCATTATGAATGACATTCCCAAGATGGTGGCTATCACCAAGTCCGTGGTGGAAGCGGTAAAAACGCCTGTAACGGTGAAAACCCGCCTTGGCTACGACAACGACCACCGTGAAATCGTCGACATCGCTGAACGCCTGCAAGATGTAGGCATTGCCGCCCTGACCATCCACGGACGTCTGCGCACCACCAAATACAGCGAGCCCGCTGATTGGACTCTCATTGGAGCCGTGAAAAATAACCCAAGAATGCGCATCCCCATTATCGGCAACGGAGACGTGGTGGACGGCCCTTCCGCCAAGCATTTCAAGGACACCTACGGCGTGGATGGTTTGATGATAGGTCGCGCCAGCTATGGCAATCCATGGATTTTCAGCCAGATAAGACACTATTTGGAAACAGGGGAGGAGGTATCTTTGCCCGATGTGGCGGAGCGGGTGCGTGTCAGCAAGATTCAGTTGGAGCGTTCAGTAGAGTGGAAAGGCGAGCATATTGCCCTATTGGAAATCAGAAAACATTGGGCATCGTATTTCAAAGGCTTACCCAATTTCAAACCGTTCAAAATGAGGTTGATGGATACCTTGTCCGTTGAGGAGGTTTATGCTATCTTAGACGAAATCAAGCAACAATACCTTCCTTGAGAACGCCATTGGAGAACAGATTTCGCACAAGCTCATCACGGCGGATATTATAAGTGCGAATACCTAACGCCTCTGCCGCTTCAATATTCTTCTTTGAATCGTCAATAAACAAAGTCTCTTCAGGCAGCAGACCTTCATGGTCAAGAATCAGCTCGAAGAAGCGTGGGTCAGGTTTCTCTAAATGCTCCGCGAAGGAGAAATACGACTTGTTGAACAGTTCGTCAAACTCATTGTAGCCGAAGCGCAACTGCAAATCCCTGATGTACAAATCGTAATGGATGACATTAGTGTTACTCATCAAGAAAATCTTGTAGTGCTTCTTCACCTTTTCGATGGCTTCGATGCGCTCGCGGGGGATGTCCAAAAGCATGGAATTCCAGATAGAGTCGAATTTCTGGTCTGTCATTTTTTCCAATCCGAGGAGGGCCTTGGTCTTCTTGCGGAAGGTCGGGGCGGTGTAAATACCCGTGTCGAATTTGCTCATGATTTCCATAAACTCCTTGGAATGAGATAGTTCCAAAGTGTTGATACCCAACTTTTCAAGTTCCTTATACACAATGGTTTCATCGATGTCGAGGATGACACCGCCAAGGTCGAAGATGATATTCTTGATTTTTGTGCTCATTTTTGAGAAAATTTCTGTCTAATTCGGTGCAAAGTTGTAAATTTGCAGCGCAAAAAGCAAGAAAAAAGGCGGAAAACTTTGCTTTACTCATGCTTTTTTGCGGTCCCATAGCGCAGTTGGTTAGAGCAACTGACTCATAATCAGTAGGTCCTAGGTTCAAGCCCTAGTGGGACCACCACAATATGAAAATCATGGATGTAGGGCTGCCATAGTATGACAGCCCTACACCAATAATTAAAACCCCATGGAACAAGAAACCACCTCCAAACTTTTGACCGAACTTGACGAATTAGGCGAATTCGGCCTCATCGACCAGCTGACACAGGATTTTCCTTTGCGCAACGCTTCTTCACTGAAAGGCGTAGGTGATGATGCCGCTGTCATCAATCACGAAGGCTACCGTACACTTGTCTCGGTCGACATGCTCATCGAAGGCATCCATTTCGATATGACCTACTGCCCCTTGAAGCACCTCGGCTACAAGGCCGCTGTGTCCAATTTCTCCGACATTTATGCCATGAACGGCACACCAACACAAATTGTGGTTGGCTTGGGCGTGTCGAGCCGTTTCTCGGTTGAGGCTTTGGATGAGCTCTATGCGGGCATTCGCTTGGCTTGTGAGCGTTATCATGTTGACATGGTGGGCGGTGACACGACGAGCAGCAAGACTGGACTGGTGATTTCCATCACGGTCATCGGTATGGCTAAGGAGGAGGACATTGTCTATCGCAACGGCGCGAAGAAAAACGACTTACTTTGCGTGAGTGGCGACTTGGGCGGTGCCTATATCGGCCTGCTCATCCTCGAACGCGAGAAGGCGGAGTTCCTCTCCAATCCCCACATGCAGCCCCAACTGAAGGGCATGGACTATGTGCTGGAACGCCAGCTGAAGCCCGAAGCCCGCAAAGATATCGTGGAACAATTGAAGACCTTGGGCATCAAACCCACCTCGATGATTGACATTTCCGACGGCTTGGCTTCCGAAATCCTGCATCTCTGCAAGGAATCAGGCGTGGGCTGCCAACTCTATGAGGAACGCATTCCCATCGATCCGACCACGGACAAGATGGCCAAGGAGTTCCAAATCGTGCCATCAGTGGCGGCATTGAGTGGCGGTGAGGACTACGAACTGCTCTTCACCATTGACCAAATGGATTATGAGAAGATTAAAACCATTTCGGCAGATGTGACGGTCATCGGCTACATGACGGACGACAAAGGCGTAGCGGAGATGATAACCCCTGACAACCATGTCATTCCCATTAAAGCCCAGGGCTGGGACCACATGAGGAAAAATTCTAATTGATATTGAATAAAAACATGAATTTCCATCAATTATCCACGAATTGTTCATTAATTATTTCTGATAATTCGTGAAGAATTTCTGATAATTCGTGTTCAAATAAAATGAATGACCTCCCGGAAATAGTGAAACAAAAGCTCGCCGCGCTGCCCAACAAGCCCGGCGTGTACCGCTATTTCGACAAAAAGGGCGAACTGATTTATGTCGGTAAGGCCAAGAACCTGAAACGCCGCGTCTCCAGCTATTTCAGCAAGGAACAATTCGGCAAGACTCGTGTATTGGTGAGTAAAATCGCCGACCTCGAATACAGCATCGTCGACTCGGAGTCGGAGGCTTTCTTGCTTGAGAATACGATGATCAAGCAGTACAAGCCGCGCTACAACATCATGCTCAAGGACGACAAGACCTACCCTTGGATCTGCATCAAGAAGGAGGCCTTTCCACGTGTGTTCCTCACAAGAAGAAAAGTGAATGATGGCTCTGAGTACTTCGGTCCTTATCCTTCAGTTCGCACGGCACATATTCTGTTGGACTTACTCAGTCAGGTTTATAAAGTACGTTCTTGCCGCACGCCGTTGACGGAAATTGGTGTTGAGAAGGGCAAATACAAAGTCTGCTTGGACTACCACATCCACAAATGCAACGGCCCATGCGAAGGCTTGATTTCCAAGGAGGATTACAACGCCATGATTGCCGAAATCCGCGAGGTTATCAAGGGCAATCTGGGCGGGGTGCTTCGTGGCTTGAAGGCATTGATGATGGACTACGCTTCACGGATGGAGTTTGAGGAAGCGCAACAAGTCAAGGAGAAATACGACTTGTTGGAGAACTATCGCAGCCGTTCGACAGTGGTCAGCGCGACGATTCACGATGTGGAGGTGTTCTCGTATGTCGATGACGATGAGACTTTCTATGTCAACTACATGAAAGTGAAGGACGGTGCGGTGGTGCAGAGCCATTCTTTCGAGATGAAGCGTAAATTGGAAGAAACGGCAGAAGAGTTGCTGCTCTTGGCCGTGGCCGACCTGCGGCAGCAATTCGGCGACCATGCGCCTGAAATCATCGTGCCCATGAAGTTGGACTACCCGATTGACGAGGTGCTGATGACCGTTCCGCAGCGTGGCGATAAGTTGAAACTCCTTGACCTCTCGCGCCGCAATGCCGTGCAATACAAGATTGATTTGGAGAAACAACGCTCCTTGGTCGACCCTGAACGCCACCAAAAACGTGTACTCAACCAGTTGAAAGAGGCTTTGCAATTGGAGACTATGCCCGAGGTCATCGAGTGTTTCGACAACTCCAACTTCCAAGGCGACTATGCCGTGGCGGGTATGGTGCAGTTCGTGAATGGCAAGCCCAACAAGGCAGGCTACCGTCATTTCAACATCAAGTCGGTGGAAGGCCCCGACGACTATGCTTCCATGAAGGAAGTGGTGCGTCGCCGTTATTCTCGCTTGATTGAGGAAGGCAAGCCCTTGCCCAATCTCATCATCACTGACGGCGGCAAGGGACAAATGGAGGTGGTGCGACAAGTCGTTGAAGACGAGTTGCATGTTGACATTCCCATTGCGGGCTTGGCCAAAGACGACCGTCACCGCACGAATGAACTGTTGTTCGGTTTCCCGCCCCGCGTGGTGGGTTTGAAAACCAATTCTGAAGTGTTCCGTTTGCTGGCACATATTCAGGACGAGGTGCACCGTTTCGCCATCACTTTCCATAGGAAAAAGTTCGAGAAGGGCTTCATGCACTCTGAGTTGGCCGATATCAAAGGCATCGGGAAGAAGACGGCGGAAAAACTGTTGCTCGAATTGAAATCGGTGAAAGGCATCAAGGAGGCCTCCTTGGAGCAACTTTCGGAAATCGTTGGGCCAGCCAAAGCGAAAGTGGTGTATGAACATTTTAAATGAAAAAAGCCAGCAAACCGCTGGCTTTTTTTCATGTTAGATGACAAACTGCTTTATTGCAACTTGAAGTTGACAGGCAGCATGTACTGCACACGCACCGGTTTACCACGCTGCTTGCCGGGCTTCCATTTCGGCATCGTCTTGACGACGCGCATGGCTTCCTCGTCGCAACCGCCGCCGATGCCACGGAGCACGGAGACGTTGGAAACGCTACCGTCGGGCTCAACGACGAAGTTGACGAACACACGGCCTTGGATGCCGGTCTCACGCGCAATCTGAGGATACTTGACGTTCTTGGCTACAAATTCCATCAGCTTGGCCTCGCCGCCCGGGAAAGAAGGCATCTCTTCCACAATCTTGAAGATCTCTTGCTCCACGACTTCGTCTTCCACGACTTCAGGAGCAACGTACTCTTCAATGACTTCGTTCTGTTCCACTTCGGCGTTGATTTCGATGTCTTCCACTTCAACATCGTCTTCCACGATTTCCAGTTGAGTGGTCTGCTTGGGCATTTCCACAGGCTGTGGCTTCGGCTCTTCTTGTTTGGTGATTTCCACCATTTCCTCCTCTAATACTTCGGTTTGACGGAGCAAGCTGGGGTCGATTTCGCGCTTGTCGTAACTCTTGTGATTGAAAGCCAACCAGGCAATAAACAAACTGATGACCATTCCTATTTGCATGAACATCAATTTCTTGTTCTCAAGATTAGCTTTAGGTGATTTTTTCTCTTCCATGGTTATGTGTTTTTAGATTTTTACTTCTTATTTTGGGTGCGAAAATAGGAAATATTTGCTTATAAAACGCAAGCGGAACAAATTTTATTTTTTGTGACGGTAAAAAAGATAAAAAATCAGTCCGCCCAAACAGGTTCCAATACCGTCGGCGAGGAAATCAAACCAGTCGCCAGTGCGCGAAGGTACGAGGAATTCCTGCATGAGTTCAGTCACGCCACCGTAGGCGAAACTGATAAGGATGGCGAGGAGAATGGCTCTTTTTTGATAGGCTGTATCGTTGTCGACATACTGTTGTCGGTAGCCCCAAAGGCAAAGGAAGGCAAAGACGGCATACATAAGAATGTGTACCACCTTGTCGAGGCCAATGGCGGGCTTGACATGGGGGAAACAAGAACCCGGAAGTCCTGTTAGAACCAGAATGGCGATTCCGCACAGGATTCCCGGGAAACTATTTCTTGTCAGTCTTTCCAAAAGATCAACCGATTTTTGCTTCGTAAGCGGCGGCATCAAGGAGGTTGTCGAGTTCGGCAACGTCGTTCACCTTGATTTTGATGATCCAAGCCTCACCGTAAGGATCGGTGTTGACGAGCTTGGCGTTCTCCTCGTCAGCGAGGGTCTCGTTGACTTCAAGGATTTCACCGGCGACGGGCATGAGCAGCTCGGCAGTGGTCTTCACGGCTTCGATGGCGCCAAATTCTTCTTGGGCGTCAAGGGTCTCGCCAACGATGTCGGGGTCAACATCAACGAAGGTGATGTCGCCAAGTTCGTGTTGTGCGTAATCGGTAATGCCGACGTAAGCGGTCTCGCCTTCAAGGCGGATCCATTCGTCGTCGTTTGTGTACTTCAGATTTGCTGGAATATTCATTTGATGTATGTTTTAAATGATGTTGAATTAGGCTGCGAAATTACATATTTTAATTGCTCCTTCAGCATTTTGGTGAAAATTTTATTGCGCCAAGTTGAATCTGATGGTAATGCCGCCGTAAGTGGTGGAGTTTGTGAAGGTGTTGGCCACTTGCGGAATGGTCATATCATACTTGAAGAAGGCCTGTGCGGCTAAACGTTGGCTGAAGTTGTAGTCGGCGGTGAGGTAGATGTTGATCTTGTCCTGACCGGCCGATACTTGGTTGTTGTTCTCGTCGATGCGGTGCAAAATAGTGATGTCTTTCTTGAAACCGAGGTCGAGCTTGAGGACAAGGTCGTTCTTGATGGTCTGCGACTTGCCGCTGCCGCCTATCGGGGTGACGGAGAAGGAGAGGTTCTTGATGCGATAGCCGCCACCAATGACGATTTCACTGCCGTTCACTTCAGTGAGCTGGTTGTTGGCGAAACTCAAAGTCAAGGTCCTCGACTTCTTGAATTGCAGGTTAACGGTCATCGAGTTTTGCAGGCCAAGGTCGATACCAATCAAAGGTGCATATTGCTCATTCAACACAATCTGAGAGATGTCGTACTTGGGTATGATCATGTCCGAATTCTCGTAGGTCTGGATGGTGTTGTCCTCGTCATAATAGACATTGCTCGCCCACGAGTTGATGGCATAGTTGGACTTGTAGGAATGCGTGATGCTCACCGTCTTGAAAAGGCTGGAGATGGCGGGGATATTGGTCAGGCCATTGTAGGTGAAGTTCCAGTTGGGCAATGGGATTCTCGGGAAAGGATTGAGGGTGATGGTGTTGGCGTCTTTGCCAGTATAGGCGGCGATGAACGAGTAAAGCAACACATCCGCCGATCCGGAAGTATAGCCTTTCGGGAAATAATCGCCTGCAACGCTGTCGTAGACGTATTGGTTCACTTGTTCAACCCAGGTCGGATTGTTGCTAGCCAATCGCTCAGCGATGGTTTTTCTGTTGCTCAGCAAATTGTCAAACAGACTCGATTGGGTGGAGTCGACGGTGGTGAACGAGGTCCCCCACATGAGGTAACTCATGCTGAAGTTGCCGTTGGTGGTAGGCGTGAATATATCGAAGTCGTTGGTCATTTCATTGTACCTGAAATAATGCTGTTTGTTTTCGGCAAAATTGCGGTTTCCAGTGAAGTCGATCTTCAGTCCGGGCAAAGGCTCGGTATTGACGCGGTAATTGATGGCTTCGGTCATGCGGCGCGTGTAGGGGTCGCTCAAAATGGAGTCGTAGGTGAGCCAGTTTTTGAGTTCTTCCGCATCAACACTATGGGCCACTGCTTTGTCGAAGATGTTGTCGTCTTCTCCGAAAGTGCTACCTAATACAAATCCTACACCTGGCGCCCATCCTGTACCACTGTTCATGCCAAAATATTGTGCCTTAGGCATGAAACCTGGGAGGGTTTGCCCGTTGGTCAAGGCGTAGGTGCCCGACACTTTTTTGACCAAGGTAACGATACGCAAACTGTTGTCAAGGATAGCTTTCCCGACGACGAATTTCGGCTTGAGTTGGGTCGAGTCGGCGTTCTTTTCGTTACCGTCGTCTTTGCCCTCATCTTTGTCTTTGTTCCTGCCGCCCTTGCCCTTGTCGTTGCCTGCCTTGTTGTTATTGTTGCGGCGCGGTGTGTTGAGTTGCTTCAGGTAAGGCACTTTGCTGTAAAGCTTGCTGAAGTCTAAGGTGGCGTTGCCTTGGATGTTGTTGGAGTTTTCGATGATGTTGCCCAAACGAGGTTGGATGGATCGCGCCGAAGCGGTCCAGGTGTAGGTGCCTTGATAGCTGGCACTGGCGGTGACCCAATTGAAAATCGGGATTTTGTTGATGGGCAGGGTATAGTTGGCATTGAAATTCTGCTGGAACCTCGACATGGAACCCAAATTCTTGAGTTCACCATTGATGGTGTCTTGGAATTTCTGCCATTTTTCGGGGTCGGCGCTCTTGTCGACATAGCCGGCAGGTTCGTAGATATAGGCTTGGGCCTGGGCCGAATAGTCGAAGGTTAAGCCCTTAGTGAGGTCGTAACGCAACTGGTAGTTTCTGGTCCAGTCCCATTGCTTGGAGAGGGTCGGAGTAATGATGATTTCGCCGCCGCTCTTGTTTCTCAGCTCTCTCTCCGAGATGTAACGGTACATCTCTGTGTTGAAAGTGATGCTCTTGGGGGCATAGTAGAAGTTGATGTCCTTGATGATTTGCAAGGCGGGTTTCGATGCCCATTTGGCCTTGCCAAAAGGTGTCACGTTCTTTGGATTTCCCGCGTAAGTATAGCCCAGGCCGCCACGATAGGCCTTTGCCGTGTAGTACTTGATGTCGGTATTCTCCTGGAAGGTCTCGTTGTAAGAGAAGGAGAGGTTGAAGTTCTCGATGTCATAGATGTGGACTTTGGGCGCATTGCCACGTCCGCCGCCGAGGCCTTTGTTGGGGTCTCTCGGGTTCTCTTTGGGTTTCTCCTGACCTTCATCGCCTTTTTTCTTCTTCTTGTTGACACGCTCTTTCCTGACATTCATGAAGTTGATGTTCTTCTGTCTTGTGAAGTCATGGATGGTGGAGGAGAAAGCCTCCCGCTCTTCGTCAGTCTGCATGGCGTCTAAGGCGTCCTTCAATTTGATGTCGGGGTCGTAAGGATTGTAAAGCGGAGTAATCTTGTTTTCGCCGTAGTCAATGTGCATTGGGATTTTCAAACCGGTGTTTTCGAAGAATTTGCCCAATTCGAGGTCAGTGGCAACATTGAAAGCGGAATGGGCTTCAAAGGTATTGCTGGTGATGTCGCTGTCCAAAGCACCGAATCCAGCCGAGCTGTAGGAACCGTTGACGCTCACGCGACCCAAATCGGCGAGGGTGGCTTCCAATCGTCCTGTGGCTGCAATGCCGCCCTTGCTGCTCAAGTCGGTGAGGCGCAGCTCGTTGACCCAGATGACGGCACTCTTGGGCTGACCGTCGTCGGCATCAGTCAAGTTCTGCCGTTTGGGGTTTCGGATACCGATCATCATGGCTTCCACATCGCTAATGCTGGGGTTACCAATCACCTTGATGGTGTGGTAGTAGTCCATATTGTCGACCGTGCCCTTCTTCACCTTTTCTGAATAAATATAATTCAGCTTGACATTACTATTGGGCTGGCTCATGGCTTCGTTGCGTCGGCTCTTCACGTCAACGAGGTCTTCCAAAAGTATGTTCAGAATGTTGATTTCAGGCCAAATAGCTTCTTTGTTGGTGTAGGCTGTTCCCCATGGAGTGACCTTCAGCGGCACTTCGTATTCATAGTAGTTTTCGGTGAAGTCGGTGCCCAATCGGAAGAACACGGTAAGGTCTTGGTCCTCAAGCGGACTGTCTTCTTGTGCCGCCTCAGCGTGGACGAACATCTTCAAATACTTGTATTGTCGGAAGTCGAAGTCAGCGGTCTTGTAGATGGCGCGACCGTCACCGTCGACGAGATTCTGCACCGTCATTTGCAGCGACTGCTCGTTGATGCGGGTGGTCTGCGTCATGCCGATGACTCTTTCTTGAAGGATGCCTGGGGGAATAACGTAGGGGACAGGGACACGGCGGCTGTTTTCGTCGATGCTCACCGCCGAGATGTCGAACGTGGTCTCGTTGCTGATGTCGTTAGGCTCGTATTCGCCAGGGGCTTGGATGCTCTGTGAGTAGGTGCGCCATTCGCCTTTCACGAGGTCTAAGGTGGCGAAACGCAGCACGATAGGACGCTCAAACTCGGTCATGAACATTCTCATGAAACGGATGGAGGAGAAATCATCGATGTGGCCAATGACCTTGTCGGGTTGCTTGATCGGGATTCTGAACTGATACCATACGACATCACCAATGGTGCCATTGGGCAATGGGATGTTCGTGGCATGGAAGACGTCGGCGACATGGTTTTGTCCGGCAATCATCTTGGCGGGGTCGAGGTCGATTTCGTATTGGTAGTAGCGTTCTGATTCGCTCAGGGTGTTGTCGTTGTTGATATCTTCGGCATTGGGCAGCGTGGAGTTGCTGGAGGTGTAGCCTTCCGTTTGTTGGATGTCGGCAGGGGAGTTGCCGTCAGGGCCGGTGTAGCTCTTGTATCGGGCAAGAATACTCTTGTGTTCCTCGTCGGTGTCCCAGTCGGCTGAGCGGAAGTAGTGGTAGTTGTCGCTCGACGGGTCATTGTAGGCTTGCAGATAGGCTTGCGAGTCCATGCCAAAACGGTCTTTGATGATTCCCAAGAAGCTGTCGCCAAAGAAGCTGCGTTCGTCTTCATCGCGTAGACCATCGTAACCAACATCTTGATACAGACGCGCTTCCGAGGAATTGCTGAAAGTACCTACAAGGTCTTGCATGGTAGGCACGCGACCCCAAATCGTGGTATCAACATTCTCAACCACCGAAGAGGTAGGCAAACCGTTTTCATAGAACTTGCGGCCGTCGCGGAGGATGTCTTCGGAAATGTCGCCTAAGTTGATGTAGAGTTTACCAGTGTTGTTGGCGTATGCCTCTTCAGAGAAGGGGTCCATCAGCCAGAACTCGAGGTATTCAATGTTGGTGGCTTCAAAGTCGGTCGACTCCATCTTGCGCATGATGCCGCCCCAACGGCTCTTCGGGTCGTTGAGTTTGCCGTCGGCACTGATACCCGCTGAATATTGGGTGGGGTCGACGTCGTAATTGTATGCTCCACGCTCTTCTGGATAATAGGCCAAGTTGAACACGGACATGTTGGTCTGGGAGCCGGCTTCGATGTCCTTGGTGGGGAAAAGCTCGGTTTCAAGCACCTGACGGACACTGTTTTTCGAAAGCTCTTCGTTGTTGACATTAGCAGGGCGATAGGAGACATTACGGTCGTAGAAGACGGAGTTATCGACGACATACCACGACAGCCTTGCACGGTTCTTACCGTAGGCAAGCCCTGTTCCAGCAGCAGCTTCGGGGAAGAGGTCGGTTTGGTTTTGCGGCGTGCTGGCCATATACCACAAGGTGGGCAGTCGCAAGTCGATGGTTGACTTAGCGCCTTCAAAGTCGTCGATGTAGGAAGTGCCGGGCTCGCTCGCCGACTTGGAGAGGCCAGGGATGAAACGGGCAAACTCACCGTCCACCCTGACGTGCGACGGCGCCTTGGTGCTGATGCCAGGCAGCGCGTTGATGAAACTCGTCAGCCAGCGGGCTTCAGCATTGTAGCTGAGGTCGGCACCATAAATAGTGTTGGCGATGGCTTCCTCACCGTAGTTGATTTTTTGGGTGTACGACTTCTCGCCCAAATAGAGGATGGTTCCGCCCACACGGAAGTCGCGGTCAAACTCATGCTCGATGCGGGTGCCGAGGAAAGTCTTCTTGATGGCACTGAAGCCTGAGTTGGCTTCCAAAGCAATGTTGATGGGCGTGCCGGAATTGAGGATGCCTTCGTTGAGGATGGTCACGCGGCCTAAGGTATAGTCGACGGTGTAGTCCACATTTTCAACGAGTTGCACGCCACCTGCCGTGACGGTCACCGAACCTTGGGCCACATTCATGGCGTTGAGGCTGATTTCGCTGCCCGATTGCGAGGAATAATAACCCTTCAGGCTGAACTTGTTCTTCTCCGAATATTGTTCCGCGGAGGTCTTCGTCATGGTGTAGAGCGAGTCGTAGGCATATTTCTCGGCCAAACTGGGCTCGTTGGGGAAGATTTTGTTGCGGATGTGGCTACCGAAAGGCTCCAACACAGGGAAGAAGATGCGGCCGTTCGATGAGTTGATGGTACCGCCTTGGGTGGCTGCCTGGTCCAAAAAGTCGAACACACCGTCACCGCCTGCGATGGGGTTGTTTTGTGTGGTCAGGTTATCGAGGCCCATCAGATGGAGCAATGAGACGCCTTTCTGCGAGCCTTCGGTGAAGTAGCCATAAGGCGTGCTGTTGGAATTGCCGTTGTAGAAGATATACATCATGAAGTCCGATGAACTGACCTGGTAGGCTCTGAAGTTGTAGACGTTCTTCATCATCAGGTTCCAGATGGGCATCTTGGTATTCACTGTGGTGCCTTTCAAAAGCTTGGTCACCAGCACTTGAGGTGTATTGATGCCTTGGTCGGAGAACTCACCTACCTGATAGACTTCGTCTGAGCCGACTATGGTGTATTGGTAGGCCACGGCCAAGGTTTGGTTCGAATTGAGGTTGACGTTAAGCGAGATGAAGCCGAGCTTTGAGTTAAGGGTGAATTCGGAGTTGGTCAGGCGGCGGGCGTTCTCTACCTTCTCAAAGTCGCGGCCCGAGACCATGTAGCCCGACCGGCCCAAGCGCATGGGGTCGTTGCTCATGTAGTTGGTCACCGTGCTGATGCTGCGGATTTGCGTGGTGTCCATGCGGGAGATCAAATTGTTGGCGGCGTTGCGCGGATAGATTTTGCTAGAGTTTGCCGGATGCACCTCTTGGTTGTAAATCCATTCTTCTTTGCCTTCGGCCAAGTCAGTGAGGGCGACGATGTTACGTGTGTTTTGCGTTGAAGTGTTGGTGTTGGTAATCCACACCTCGATTTTCGTGATATTGATGCTTGAGGTGACCGTGGGAAGGGTGGAGAGGGCCATCTCATACTGGTCGCGGAAATACTGGCTGAGGAAGAAGTGTCGGTTCTCTTCGTAGTCCAAACAGTTGAGGCTGAATTCATTGGTCTGCGCGCCACCTTGCACTGTGATGTTCTGCGACTCGCTCTCCTGATAGGAAACGATGGACGAAATTGTGGTGTTGCCGAATTTCAGCTTGCTCTTGATACCGAACAGTTGTTGCGTACCCGTGATGAGTGTGCTGTTGAGCGGGAAGCTGACGTTACCGGCTTCGAGCAGTTGGAGAATTTCGTCTTCCTTACCTTCATATTTCAGGTCGAGTTTGTCCTGATAGTTGAAAGTCGCCTTGGTATTCTTGTTGATGTTGAAGTTGATTTTGTCTCCGATTTTGGCCAACACGTTGAGTTGGATGTCCTGTTCGAAGATGAAGTCATTGTGGCGTTTGCGGCGTTCGCTCAGTGATTTGTCATCGCGGAAGCTGTGTTTGAAGCCGAAGGTGAGGTCGACGGAGCCTTGGGGACGAATGTCGATGGTGTTGCTGCCGAAGATGGTCTCAAAAGCCTTGCCGCCTACATACAGCGGTGGGATGATGCTACTGCCGTTGGTGGTGGAACGTGCGTTTTGGCTGCGGCGTTGCTTCCAGTATTCTTGTATGCCTTTTTTGTTCTGATATTCAAAGTATTCGCTTTCCGTGAGGGTGGAGGGGGTGTCATAATAGAACTCGCCGATGCGGCGTTTGAAGGTATATTGCCTTGTGACGGGGTCGTAAATGATTTCGGTCTGGAAATTGTCGGGGTCGCTGAGGTAGAGCGGCGATTGGTTGTTGAGGTCCTGCAAAGGGTTGCCTGTGTTGACAGGGATGGGGAAGATGACCTTTGTGGTGTCGGGCTCGACAATGTAAGGGCTATGATAGAAAAAATCATAGTTGTCCGCCATCGCCGTTCGGGAGAACAGTAAGGCGAACAATATCAGTGGCAAGGCAAGGAATATATGTCGTTTCATTTGATTTACAGAATCTTGAGTGCTTCTTTGATAAGGGTTTCCACCGAGGCATCGGGCATTTGCTTGAGCAGTTTGTCCAAAGCTTTGTCGACGGCCGATTTGCTGAAGCCCAATATCGTCAATGCTGATAACGCTTCAGTCTTGTTTGTATTGTTTGGAGCGGCGAAAATTTCCGTCGGGAAGTCGGTTTTCTTCAGTTTGTCTTTCAGGTCGATGACGATGCGCTGGGCAGTCTTGGCTCCGATGCCCTTCACGCTTTGGATGGTCTTCACATCGTCATTGGCGATGGCGTTGCTCAATTCGTTGACGGTCAGCGAGCTTAGAATCAACCGCGCCGTGTTGCAGCCCACGCCTGATACAGAGATGAGCAATTCAAAGAGGTCACGTTCCTTGTCGGTGAAGAAGCCGAAAAGGTTGTGGGCATCCTCAAGGATTTGCTCGTGCGTGTAGAGGCGCACCTCTTCCTTTTCGCCGATGGCGGTGAAAGTGTTGAGCGTGATGTTGATGAAATAGCCGATGCCGTGGTTGTCGAGAACAACGTAAGTCGGTGATTTTTCAGCTATTTTGCCAGTGATGTAGGCGTACATTTGGGCACAGTTTGGATTAAACTGCAAAAATAGGAAAAATAAGGATAGGGAGCGACAAAAACCAAACAAAAAAAGAGGACTTTTCAGCCCTCTTTTCTTTGAGTTTTGTGTGAATGTGGCTTATTTGCCGTGCTGGCACTGATGGCCTTCTTCGCCTTCGTGTTGGCACTTGTGGCCTTCACCTTCATGTTGGCACTTGTGACCTTCACCTTCGCCTTTGCAGCAGGGGTTCTCGTCGTGGCAGCCACCCATGCGTTCCATGATGAGGTCTTTTTGCTCGTCAACGGTCATGGTGGCGAAGTTTTCCCACTTGGCCTTCATCTCGGCGCACTTGGCTTCGCACTCAGCCTTCTTGGCTTCACATTCGGCCTTTTGCTCTTCGGTCATCTCGGCGCACTTAGCTTCGCACTCAGCCTTTTTGGCTTCGCATTCGGCCTTTTTGGCTTCCATCTTGGCATCCATTTCGGCAAACACGGCAACAGCCTTCATGTTCAGTTCAGCCTTGGCTTCGTCGGTCATTTCATCCCACTTGGCATACGCTTCTTTCAGAGCGTGCATGGGGCAGTTGTGTTCTTCTTCAACGACTTCGGTCTTTTCCTCCTGAACGGGCTCAGTGGTCTGTTCGGGTTGTTTAGGGGTGTTGTTGCAAGCCACCATGAAGAGGGCAGCCAATCCTAATGTAAGAACTAATTTCTTCATTTTTAATGAGTTTAATGTTGTTGTTTGATGATTTTCTTTGTTTTGAGCGTGCAAAAGTACAAAATAATTCAATAGAGCTTAAAAAAATGTGTTTTTTAGCGAAAAAAATCTTTTTATAATAAGGTTGTTTATTTGTCGGGGAATGCCTAATTTTGCGGTCGAAATTTTCTTGCACACATTGAAAATTAAATAAATCATAATTCATTCAATACTAAAACATTAAGAAATGGCAGAAAAAAAGTTTTTGACATGCGACGGTAACCAGGCTGCGGCCCATGTTGCCTACATGTTCAGTGAAGTGGCCGCCATTTATCCTATTACTCCGTCGTCGCCGATGGCTGAGTATATCGATGAATGGGCCGCTAAAGGTCAGAAGAACATCTTTGGCGAGACCGTCAAAGTGGTTGAGATGCAATCCGAAGCCGGTGCCGCCGGTGCCGTCCACGGCTCGCTGCAGGCTGGCGCCCTCACCACCACCTACACCGCCTCGCAAGGCCTCTTGCTGATGATTCCCAATATGTACAAGATCGCCGGTGAATTGCTTCCTGGCGTGTTCCACGTCTCGGCCCGCGCCCTTGCCGCCCAGGCTTTGTCCATCTTCGGCGACCACGCCGACGTGATGGCCTGCCGTCAGACCGGCTTCGCCATGCTGGCCACCAGCAGCGTCCAAGAGATCATGGACCTCGCCCCTGTGGCACACCTCGCCGCCATCGAAGGCCGCGTGCCGTTTGTGCACTTCTTCGACGG
>JAEEQP010000046.1 GCA_016285355.1 Bacteroidales bacterium
AGGAAGTTCGCACTAAACATCCTCAAGAAGGACAACTCCAAGCTCAGCCTCGTAAACAAACGACTCAAGGCTGCCTGGAATTGGAGCTATTTGATGCAATTATTACAAATTTGATGCGTTTGCCCTGAGTTGGGAGGACAATTGGCCTGAAAAGACAAAAAGCCGAGAAAAGTCCCCACTTCTCTCGGCTCGGTTCATAATCATTATAATGCTTCCCCTTATTTCAAAATGCCCGGCAAGCGATAGCTCGTCTGTGCCTCCATCTTCCTGAAGATCTCCTTGAAGTCTTCAGGAATAAGTCCCCAAATCTTCAACGCCATGCCGTTCGGGATCTTCTTGTAGAAGGCCTCGGCGATGCCGCCTGTGATGCAGGCGAGGGTGTCGCTGTCGCCACCAAGCGAGACCGCCAATCGGATGGCCGACTCGAAGTCAGTGCTGTCGAAGAAGGCGACCATCGCTTCAGGCACCGTGCCTTGGCAGGACGAATCCCAGTCGTAAACCGGACGGATTTCATCGCAAGTGCGGTTGAGGTTGTAGCCATATTTTACTGATATGTAATCCCTTATTTCCTCCTTGCTGGCTCCGTTACGTGCCATGAAAATGGCCGCAGCCGTCGATTGTGCCCCTTTGATGCCCTCGGGATGACTGTGTGTGATGGCTGCCGAAAGGCCTGCCACACGCTCAGTCTCTTCTAAGGTGTCGAACATCCAGCCATTCGCGCTGCAACGCATGGCGGCACCATTACCATACGAGTTGTAGGGATGGCGCTTGCCTTGCAGTTCTTCGTTGCCATTGTAATCACTCAGTTTCTCGGGATGAAACAGCCATCTGGAGAATCCACCGCCGTAGCCGCCCATGGGGCAGGAGTACTTCTTGGCGAAATCCAAGAAAATGGTCTCCAAAGTGTCCATGCCATGCTGCGGGTCGGAGAGCAGCCATTGGGCCACGGCCATGGTCAGGATGCTGTCGTCGGTGTAGTTGCACCGTGGGTCGAACAGCGGAAAATGTGTGGTCTTTATGTTGTTGAATTCATATACCGAGCCAACGGTATCTCCTATTATTGCTCCTAACATTGTGTTTAAGTATTAGATTTTTAATTGTTTAGTTGTATTTGAACAAAACTATCAAAACCTGCAAAACTTTTTTCAAAGGAGGAGGAAGCACGCCAACCGGCTGCTTCCCGGCGACGCACGGTTGTGCAGTCGCCACACACTTCTTTTTTTAGGTTTTGCCTTGTTTTGCAGGTTTTGTGATTAAACCAATTCCGCCCAGAAATCCTGCGGTAAATGAATATTCTCCACATCCACGGCCCCAGCAAACAAAGGCGCAATTTCGTCAGGCGTAAAGCCCGCGATGCCGCATCCGATTTTCGTGACCAAGAAGGTCAACTCGGGATGTTGCTTGGCAAAGGCGATGAACTCGTCAACGTAGGGTTTGATGGTGTTCACGCCGCCTTGCATCGTCGGGATGGCGTAGCTTTGTCCTTGCAGACCAACGCCTTGACCCATGATGGCACCAAATCTATCAGCGGCAATACGCGCTGCTCCACCACCATGTGCTCCAGCCAGGTTGCTGCCGAAGACAAAGATTTCGTTTTTGCCGAGGCTCCTGATGTTGTCGGGCGTGACGCGATGTTGGAACTCACTCATCTCGCGGTAGTTGCGGTTCTCTCGGTTCGACTTGGAACGGAACAGTTTGCGGGCGAAGGAAGGCATGGCAGAGGTGGCTTCAAAGTTTTCGGAGATTCTGGAGTACATCATCGTCCTCGACTTGCGCTCTTTGGCCCAAGCCTCGCGCATTCCGGCATCATCGTCGGCGAAAGCCATGTGGTTGTCGATGCTGAGCGAGGCGGAAGTGGCTTGCACATCCTGGTTGGTGCCGATGTAGGCGAAGTTCCAGCCTTCCTCGTCCTTCATGCGTTCCACAAGGGCCTTGATGGTTGCACCGTTGTATTCCTTGGAGGCGTTCTCCAATCCGTCGGTGATGATCGTCACCACGGCGGTGGCGTTTTCCTTGTCCTTGATGGCCTTGTACAAGGCGTTGATGCTGATGCCCATGGCGTCATAAAGCGGTGTGCAGCAGCAGGGACGGTATTCCTTGGAGGTCAGCTCTTTGACTTCGGCAACGGGCACCTTGTCGTAAACCATGGTCTTCTCGCAGTCGCAGAAGATCATCAGTGAGACGAAATGTTCTTGTGTGTCATTGAAGCGTTCCTGTGCTGAGCGGATGCCGCCCACAGTTTCATTGAATCCAGAGATGGCTGCCTTGGCGATGCTGCTCATGGAACCACTCTTGTCGAGGATAATCAGGTTATAGACCTGTGTCTTTGCGGTAGTGCTTTTCGTTTCCATAATTTATTGTTTTTTAGGTGATTTGTGTTGTTTTGTGTCGGGGCCTTCGACAGGCTCGGGCACCCTTGGCTTTTGAATAAGTTGAGGTCCCTGAGCTTGTCGAAGGGCCGTATTTAGAACTCTAATCTGAAATTGTTGTCTTCTTTGAACTGGTCATAGCGTTTTTTGTTGAACGAGAACCGCGTTCCTTTTCGGCGGCGGCTGTCGTCATCGGAGCGAGTGGAGTAGGAGGGACGTGCTTCTTTTGCCATGCCTCCAAACAAGGCGCCGATGTCCATACTGCGCATCTCATGATGTTCGCCAAAATAGGAGAACGAGTTGCCTTCATCATCATCTTCCACCTCGTCGAGGATGCCGGTCTGCAAGATTTTCTTGTAGAAGTTGCGGCGGTCGAACTGCACCCTAAGGATGGCTTCGTAAAGTCGTTGCAATTCAGGAATAGTAAACTGTTCGTCCAACAACCCGAAGCCAATCGGCTCAAAATGAATGTCTTTTCGCAGCTTCTCCATGGTTTTCCTTAGGATGTAGTCGTGGTCGAAGGCAAGGCGAGGCACCTCATTGAGGGCAAACCATTGCGCTTTGGCAGCATCGTCGCCACCTTGCACTTCCGACTTTTTCGCCAAGGCATAGAAAGCAATGGTGATGACGCGGGTGCGCGGGTCGCGGTTGACATCGGAGAATGCCCCAACCTGCTTGATGTAACGCAAATCAAGTCCTGTCTCTTCTTTCAGCTCTCTCAGTGCACCTTGCTCAGCGGTCTCGTCCATGTTGAGGAAGCCGCCGGGGAAAGCCCATGCGCCTTTGTAGGGTTCGATACCACGCTGGATAAGCAGGATTTTCAGGTCGTGTCCGTCAAAGCCGAACACCACGCAGTCGGTCGTCACAGCCGGTCGAGGATAGTCGTAAGTGTATTTTTGCTTTTCCATATTGTGTAAATTTGACGCAAAAGTACAACTCTTTCTGATACTGACAATGGAAAAATGTGTAAAATTTACACTTTATTTTGTTTTTGAAATGTAAATGTATGGTTTTTAATGGTTTGTTATGTGTAATTTTTACGCATTATAAACAATCAATCGTCAATATCAAAATTGCAAACTGCACTTTGCAAAAATCGGTGAAAATTGTCGGGTGGAGGTGGAAAAGTAAAACTATTACGGTTAAAAATATGTTTATAATTTACTGTAATCCCATTGCTTAGTAGGTATTATACCATGTGAACTGAGCAGTTTGGCATATCTAGAATTTGGAAGGATGGAAAATTTACTCGTAAAAATCCAGTGATATGGCCGTTTGTCTTTTGATTTGAGTGCATCAATTTCAGGAGCTTTTTCTTTCAACCATTGTTTTAGCCAATTCAGCTTTGCGATGATAGTTTGAATCTCGGTCGTTGAGCCAGGATGAACTTCAATAAAAAAGGTCTCATTATTATATTCTACCGCATAATCCCAACGAAAATCATCAGGATACTTGGTCTTGGTAGATGAATCAATATCCAAACTGCCTCCAATCAAACGAGGATTAGGTACCACAAATTTTTGTCTCTCATTATTTTTTATGGCACCAAAACCAACTTTAAAATTACCTCTGACATCTTCTGTTTGCTCAACAGCGGCCTCTAATAAACTTGCCTTGGGATTGCTATTCATAGTCAATAGAGTATTTCGAAACGACTTCTGAAACTTTGCTTGAGAACTCTGATAGGCCGCCCCAATTGGAAACAATGCTATTGGCATCTGTAACATCTAACGAAGATATGTCGTGGGAAACAACTTTTCCGTTTTTACTTTCTCTATCAAAATAATAGGTTCTAATACTCTTATCGAATAGCCCAGCAAGCATTTCCTTAACAGGAGATATTTCCGGGATGTCAAACAACTCGTATAAAGCTTCATATTGTTGAGGTTTGGATCTCAATAAATTGAAACCCCATGCAAACTCAAGAAACACGGGTGAATGCGATGAAACTATGACTTTGTAACCCCCTGTTTGAATCAGTTCAAGAATTTGTAATATAACACTTATTATTGCTTTAGGATGAAGCCCCATCTCAGGCTCTTCGATAACAACATAACGATATTTCTCTTTTTTTATCACCTTTGAAGGTGGTCCAGAAAGGCAATAAAAAGCTAACAACAGAGGCATGAACTCTTTTTGTCCAGCACTCCATGACATAAAAGGAATACTCAAGTCGTCCACATTTAAAACCATTTTTTTCTGGCCTGCTCTTTCTTCAGTGATAATTTTTGCATTGTGGAAAATGCTTTCGTCAAATGAGCGACGCAAGAAGCCTTTCAACCTGTTTTTTATCGGAAACAACACATCTGCTTGTCCCATGCCATTTTGCATGAATAGACGTAAGGTTTCACTAAAGGAGCGAAGAATGTATGGGGAAGAACTGTCAAATTCCATGAAATTTTTGGGTCGGCCGTCCGAAATACTGAAAATACGCTGGGCTGGTATGTAAAAAAGTGTTTCATCGGTCTCATCCGCTTTCTTTGGTAGGTTTTTTTTAAGGAAAGAAATGTCATCATATTCAATGCGAGTATTGTCTTTCCAGATGTCTGACATACCTTCTCCGAAATACACATTAAGGATTTTGTCGGTATTATGCCCAATGATATAGTTATATCTGTCTAATGTATTGATGATATGGTCTCGGTCTATGACTAATTTGAGCGTTTCTAATGCGATGCTTTTCCCGCTAGCTTGAGGGCCAACTAATAAAGTCAGGTCGCCAAAATTAATAGAAACATTTTTAATCAGCCCGAAATTTTCAATGATAAACTTCTCCATAATAAGTCATATAATGACTGCAAAGATATATTATTTTTCTGAAACACCAAATTGTTTTGGACAAGAATGTTTTTCATCGCTTTCTATGAATGAGTGAGGTGGTCTCGGATTTTTTTGCAATATAGAATTGTATTCGGGATAGAAAGAGTGTGCCTGTCTTTGGATTTATTCTTCTACAAGTTTATCCCACAATTCTTCATCCAGCATCTTTTTGAATTTTTCCCTATGAAATGTTTCTATGCCAACTACACTTTTCAAAAATCGGTGAAAATTGTCGGGTAAAGATGGCGAAAACAAGAAAGTCAACTTAAAAAGGCGTGTCTGTAGCGTGTAAGTTTTTTCTTTTACCTCTTGCAGTTTGAAAAAAATGTGTACTTTTGCCCCATGAAGTAAAATTACTTAATCTACTGAGTAAAATTACTCAATCTACTGAGTAAAAATGTATAATATGTTTCAAAGAGCTGAATATCAAATAATAAAGAAAAGACTTGAAGAGCCAAGAAGGTTCATTCAGGTGGTGATGGGACCGCGTCAGGTGGGCAAATCGACCGTGGTGAGGCAGGTTTTGGCTGATGTTTCACAGCCTTATTCCATGTTTACGGCCGATGCAGTACCGGCAGGCAATCTGTTTTGGATCAGTGAGTGTTGGGAAACGGCGCGGCGAAAAATGAAGGTGGAAGGTGCTGAGGAATACATTCTTGTCATCGATGAGGTGCAGAAAATTGATTCGTGGAGCGAGGCCGTCAAAAAGGAATGGGATGCCGACACTTTTAACAATATGAACATCAAGGTGGTACTGCTTGGCTCGTCGCGGGTGATGCTCGACTATGGCTTGGCCGACAGCCTGATGGGTCGCTTTGAACGTATTGTGATGCCGCATTGGTCGTATCCCGAGATGCGTGAGGCTTTTGGCTTTAGCTTGGAGCAATACGTTTATTTCGGTGCTTATCCAGGCGCTGCGCCTTTGATTGATGACGAGAACCGATGGTTGGAATACATCACAGGCTCCATCATTGAAGCCACCATTAACAAAGACATCTTGCAGGGTGTGAAGGTGATGAAACCGGCCTTGCTTCGTCAGGCCTTCGAACTGGCTTCTGCCTATTCGGGCATGGAATTGTCGCTGACCAAGATGATGGGCCGGTTGCAAGACGCCGGAAATGTGACCACTTTGGCGGTGTATCTCGAACTTTTGGGCGAGGCGGGTCTGGTGCGCACTTTGGGCAAGTATTCCGCCGATGTTGCGCGGAAACGAAACAGTGTACCGAAGTATCAGGTTTTCAACAACGCTTTGAAGAACATCTATTGTGGAAAGCGTTTTGGCGAGGCGATTGCGGATTCACGGCTGTGGGGAAGGTTGTTCGAGTCGGCCATCGGTGCTTATATTATTAATGGTGCCACCGCAGGGAGATACAAAACCTACTATTGGCGCGACAAGTCAGGCCGCGAGGTGGACTATGTATTGGAGAAAAACGGACAGCTTCTTGCCATTGAGGTGAAAAGCAACACTGACGACAGCAATTCGGGCTTGGGTGAGTTTCGCAAACAGTTCAAGAATGCGAAAGTCCTCGTTGTCGGCGAAGGAGGCCTCAAGGCAGAGGAATTCTTGCAGATGAAGCCAGAGATGTTGTTTTAGAAAAAATTGCAAACTGCGCTTTGAAAAAATTTTTGTGAAAAATAACTTGATTTTTCAAAAAGTCGCCCCGAAAAGTGTATCTTTGCCGCGAAAAGTCGCCCAGAAAAGTGTATGGATTGGCGAAAAAGTCGCCCAGAAAAGTGGCAAATGATTGATAATCAATACTAAAAAATAACGGTGTTGTTATGTATAAGAGAAAGATAGAAACAGTTCTGTTGCAATGGAAGTCGAAAAATGGACATAAACCGTTGATTGTCAAGGGTTGCCGACAATGCGGAAAGACGAGTTCGGTTTTGGATTTCGCCCGAAAGAATTATGCGCATGTGGTGTATCTCGATTTCCATGAGCATAGGGAATACAAGGCCTTCTTTGCGGGCGCGCTTGATGTGGACACTTTGACGCTCAATATTTCAGTGGGTGTCCCCGACGCGAGGTTTGTTCCCAACCAAACCTGCCTCGTGCTTGACGAAATCCAAGACTGCCCCAATGCCCGCGCTTCGCTCAAGTTTTTCAAGTTGGACGGGCGTTACGATGTGATTTGCACTGGTTCGCTGTTGGGCGTGAATGGTTATAAAACCAAGGAAGAACAAGAGGAAGAAGCGGTGGCGTCCATTCCCGTGGGCTTTGAGCAGGTGGTTACCATGTTTCCGATGGACTTCGAAGAATGGCTTTGGGCTAACGGTGTTGAAACACAACATATTGATTATCTGCGAGATTGCTTGGAAAAGGAAATCCCTGTGAATGAGGCTTTCCACCAAAGGATGCATCAGTTGCTTTTGCGTTATGTGGTGGTGGGCGGTATGCCGGAGGCCGTTTCCTCTTTTTTCGAAACCAACAATATGGGTGATGTTTGGGAGGTTCAACATGGCATAGTTGAGACCTACAAAGCGGACATGCTGAAATATGCGCTTCAGGAAGACAAGTCACGCATCCGCGAGTGCTTTGAGTCGATTCCGGCGCAGTTGGCGAAGGAAAACAAGAAGTTCCAGTATGCCATCGTGCGCAAGGGTGCCCGCTCGCGCGACTACCAAGGCAGCCTGCAATGGATTGAGGATGCGGGCATCGTTCATCGCTGCCACAACACCACGATTACCGAACTGCCTTTGTCGGGCAATGCCATCCCTGACATATTCAAGGTGTATTTGGCCGATATTGGGCTGTTGGTCAGTATGTTGGAAGAAGGCACGGCATGGAGTATCCTCCAAGGCAATTTGAAGGGTTACAAAGGTGCCATTTTCGAGAGCCTTGCCGCCGACATTTTTGGCAAGATGGGCCGCAAACTCTATTATTTCCAAAAGGAAGGCGGTTTGGAGTTGGATTTTCTGATTCGTTATAAGGGAGAGTGTGTTCCCGTTGAATGCAAGGCCACGACGGGCAACGCCAAGTCAATGAAGACCGTGCTGAAATATCCCGAGCATTATCATGTCTTTCACGGGATAAAGTTGGGCGACTACAACATAGGCCGCGAAGGAGCTTTGCTCACCATGCCTTTTTATTTGGCTTTTTTACTTACGGAAGTGGCTTGAAATGCTACACCAGTTCTAAAACCAACTTTAGATTGCAAACTGCACTTTGCAAAAATCGGGGAAAATTGTCGGGTGGAAGTGGAGAAAACGGTAAAAACTACAAACCCATAGAGACTTTCATTGCATTAAACCAAGATTCTCTAATAGAAATCTCGTGATCCTTTTGCTCTCGTGTCAAATTTGGATTACTTTCAATATTGCGTTTCATTTGCGCTTTGAAAAACTCCATTGTTTCTCTTGCTTGGTCTTTAGTGATGAATCGGCCGCCAAACATGTTGTATAGGAACTCTGCGAATCCTTGTGAATGTGCAGCCATTTCTAATTGATGCATTAATGCTTTTTCGTTGTCGTTCATGTTTAGATCCCTTTAAAACTATTTGATGTAATATGATACCTATTGTTTTTTCTTTTCTGAGTATCTTAACCAACTGTCAAGTGAAATCCTAAACAATTGAAGAGTTTCTAGTCTCATCAACCAATCATTATAACTCTTTTCTTCATTGTTCTCATCGAATGATAATTCATAATCGCCGAGGAATAGTTTGCCCGAATGTGTTATTCTGCTACGCAAGTTGTATATATCCTTGTACTTTTTCTGAGACTTTGCACTACCAGCAACAAATTTTGATAAGAAACCGACAAACTTTTGATTAATACTAAAAATTGGGCGGTTGCACTGAGGGCAAATCTCGGGTGAAGAATCATCTTCTAATCCAACAAGACCTTCAATAGCAGAAATATAAGATAGAAAAGACAAACTTCGTTTATTGGAGGATATATCCATCCCATCACATGCGAGATAAATGCAGGAATTCACTTTTTTTCTTGTTTCCGAAGAAAGGTTGTAATAGTTATGTAGAGCGGTATATAAGGTGTTCGGAAAGTGCACTTCATGCCTGTAATCATCAATAGGATTGTCAATAAAGTACTCATGCATCTGTGCTTCTTCAAAGGATGCGGTAGGTTTGAAATCCGTGAATTGTTCTATTTTCAAGTCATCTTTCAATCCTTTATAGGAATACACACCTATAAACAAACAACTCTCTTGACTGTTCAACTTTTGTCTTTCTTCTTCGGTCATAGCCAATTTGTTAGGCATTTTAATACCCCATCCAATCATCGATGTATCGTAATGGAAAAATCTATGATTTGTTAAACAAGATAGAAGATTAAGTATCTCTTTTTCTGCATTGTGTTTAATTGAAAGAAGTGTAAAAATGTCTGTTGGTTCATTGTTTTGATAGTCAATCGTGTACTCGAGAAACAAAGGAAAATGACGAGCTGCAGGGCTTTGCGGCTTTCCTCGCAAATCAATAGGTAAGACTTGAAACTTGTCTTCAAATCTAAAACTGGTTTTCAAAACTGAATTTGAAAATACAAGTGCTTTATAATACTTTTTCATTTGCCTGTTTGGTTTTATTGTTCAATAAGTTTATCCCACCATTCTTTATCAAGCATAAAAACATCTTTGAATCTTTTAATTGTGCCTTTAGGAATAATGATTTTCCTTAACGAAGAACAACCGCGAAAGGCAAACAACCCTATTCTTGTTGCAGGGTTTGTTATTGTTATTTCCCGCAATGACGAGCAATTGTTAAAAGTCCAATCTTCAATATATGTTTCACTAACTGGAATTGTTATTTGCAATAATGAAGTGCATTCCGAAAAAGCAGAAGAGCCTATATGAATAACAGAATCAGGAATAACAATATGTTGTAATGATGAGCATTCTTCAAATGTATTTTTTTCAATCATTGTAACACTATCAGGAATAATGATTTGCTGCAATGATGAACATCCTAAGAATGCAGAGTGTCCTATTCTATTTACAGAATTAGGAATAATGATTTGCTGCAAAGAAGTGCATTCATTAAAAGCAAGCGCTGGAATATTACTAATGGAATGGGGGATGACAAACTCCTTTAATGACGAGCATCTATAAAATGCGAACTCCCCAATAGTTGTTACAGAATCAGGGATTGTAATATTCCTCAATGAAGAGCATCCATGAAATGCTCCATTCCCAATTTTTTTAATAGAATCAGGAATCAAAATCTGTTGTAAAGAAGAGCATTCACTAAAAGTACGTGCCGCAATACTTGTTACGGAATTGGGAATAACTATCTCTTTCAAACTAGTACAGCCTTCAAAGGCAAAAGCCCCAATAATTGTTACGGAATTGGGTATTATTATTTCTGTCAATGATGTACATCCTCTAAATGCTCCTTTTCCTATAATTCGTACTGAATTTGGAATGAAGATTTTTTTCAATAATTTATTTGAATCGTGGTAATCTCCAAATGTATTGTCACATATCACTTTTGTTCCGTTTTTTATTGTGTATGTGTCTAACTCGTAATTCTTGCATTTTAACAACCGTTTTCCGCTTTTACTATACACAACCCCATACTCATCTTCAACACCGTTTTCCATATTTTCATCTGTTGCCTCCGTTGATATATCTTTGTCAGTAAAATACCCATTAGAAAAACATAGTATTTGCGCAGTCCATTCCTTCTCTTTACTAATTTCGTTTTTTTCGAATGTTTTAAAGCAACTCTCTTCTCCATCTATTAGTGAAAAGAATTCTTTAGTTCTTTCGTCTTTGACTAAATATTTAAAATATGGCCCCACACAAACAAATTGGTTGTAACCATTTATTCCTTTAATCAAATCAGCAAATCTCTCTAAATCAAAATCCAAAATGTCCAAGACATTGGAAAGGATATGCAGAGTCGGAACATGTACACCACAATAAAGGTCGTCATCGTTTAACTCATCAAAGGTTTTATTTACTGTTTTAATTTTTGCATCCGGGAAGAACACTGAAGCATGAAGCGCAGCGCGTTTCAAACACATCTCGGAAGGCTCTATCAAATTGACGCACCTTACCCTTTGAAAACACCCATAGTGATGAAGGAAATCCGCGTAGCACATTGTGCCTATGGCTTGCCCGCAGCCGTAGTCTATTATATTAATTTCAGGTTGAATAAAAAACTCTCTGGGCAAATGATTGAAAGCATAATTCAACTTGGCTTGGTGCATCGGGCCGAAAGCATAAAGATAGGTCACCATTTGTGGCTCAGAATCCAGAATGTCAATGCCTCGGTTCAATGCCTCATAAAGTTCATCTTGCAGTGGCTTGGGCAATTCGCGCATGAATTTGATGGCCAAATCCCGAACCTTGTCAAAGGTCGGATTGTCCATGTATTTCAGCTTATAGGCGTAGTTGGTGTTTTGCTCTATTGTCATAATGGTTTCTTGATTAATTCTTTTCAACTTTCAAATCGGCAACTATAGCTGCCGAATTTGCATCTATTTGATTTTCTATATCTTGTAATTCGTCAATCATGATTGCCGAATTTTCGTCGGTCATGACCGATGAATTTGTTTTTCCAGTTATCATTTCTGCAAGCGAATTCATTTGTCTTTCAATTCGCGTTCAATTTCCTCAATGCTGGGCAAGGTGCTTTTGAACTCGGCAGGATAAATCTTTGAAAGTTCATATTCTGAAATGCCTAATGGTTGGTTGTAGCCTTCCAAAGCATATCTAGCCAGCACATTGTCTTTGCTTTTGCAGATGAGCAGTCCTACCGTCGGATTGTCACCTTCACGGCGCAACAGATGATTGGCACTGGAAACATATCCGCTCAGTTGCCCAAGAAAGGCATTGTCAAACTTGGTTGTCTTTACCTCCACTATCACATAGCAGTGCAAATAGGTGTTGTAGAAAAGCATGTCGCAAAACAATTCCGTTTCACCTACCAGCATACGGTGTTCGCGCCCCATATATGCAAAGCCGTTCCCCATCTCAAGCAGAAAACGCTCAACATTTGTGACCAATTCGTCTTTTAGTTCCTTCTCGTTAAATCTTTCGGTGAGTTGCACAAAATCAAAGCAATAGGGGTCTTTGAGCAATTGTTGGGCCAAGTCGCCATGTGCATCGGGCAGCGTCATTTCGAAATTGGTGATGGCTTTGCCTTGTCTTTCAAACAGGTCTGAGTCAAGAAAATTGAGCAACACGGAACGGGACCAATTGTATTTGATGGTCTGCTGGACATAAAACAAGGCTTTCTCTGGTTGTCCCATCAACTTGTCTATGATGAGTTTGTGGTGTCCCCACGGTACACAGCAAATTTGTGTTACAAGCGGTGACAATATCTCATTTTCATATTGGTAATGAATTGATTTTGAGACACCCCCAACTTGAGGGTGTTCGCTATCAGACATTCCATTTTCCCAAGCACCCCCAACTTGAGGGTGTTCGTTTGTCGTCATGGAATATAACAGATAGAACCTTCGGGTGTATTGTAGATTTGTAATCGAAAAACCTTTTACACCAGGCAATGCAGTTTGCAAATCATGGCTCAAGTTTTCCCAAAAGTTTTCCTTCCAACGTTCCTCTGCTTTCAGCTTCACAATATCTCGTCCCAGTTCCCAATAAAATCGGATGAGTTCGCTGTTTACCTTGACAGCAGCCTTGATTTGACTTTGCCTGAATCGCAAACTTAGACTTTTGATCCATTCAGCATAGTTTGTGTCCGTTTTGATTAGATTGCTCATTTCTTGTCGGGTTTGTATTGTGTAAATAAGTTAGTTTCCTATAATCGTTTCTCCCAACGGATTCATTTTGTGTTTATTATAATTCTCTTGGGCTTTTTCCTTGCTCGCATTGGCATAGCAATACTCGCACAAATGCGGGCAGGTGTTGTACTCGCCGATGTCCTTGCTCACCATGCAGCCGCAGAACTGCCGCTGGCCCTTGTCGCGGTTGTCCTTTTTCTTTAAGGCGTATTGCGTTTCGCTGAGCATCATAGCATTGGCGGGAATCGGTTCCGTGCCAAACAAGGAGTTTTCAATGGTTTTTATCTCCACACCGAGGAAGTCCATCAAAGCCTTGTCGTGGTGTGCAAAGCGAATCATCAATTCATCATCCACGCAGCGGTTGTGCAGGATGCCGTATGGCGCAAGGTCAATCTTCTCGCCGCAGGTGGCCAACTGGTAGTGCCATTTCTGGTTGAGCTCAGAAAGCCTTTGGGCAAACTCTTCCATCTGGGCGGTCGTCCATTCCGCATAGTTCACATGGCTTTTCTCAAGGTTGGCTTTCACCTTTTTATATAAGGCGATGTCGGCATAGCTGAAAACGAGTTTCTCCGTGTAGTCCAAAAGTTGGTCGCCGATGTTTTCCACTTTCCTCAACAAGTCGTCCAAACCGATTTGGTCGGTCAGGATCAGCGGGTCGAAACGCCAAATCACACGGCCTTTGCCTAACTTGTCCACCAACCTTTTGAAGGTGTCTATTCTTTCCTCCAAAGCTGGCACACCTTTTTCCAAGCCTTCTTTCACATAGTCGTTCAGTGTGTATTGGATGTAGCAGCCGATGTTTTTTTCCTTCAGTTCGTCCAAATGCTCAAGCAACGGCTTCGGGTTCTTCGACCAAAACACGATGAAGCGACATTTCTCGTACGAGACGAAACTTCTCACACCATTGAAGGGATTGGTCCAGGCAGAATAGCCCACCTTCAGCCGATGGAAGAACCAGTCGGCATAGAAAGCGGGTATGTCCGTGCTGCGGCTTGCAGAAATGATAATTGGAACCTGAGCCTCAGCTGTCATGCCGTTATCTCGCTGAATCTGTGTTTTTTGCCATTGGGCCATGTTGGTGTTTTGAGGATTGGAAGTTAAATGCAAAATTAGGCAATGCCATTATCATTCGCAATAGAAAATCATACTTTTCTTGGGGAATGACCGCTTTATAACTTAATCCGCCACGTCAAAGTTGTTGGATTCAGGCCTGTTGTTGACGGCACCGGGGTGGTCTTGCTCTTTGATGATGTCCGAAATGACTTCCGACTGAAACATCTCATCGACAAACTCATGCGCCTTTGAGTGCTTATTGCGCCGTTTTTCACTTTCATATTTGGTCTTGGCCACCGCATCCTTCATCTTTTGGTTGAAGCTGAACATGCGCAGATAGAAACGGTAGAGGCCTTCCTCCTTGTCAATCACAGGGATGAGGATGGAGTTGATGACGATGCTGAAAAGGATGACAGAGAAGACGATGTTTCTCACGAACATGGCGGTTTCCATCTCGGGGATGTAGATGAGGGCTTGCGTGGCCAATACGGCTGCCGTCAGTCCCTTGGGATTGAGTGCCGACATGAAGACCACTTCCTTTTCAGGGATGCCTTCTTTCTTTGAGATGGCGAAACGCACGGCTGGGATGCGGATGATGAAAAGTAAAATACTGATTCCCAATCCAATGACAATAGGTTCCCAGCTTTTTAACTGGATGGAGATACCCACATAGATAAAGAAGAAGGTTTTCAAAAGCAGCACCAATTCCGAAAACAGCGAGCGTTCGGTTTCGTTCAGGTTGACAGGTACCTTTTTGATGAATTTCTTGAGCCAAGCGTTGTAGATGCCGTCGATATTGGCCAAGCCGATACCGAAAGCTAAAGCCGCAATGGCACCGCTGAAGCCCATCCATTCGTTGATGCCGTAAATGATGAACACGAAAGCTGGGGTGGTGAGGATGGAGTATTTGATGTTGCGCACTTGGTCGAGAATCAGGGCCCAGAAAATGGCGCCAAACAAACCCATCACCGTGGCCAGGATGAAGGAGGAAAAAATATCACCAAGAATAGCACCGAACTCCACATGCCGCGACTTGATGGCCTGCATCAAGGCCAAGGCCAAAACGATGCTGAACACATTACCGATGGCGGCTTCCAAAATGAGCATGATGGCAGGCTTCTCCGACATGTGCATTTGCCTGACGATGGGGATGACGACCGCCGAGGCCGTGCCGCCCAAGATGCAGCCTAACATCATACTGACCACCGGGTCGATTTTCAAAACAAGCCAACCCACCAACCAAACAGCAACGGCTGACAAGATGAAATTCAGCGCGGTGAGTTTCAAAGCACCTCGGAATGAGTCTTTCAACGCGCTGAATCTCAACTGTGTACCGCTTTCAAACAGAATGGTCACCAAAGTGATACCTGAGAACAAACTGCCGGCATTGCCCAAACTTTCCGGCGAAATCCAATGGAAAACAGGACCGATAAGCAGGCCGATAATGATGAGGAACAACACATCAGGGATGCGCTTGCGGCTGAAAATTTCGCTGAAAAGGTGGGCCGTGAAAATGAGCAGGCCGATGATGGCGATGGTCAGGCCGATTTCGCGGGATGAACTGCTGTGGGTCACTTGCTCTATCATCTCGCCGACCACACTTCCGTTGGCAAGACTATCGGCCACCGGTGTAAAGGTGTGGTCAAGCCCTGACAATGTGTTGGATGTTGGAATGAGGTCGGATTGGAGCATAGGCCGCATGAAAGTTATTTGGCAAGTACTCCGTATTTTTCAAGATAACGGAGGAAGGTCTCGAGGTTAAGTTTGACGTACACACTACCGTGAAGTTTTCCTGAAGTTGTGGCAATAGGCTCGTATTCAAGTTGGTAGGTAGTGTATTTCAGATAGTTGTTCTCTTGTTTGAACAAGTTGTTTTCGTTGCGCCAATACTTGAGTTCCTTGCTGCTCACAGGTTGGCCGTTTTGAATGCCGCTGACGCCTTGGGTCAGAAGGGTGATGAGCAGGGCTTCACAGGCGCACTTCTCCACCGAGGCTTTCTTGTCAACATCGACCGTAACGGAGAACAGAGCTGCTTTTCCGTCGTTTTCCAACAAGGCAATCTCGCAGTCGTAGGTGTTTTGGGCCTTGGCGACGAAGGTCATGGCCAAAAGCAAGAACAAGGTCGTGGTCAGGTGTCTCATGGCTGTCGGTTATTAATGCCAGATTTTGTTGATGCCTTTTTTCAGCGTTTCGCCGAAGGTGTCCTTGGTGTTGGAAGTCAGAACGACGGTGATGTCGTCGTCAAGCACCTTGGTGATTTCCTTGGCACCTTTGGTGATTTGGCAGAGGGTGATTTCACCGCTGAGGATGTCCTTCACTTTGGCCTCGCCGATGGTCTTGTAGATTTTCTTACCAGCGATTTCCGATTCCATCTGCACGTCGAAGGTCAAGCCATCGAGGATGCCAATGTCGGAGCCACCATTGACGACCACCGTTTCCACAATGCCTTTTTTGGTCACGTCTTGGATGACCATGACAGGTACACGGATGGCGCAGTTCTTGTAAATCAGTCCATTGTATTCAGGATCTACGGAGCCGTCAAGTTTAGCGCAGTCATTGACGGAAGACTGTCTGTCGGTGTGGCTGCTCTTGCGACTGGTGCTGCGCGATTCCACTACCTGACCTGTGGCGGCATCCGTCAAGGTGAGGCTGAAAGGCAGGGTGCTGTAATAATAGGTCGTCCCATTAAGTGTTTCCGTTTTGACGGTTATGTCACCTGCATTGCCTGAGAGGATATAGTCGACAGAGGCGGCCATATCGGTGTCTTTCACCTCGTTCCAGTTGAGGAGGGTGATGCCGACGCGGCATTTGGCAGCGGAAGCGGTAACAGAAGTGCGCAGTATGTCGCCATGTCTTCCGGTGAAGTCGCCAAGGGCAACCACCGTCATCTTCTCGGTGTACTGCGCGAAGCCCATTTGAATGCCCATCAGGGCAACGAGTAAAGTCAAACTAATTCTTTTCATAATGTTGTGATTTTGATGTTTCTGGATTTATGGATTTAAGATTTCAAATTTAAGATTCAAGATTTAAGATTTCAATTGTCCATTGCAAGTCTGAAACCGATGGCAGGTGAGGCCTCGTCAGGGTCACGGTGCGAACGTGTGGTGCCGCGCAAAGTCCATTCGGTGAGGTCTTCATACGATCCGCCTCTCACCACACGGTGCGTGCCTTTGGCCGGACCGGTTGGGTTGGTCTGCTTCTCAGTGAGATAGGAGCCAAACCAATCTTGGCACCATTCGGCTACATTTCCATTCATTCCTTTGATACCCAATGGGTTGATTCCGCATTCGTTGACGGATTTGCAACCGTTTTGTTTGTAAACCGAACCCGAAGGAATCTTCTTCCCATCATCAGTTGCCTTGGCGCGTGCTGCGTATTCCCATTCGGCTTCGGTGGGAAGGCGGAAATGGGAACCGCTCTGGGCGTTAAGTTTTTGGATGAACTCTTGGCAATCGTCCCATGTCACGTTGCTCACAGGCAGGTTAGGGGATTGGGTCATCGAAGGATTGCTGCCCATGACCGCCTCCCATAAGGCTTGGGTGACTTCGGTGGCTCCTATGCTGTAGCTTCTCAAAGTCACGTCATGGATAGGGGCGATGTTGAGGGTGGCTGTCTTGTTGATGTTTTCGGCGGTGCCCATGGTGAACGTGCCTCCATCCAATTTCACCATCTCGTAAGAAATGCCGTTCAATGAAAAAGTGCCGGCTGCATGCATGGTAATGTTATGGGTTAGGGTCTGTTTAGGCTTGATGTCAACGGTCAGCCTTTCATTATTGTATCCGGCATGGCGCAACTCAATCTCGTGTTTTCCTTCGGGCACTTCAATTTTGTTTTTGTTGTCTTTGAGGCTTCCTTGGTTCTCACCGTCAACAAAGACTTCAGCATCTTTGATGTTGCACTCGATTTTCACCGTTCCAGTAGGTCCTTCGTATGCGATTTGCGGCTTTTCGATGTTCATGATGTAGGTGACATTGCTCTGAATCGGCTCAAATTCATAGCGCAAAGGCAGGTATTTCGAGGATTTGATATTGATCCAATTGGCACCTTTCATCATATAAATCCACCATTCTCCGTCTTTGTATTCGGAGGAGATGATGTCGCCCTCGAAAATGGCATCAGGGAGCACGAGCCCCAACTTGATGAGTCCGCAACGGTCACCGTTGAAGTCTTCCTTGGGGAATCTGACGGCATCCGTGATACTCAAATCAGCTTGGAATTCAAGTACTTTCAACTCTTGGGCATGGGTTGAAAAGAAGACTCCCGAGAGGAATGCGATAAGCAGCAGAAGTTTTTTCATATCGGATTGGTTTTGCTTAATTCAGTTTGAAATTGCTCAGGTTAAACACTTCGCTGTCGTCCACTTCCATAGGTTGCCAGGTACGGACGAGGATTTTCGGGTTGAACTCGTCGGTGAAGTCCCAAACGATGAACACGATGCCTTCGTCGCTGTAGGTACTCGACGACCAGCCTTGTTTCAGCGTGACACCATAGAAGTTGGGCTTTGAGCCGTGACGCACCACGGAGATGTCGTCAAAGTGCACATTGATATAGCTGTTGCGTGCAAACACACGGCGCAGGTTGGCCAAATATTGTTGTTTGCCCATGACATTGTATTCGATTTTCGGGCCTTCATAGTTGACGCGCTTGATGACCTTTCCTGTCACAATCAGTGCGTCTTCGCTGAACACGGCATCCATGAAGTTGATGTCTTTCTGGCAATAGGCATTGCGGAACTGTTCCACCCAGTGCAGGATTTGCATACGGCGGTCGAAGTCGTCCAGTTTCTCGCCTTCGCGGATGATTTTCATGTATTGGTTCAGTCCCATGGCAATGTTGAAGTCGCTTATGGTGCCTTTTTTGTCCAAGTTGATGCACACTTCCTGATAGAGGTCGCCTTCGTAAGTGTTGTCGAAAGGTTTCATCTCCACGGCAATGTTACGCACCTGATAGCCGATGACCGAGCCGTTGCTGGCTTTGATGCTCAGGCAATGCTCCACAATGTCGTCGTCGCTGATGCGGAAATGCACGTTGTTCCACATCATGCCGATGCTCTGTGAGGCCAAGTTGTCAATGTTGATGCCAGAATAATTAATGTCGGAGTTGCTGCTTTCGGCGCGGTTGATGGCCGTGAGCAAGCCTGAAATCTGACGTTCCATCGTCGCTTTCAGGGAAGCGTTGTTAATGCCATCGGAAAACTCGAAGTTCACGTCATCTTGCGCGTGAAGTGTCATGCTGCCCATGATCAGGAGGGCGATAACGAATATCTTTTTCATATCGGAAATTATTTTGCGAAATTAAACCATAAGGCGTTTTGCCCTTTGTAGTTGTCTAATGAGGAATAGTGCATGTCGCGGTAGCTGACCCTTTCGGATGAACCGGGGCCAAGTACAGTAGCCACGCTGCCGTCTTGTTTAAAGATAACCCAGAAAGCGTCGTTGACCGATGTGCATTTGTCGGGCGTACCGTATTTTTTCAGTTTGTATTCTGCCTTCAGGCGATTGAATTTGGCCTTCACCGCGTTAATGTCCTGACAATCCATAAGCTCGTTGATGGCCTGCAACTGCCAGGCAGGGAGGTCGCTGGATTCGACCGCCTCGCCTTGGGATGAATTTGTTGTTGAACTCGAACCAAAATCCTGCTCGTCGTTAGATTCCTCAACAGGGTCAACCGAACGTTCTGGGGCCGAAATGGGGGGCATAGATTGCTCAACAATCACTTTGGTCGTGTTGGTGGTTGTGTTGAAGGCGGTTGCGTTGCTGATGGCTTCGATGTCGCTCTTTTTGACATAGACAAACATTCTGTGCATCGTGCCGCGCATCATGCTCAGCGATTCACATTTTCCGTTGATGTTTTTCACCAATACGTCTTCGGTATCCATAAACTTCGATTTGGTGCCGATGTATTCTTTCACTTGTTGCATCAGCAACTCGCGTGCCGCCGAAAGAGCTTCTTTCGGTGACTCCATTGTGGCCTCAGCATAAAGGTACGAACTGTTGCGCTTGATTTGGTTGATTTGTTTCGAGGGCGATTCCTGCGCCCATGCCATAGTCGCAAGCATTAGGCTCGCCACAAGTGTAAGAAAGATTCTATTTGCTTTCATTGAATAATGCTTTTACGTTTGACATAGGGACATAACTGTTCAGCCGTGCCTGAAAGGTGCCTTTCCGTTCTTTCAGGAGCGATGGGTCGATGGTGAGTTTCATCACATGACAATAGGCTAAGGCTTCGTTTTGCATAATCAATTCACCAACAATCTTGTTTTCTTCTTGACTGATGATTCCGAAATAGGGAGAACAGCCCGATTGTATACAAAAAGCGAGCCAATTAGTAAGGGGTATGTTGAAATCGTCCACCTGATAGCCATATTTCACCAACTTGACATTGATAACGAATTGATTTTCAATTTCAATGCCTGTCATGAGATTGGCCAAAGTCTCCAAAGGATAATCTTCGCTATACAAGAGACTGAAAAGTCCGTTTCCTTCTTTGACATAATAGCGGTTGGAGTTGAGCTCAGGCAGGAAGAAGATGCTGCCTTTGAGAAGATGGACAGGACCGTTGCCGATGCACTGCATCAATGCTTCGGCAGGGACAAATTGTTCTGTTTCTTCGATTTGAGTGCGTCTGATGTCACCAAACAGGCGGTTTTCGGCCTCCGTCATGGCCAAACCAGTGATGAGGTGGAAATTGGCAGGGTAGGCGAGGGTCAGGTAGCGTTGGTTGCCTGAAGGGGTGTACCAGCAGGCGATGTAGGTCTTTCCGTCAACGAGGGTGCTTTGGAAGATGTAAGTGGTGTCGTTGAGGATAGTCTTCAGATAATCCAATTGACCGTCCAAGAACTCCACTTTCTCGTCTCTCAGGTACTGCCTGATGGCGATGCCGTAGAAGTCTGGAATGTCAGCGGCAAGCGAAATCCGTTCCAAGAAATTGCATTGAGTCTCATCGATGAATTGTCTTTGGAACGGAGTGAAGAGTGCGTGCCCGATATGTCGAACCTCCCCATCTTTGACGATAACCGTCACAGGTAGCCCTTTGTATTGGGTCGCCTGATAATGTACACCGTCTTTCGTGGGTGCCGAAAGGCCGATTTCTTTCGCCAGTTTTTCAAGTTGCTCAGAGGCAAAGTCTTGGCCTACAACCACCCTTAAGCCTCCTCCAAAAAGGAAGAGGCTTAGGATGATTGCTATTTTCATACGGGCATTCACGGAAATTAGATGTTGAACCACTTGCGGGTGCCGTCCTTGCGGTGCAGCTCGCCTTGGCGCAGTTTACCGTTCTCGAACTTGGTGTTTTCGATGGTCTCTCCAGCCTGAATGTCAAGTTTGGTGCCTTTGCCGTCCTTCAGGTCAAGCGAATAGTTGCTCTTGAAGGTCAGTTTGCCGCCGATGCCGTTGGGTTGTCCGCCTTGCATGGGACCGCTGTAGGTGGCCACACCGTTCCAGTTGCTGGTGTTGCTGGTTTGGGCAGGTTTGTTCTCGGGTTTGGCCTCTGGTTTAGGCTCTTCTGCAACAGGCTCTTCCACTACGGTCTCTTCCACTACGGTCTCTTCAACGGCTGGTTCTTCCACAACAGGGGTCTCGACTTTAGGTTCCTCAACTGCGGATTTTTCCTCGTCTTTGCCTCCGAAGGCGAAAATGCCGCCTACGATTAAACCGATCACGACTACTGCGATACCGATGATAAGTCCCAGAGGGGGTTGGGTTTTTGGAGTTGGAATTTTGGTCAGTGCTTCACCACATTCCTCGCAAACAAAGTCCTTGCTGGCGCGGATGGCTTGCTTTTCCTTGTTTTGACATTTTGAGCAGGGCGTTCCGTCTGCCTTGCCACTCGTGTTTGTGCAAATGCCCCAGTTCACGTTGGAGCTGCCGCCTTGATTTCTTGCCATGATATTCTGTTTTTACATTATTTCTTGTTAATCATTTCTAATGCCTTTTTGGCCTCGGAGCCAAATTGTTGGTACTTAGGCGAACTTGTGCTTGAGCATTCCTTGGAGACAACATCGCGCATCATCAGTTTCACCTTTTCGACAAACTCGTTGCGCTTCGCCATAGGAAGCTCGGGATTCTTCAGGATGTCGTCCACAAGTTCCTGGATGCGACCGCGTTTAGAAGAATCCATCAACTCGCTGGTGGGCAGTTCGGTGAATTGAGCCGAAAGGAAGGTGTTGGTTGGTGAGCCCCATTCGTCTTCTTCAGTCATGCACCAACCGCGACCGTTGATGGCATCTTCGGCGATGTTGAGAATGCCGGTGGCGGCAGCAAGGAAGAAGTATGGCATAAATTCTTGTGCAGTAAGTACTTTTTCGCCCATGATGGGGGGCAGGCAGGTGCCATCGCCTTCGCTGTGAAGCAGAATACGAGCTTCCTTGGCATCGGCGGGGTTAGGACTTTCTGTCATCATCTTGTACTCACGTTCAAATTCGGGTATCCATTTCAAGGCACGAAGCGGGAAGCAGTATTTGACGGCTGCAATGGTAATCTCGTTCTTGGTGTCGTCAGAGGTGTCGAAGTTGATGGTGCTGCCAGGTGTGGCATTGCCAAATGCGCTCTTGAAGGCGTATTCAAGTTTCTTGGCAAACTCCTTGAGCGTGTCGTCGCCATCGTAGTTCGGCATGGTGACAAGAATAGTCTTGCGGTTCATCGACTCGGGCTGAGCCACGGGGTTCGGGTTGTTGTTGAGGGTCTTCTGCAATTGGGTGTCGTCAAGTAGGATGAAAACACCGCTCTTTTCAACGGCATCCTTGGCAAAGGCACGCACGTCATCATCGGTGGCCAACACTTTTTGCAGCTGTTGCAGGATGTTGATGCCGATGAGCTTGTCCTTCGTGCATTCCACTTCGTGGATGTCGCGCACGCGTTGTCCCATCACACTGTCTACCACGTCGAAGGCTTTGTCAATGGAAATGCCTTTGGCGAGGTCGTCAAAGTGGGCAAAGGTTTTATTGCCTACCATCTCGTGACGCAAGGCTCCCGAAAGGGTCTCCATGGTGTTGCGGTTGAGCAGGAGGCTCTTCTCGAAAGCATTCACTTTGGCATCTTCGCGGACTTCGATGACGGATTGCTTCATGTCTTTGATGCTGCCTTGTTGCTGGTTCCTGTCGCTGATGCGTTTGCCAGCTTCTTCCATACAGAGGCCGAGTGCTCCGACGAAGGTCTGTACTTGGTCGTGGAATTCTTCGAACTTGGCTTGAAGCTTACCAAGCAAACGTGTGGCGAAGTCCATGGACACACGACGCGTTTTTTCAGTATAAAGGTCTGTCAGGATAGCTTGGTGGTCGGCGAAGCAGTCTTTGGGCTTACCAGTGAGCTTTTGAATGGGTTTCAGATTGTTGCAGAACTCGTGATTGCCTGTCATTTCTTTCATGAAACCTTCAATCTTCTCGTCGCATTCTTTGATGTTGCCAGGGAGTTTGTTGCGACGTTCCTTGATGTAAACCAGAATCTCGTCGCAAACGCGTAACAGGTCGGTGAGGCTCAACTGACCCTCATACCATTGCGTGTAAAGGTCTTTCTCAATGGATTCAACGATGAACTCAACCTGTGTGTTAAGTATTTGGTCTTTACTCTTATCTTGGTAATATTCTTCAACGCCTTGCTTCAAGCGGAAGTCTTTTTGGTATTTCTCCAACATGAATTGCTCGATGTAGTGGAGCGGGTCGCTATCGGCGTTCTTGGCATCGTCGTAACTATAGAATCCGGATTGGTTTTGCCAGTATTCATCAATTTTTTCGAACTTCTTGTCAGACTCCAGAATACGTTCGTTAAGGGTGAAGTAGGTATCGTCAAGCATCCACTTGCGCATTTGGCTGCCGTCCTTGATGTAGAGCTGGTTGTAGTCTTTCTTCTGAGGCTCTTTGGTGAAGCCGAAGTCTTCCTTGTAGTTGTTGTAAGCCATTTGGTTGAAGACGCTGTCGGCCAAAGTATAGCTGATGTGTTCCACAACGCGCTGCTCGGGATAAACGATGCGTTTGATGCCGAAAGAGCTGACGGCCTTGGTGCGAGCACGTTCCTTGTCGGTTCCTTTCGAAGTGGTGCTATATTCCACACAGAAGTCGTTGATGTTTTCGCAGGAAAGGCCACGTTGGAAATCGTCGGTGACACCGTTTTTCAGGCGCATGAAGACAGAGAAGTAGACTGTGTCGGCCAGCAGCTTGGGCAGTTCGGTGAATGAATTGACCGTGGCTCCGTTTTCGTTGACGTTGGAGTAGACCATCAGACCGAATTGTCTGTTGGCCATGGTGTTGAGGTTGGTGTGCTCGTCACCAGTCTTGACGTCACAGGGCAAATAGCTGCCGATGTTGAGTGCCGAAAGTTCGCAAAGGGCAGCATAACCGTTCTGGTGGTAACGTCCAGCCTGGCAACCAGCGGGAATGTCCAATTCGGGAACCATGGCATAAACAGTGATTTCCGTGTTCTCGCCTTTGAAAGAGGCATCGGCACGGAGTTGAGTCACGGCATCAATAATGCTGCCTGAACCTGTGCCACCGGCCAAACCGGCGAAGATATGGATGTGGCAATAACTCTTGCTGCCACTGGCCGAGGTCACTTTCTCGTATTGCGACTTGACGGCTGCCAAATACTTGCTGATGTTGGAGGCGAAAAGGATACGTCCAGCACGACGCTTTTGTCCGGCAGCGGCACCCACTTCACCGAGGGTCTTGCGCATCATCTCGCCGTTCTTGACGATGTTTTTCAGTCCAGGGAAGGCATCAGGGTTGTTGAGGATCATGCCGAGGTCGGTCGTCTTGATATTGACGAATTCCGATTCTTCAAATTGGGCACTTTGTCCGAACACTTTCCATGATGGGTCGCCGGGCTTCATCATTTCATCGGTCGAGTCAACGTAGACGAATCCGATGGGGAGTTTGCGGCGATCTTCTGATTTCGGAAACTCTTCCCAAAGGCGTTTGCGGAACGCTTTCAGTACTTTGCCGCCTGTGCCACCGATACCTATAAGAATGTGGTTAGGTCTTGTTTGGTCAGTCTGTTTCATTTTGTCTTCTTTTGTTAGTTATTGATGTTGATTTGATTAATTATTATCTATGTACTCTGCGTGGAGCTCGATGGCTTTGTAGCTGTGCCGGTCTTCCGTTGCGTCCACCTCTTGATGCTTTTCTTGATGAACCGCCAATGCTTTCACCTATGTTGAATAATACATACATTAAAATGGTGATGACGACAGCGGTGATGACCAGTAGCCATACGCTTTTTCTTACCAATTTAGCCGTACTTTGTTCCACAGAAAGTCGGAGCGCATCGGTGGCTTCCATGACCGTTTTGTTGGCAATGTCGTCCGCTTCGATTTTGTTGCCAATGGATGGTACGGCAACATTCAGGGTGAGTTTCACGGCTGTAGCCTGCTCGGTAGTGATAACATAGTCCTTCCCCTGTGAGGGCAGATAGTTCATGAGGGTCTCTTGGACGAGGGAGACGGTATTATCGGTGCTTTTCTTAGCTTTGATGGCTGTGCTCATCATAACGCCTTCAATTGAAAGTGCTACTAATGCAGCCACTAATAAAATAAGGGAAAGAAGTGATGGATTATCTCCTTTTCTCAGAAGCCACACCACTAAAAATGACAGTGCCGCGACTCCAATTCCGATGAGTATACCTCCGACCATAAATGTCCTTTTTTAATTGAAGTGCAAAGAAAGCGAATTTTTTTGAAAAGAGAAAGATTTAAGTAGACAATTTTGCAAAAAAAATCTTCTTTTAAACAAGGAAGGCAAAGGTGTTTCATAATTTTCAATGTGAAGAAGACTTTTGTTGGTCTTGCCTTCGGGTGCATTCACCAAGGACTCATATTTCTCTCCCAATGATGCGGTCGGTAGGCATGGCTTCAGCGATGCGCTCCAAATCGGCTATCGCATTGCTTTGACTATTTTCTATAATGCTGTTTAACAATGAATTATATTCAAAGTCTAATAATCCAAAGGAAGGATACCCATCGTTGATAAGAGAAGCAATAAAGAGTTCTCTGGCCTTTTTGGCATTTCTCGACTGGCTCTCATGGTCGGCTATGCACCGCATTACGACGGCCTCCACTTTGTCGAAGTCGCTTAATCCGATGATGAGATGGTTTGACATGAATAATAGTTTATGTATTAGTTAAATAGCCTCCAGTTGATACCAATGAAAATTCGGCTGTCGCGCATGGGGTAGTGGGGCGCGATGAAGGAATTATAGTTGCCGGAGAGCAGGAACATGTTGCTGTAAGAGAAGTAAATATGAGCCTTCTTTACTTTGAGGGCTATGGCCAAGTCGATGAAGGGGAAATTGCCGATTTGGACCTCGTTTTGGAGGTAGAAAGTGCGTGTGGCGGGCATGTAGGCATCGGCGTAATACTTGGTGAAATAACGCACCGTAATGCTCGGATACAAAGTAGCAGCCTTGTGGAATACGGATTGAGCATAACCGATTTTCAACTGACCAAGGAGCAAGGGCAGATGCATAACCTCTTCATTGCTCGATTTTTGCAGGCTGGCAAAACCCTCAAACTCAAAACGCCATAGTTTTTGGTAGAAGCTGAGATAAGCCTCACGGATGCTGAAAAGGCCTTCATACTGGGTCGGGCGGGCATCGGTGCCGAAATAAATCAGGTTGGCGATGCTGGTCTGCTTGACCCCGATGCAATAGCTCTTATAGTTGTATTTCAGGTTGAAAGTCAAGTAGGTAGCAGCTTTGAAGTCGTTTTCCCAACGGAAATGGTTGGAGGTGTATTTTTCCTCAAACCAGTTGGCGGATTGCCGCTTGATTTCTGCATCAAAAGTGGCAAAACCAAAATTTTTGTTGCTTGTCCCGAGAAACTGTTTCCATTGCCCTTTGATGTCGAAATCCCCGATTTGATAGCCCAAAGTGATAAGGTCGGCATGTCCTGTGATGCGCGTCGACTTGAACAGGTTAATGATGATGCCGCCGTTCACGCTGAGTTGTTGGTAGTTCCTTGAGAGAACGGTTTCGCCTTCTATATAGTCGAAATGTTTCACAGAGTAGAAGCCATGCGTGAGACCTGCATAAAGGAAGAAGGGGATGTCGTCGTTGTATTTTTGGTAGCCCAAACTGTTCCATCTCACTGTGTTTCTGATGGCTCTGACTAATGTGGTATCAGTTGTTTTTGAGGTGTTGAGCAAAGTGTCGAAAGATTGGTAGAAAGCAACGGAAGGGGAGGACTCGTTGTAATACAACTTGTTGTTCAAGTAACTGAAACTGTGGCAGATTCTTCCCAAAGTAAACTTTCTGGCTTTTGTTTTTGGGACGATGTCTAAAGTGTCAGAAGTGCCAGTAAGCAATGAATCCATTGGCTTTTCCATGTCCAATGAATCTACTTGGATTTCATCATGGATGGAAATGCTGTCTATTAGTGAAAGTGTGGAGTCGATAGCGATACTGTCATTGATGTTGGGAATGCTATCTATGATTGATGGGATGCTGTCAATGATGATGGGAATGCTGTCATTGCTGAAAGCGGTACTGTCATTGATAAACGAGGTACTATCGTTGATGAACACTGTACTATCATTAATAAACAAGGTGCTGTCAACGGTGAGGAGGTTTTCCGCAATGGTGTCGTTGCTCTTTTCAAGGATGGGGTTGTTTTCCTTTTTCTTTTTCTTCGGGGTCTTCACTTTTCCGTTTTGGGGCAACAGATTGAAGTAATGCTCGAATCCGATACCGCTTGAAACGACAAAATTGGTCGCCGTGGTTAGGTTAACATTGATGACGGAATTGTCTGACTCTGTGTGTGAACTGTAGTCATCGTCACGGACAATGCCACCGTTTTCGCCCATTTCCAATTTGTTGCGGTAATAGTAGGCCATAACGCCATAGCGTTTGCTGTCAGTTAAGTAGTGTGCATTAACCCAGAAGTAGTTGTTGAGGGTCTTGTTGTTTTTGAATACGCCGGGCGAAAAGTCGGAGTTGAAGGCAAATGAGATGAACAGGTTATGAGTGAACTGACGCCCGAATTTGACATTGAGATGCTGCTCTTTGTCGCCAGTGGTCATCACATAGCGAATTTCGGAGTAGGGTAGGACGGACTGGTAGGAAACGATGTTGCTTTCGTTCTGCATAAAAGCGGAAAAGGCAGGCAAGGTCATATCGAAACCCACCTGATGCAGATGTTTGAATCTCATGGATTTATGAGCCAATCCTGTGTTACTCAGCGTGCTATAGATGGTCCGCTCGCGTTCCAGAACCTCATGGTCGGAGGCATGGAAGGTGAGCGTATCGATGACTTTGGAAGCATTCAGGAAAATGCTGTCGAAATGATAGGTATTATATGTTACGAAGGTGGAATCGATGGGTTTTGTCGGCTTAGGAGTGGGCCTTTTGGGGACAATACTATCTTGGGTAGGATTTTGTGAAAATCCTAATAAATTGGTTATCAAAAGAATAAAAATAAACATCAGATTCCTTCGCATAGCTTGGAAATTGGCGGTAAAGATAATAAAAATGTTGATTATGATGATAGGGGAGATTAAAAGGAATGGAAAAGGGTAGGTGTTTGCATTTTCCGAGACGCGATAAATCGATGTCTTAGTTCGTTCGGATTTGCAATCCGAACGCATTGAATATCAGCATTTGTAATGCGGAACAAACAAATTGTACATTGTCGTATCGGATTATAAATCCTTATATTCCAACACGGCTGGATTGCAAATCCATCCGAACCAAGTGTTTGCCATTTATCACTTTGCCACATGGAATAATTATTCCGCATTGCGAACAAGGCGAACAGAATGTCCAATATTTCGTCTTTCTGAATGTGACATAACAACGCCTTCTCCAAAATATACACCATCGTATGCAGGTGCCTCATTACAATAAGAAGCGGACCAATAGTAACCGCAAGCACCCACTCGAGTAGGACTAGATGTATAGCGTTCTCCTGCTGCTGGAAGAAAAACGGCTCCGTTACTTTGGAATATATTAATCCAATCGGATTCGGAAATAATATTACTGCTAAAACTAGCACTTTGATTGGTATTTATCAATACATAAATAGAATTAGTCCAATCATCTGGTAATAAAATAAGTCCATTGATTCCGTTGACTTGTGCTTCTGCATATCGTATACCTGTAATTGTATTACGATTGGTTAAGACATAAGACCATTCATAATATGTCAAAGTCCGCCATAGATTTTCTTCATCTCCTCCATTTGAGATGGCATTATATCCCCAATCTGCCTGACCTGTAAATTCATAAAGATTGTGATTGTAAGAGCCATAAGCATAGTATTTAAAGTAATCGTTATAGCTTGATATACTCCATGGCTGATAACAGATAGCCCCATGGTTATAACCACTTGTACCCCAGCCAAACAAATCTCTATCAAGCATTTCGGACGTTCCTGTCTGAGCATCGCCTATATAATCCCATTGGTGGTCGGCAAACTTCCAGTAAGGTGTGGCCGCACTACCAATATACTGCAAATTCCCTTGTGAGAAATAAACTTGGTCGCCATTGGCATTGATGGTGAACAAACCATTAATTGCACCTTCAGGAACATTACCGCTACTATCAAGCGTTGTAAAACTTTGCTCCTCACCGTAAGTAAGACCATAATCCGTTACCACATAAGCGCGTACAAAAAAGGTGGTGTTTTGAGTCAGCCCTGTCAATATAGTGGAGATATCACCTGTGTCAGTGCCATCTGATGTATGGTTGTCATCCATGGTGGGCATCTGCACAGTGTCCCAGCATATGCCACGGGCATAGATGTGATTGCTCTCACCAATGGTAACGGTGCTACCCACTACCGCGGTTGCAGCAGTAATATCTGTCGGTTCATAAGTAGTCACCACCATTTGCGAAACAAGTTGCTGCGCACTGAGTATCAATGTGACAAGCTCTGTGCGATTCGACTTGTACATGTAGCCATGGCCGGGGTAGAACTGCGAAATGGAGCCTCTCCATTGCCCATTCAAATAAGTGGCATTGCCAGTCTGCGACTTAATCATGTCGCCCGCCGCTGGGGTGAAGGTTCCCAACACCGTTGCGAAATCCAACGTGTCCACATTCGGAATGCTGATCCAAGTCCATCCTGGATTCAAAGTAATCGTAACTTCTTGAGCGTTAAGGTTCAGGCATGTCGTCATCATTGCCGCCATGCACATCAATGTCAGTAATACTTTTTTCATGATGATTGTTTTATTTGGTGATTAAATGTTTGATTCCATGATTCTAACCTGTTTTCAGCAGCAGACAAAAAAAGCGTGAACTTTACCGTTTCCCGCTCTTCGAGGTATTTGCCGAACCTGTACACACGTTAAATGGTTTTGCTCATGCTCTAGCGTGAGCATCAGACCAAATACTTGTGTACCTTCTCGTAAAAATGGCAAATTCTCGAAGAGAAGAGATTTGTCTAAATGCTTTTTTCAACTATTTAAATATCAACGAATTGTTATGCTATATATTCAAGTTAAGTTGGACTTCCGTTTATTGCATTGCAATAAATAGCAATAAATTGGAAACGAAGGAACAATCCATATCTTTTTTCGGCACGAAATCATGGAAAGGTAGGGGAAAGGGTAGGAGGGTACCCCTAAAAACAGAGAAGCCCGCACCGTTTATGGTGCAGGCTTTCCGTTGTGGGTGGGCGGCGAACTACTTTCCCACGTGTCACCGCAGTATCATCGTCGCGGCGGGGCTTAACTTCTCTGTTCGGAATGGGAAGAGGTGCGCCCCCGCGCAATGGCCGCCACTTTCGTCTCTCCCGGCCTCAACCGGATGGGTGAAAACAGACACACGGACAACTCCACACGGTGTGCACGGCACACCGGACGGAAGCGTTCGGGCCATTAGTGCCGCTCGGCTCAACGTGTCGCCACGCTCACACCTGCGGCCTATCGACGTCGTCGTCTCCGACGGCCCTCCAAGGAGGCCTCATCTCGGGGCGGGTTTCGCGCTTAGATGCGTTCAGCGCTTATCCCGTCCGGACGCGGCTACCCGGCCGTGCGCCTGGCGGCGCAACCGGCTCACCGTTGGTCCGTCCGACCCGGTCCTCTCGTACTAAGGTCAGCGCCCCCCAAGCCTCCGACGCCCGCAACAGATAGAGACCGAACTGTCTCGCGACGTTCTGAACCCAGCTCGCGTGCCACTTTAATCGGCGAACAGCCGAACCCTTGGGACCTTCTCCAGCCCCAGGATGTGACGGGCCGACATCG
>JAEEQP010000047.1 GCA_016285355.1 Bacteroidales bacterium
AGGCATTGGTGATAAGGATGCTTAACGAGATAAAAGAAAACGAAGGTGAATATGATGTGATTGAGGTGCTGCTGGGCGTGAAGCGGGAGGAAGTGAATGGGGTTATTAGGGATTATTTGAGGGAGAAGTATTGAGGGAGAATTTTCGTGCTGACGTTATGCATGCTAACGGGATTACGAGGGAAGTTGATAAAAGGAAGTATTAACCATTAAATAAATGAACTATGAAAAGATTGGTATTATTCGCAATGGCACTGGCGGCGGTTTGCGTTATGCCGTCGTGCAACAAGGAACGCACTGGGATCACTTTTGGTGATTATACAGGCATGATTGTCACATCATACGACACCGTAAGCGCGCAACATACAATAACAGATTTCTCTGACCAATGGGGATATCTTGTAGATTTGAATGGTGATGGGAAAAACGACATTCAGCTTTATACTAGCGTGACTCCTTTTGGGGTGTCTGTGTCTGCAATCGATCGCATTAACGATGACGAAACGCAGATTATATGCAAGGAGGTTGAAAAAAAACGTTATCTTCATAGCGATACAACATATTGGCAAACAGGGGATACATCACATGTTACCATTACAAAGATTTATACTTTCCATAAGATTGATAAGGCCGACATTGTGGAACATTTAGAGACGGTATCTATTCCGCAAGCGTACGATGACGGTGATTTGTTCATACTAAACAAGAACTCTTTTCCGGAATTTGTCACATTGTATATGCAAGCTACAGAGAGTATTTATACTGCTTATGCGGCAGACCCCTATAAACAAACACATTATCACACAATTTATAAGAATGACTATGACCTGTTCCCATTAGATGAGGAAAAATATATTGGATTCAGAATGACAGATGCTGACAGGTTCCGTTACGGATGGTTGAAAATCAAGCTGTATAATAACGAGGGAAACTACTTTGTGAAGCTTTTGGAGACTGCGATCCAGGAATGAATGGACTTTTTCGTTATGCGTGCATACGTGCTAACGGGATTACGACGACCTCACCACGGCCCTCTCCTCCAGGAGAGGGAGATAGCCGGACGCGAGGGATGGGACGGATAGGACAAATAGGACTTAATAAGACTAATAAAAAACATAGGACAATGAAAACAACAAGAATTTGCACCTTGCTTGCGATGTTGATGGTGGGTGGGAAAACTGCTTATGCCCAATCATGCCAGCCGTTTGTCGATTCCTTGAATGCTATGAGTTATAAGGCTTGCATGGCTTATTGGTCGGAGGATTTCCAAACAGCGTATTCTCTTTATTCGAAGCGGGATTCGATTGAGCCTATTGGTGGATTTTATGATTTGTGGTATTATTATGTCACTGCAGAAATTGAGAACCACCCATTAAAAAGCAAAGAGTTGTTGTTTCGCTTGGTGGCAAAAGGTCTGGATAAAGGTGGAGCAGAGCAATTGTTCCTGCATGATATTGGCTTGTTTGAACGCGTTTATTGGCATGAATTGGATTCACTTATTAGTCTTGGGGAAAGCAAAAGATGTCATCCTTTCATTGATTCGCTGGCGGCGATGGCAGAGATTGACCAAGCCATCAGGAGAGAGCCTTGGTCAGAAGAGAACAGGCAAAAAATGATTGCCATTGATTCAACAAATACCGCCAAACTTGAAGCATTGATTGCACAATATGGTTTCCCTACATGGGAATTGGTGGGACGCGAAGGTTCGCATAATGCCTGGTTGATTGCCCAACATTCCCATACCCTTTTGCCTTGGTATCTGACACGACTCAGACAAGCCGTGCAGGAAAACAATGCGGATAGTTATGATCTCGCCTATATGGAAGACCGTTTTTTGATGCATCAAGGGCAGCCTCAAATCTATGGTTCCCAAATGTCGTGGAGAATTGTTGCTGATGATACCATTAAGGGTTTCTATCCTATCGTCGATGTCGAGCATGTCAATGAGCGCAGGCTTCCTGCCGGTTTGTGCCCAATCGAATTCATTTCACGAAACTATTTGGGAACGGATTCTATTATTATACTCAAAGAAACACCACTTATTGAGGAAAAGAAATGAAAAAAACACTCTTTGTCTTAATGGCCATAGTCGCCTTAACCCTAAACAGTTGCTGTATGCCACGCGAAATGGTGTGGGACATGATGGTGTTACCGTTTTCGGGGATGGACAAGGAACAAGTACACAACATCGACAAGTTTATGCCGGACTGCCCACACGGCCAGTTTGAGTTTGACGCGCAATACGATGACAGTTTGAAGCATAATGTGCGTTATTTCCTCAATACGCAGAGCGCACAAAAAGGATCCTATTCGCTTATACAAACACGAATGTATGATTCGACCGGACGCATTGTCGGCGGCTATGAGATTTGCATGGGCAACGCTAAATTCCTCGGAATTTTTGAGACAGTGCCTATTGCAAGCAAATATGAGAAGGTGAACGGGTACGTCAATCCCAAAGTGAGTTTTTACAATGATGTTCATTTTCTCGTGGCCACCGAACAAGAGAAGCAACAGCTATTGGAAGAAACACAAAAATACGATTATACACTCATGGTAATATGGCCCAGCAGTTCACGCTACTACACGAAAAGACATCTTCGCCAAGTGCGGCAATATGTAAAGCGGTTTGGTGAAGAAAACAAGCTTCGGGTGGTTTATGTGCATTTGCCAGTTCAAACAATAAAATGACTTGCTTGGAGATTATCTTGTCAATTAATAAACGAAATATCATGCGAAAAACAATCTTTTTTCTTTTCCTTCTGCTGCTGTCGGTTTCGGCGATGGCGCAGAAGCATTGCATCAGCGGCTATGTGATGGATGCCGCGAGCCGTGAGACCTTGATTGGGGCGACTATCCTTGACCGAAACACTGGCCAAGGTTGCGCCACCAATAACTACGGCTATTATTCTTTGACACTGCCGGAAGGCGCTGTCGATTTGCAGTTTTCCTTTGTGGGTTATGATGCCGTCAACCAGGCGTTTAACTTGGTTGCCGACACCGTCATCACGGTGAAAATGAGCAGCAATATCCAGTTGCAGGAAGTGACCGTTGAGGCCAACCGCGCCACGGTGGCTGCCAACAACCCGCAAATGAGTGTCATCGAGTTGCCTGTCAAGCAAATCAAGGCCATCCCGACCTTGATGGGCGAGGCTGATGTGCTGAAAGCCATCCAATTGCTGCCTGGGGTGCAAAACGGACAGGAAGGTTCGGCAGGCCTCTATGTGCGCGGCGGCGGCCCGGACGAGAACCTGCTCCTCATGGACGGCGTGCCGCTCTATAATGTCAATCACATGTTCGGCTTTTTCTCGGTCTTCAACCCCGACGCGCTGAAGAATGTCACTTTATATAAAGGTGGTTTCCCTGCCCGATATGGTGGCCGCATCTCCTCGGTCGTGGACGTGCGTATGAAAGACGGCGACATGCAAGGCTATCACGGCAATTTCAGCATTGGCCTGATTTCGAGCAAAATCAACGTGGAAGGCCCGATTGTGAAGGATAAGTTATCGTTCAACCTGTCGTTCCGTCGCACCTATTCCGATGCTTTGACCAACCTTTACGGCCTCATCGGGAAGATGGCCGACAAGTCCATCGACAAGTTCTCGTTGGGGTATTATTTCTATGACCTCAACGCCAAGCTGAACTGGAAGATTTCGGACAAAGACCGACTTTATCTGAGCTGGTACAGTGGCGACGACAAGATCTACGCCAATGTGAAATGGGACTATACCTACGAAGACCTCTATGCCGACCATGAGAAACTGGGGCTCAACTGGAAATGGGGCAACAAAGTGGCGGCCTTGCGATGGAACCACATCATATCGCCGCAGCTTTTCATGGATGCCTCGGTGAGCTACACGCAATACCGCCACGACCTAGGCATGGACCAAAACTACACTTACGAGGAGTTTAAGCCCAACGCCTACACCTCAACCGATGCGATTGCCATGAACTACCAATCAGGCATCCAAGACCTCACGGCACGCACTGACTTCCATTTCGCTCCTAATCCGAGGCACGACATCCGTTTCGGTGGCGGCTACACCTATCATTTCTTCCGTCCCGAAGTGCAGGCGATGAAGGCCTATTCCACCATAGATAACATCGACACCGACACGGTGACTGGCTCCGGCAACGTGAATGCTCACGAGGCCATGCTGTATGTGGAGGACAACTTCACGATAAGCCCGGCGGTGAAAATGAACCTAGGTCTGCATTATTCCGCTTTTGCGGTGCAGGGCAACTTCTACCACTCGCTTCAACCTCGTTTCGGCATGAGCGCGATGGTGGCACCCCGATTCTCGCTCAAGGCGGGCTATGCCTACATGACGCAATATGTCCACCTGCTCTCGAACAGCAACCTCACCATGCCTACCGACCTTTGGGTGCCTGTCACCGCCCGAATTGCTCCTGAACGCGGGCATCAGTTCTCGCTCGGCGGCTTCTACGAAATGCCCGACCTGTTCGACATCTCACTTGAAGGCTATTACAAGCTGATGGACAACGTGCTGGAGTACAAGGACGGCACCACTTTCTTCGGCTCCAGCCAAGGCTGGGAAGACAAGGTGAACATGGGCAAGGGCTGGGCCTACGGCGTGGAGCTGTTGCTGCAACGTTCCTTCGGCAAGACGACAGGCTGGATTGGGTATACATGGTCGCGCTCCATCCGGCAGTTTGACCGTGAGGGACAGATGATCAACAGCGGAAAGCCTTTCCCTGCCAAGTACGACCGTCGCCACGACCTCAGCATCACCGTGCAGCACAAGTTCAGCGACCGTTTTGACTTGTCGGGCTCGTGGGTCATCAGCAGCGGCAATTGCGGCACCTTGGCCACACAAAGCTATCCTGGTGTGCCGTTATACTTGATTGACCGATTTGCAAGCATTTGGTACACACCCAACATCGGTGCCATAGAGCGCAACAACTACAGGCTACCTGCCTATCATCGCCTTGACCTCAGCATGAACTTCCGCAAGCAGAAGAAACATGGCGAGCGCGTGTGGAACATCAGCATCTATAATGTGTATAACCGCCAAAATCCTTTCATCGTCATGCGAGGCCTTGACCAAGCGACAGGAGCGGTGCAATTACAGCAAGTCAGCATCTTCCCAATCATTCCTTCAATTTCCTACGGATTCAAATTCTAAATCAACAACTATGGCCAACGGCTAATGACTATGGCCACTTCAACCTCGGAAAAAGCGGCCATAGTCATAGGCCTTAAGCCATAGTAAAACAACAATAAAAAAAATGAAAACCATTAAATTAGCAATAGCATTTATCATTGGCACAGCTCTATTCTCAGCCTGCACGAAGCCCCTCCCTTTCCAAGGCGAGTATGTGGAACCTAAATTGGTCGTCAACTGCATCGCAACGCCTGACGAGCCTATCAAAGCATACGTTTACAAAAGTGATTTCGTTTATGACACCATCACCGACTACGAAATGCCTAATGGGACACAAGTGTTCCTCTATGTGAACGGAGAATCCAAGGGCGAGATGTGGATGGATGCCGACACCAACTATTATGCGCATTACATCCATCCTGTCGTAAACCAGTATTTCACCAGCGACTATGTACCGCAAATCGGCGATGTCGTGAAAATCAGCGTCACTGCACCTGGATTTGATGAGGTGGAAGGCAATTCTGAGCCATTGCCCAACGAGCCTTTTGGCCGTATCGCCGACTCGCGTGTGACGAAATGGGACACTACCAGCATGAAAGGATTTAGGGTTCCCATCCCAGATACTGACACGTTCGAGGTTGTATGGCTTAGAGAATACAGGAAACACATCACGGTTGCTTTGGAAGTCACCGACCCCAATCCAGGGTTGTTGGATTACTATTGCCTCGAAGCCTCGCTGCGAATAGACGGCGACTGGACCTATCCAGACGGAAGCGAGATGGACTATAATGTCGGAGAATTGGAGCGCATCTATTTCAACGACCCCATCATCGGCACCTCGACGGCGGAGTTGGAAGACCAGTTCGGCATCAATGTAGGTTTGGGTAACCGTTCAAAAAGCACTTTCAACGATGCCACTTTTGACGGCGGGAGTTATCGTTTGGAAATCCCTATGGTCACCAGCACACTTTTCAAGGCCAACGACAGCATCAGTGCATACGTTGACATTCGTCTGCGCCACCTGACCGAAGGAGCTTACAATTATTTCAGCACTATCACATCGGGCAGCGCTTACTCACAGTATTACAGCGAGCCAGTCAGTGTGTATTCCAATGTGAAGAATGGGTTTGGCCTTGTGGCAGGAAGCAACGATGCCGTGGTGAGTTTTTCGGTATGGTGAATCGCGGGTAGACTATATCAGACACCTGCCAAGCAGTTCAATTCTGCTTCAACATCTTCACCGTAGTGACGGCATCATTCTCATCCACGATGCGGACGAAATACAATCCATCGGGCCATGAAGAAACATTGACCACGTTGTCAAAGCCCACATGGACAAATTGGCCGAGAATGTCAAACACACGGACTTCCTTCACCTTACCCTCAATCTTGAAGCTGTCGGAGGCAGGATTGGGATAGAGGGAAACTCCCTCATGGCGTTCCTCAACCGAAGTCACCTCAACCGTCACTGAAACTGGATCGGATTTGCATTGTTCTCCGCTTTCCCGACGATAGAGGACGGAAACTTCAAAGTCCATTGTAGCCGGAAAATCGAAAGCTAAAAAGATCGATTTATAGTTCAAATCACCTATTGTCGTGACAAGCAGACCATTATTAGTAATCTCATAGCGTACAAACTCTTCCTCATTGCCATCCCAGTCCCAAGTCAGCAATGCACCATATTCTTCTTCATTGTGCCATTCATAGACGCCTTCCAGATTGAAAACAGGCTGGCAGTCCATCTCACAACCAATCTCATAATCAATGATTTCGCCCACTTCTGGATAGCCATTGGAAGCCACTATCAAGTTATCATTCCAATCATAAATCTCGTATGAGACCTCTTCAAGGCTACCGTGGGAATAGCAAGTGTTGTCGTAGGTCCAGAAAAAAGTTGCCGTCTGGTCGTTGGGCACAGGGACAACGACGGAAGCCTCTCCGCCTTCCCAAAGTCCCACACGTTGTGAGACCTTTCCATCTTCGTCAAGTACGGCGATGGACGACAAATCCCATCCATTATTACCGCTATCCGCAAGCTCAAAACGAAGATCACAAGTGCGGCCGATGGTCACCGTATCACGCGTCACCTTGCTCATTCCGGCATCGTTGACGGCATACACTGCATAATAATAGGTACCGGCTTTCTCTAAATGATCAAAATAAACATATTGATTTTGGCTCCATGAGTAATCCATCACTGAGTCGATCACCACGCCATCGCGCATGATATAGACACCTACATCTTCATCGTCCAAAGGCTCACCACCACGAGTTTCGAGGACAGGAGTGATGTGCATAACAACCACACTATTGTTATGAGCGTATGCCTCCAAAGGCCCCACCGCTTTCGGCGCATCATTATACTCATCCACCGGATGCAAGTTGAAGACGGCGTTATGCTGCCATGGGAAGGAATAGAACGTCAGATAGAAAGCGTCGATGGCATAATAGCCATTGTCGAAACCTGCCCAGCCCCAATTGAGGTGAAACATGTCATTGTCGTCATAGCCGTCAAGCACGTATGCATGGCCGCCGGCTTCACCATTTGAGGCATAGTATAAAGGCATACCGGCATCAAGGTTGGCACGTAAGTCATTTTTCCACTGGTTGCTGGAGCCATTAGGTTTATAACGATGTTCCCATTCAGGACTATATCTAAAATAGTCCCGCATGGCAGGACCCACATCTTCAGAATAAGCACCACTAGCATTGGCGCCATAACTCATGTCAACGCTCACGCCCGCATGATACTCCAACAAGGCCGTGGCATCCACCTCTGCTTGCGGGCTGGCAAAGTCGAGGAAATCAGGCATCAACTCAAAGCGATAAGTAGCATTCTCGAAATTGGCCTCCTGCCAACCATAATTGCCGTAATAGCCAGAGGCATCGTAACCGTGTCCCCCTTGTCCGTGGCGGGGCCATTCCCAATAACGCATGATTTGGCTCATGGTGTTGGCCACACAACCTGACTTGCAATGGCCGCTATAAACCGAATTGGGGTCTTCGGGACACATGTTGTTGTAAAGGTCCGTCTGGTTCCAAAGGGAAGCCATCAACGGCCCAACGCTTCGATTGGCTTTATTCGCCACAAGTCTGCCTGTCTTTTCCAAACTTATCCAATCGGCAACGGCCTGCTCCGTACGCTCATCATTGTTGGCAAACATCTGGCTGAAACCTGCCTTGTAGTTGTCGAAAAAAGTCATCAAGCCATCGGGAAGCTGGGCAGTGAAATTGCTTTCGGTGGAATAGCCCAAAATAGGTTTGGCACGGTCGTCGGCACTGACGATGACGAAACCCTTCGGCTGCACAGCGAAAACATAGAAGCAAGCTTGACCTTGGCTGGTATAGGCTGTGTAAGTCAATTCAGCCGTGGCCGACTTGATTGCAGTGTTTGTGTTCATAAACTTGACACCCAATGCCTTAGCCTTGTTGACATCAACAGGATTGGCTTGAAGTTCGCCAAAAAACAGCGTGACAAGCAGTAAAAGAACAAATGTACGTTTCATAATATTAGTTTTTATTAGTTAATTATCAGAGTTTTGCACCAAAACAAAAGAATTGCTGTCATTTTCCTTCAGGACATAGCCTTGGTTGTAAACAAAATGATAGACAGCACCGGCTTTGGTCGTGTAGATACTCGTAAAGTACTTGAAATCAAAGCCTTTTTCGGTCAGTTGCTGGCGAGTCGCAAAACCTTTCCCATTCGGATTCAGTTCAGTTAAAATGTTATGGTTGCGTGCCAGGATGCCGTTGATTTTCCGAATCACATTGACCTGTTTGTGTGTCTTCTCGTAGTTATAGCTGTTGCGGCACGAGTCGCAGCAAAACTTCTTGTCGACGCGACCGATAATAGGCTCACCGCAATAGAGACATTTCTTTTTTTCGTCTTCCATATTCTTAATTTTTTAATTTTCATTTATTTAGTAAATACATAGCGTAAAATGTTCGCTCCCATCTTTAAGGCTTTTTCTCTTGTTTCCTGCGAGTCGTGATGCACACGCTGGTCTTCCCAACCGTCGCCGAGGTCGCACTCGTAAGTAAAGATACACACAATCCGACCTTCGTAAATTAAAGCGAAGAGCTGGGGCGGTTTATTGTCATGCTCGTGAATTTTTGGCAAACCATTCGGGAACGGATACGGCTTTTGAAAAATCTCATGCGTATAGGGCAATTCCACGAAATCCAGTTCGGGAAACACCTTTTTCATTTGAGGTTCAATGTATTGGCGGATGCCGTAGTTGTCGTCGATGTGGAGGAAACCGCCGGCCAGCATGTAGTTGCGGAGGTTTTGCGCCTCGGCGGCATCGAAAACCACATTGCCGTGACCTGTCATGTAAACGTAAGGATAATTGAACAAGTCCGGACTTGAAGGCTCCACGGTGGGCACATTAGGATTGATATCCGTCCCAATTTCTTGGTTGCAGAAACGCACCAAGTTAGGCAAAGAGGTCGGATTGCCGTACCAGTCTCCGCCCCCACGGTATTTCAGCAAAGCGATGTTGAGTTGCTGGGCTGAGGCAACAAACGAGAACGCTAATAATATGACAATCAACAGTTTTTTCATTTCATCTGGTTGATTAGTTGGATAGTATGACAAGCCACGATGGCCGCTGTTTCAGTTCTCAAACGTGCCTCACCTAAGCTGCATGGCACAAAACCGTTCTCTTTGGCCAAGGCCACTTCCTCAGGACTGAAATCACCCTCGGGACCGATGAGCACCAAAGCATTTGCACCTTTATTATATAGGTCGCAGAGGCAGTCTTTCACATCATCGTCAATCCAGGCGATAAATTTTTGCCCTTCAAAGGGTTGCTTTACCAATTTCTCAAACGACACCAAATCCTCTACCTTCGGCAGTCGCGATTTGATGCTCTGCTTCATCGCCGCCACCATCACCTTTTGGAAACGCTCCACGTTGGCGGCACGACGCTCGGAATGGTACGAAGTGAACAATTTTACCTTATCGATACCGATTTCCGTGGCCTTTTCGAGGAACCACTCCGTGCGTTCATTGAGTTTGGTCGGAGCGATGGCGATTTCGAGCTTAAAGCCCCAATGGTCATACCCTTTGCGCTGGTTCATCAAGTTGACGGTGGCCCGCTTGGGCAAGGCCTCTACCAACTCGGCGTCGAAGAGATAGCCTTCGCCGTTGGTGACACAGAACCGCTCGCCCTCAGTCATACGCAGCACCTTGACGCAGTGCTTCGACTCGTCCTCGGGGAGGGTGGTCAGGCCTTCGGTGGCATCGGGTATGTAAAAGACGTTCATGATTGATTTCTTATTGATTGCTTTTCGGTGTTTTGTTTCCAGAATTAAACTCAACCAATTTCTCCCAATCAATCTCTCCACTATCCTTGCAGAAATCATCAATAAACTCCTTGGTGAACACATTAATCATTTGGGCATAACGCTTTTGGAACTCCTCGTTTCTTTCCCTCGCTTTTGTCGCCAATGGCTCAATAATATCAACGTATAAAGTCTTTTCTCCCGAAATGAAATACCAAAAATCCTGACCGCAATACTTGATATAATCGCCTTTGTCGGGGCTGCTATCTTTACCATAACAACAGCCATTGACAGCCTCAATCATCAAATTTGACCTACTGGTTCGCAAAGTCTTTTTGGCCGATTTGAAGTCTTCTTTCAATTTATCAATCTGGCTGCTATTACCCCAGTTGGGGCCCGACTTGATAGAAACAATGTATCTAATCCCTTTTCTATCAAACTCCAAATCAATACCTGTTGCCGCTGACTTCCAACCACCATACACCTGCTGATTCACAAAAATGGCCAGACCTTCCATCCAGTCGCCAAAAATGGTTTCTTCAGCTGAAGACAAAAAAGCATCTGTCAAGGACTTAACAATGTCTTGCGCCGTCACATAATACTTTGCCTTGAAAAGATAAGGATTTTTCTTGCTCAAAATGGTTTTCAAGCGCAAGGTTTCCAACTTTTTGATACGATTCTGGTGGAACTGTCCAATGTTTTGTTCCACATATTCCTTGACTTTTTCGATAAGATTATGATTAGTTTCCATAGGCTACTTCTGTTCCGAAAAGGAGCCATTCAGAAGGCTGAAGACGCTCCTTAATCTGTTGATAATAATCTAGTTTAATTTCTATTCCAATACTATTCCGATACATTCGTTGAGCCACAAAAAGAGTCGTACCACTGCCAGCAAACGGATCAAGTACCATGTCGCCTTCCTTTGTAAACAGTTTGATGAACCATTCGGGCAAAGCTTCAGGAAACGCCGCACTATGATTCTTGTTGCCACATTCGGTGGCCAAATGTAACACATTGGTAGGATAAGCCATTTCGCGGCCTTCCCAATTGGAAATGTTTTTGCCAAAACCGCTTCCAACCTTGGAATTGTCACGAGTTTTATCCGTTTCACTCAAATTTCTCAAACGAGTTTTCGCCCAATCGCCAGTTGGCACCATCACTGCTTCTTGATACATATTGAATTGTCTGGTTTTATTGAATTGCAACAACCTCTCCCACGCATCACGGAAACGGTTGGGCCATTTGCCAGGATAGCAATTCTTTTTGTGCCAAATGAATTCCTCTGTCCAAAGCCAACCTTGCTTGCGCATCTCCATGATAAGTTCTAGAACGTATGTGCTCCGTTCTCCGTTCTGAACTTTTTCCTTGATATTCAAAATGAAAGTTCCTGTAGGCTTTAAAACTCTCAACAGCTCTTTCGTGATAGGAAGAAACCACTCAACATATTGATTTACAGCAATTCCACCGTATGTTGTTTTCCTCTGGTCAGCATACGGAGGCGAAGTGACAATCAAATCAACGGAATCGTCGGGCAACTTTTTCAGTTGCTCCGCACAATCTCCATAAATTATGTTTGCATTGACTTCCATGATTCTAATCTTTTCAATTAACAGCCATTGGCTGTTGAATTATCACATTCTATTCGGCATTCCAATGCCAAGCAATTCAGAAGCATTACGCAGCAAAGCGGCCACCATGTCGCAGACCTGCAGGCGGAACATGCGGCGGTCTGCATCGGGCTCCTTCAGGATACTGCACTCTTGGTAGAACTGGTTGAATTCCTTGGCAAGGTCGAAGATGAAATTAGCCACCATGGCGGGACTACGGTTCTCAGCGGCCTGGTTCAAGACCATCGGCCAGCCGTACATCATCACGATGATTTCCTTTTCTTTCGGTTGCAAGTCGTTGACCTTCACCTCACTTTCGAGCTTAATGCCTTGTTCCTCAGCCTTGCGCAGCACCGAACAGATACGAGCGTGGGTGTATTGCACGAACGGACCTGTGTTGCCGTTGAAGTCGATGGACTCCTCCGGATTGAAGAGCATGGTCTTCTTCGGGTCGACCTTGAGGATGAAATACTTCAAGGCACCCAGACCGATGGTGTGATATAACTTGTCGGCTTCTTCGGGTGAAAGGTCTTTGGCTTTGCCAAGTTCGTCAGAGACGGCTTTGGCTGTGGCCACCATCTCGTCCATGAGGTCATCAGCATCGACCACGGTGCCTTCGCGGGATTTCATCTTGCCGTTGGGCAGTTCCACCATGCCGTAAGAAAGGTGCTCAATGTCATTACCCCACTCGCGGCCCAAGCGCACTAAAACGCGCTTCAACACATCAAAGTGATAAATCTGCTCATTGCCCACAACATAAATCAGCTTTTCTGGGTCATATTCGTTGTAACGCAATTGAGCCGTGCCAAGGTCTTGGGTCATATAAACAGAGGTGCCATCGCGGCGGAGCAGGAGTTTTTCGTCCAAACCCTCATCGCGGAGGTCACACCACACGGAGTTATCCTCACGGCGGTAGAGAACGCCCTTTTCGAGGCCTTCCTGCACCAGTGCTTTGCCTAAAAGGTAAGTCTGTGATTCATAGTATATCTTTTCAAAGGACACACCCATACGCTTGTAGGTCACATCAAAACCGTCGTACACCCATTGGTTCATCATCTCCCACAGGTGGCGCACTTCTGGGTCGTTGGCTTCCCACTTGCGCAACATCTCGCGGGCTTCCTGCATCAGCGTGGACTCGGCTTCGGCCTTGGCTTTGGCCTCTTCCTGTTCTTTTTCGCTCAAATCGGCAAAGTTCGAAGGCAGCAAGGTTTTCAGCTCCTCTTTATATTTCTTGTCGAACAGCACGTAGAAGTCGCCAATGAGGTGGTCGCCTTTCTTGCCTGTCGACTCGGGGGTGCAACCGTTGCCCCACTTTTGCCAAGCCAACATGCTCTTACAGATGTGGATGCCACGGTCGTTGACCAGATTGACACGCACCACTTTTTTGCCATTGGCCTTCATAATTTCCGACACACTCCAGCCGAGGAGGTTGTTACGGATATGGCCCAAATGCAGAGGTTTGTTCGTGTTGGGTGAGGAATACTCGATGACAACATTCTTGCCTGAAACAGGTTTGCGGCCAAACTCACAATTCTCGTGGTTCGCCTTAAAGAAATCCATCCAGAACTTGTCAGAAATCAACAGGTTAAGGAAGCCTTTCACCACGTTGAACTTGGCAATCATGTCCGATTCCTTGATCATCTCGGCACCCATCTCGTTGGCCAATTGTTCGGGATTGCGGCCTGCCAATTTTCCGAAGGGAAACACCACGATGGTCATGTCGCCCTCAAACTCAGGGCGTGTTTTTTGAAAATTCACCTGCTGCACAGGCGGTTCCTGGCCGTACAAATTCTTGAACGACTTTATGAATAACTGTCTTAATACTTGTTCTAACATAGCACTGAAATTAATTGCACAAAAATAGTAAAAAAGCTGGTCACGGAATAAAAAAAAACTTATTTTTGCAGTCCGATGAGATACCAAAACAAGCCATCGGAAAAGATTATCACCACGGAATCAACTGATTCCATTAGAATGATTTCCCTATTATCCCATATCGACGGTCAAAGTGTTGACCGTCTTTTTTTTGCCAAAACAACAAATTAAAACCATACGCCTATGTCAATTTCACTGAAAAACCGCAGCCTGATTTCCATCAGCGACTACACGCCGGAAGAAATCTGCCACGTCCTCGACATCGCCGAGGACTTCGAGAAAAACCCGCACCAGAACCTGCTGAACGGCCGCATCATCGCCTCGCTGTTCTTCGAACCCTCGACTCGTACACGTTTGAGTTTCGAGACCGCCATCCAACTCTTGGGCGGTAACGTCATCGGCTTTAGCAGCACGGCTGGAACGAGCATCCAGAAGGGCGAATCCCTTGCCGACACCATCACCATGGTGGCCAGCTATGCCGACCTCATCGTCATGCGCAACCCCATCGAAGGCTCAGCACGCTTTGCCTCAGAAGTGTCGAAAGTGCCTGTCATCAACGCGGGCGACGGCGCCAACCAGCACCCCACCCAGTGCATGCTCGACCTTTATAGCATCCGCAAGACGCAGGGAACATTGGAAAACCTTGAAATCACCCTCGTCGGCGACCTGAAATATGGCCGCACCGTTCACAGCCTCGTCGAGGCCATGTGCCACTTCAATGCGAAGTTCAACCTCGTCTCGCCTGTCGAGCTGAAACTGCCGAGCGTGGTGAAGCAACACATCAAAGACCGCAACCTTGAATATCACCAGTACACCGAATTGGAGGAGGCCATCCCCCATTCCGACATCATCTACATGACCCGCATCCAGCGCGAGCGTTTCCCCGACCCCGAGGAATACGAGAAGGTGAAAAACTCCTACGTGCTGCGCAATTACATGCTGGACGCCTCCAAACCCAACTGCCGCGTGCTACACCCGCTGCCGCGCGTCAACGAAATCCACGTCGACGTCGACGCCAACCCGAAAGCATATTACTTCCAACAGGCACAGAATGGCGTGTACGCCCGTCAAGCACTTATAGCATCCATCCTAGGACTTAAATAATACAAGTCGGCGTTTCGACAGGCTCAACGACCTTAGCTTTTGCAGGTCCCTGAGCCTGTCGAAGTGCCGTCAACTAACAATTCAACAGTTAAACAATCAACAATTCAACATATACGCTATGGAAAAGAAAAAAGAATTGACCGTTTCCGCCATTGAGAATGGCACCGTCATCGACCATATCCCCGCCGACAAAGTGTTCCAAGTCGTCAAGATTCTGGGCTTGGAGAAAGTCAGCAACCCAGTGTATTTCGGCACCAACGTGGAAAGCAAGAAGTACGGCAAGAAAGGCTTCATCAAAGTCTCCGACAAGTACTTCGCCGCCGAAGACGTGAACAAAATCGCCCTCGTCGCCCCCACCGCCTCTATCATCGAAATCAAGGACTTTGAGGTCATCAGGAAGCAGACTGTGACCATCCCCGAGCGCATCGAGCATATCGTGAAGTGCTTCAACCCGAACTGCGTCACCAACAAGGAGCACGATGTGCCGACCAAGTTCGTCGTCATCAAGGACGCGCAAGGCAACATCAAACTGCACTGCCACTATTGCGAGAAGAACACCACCCAAGACAAACTTGAATTCATTTGATCATGAAGAAGATAGCTCTTATCATCGCCATCGTTGTGGGTATCATCCTCATTTGGGGCATTGGTGCCTACAACGGTTTCGTGAAGAAGCAGGAAGCCATGACCACGGCCTGGGGTCAGGTGGAGAACGTCTACCAACGTCGCGCCGACCTTGTGCCTAACCTCGTCGCCTTGGTGAAGAATTACGCCGAATACGAACAAGGCACGCTCATCGCCGTGACAGAAGCCCGAGCCAAAGCCACCAAGACCACCGTCAACACGGAAAACTTCGACGAAACCGAGTTTGCCAACTTTGAAGCTGCACAAAAAGAGTTGGGCAACTCATTGAACCGCCTCATCGTTGAGGTGGAGAACTACCCCGACCTGAAAGCCAACGAGGAATACCTTACCTTACAGGCCCAACTGGCCGGTTGCGAGAACCGCATCCAAACGGAGCGCGAACGTTTCAACAATGCTGCCAAGGCCTATAACCAAAGCATCCGCCAATTCCCGAACAGTCTAATCGCCAACATGTTCGGATTTGAGAAACGGCCTTATTTTGAGGCTGAGGCTGGGGCTGAGAAGGTGCCGGAGACGTTCTAAACGTTGCTTACATTAAAACAGAATCGGGCGGAATCCTAGTGGGTTTCGCCCGAGTTTTTATCCAGAAAAATTACCAACCTTGGAAACAAAATGGCTTTCTATCGTTTTAGTTCATAATATGTACCACGGCCTGTGCCCTCCCTGACAATCAAGCCTTTCTGCATAAGGTCTTCGATGTCACGCAAAGCGGTATCAGAAGAACATTTGACCAGTTTTGCCCATTTGGAACTAGTCAACTTACCTTCAAAACCATCCAACAGCCTGTTGAGGACTTTCCACTGCCTTTCGTTGATGGGTATCTCCTTGCTGTTTTCCCAATACTCAGCTTTTGAAATGACCTTGTCAATGACTTGTTCCGTATGTTGCAACGCTTCTTCCATACAGGACAAGAACCATGTAATCCACGGCGTTATATTCATGCCTCCATGCTGGGTTCTCTCCAACATGTCGTAATACTCTGAACGGCGATTGCAGAATGTAGCCGACATGCTATAGAAACGGTGTATCATGCCATCGGAGCGGGTCAGGAACATATCCGTTAAGGTACGTGACAGTCGACCGTTGCCATCGGTGAAAGGATGGATAGTGACAAACCAAAGCGGCACAATGGCTGCCTTGATAATGGGGTCTATGGATTCGGCATCGTTGGCCCATTGAATTAATTCTTCCATTAGTCTCGGTACTTCGGATGAGGGCGGAGCCTCAAAATGCACCTTCTCGCGGCCTAAAGCACCAGACACCACCTGCATCGTCTCCTGACCTTCGCGCCACGCACCTACCTTGAACCTAACACCATGTGGAAACAAAGCGGCATGCCATCCGAACAAACGCTCTGCGCTCAATGGTTTGTTGCAGTTTTTCACTGCGTCCACCATAACGTTCACGATGCCTTCCACATAACGGTCGGCGGGTGGCAGGCCTTCACGTTCCAAGCCCAATTGTCGCGCCACCGATGAACGCACCGATTTCCCATCAAGCAGGATGCCTTCAATTTTCGATGATTTCATCAAATCATCGGTCATCACATCGAGGGCGGTATTCAACTCGGTTTCAAAACCCAAGGTGGTGATACGGCCAATCAATATCCCCTGTTTTATCCTAACCTCCGCCAGAGGCTTTGCCAGCTGTTCGGCATCCCAGGTGAAATGTGGCCATTCTGGATGTTGCCAAATGTAAATTTCCATGTCCAGAAAATGTTTTGCGGTGCAAAAATACGATTTTCGCCGCAAATTTGCGGTGCAAATGGAAATTTTTCGCCGCATTATGTTAAAACTGTTATTTGACAACCCATCGGCCACCTTTGCGTCCACCTTCACGAACAAGAGCACCCTGCTCTTGAAGGGCTGCAAGCTCTCTCAAAAGTGTTCTTTGTGACATTCCTGTCTTTTGTGTCAAATCATGAGTTGTTATTGTGCCATCCCCCTCAATCAATCCCAATATAAGCAGTTGACGTTCAGTTAGTTCTTTTGTGCCATCTTTTATGCCATCTTTTGGGCCATTTTGTTCTTTTCCGACATCTTTTCCGACATTTTTTCCGACATTTTCTTCTCCTCCCTCCAACACAAGTGTCATCAAACACTCGTCTGGTTGCACCCTTTCCGACAACACTGGCTGAGGCCATTTGTTGTCTGTCCAGCCTTTCTTGATGATGTCCGCACCACTGCCAGCCTTCTCGCCATTCCCCAAAAACATGAAAAGCTTCTGTAGCAACGGGTTCCTGCAAATGCTATGGCTACCAGCATAAAAGTCAGCCACTGAGATGAGCATACAACCAGGATTGCGCATCATGATTTCATTTCTGTGCCCTACCACAAGTATATTCCCTTGCTGGGCATAATTGCAGTGAATCAGGCAGTTGGCCAATGCTTCCCTCAATGCAACATGCGCCGATGTTTCCTCCTGTCTGTCTGTACCTTTCAACATAAACGGTGTGGGCAACAACTGCGACAGCTTACCGTATGTCCTATAAAAGAACTGGAAGAGATTGGCCTCCCATGTACCATCAGGGTAAAGCCGGTCCGTCCAACGAAGCATCGGGTCTGACGACAGCTTCTCCTGATAGTCCACAAAATACCAAGGCGCACAACTTTGGTCTGTGATGCTATCCGTCTTTCCCAACATCAGTATTCCTGCACGAGTGAAGCCCTCACTACCATCTTCACGATTCACATAATAGGCACCGATTTTGGTTAAGAACTTCCTGTCGTCCAACTCATTCCAAGGATGATTCTCGTGTCGCAACAGGAATCGCTGACGATACGCACGAAGCGTCGCCATGTCAATATCGTCTATTGTGTAATTGGCCAATATCTTGCTATCGAATGAATGTCCCTGACTCTCCGCATCGGCAATCATCAACCGCACTTCCGCATCGGTGCAACGATAATCGCCCTCGTGATTGCGGCGATAGGTGTTGCCAAATGGATTACCGTTCAGATAGACTGGCTTCAAGTCGTATGCCGCCTTGGGAATGCGGAATACCAACACTTGGTTGCCTTCCACCTCCTCCACACTCACATCATGGTCAGTCAGCATCGTGGCGTTTACCTTCCGTTTGTTGTGGGCACAATCCCAAAAGTTTTTCTTGAACTTGGCTATCTGCGTCTCGCCCAGTCCATCAAGGACAAGCTTATTGTCTTTTTCCTTCACGCCAAGAACAATGATGCCTCCATTGGTGTTGGCAAACGCTGAAAATGTCTCCCAGAAACTCTCTGGGAAACCGCCTTTGGCAGATTTGTATTCCAATTCAGTGTCCTCTGCCAGACCAATCTGTTTTCTTATCTGTTCTGTGGTCATATTATGTTTCTATTCTATTTTGCTTGCAAAAATCACTCCTTAAATTGCACCTTGGTCACTTCGCTATGGTCTTTAGTTGCAATATTTCTTGTTCTGTCATGCGATTCGAATCTCTTTTTTTCAGTCTACAAAGTTACAATTTTTCCCGACACCTAAAAACTGCCATAATCCGTACTTCGGGTAACCGCTTGTTTTCCACAAATTCCGCAATCACTTTTTCTGCAAAAATCCAACTCTTTTATTGCATGAGATGTTATCCTATCTTCGAAAAATCAAGATACCTGTTTTTGAAATAGATAAATGGGGCTTTTTCGTTTTGAGGGCAAAACTCCAACGTTTTCTCAATAAAATCCTCTAATGTAACAGAAGTGATTTTGTACCGATACTCTGGTTTCAATTCATCCTTCAAAGAATTAACCTCGGATAAAGTCGTAGGATGTTGGGCTGGAGCAAGAATAACAGAATAATATCTATTGGCACCTTCCAAAACTCCGTAACATTCCGTTAACAAGAAGTTTCTATATATCTGACTAATAGGCTTCTTATCATTCAACAATTCATTTTCTGATTCCTTTTTAAACTCACTCAATCGTTTTATCCATTGTTTATGAAGCATTGTGTTGCTTGCACTATTTGTACCTAACACATCGGTATACTTAGTTTCAATTGCGATAAACGATTTCTTTCCTTCCGTATCCATGTAACGGATAATTACATCCATTGCAGTTCTGTCATTAAGGTAATTCTCAATATCCGTATGCAAATACTCCAACTCTACGTTCTCCACTTTATCAATACCCTTATCGGGAAAAATCGCTTGGAAAATGGAACTCACCTCCTTTTCCTTCCCATTTTCCATCATTTCTTTGAATGGGCAAAACAGATTGAACGCCATCGGCTGACTTGAGAGGAGATTATTAAAAAGTCTGTACTCATCAAATGTCTCATTCTTCTCTCTTTTCGCCACACGACGCTTTGCTTCTCGAAAAGCAAAGTCATTTACGAAATTCTTTCCAGTGTTTTCACCGTCAACAATCATATTGATTTGTTTCTTCTTGGAAGAACGGTAAGGGCCAACTCCCATTGGTTCATTCATTTCAACACGGAAACATCCTTGCAATTTTCTACATCTTTCAGTAAACTCCTTTATATTCATAGGATTGGTATTATTTGTCGATTTTATAAACTTTAGTTCTCTCATTTGTCGTTTTTTCTCTTCATCAGCCGCGTTAATAGCCTCAATTTGAAATTTATAGCACCAAAACTCACTTTCAGGCCCATTCTGAACATCCAAATCCAAACCAAGACACAAAGCCTTCATTCGATAAATATCAGCCGTCAGTTTATTCATTTCCACAACAAATTCATCACAAATCCACTCTCCATTATTATTACGGATGAGATGCCATTCATTTTCTTTCAATTCATTCTTCATGCTAATTCCAATTGAGGTACATTAACTATTTCTATTGATTCTCCATCACCATCCAATGTGGGTACAGAAAGTCTCACTTCTCCATCCCTCATTTCATTGTCAACCAACAATGTCAAAGGATAAATGGATTTATCCTTATCCAATCTTGGATACCCATTTTCTTCCAAATCTGTCATAAACGCCGAATCAATTCCATATACATAGATGCTCTTGCCATACGATTCCATCTGATGATTATATGTCGGATCTATTGCTGCATCAAACGAATCTCCTTGCGTCAATTCCATTCCATAAATCAAAAACGGAGCAGCATCGCATGACCTTGATAACAACCTCATTGTGTTTGAATTGGCATACAGATTCAACGCATAATCCGCACTATGAAGTCTGTGAAAATCCACCTCAAACTCTTTTACTACATCTCGAAACCTCGCACCATCATGACAACGCCGACCGTTTTCATCAAATTTTGATGGGGTAAAATAATAAGTTTCGCTTAATTCACACTCCATATAACTCCTTAATTTTTAGTTCATTGCCGCAAAAATAATAAAAATGCACCAAATCCAGTGCACTTTTTATCAAAAATTGCACCTTTTTTGGTGCATTTTCCGATTTAATCGGATAAGAAACTAAAAATCAATATTGTAAATCAGGTAAACTCAACTTCTTCTTCCCAAACAACCACCCAAACAGCCCCGCCGTGGAAAACGCCTCATCCCAACACCCATGCGCCAATTCGGGATAAGTGACGAGAATGGCCTCTTCATTACCAACCTCTCGCAGGGCATCATACATTTGTATGCTTCGCGAAGGCATGACTATCCCATCTTGCAGCCCATGAAAGATATAAATGGGAATGTCTTTCATCCTATCAGCGTATGCAGGGTCTCCCCCACCGCAAATGGGAATGGCCGCTGCAAACTTCTCTGGCCAGCGTTGCAGCGCATCCCAAGTGCCAAAGCCGCCCATCGATATGCCGCAGATGTAAACCCGCGTCGAATCCACGGCACCACAATCGATGAGACTGTCAAGCACGGCCATCACGCCACGCAATTCTGTCGTAGGAACGCTGTCCATCGTGTGCTCGGGCAGGCTCCAATCGGTGTTCACCCAACGCCTTTCGTTCGGGCATTGCGGCACCATCAACAGGAAAGGATAACGGCTTGTCACCGTATCGTTAAGGAAATACTTGATGCAATGCTTCAACTGTGCACAATTGTCATTGCCGCGTTCTCCTGCTCCATGCAAGAAAATGATCAAAGGCAAGGCTTCCTTCATTGTATCGGCTTGCTGCGAGCGATAGAGCCGATAAGGAAGCGTGTCATTGCTTTCGACATGACAACGAGCTATAAACAAGCTTGTATCATGAAGTTGTTCCTGGGCCTTCAGACATGTGCCAGCCATCAATGCCAGCACTAAAAAGAGGATGTGTTTCATCGCATTGCAAATGCTTATATTCAAAAATGGGCGGATTCGGAAATCCGCCCAAACTTTTGTCGTAATAGTTGTAAAAATCAAGCCTGCGCCGTAGGTGCGCCCATCGAGAAGGGAGCGATATTGCCGCCCTTGTCTTGGATGGTGCCGAACTGCTGCTCGTATTTGGCGATATTGTCGGCCAGAGCCTTGTACAGACGCTTGGCGTTCAAGGGGTTCATAATCACTCTTGAGCGAACCTTGGCTTTGGGTGTGCCAGGCATCATCTGAGCGAAGTCGACGATGAATTCATTGGGCGAGTGGGTGATGATGGCTAAATTGGAGTATTTGCCCTCGGCCACCTCGTCGCTGATTTCGATATTCAGTTGGTTTTTCTGATTGTTTTCCATAATGTTTTATTTTTATAGACGCGAGACTACGAGACTGCGAGACGCAAGGCATTGAGCCAGTCCCATGTCTCGTGTCATAACATGATGCAAATTTAATAGTTACTTAAAAAAGCGGGGACAGCCTTCCGGTCGTCCCCGCTCAGTTCAACACTTGTTAGAGAGCGGCCTTTGCTTGCAGCTCTTCGTACTCTTCACGAGAGCCCACAATCAAGTCCTCATACTCACGCAGACCTGTGCCGGCAGGAATCTTGTGACCGACAATCACGTTCTCCTTCATGCCGAGCAGGAAGTCACTCTTGGCAGCGATGGCGGCGTTGGTCAGCACCTTGGTGGTCTCCTGGAAGGAGGCTGCCGAGATGAAGCTGTCGGTGGCCAAAGCAGCGCGGGTGATACCTTGCAGCACCTGAGTGGCCGTTGCCGGACGAGCCGGACGCACGGTGGGCAGGGTCAAGTCCTTACGCTTCAGTGCGGACTCTTCCTCACGCAGCTTCATGGCCGAAACGATTTCACCCTTCTGCAACTTGTCGGAAGCACCATTGTCCTCCACGAAGAACTTACCGTAGATGTCGTCGTTCTCCTCTTGGAAGGTCAGTTTGTTGACTAACTCACCTTGCAGGAAGCGGGTGTCGCCTGGGTCGATGATTTCGACCTTACGCATCATCTGACGCACGATGACCTCAAAGTGTTTGTCGTTGATGACCACACCTTGCTGACGGTACACGCTCTGTGCCTCGTTGACGATGTATTCCTGCACCTTCATCGGGCCCATGATGGCCAAGATGCTGGCAGGGGTGATAACGCCTTCCGAAAGCGGTTGGCCTGCCTTCACGAAGTCGTTCTCCTGAGCCAAAATCTGCTTCGAAGTCGGGATGAGGTAACGCTTCTCCTCGCCTGTCTTGGCCGTCACGACGACCTCACGGTTACCACGCTTCAGCTTCTTTTCGAGATGGACGATACCGTCAATTTCGGAAACGATGGCCGGGTCGATGGAGTTACGAGCCTCGAACAGTTCCTGCACACGCGGCAGACCACCAGTGATATCACCGCCGCCAGAGACGTTACGCGGAATACGCACCAACTGGTCACCAGCTGTGATGGCCTCGCCTTCGTCAACGATGACGTGGGCATCCACAGGCAAGTCGTAAGAAACCAAGGTCTCACCATTCTCATCAACGATGTCGATGAGCGGGTTCTTGGCACCTCTCCTACCCTCGATGATGACGCGCTCGTTAAAGCCGGTCTCAGCGATGGTCTCGTTACGGTAGGTCACACCTTCAACCACATTCTGGAAGCGAACCTTACCAGTAAATTCGGAGATGATAGTTGCGTTGTAGGGGTCCCATTCGCAAATCTTGTCGCCCTTCTTCACCTGATCGCCAGCCTTGAAGAACAACTTGGCACCGTAAGGAATGTTGGTCGTCATCAAAACGACATCGGTGTGGTTGTCGTGCAGCTTCAGTTCAGCGGAACGGCCAATGACAATCTGGTAATTGTCGTTGTCCTTGTTGACTTCCACGGAACGGAGCTCATCGATTTCAAGGTAACCGTCATACTTGGCTTCGGTGCTGTTGGCCACCAAACCCTTCGATGCCTTACCACCTTGGTGGAAGGTACGCAAGGTCAACTGGGTACCAGGCTCACCAATGGACTGAGCAGCAATAACGCCCACAGCCTCACCTTTCTGAACCAGTTTGCTTGACGACAAGTTACGGCCGTAGCAGTTAGCGCACACGCCGCGCTTCGACTCGCAAGTCAGCACGGAACGGATTTCGACGCTCTCCAAAGGCGATTCGTCAATGGCCTCAGCAAGGGTCTCGTTGAGTTCCTGACCGCTGGCTGCAATGAGTTCACCCGTCTGAGGATGGAACACATCATGCAAGGCCACACGACCAAGGATGCGGTCATATAATAAGGAGTGCTTGCCAGGTTCCTTCTGTTCCTCACCACGTGAGATGGTCATGCCACGGAGCGTGCCGCAGTCCTTCTCGGTGATGATGACATCGTGGGCGACGTCGACCAGACGACGTGTCAAGTAACCAGCGTCAGCGGTCTTCAGAGCGGTATCGGCCAGACCCTTACGGGCACCGTGCGTGGAAATGAAGTACTCCAACACGGACAGACCTTCCTGGAAGTTAGACAGAATCGGGTTCTCAATGATTTCGGAGCCGCCTGAACCAGCCTTCATGGGCTTGGCCATCAGACCTCTCATTCCGCAAAGCTGTGACACCTGAGCTTCGGAACCACGAGCACCGGAGTGCAGCATCATGTACACAGGATTGAAGCCTTGGTCGTCAGTCGACAACACCTTCATCACCTCTTGGGTGAGCTTGGCGTTGACATCAGTCCAAAGGTCAACGATCTGGTTGTAACGCTCATTCGGGCCCATGAAGCCCATCTTTTCGAACTCACGGATTTCAGCGGCCTTCGAGTTAGCATCAGCGATGAGGTTGCTCTTCATCTGAGGGACGAGGACGTTACCCAGATTGAACGACAAACCACCTTTATAAGCCTGATAGTAACCCATATTCTTAATGTCGTCCAAGAACTTGGTGGTGACAGCCGTACCTTCCATACGCACCATCTCACCAACGATGCTACGTAGTGACTTCTTGGTCAACAACTCGTTGATGTAGCCATAATCATCAGGAACGACCTGGTTGAATATAACACGACCCACGGTGGTTTCGACCAACTTCGTGACGAGTTTGTCCTCTTCACGCACCTTGACACGCACCTTAATGATAGCGTGCATGTCAGCACGACCTTCATTGTGGGCGATAATCACCTCTTCTGGCGAGTAGAACGACATGCCTTCTCCCTTTACAGGATGCTCAGGCGTGCTCTTGCGCGGCTTGGTGATATAGTACAGGCCCAACACCATGTCCTGCGAAGGCAGGGTGATAGGTGCACCATTCGAAGGGTTCAGAATGTTGTGCGAAGCCAGCATCAAGATCTGAGCTTCGAGCACAGCGGCGTTGCCCAACGGTACGTGGACAGCCATCTGGTCACCGTCGAAGTCAGCATTGAAAGCCGTACACACCAAGGGGTGCAGACGGATGGCTTTACCTTCGATGAGCTTCGGCTGGAAGGCCTGGATACCCAGACGGTGCAGCGTAGGAGCACGGTTCAGCAGAATCGGGTGACCCTTCAGGATGTTTTCGAGGATGTCCCAAACGACAGGATCCTTGCGGTCGACAATCTTCTTTGCCGATTTCACGGTCTTCACGATGCCGCGCTCGATGAGTTTGCGGATCACGAACGGTTTGAACAGCTCGGCGGCCATGTCCTTAGGCAGACCGCATTCGTTCATGTTCAAATCGGGACCGACCACGATAACGGAACGACCAGAGTAGTCGACACGTTTACCGAGCAGGTTCTGACGGAAACGGCCTTGCTTACCTTTCAGGCTATCGCTCAACGACTTCAGCGGACGGTTCGAATCAGTCTTCACGGCGCTCGACTTGCGCGAGTTGTCGAACAAGGAGTCAACGGCCTCCTGCAACATACGCTTCTCATTACGCATGATGACATCAGGAGCGTTGATTTCAATGAGTCTCTTCAGACGGTTATTGCGGATGATGACGCGACGGTAGAGGTCGTTCAAATCGGAAGTGGCGAAACGGCCACCATCCAATGGAACGAGAGGACGCAACTCCGGAGGAATCACCGGCACCACCTTCACAATCATCCATTCAGGACGGTTCTCGATGTGCGTGTTGGCCTCGCGGAAAGCCTCAAACACCTGCAAGCGCTTCAACAAATCTTGCTTACGCTGCTGGGCCTTCACCTCGTTGGCTTCGGCACGCAGACGATTGGCTTCCTCGTCAATATTCAAGCGGGAAAGGAGGTCGTAAATGGCCTCGGCACCCATCTTGGCGATGAACTTGTTCGGGTCATCTTCAGGCAGATACTGGTTCTCAATCGAAACGGTCTCCATCAGGTCGAGATACTCTTCCTCGGTGAGGAATTCAAGCTTCGTCACCTTACGGCCTTCGTTGTCGTTCGGAATCTCCTTGCCTTCGAGGATACCGCCTTGAATCACCACATAGCGTTCGTAATAGATGATGGCGTCAAGCTTCTTGGTAGGAATACCGAGCAAGGCACCAATCTTATTGGGCAAGGAACGGAAATACCAGATGTGGGCGACAGGCACCACCAATGAGATGTGACCCATACGCTCACGTCTGACCTTCTTCTCAGTCACCTCCACACCGCAGTGGTCGCAGATGATGTTCTTGTAACGGATGCGCTTGTATTTGCCGCAGTGGCATTCCCAGTCCTTCACAGGGCCGAAGATGCGCTCGCAGAACAAGCCGTCGCGCTCGGGTTTATAAGTACGGTAGTTGATGGTCTCAGGTTTCAACACCTCTCCGTGTGAACGTGCAAGAATCGATTCCGGCGAAGCCAAACTTACCGTTATGCTAGCGAAGTTGCTATTTACTATATTGTTAGTTGCCATATTTCTGTGTTTTTATCCTAGCATTATTAAACTCAATTCAAGACTTTACCATCCTTATCCTTAAAGGTGATTTCGAGGCCCAAGCCACGAAGTTCGTGAATCAACACGTTGAAGGACTCAGGAATGCCCGGGATAGGCATGTTGTCACCCTTAACGATGGATTCGTAAGCCTTGGCGCGACCGTTCACATCGTCCGACTTCACGGTCAGAATCTCTTGCAGCACATTGCTGGCTCCGAAGGCTTCGAGTGCCCAGACCTCCATTTCACCGAAACGCTGACCACCGAACTGAGCTTTACCGCCCAAAGGCTGCTGCGTAATCAGTGAGTATGGTCCAATGGAACGTGCATGCATCTTGTCGTCAACCATGTGGTGCAGCTTCAGCATGTAGATGTAACCCACGGTGGCAGGCTGGTCGAAAGGCTCGCCAGTCTCACCATCATAGAGCTGCATTCGGCCATTAGCCGGCAGACCCGCCTTGGCCATGTATCCGTTAATCTCTTCAAGCGTGGCACCATCGAAAATCGGAGTAGCAAACTTCAAACCCAGTTCGTGACCGGCCCAACCGAGCACTGTCTCGTAAATCTGACCGAGGTTCATACGCGAAGGCACGCCCAAAGGATTCAGCACGATGTCGACCGGAGTACCATCGGCCAAGAACGGCATGTCCTCGGCACGGACGATTCTCGAAACGATACCCTTGTTGCCGTGACGACCGGCCATCTTGTCACCAATCATCAGCTTGCGCTTCTTGGCCACATAGACCTTAGCCATCTGGACGATACCATTCGGCAACTCGTCACCCACGCTGGCCACGTACTTCTCGCGGTTATACTTGCCTTCGATTTCCTTGTGCTTCACCGTGTAATTGTCGATGATGGCACCAATCATCGTGTTGACCTTCTCGTCGGAGGTCCACTTGTTCGGGTTGACCGACAGATAATCGATGTCATACAAGGCCTTAGCCGTGAATTTGGCTTTCTTGGCAATGAGGTTCTCCTTGAAGTTGTTGTAAACACCAGTGGAGACACGGCCATTCAACAAGGTCATCAGTTTCTCAACCAGCACATCCTTCAAGGCAGAAAGCTCCTTCTTGCAAGCGGCGTCGATCTTTGCAATGTCCTCCTTGTCCTTGGCGCGGGCCTTGCGGTCCTTTTGCAGACGCGAGAACAAACGCTTGCCGATGACCACACCCTTCATGGAAGGACCAGCCTTCAGTGAGGCGTTCTTCACGTCACCGGCCTTGTCGCCGAAGATGGCGCGGAGCAGTTTCTCCTCAGGAGTCGGGTCAGACTCGCCCTTAGGTGTAATTTTACCCACCAGAATGTCGCCTTCCTTGACTTCGGCACCCACGCGAATGATACCGTGCTCGTCCAAATCCTTGGTGGCATCGGTGCTCACATTCGGGATGTCGTTGGTCAACTCTTCCAGACCACGCTTCGTGTCGCGCACTTCGAGGGTGAACTCCTCAATATGAATAGAGGTGAACAGGTCTTCCTTCACGATGCGCTCCGAAATCACGATGGCATCCTCGTAGTTGTAACCCTTCCAAGGCATGAAGGCCACTTTCAGATTACGACCGAGAGCCAAGTCGCCGTTTTGGGTGGCGTAACCTTCCGTCAGAATCTGGCCGAAGGTCACATGGTCGCCGCGACGCACGATAGGCTTGATGTTGATGCTGGTGTTCTGGTTGGTACGCGCATACTTCGTGAGATAATAAGACTTCACGTCGTCGTCGAAGCTGACTAACCGTTGTTCATCCGTGCGGTCATATCTAATCGTGATCTTTTTGGAGTCAACGAAGATGACCTCGCCCTCGCCTTCGGCAGTGATAAGAACGCGCGAATCCTTGGCAACAGAGCGTTCAATACCGGTGCCCACGATAGGACTTTCGGGATTCATCAAAGGTACAGCCTGACGCATCATGTTCGAACCCATCAAGGCACGGTTGGCGTCGTCGTGCTCCAAGAACGGAATCAATGAAGCAGCGATGGAGGCGATTTGGTTGGGACCCACGTCCATTAAGTTGATTTGATCGGGCGTGACAATAGGATAATCAGCGATATAACGCGCCTTGATTTCCTTATCGGTAAATCTGCCCTCATCGTCTACAGGCGTGGTGGCCTGGGCGATGATCTTGTCTTCCTCAAGCTCAGCGGTCAAATAAACCGGCTCCTTCTCGAAATCGACCACACCGTCAACCACTTCACGATAAGGTGTCTCGATGAAGCCCAAGTTGTTGATTTTAGCGAACACGCAGAGTGAAGAAATCAGACCGATGTTAGGACCTTCAGGGGTCTCAATCGTACACAGACGACCGTAGTGCGTGTAGTGCACGTCACGGACTTCGAAACCTGCACGGTCACGCGACAGACCGCCAGGACCCAGAGCGGAAATACGACGCTTGTGCGTGATTTCCGAAAGCGGGTTGGTCTGGTCCATGAACTGCGACAACTGGTTGGTGCCGAAGAACGAGTTAATGACCGACGACAAGGTCTTGGCATTGATCAGGTCGATGGGCGTAAACACCTCGTTATCACGCACGTTCATGCGTTCACGGATAGTGCGAGCCATACGAGCCAAACCGACACCGAACTGGGCTTGCAACTGCTCGCCCACGGTGCGGATACGACGGTTGCTCAAGTGGTCAATATCGTCGATTTCGGCCTTGCTGCTCAGCAGTTCGACCAAATATTTGATGATGGCGATGATGTCTTCCTTGGTCAGGACTTTGACATCGTCGGGGATGGAAAGGTTGAGTTTGCGGTTGATACGGTAACGACCCACCAAACCCAAATCATATCTCTTGTCGGAGAAGAACAGCTTGTCGATGATGCCGCGTGCCGTTTCCTCATCGGGCGGCTCGGCGTTGCGCAACTGGCGATAGATATATTCGACGGCTTCCTTTTCCGAGTTACAGGTATCTTTTTCCAAGGTCTTGAAAATGACCGAATAGTCGGAAATCCTATCATTCTCATCGCGTTCGGATTCGCAGTGGAGCAGGATGGTCTTCACGCCGCTGTCCACTATCTTCTGGATGTGTTCCTCTTCAAGCACCACATCACGGTCGAGGATGACCTCGTTACGCTCGATGGAGACACACTCACCGGTATCCTCGTTGACGAAGTCCTCAAGATAGGTGTGAAGCACACGGGCGGCGAGCTTACGGCCCAAAACGCGCTTCAAGCCAGCCTTGGAGACCTTCACTTCCTCAGCCAAGTTGAAAATATCGAGGATGTCCTTATCGCTTTCATATCCGATGGCGCGGAGCAAGGTAGTGATAGGTAATTTTTTCTTACGGTCAATGTAGGCATACATCACGTTGTTGATGTCGGTCGAGAACTCCATCCAAGAACCCTTGAACGGAATGATACGCGCCGAGTACAACATGGTGCCGTTGGCATGTTGGCTCTGACCGAAGAACACACCGGGGGAACGGTGCAATTGTGAGACCACGACGCGTTCGGCACCGTTAATCACGAAGGTGCCACGAGGGGTCATGTATGGAATCATGCCCAGATACACGTCCTGAACGACGGTCTCAAAGTCTTCATGTTCCTCATCGTTGCACGAAAGCTTCAGTTTCGCTTTCAGAGGAATGCTGTAAGTAAGTCCACGTTCGATGCACTCCTCGATGCTGTAGCGGGGAGCGTCGATATAGTAGTCAAGAAATTCTAAGGTAAAATTGCCTCTTGCGTCGGTGATGGGGAAATTCTCGGAGAAAACCTTGTAAAGGCCTTCGTTTTTCCTGTTGTCAGGGTTGGTCTCCAATTGGAAGAAATCCTGGAATGATTGAAGCTGAATGTCCAGAAAATCAGGATATTCGAACGACTTCTTAATCGACGCGAAGCTAATTCTTTCAGTTGATTTTGTTGCCAAGGTATTATTGTTTTTTAGGTGTTTATTGGGAAAGACGAACGAACTAAAAGAGGAATTTTCGCATAAAGCGAAAAATCGGCACAAACCTCAGCCCCTATTTTGGGACTGAGGTTGAATGCCGTTGTGTACGGAGTTGAATCCTTTATTTCACTTCCACTTCTGCACCAGCTTCTTCGAGTTGAGCCTTCAGTGCATTAGCTTCGTCTTTGCTCACGCCTTCCTTCAGAGCCTTAGGAGCTGCGTCAACCAGTTCCTTAGCTTCCTTCAGACCGAGGCTGGTGAGTTCCTTCACCAACTTCACGACTGCCAACTTCTGAGCACCAGCGGATTTCAGAATGACATCGAAAGAAGTCTTTTCTTCAGCAGCAGCGGCAGCGCCACCGGCAGCAGGAGCAGCAACAGCAACAGCGGCGGCTGCGGGTTCGATACCGTATTCTTCTTTCAGGATGTTAGCGAGCTCGTTCACTTCCTTCACGGTAAGATTCACTAATTGTTCAGCAAAAGCTTTAAGATCTGCCATTTTACTTAATATTTTAAATTGTTAAT
>JAEEQP010000084.1 GCA_016285355.1 Bacteroidales bacterium
ACAAACTGTTTTTTAATCATAATGTCAGACACAAGATTAAGCCGATAGACGACGATTCGACCGCTTATTATAGCGGTGTTTGGGCGAGTGCGATGCAATTCGATAGAAAGTATAAACTTGGAGGAGCCGACGTGTTTTGCTTCTATGGTCGGCAGCACGACCTGTATCCGGTTTTCTTGACGCATTGGATTACGGCTGATGAAACCGTGTATGGCGAGAGTTATGGTGTAATCAAAAATTACCGTCGTCAGCAGCAGCGAAACGATTATTTGAATTTGCGTAATGCGATGGCTGAAAAGCACCTTCAAAAGCAACATAAAACCATGGTTTTCTGCATCGTGGCTTTGGCAGCACTTCTATTAATAATAGGTGCCTTGCTGTTTTGGCTGAAACGCAAGCCGAAAACGGAAATGTTTGAAACCCAGCCTGAAGCACCAAAGCCGGAAATCCAAACGTCGGAGCCGAAGCAACCCGAGGAGAATCCTTTTGTGAAACAGGAACTCACGAACCGTTTGCGCCTCATTCTTGCTGCTGCCCGCACCGAAAAACGTGCCAACGACTTCAAGAAGGAATGGAGCCCCTTGGTGCGGCAGGTGATGAACGGCAAGGAGACGGCTTTCGAGGCTGCCGTTTCGGTCATCGAAAGTGCCTATCCAGGTTTGCAGGCGAAAATCAGCGAGCTTTATCCCGACCTGAACGAGACGGATTCCAAGGTCTGCCTGCTTTCGTGCAGCGACATCACCAACGCAGAAATGGGCGAGTTTTTGGACTTGAGCGTCTATTCCATCAACAAAAGCCGCAGCGAACTTCGCAAGAAGCTCGGCTTTGAGCCTGGGGAACTGAAAAACAGGCTGTAATCCATTTTTCTTATCGTATTGTTTTTTAGTGGTTTGCAAATCGTTTCCAAAGAAAGATTTGTAAGCCGCCAAATCAAAACTGTAAACCCGTTGACAGGTCATCGGCTTGGGCTACTTTTGCCACAAAATCAACAATTAAACAGTTAAACAATCAACAATTCAACAATGAAACACATTCCAACCTTAACACTTATGCTAATGCTTTCAATGGCAGGCATAGCCCAGACCCACACGTTGAGCGGTACGGTTTGCGACGAACAAGGAACTTTGCCCTACGCCACTGTTATGGTATGGCAAGGCAACGACACGGTGAAAGCCACTTACGGCATCACTAACAAGCAAGGCGACTTCGCCCTACACGGCCTAAAGGAAGGCCAATACAAAGGCTTGGTGAAGTTCACTGGCTTTGAGCACCTGCCTTTCTCGGTCAATCTCGACAAAGATGTGCGTCTTGACACGCTGCGCCTCAAGCCCGATGTGAAAATGCTGAATGAGGTGCAAGTAACCGCCTCAAAGGTCTTTGAGGACAAGTTCGACAAACTGAAGATGAACATCAGCGAACTGAAACTGCCTCCTGCTGCCACCTACATTGACGCGCTGCGCGAAATCCCCGGCTCGTTCTACAAGGTGAGCGAGAACACGCTGACCGTCCTGAACAAACCTGTGCTCGTGCTGCTCAACGGCAGGCCGCTTCGCGTTTCGTTCAGCCAAATCACTGACATGTTGCAAGGCGAAAAGGCGGAGGACATCGCCGAGGTGGAAATCATGTACGAGACGCCACCGCGCTTCGCGGGCGAGTGGGACGGCCCCGTGGTGAACATCATCACGAAGAAGAATTTGGCCACGGGCTTCTACGGTAGCGTTTCGGGCGACCTGCAACTGCGCAAACGCCTCGGCGCAAGGTCGTCGCTCAACCTTAATTTCAGAACCTTGAAAACCAACACCTATCTGTATCTGTCGCAAAACTACAACCCGAGGGAGTATTCCTACCGCTATTGGCAGTATCATGAGGGCGGCGACACCTTGATACGGCGCGAGGCAAACCATATCAAAAATATGAACTCTTATTATTTGAACACGGGTACAGGCGTCCAATTTGACGACAACAACTCCTTGGACATCAACTTCTCGGGAGACCTCGATTTCGACCATGACAATATCGACGAGTACATCCTCGACCGAGGAACGGCCATCCATTCCACCGACACGGCGCGGAACGATTCGCGTTCTTATTGGGGCGACATTTATTACAAGCACAACTTCAACGATCCCAAGCATTACATCACCGTGGATGCCAACTTGAGCCGCAACATTAATGCGTCGGGCAACCTGCGCCAATACAACTATTTGCCTGATTCGGTGACTTACAACCGCGATGCCTCGCCCTATTCCGGTTGGCTTTTCTCGACCCGCGCCGACTATACCCGTGAATGGGACAAAATCCGAATACAATCCGGCCTCTCTTACAATTATTCCGATTTGGAAAATGATTTCAGTTACGAAAATCTCAATGACGGCGCATGGCAACCTGACACTTTGGTAACCAACGATTTCAATTACAAGGAGAACACCTTCATGGGCTATTTCATTTTTGACCATCAGGTGAGCGAGAAGTTCAGTTATGCCGTCACGCTTACCGACTCGTATGTTCGCACTTTGGGCATTTCGGAAACCACAGGAATCAAGACGCCGTACAACTATAACGTCTTTCGTCCCAATTTCACCTTGCGATTCAAACCCCATGAGGACCATTACTTTACCCTCACCTACAGTCGCAACTATGGGAAGCCCAATTTCACCTACCTGAATCCCTTCCGCAAATATGAGAGTCCCATCTATTATGTGGAGGGCAATCCGAATTTGAAACATTCCATACAAAATGGCATTACATTGAAATACCGCTATCGTTATTGGTTGAACTTTGCTGTTACGTATGGTCGTAATGAGAACTATGCGGTACAGGTGCCGCAATTGGATGCTGACGGCGCCATCATCGGTTACACTTACGGCAATTTCGGCAAGGAAGATGAATTGTTGTTCATTCTGAATATGTCGAAAAGGTTCTTCGACAACCGGTTGAACATAGGTTTATATGGTCAGGCGAAATATGAGAATTACAACAGCAGCGATGCCCTCGACTACCGCAATTCGCTGTGGAGTTATTTCGGCAACCTTAATTTCTCGTATGTGCTCATCAAGAAATACGATGTGGAATTGGGCGGCTATACTTTGTATTCTTCTTCGCATCTCAGTGGCTATGCCAAGACACAAGGTCATCCCAAAATGGGCTTGGATCTCTCGGCGAGGTTCTTAGACGGCAACCTGCAAACTAGCATCAGCGTGAACGACGTATTCAACAACGATGTCGGCAACCGCGAGAGTCTGCTGGACGGTGTCATCTCAAAGAGCGACAACATCATCGATGCACGCTACATCCGCTTTTCGTTGCGCTACAGTTTCAACCGCAAGAACCTGAAGCGGTTCGAGAATCATCAGGGGTACAATGGGGATAGTAGGAGGTTGTAGGGATGAGGGAGTTGATTTTTACAATTGCTATGCAAGGTACACAAAAATGTCTCCTTTTGGATTGCAAAACAAAATTGATTTAGGGATAAAACTTTTTATATGTTGCGGTGATGGATTCTTGATAGAGTTTGATGGATTTTGACTAATTTTGCGGGCATGAAACAGGCCAGTTTGATAGTGTTATTGTTTGCGTTGGCTTTTTCGGCTTGCACCCATCGACAAATCACATCGCCCGAGGAAGACATGCTATATCATTTGGAAGGCTACTGCCTGAAAAATCCTGACAGTTCTTTGTACATACTTGATACATTGAACATTTCTGTGCTTTCCGAGAAAGAACAGGCACATTATTGTCTGCTCCGAGCCAACATCCTTTTCAAATTTGATAGTTGCTATTCCGAAATCGATTCGTTGATACAAATAGCAGAAAATCAGTTTATTGGAGGTGATGACAAGTATTATGAAGCCATGACTTACAACACGAGGGCTTATTACTTTGAGGAATCCCCGCAGACCGATCATCTTGTTCTTGATTGTCGTCAGAAAGCCAAACAAAGCATCGACCAATGCAAACATGTCGATGAGCGTTTGGTACGTAACGCTCCCTATGTCACTAACGAGCGGAACATCATCGACAAATTCAAATATCTGCTCTATCTGTATCTTGGTGCCACTTACGTTGATGCTGACTATGTCCGTGAAGGCATTGAATTGCTGAAACTATCTGAACAGTATTATTTTGAAAACCAAGAATTTGAAAGTCAGGGTACTGCTGCTTTGATGATAGGATTCGCTTATATGGATGAAAAGGAATATGACAGCTGCCAGTTCTACTTCGACAGAGGTCTTCACGCTGCTGAATCGGTCAACGACACTATCAATATGGCTTATTTTCATCATTATATCGCGATGCAAACCCTTTGCCGCACTGACCAAATGGAAGACGGCGAGGAGAAGACGCTTTTGATTCGGCAGGCTGTCGTTGAAGACAAAACAGCGTTGGTATTGTTGGAGGCTTTCCCCAGCCTTCGATTAAACGAGTTCTTTGATGGTCTTGCCCATGCCTATTTCGACTTGCACGAATACGATTCTTGCATCTATTATGCCAATCATGTCTTGGAATTGTCGGGGAGTAGGGTTTGGGAAATGAATGCCTACAACTATCTTTACAAGTCATACGAAGCCTTGGGCGATACTGGACAAGCCTTGGCGTATCTTGCCAAATACACGGAAATGCAAGGCGACTATGCCTCCAATGAAAAGGAGATAACCGAAATAAAAAATGATTACGACAAACAAATCGAAATCAATCAGTTGGAATTGAAACATAGGGCCAAGTACTCGCGATTGTATCTTTGGATAGCCTTGTTGGTCACAGGACTGACGGTAGTGGTTTTTATGACCCTTCGCTATCGGAAAAACAAGAGAATTGAGGATTTGAAGTTGCAGGAGGCGCACCAACAGCAGCGCAAGGCCTTCAACCAACAGTTGAGCGAAGCGCAAACCGCCCTAAAACAAAAGACCTTTGAAGACTTGAAGAAGCAAGCGAAGTCGCTTTACGACAAGGGCGACCAACCACGCAAGAGCATCCTTGATGCTTTCAACAAGGCTTATCCAGAAGCCTACGACCGACTGAAGTCAACCTATCCCGACCTGACAGAACAAGAACGCGATTTGCTCGTGCTCAACTTCCTTCAGTTCCGCATCAAGGAAGAAGCCGGAATCTTGGATTTGAGTGAAAATACGGTGATGAAATACCGCTCTGACCTTATCAAAAAGGTGGGTAAAAGCCCCGTTTCCGACCTGTTGGGCTAAAAAAATCTGTATTTGAATTTTTGTAATACGTTGCTTTCCAAGGTATTGCAATTTTTGAACCAAGAAAAAATCTGTATTTGGGCTTGGAGGTTGATTTTTTGGGGATTTTTGTTATAGTTTTGCCTTCGACAATTCTAAAAAAGTTACGCGATGAAAAACGGTTTATTCATTTTGACTTTTTGCCTATTGATAGGCACGATGGCTTTTGCCCAAGAAGACTTCCATTATGTTTGTGAAACGGGACAAGAAATGGCTTTTCGTATCGTCAGCTCAGTCCCGCCAGAGCTTATGCTGATGAAATGCTATGACCATTTTGGCGGTGTTACTATACCTGATACGGTAGAGTATAACGAAACAAAATATGCCGTTGTTGCTATCTATACGTCTGCATTCAGTCCTGGATGGGGCTTCACTGGCCCGTTGGTAATTCCTAACACGGTGCGTGAGATAGGCTATGGAGCCTTTTGGGATTGTTGGTTCACAGGGCCTCTTGTGATTCCCAATTCTGTTGAATCTATCGATACCTGGGCCTTTCGAGGTTGTGAAAAGTTCTCAAGTCTGAAATTGTCCCAATCGCTTACCACCATTAGAGAGCACACGTTTGCGGATTGTTACGGATTCAGAGGCGATTTGGTAATTCCGGAATCGGTCGAAGATGTTGAGCCATTCGCCTTCGAAAACTGTGGATTCGACGGCACCCTGTACATTTCCCCAAGAATGGCTATATGCTACGACGACGCTTTCGTGGATTGTTACAATTTCTCGGCGGTCGATATTCCAGAGGGTGTAATTTACATTGATTATTTCGCCTTCTCCAATCTGGTCAAGCCTACAGAACTGGAACTGCCCTCAACGGTTACAAATATTTTGGATGAGGCGTTTGGCAACATGAATCGACTTGAGCAGATGATAGTGAACGCAAGCGTCCCACCTCATATCCATTCGACATCTTTCATGCAGACAAGTCGAGACATTCCTGTCTATATCCCCGTTGGCACCAAAGAGGCATACGAAAATGCGTCGAACTGGTCAGAGTTCACGAACTTCATTGAACTGGAAGGTGTTGGCATTGTTGAGCGAGATGATGCAGCAACGGCTACGGTATATCCTAACCCAGGTATCAATACGCTCAACATTCAAATCAATTCGCCAAACGCTCAAGTGGAAGTGTACGACATGGCAGGGCAACTGATACATAGCCAAACGGTTGCCGAAGGTACTGTAGCAATCGATGCAACGCTTTGGCCGTCAGGTGTATATGTATGGTGCTTGGTGTCGGAAAAGAAAGAGAAAACAACGGGTAAATGGATAAAGAAATGATTTAAAAACAACAATAAAATGAACAAGTCAACCAACAGAAAAGCAAAAGTCCTTCTTCTCCTGCTGCTGGCAGTGGCGGGCATGGCGAAGGCACAGGATTACAAACCTCTCGTTGAAGACGGAAAACAATGGAATGTGTTGTTCTCTTATCCCTGGAGTCCACCAGAGCCACAGCACAAGTACACCGACATTTACAAAATCGAGGGTGATACGCTGTTAGATGGTGTGACGTACAAAGTGATGTACGCGACAAGGAACGAAAACCTTACAGGTTGGAATCTCTGGGGCTTTA
>JAEEQP010000009.1 GCA_016285355.1 Bacteroidales bacterium
GAAGTAGTCGGCGTCCATCGGGATGGTGTAACCTTTAGGAATATAGGTGTAGGTCTTGTCCTCGCTGGAAGCGACGATGTCAACCTTGCCGAACAACTTGGCTTCCTTGGCGGCCTTCTTAGCCCAGACACCAGTCTGGAGATAAGCAGCCTTGGTCTTCATAAGGTTGGCGGGCACAGTGAAGAACTGTGTGCTGGCACCACCACCGAGGAAGAGAATCTCGTACTCCTCAGGGATGTTGAGAAGGTCGCGCCACAGTTGGCGGGTCTCAGCCATGATACGCTCCCAACCTGGGGTGCGGTGTGAGATTTCAGCGATGCCGATGCCAGTGTTGTCGAAATCATAGAGCGCCTTGACGGTGCTTTCAATAGCCTGCTTGGGCAGAACGCAGGGACCTGCGTTGAAGTTAAATGCCTGTTTCATTACGATTTGTTGTTTAATGTATTGGTTTATAATTTGTTGATTAAGTTTTGTCGCTTTATTTTGCTGCAAAGATAATAATTAAAACGGTGTGAACGTACTTTTTTGTCAGATAAATGGCTCGTTTCGTTGAGTTGAAAAAAAAATCATTAAAATAATTGCCAGTTCAAAAAAAAGTTGTACTTTTGCACACTCAAAATTTAAAGGAAAGAAAGCGATGAAAAAAGACATTCACCCCAAGAACTATCGTCTGGTTGTTTTCAAAGATATGTCTAACGAACAGACCTTCATGTCTCGTTCCACGATTAACACCAAAGACACTATCGTCTGGGAAGACGGCAAGGAATATCCTCTGGTGAAACTTGAAATCTCCAGCACTTCACACCCGTTCTATACTGGTAAGATGAAGCTCGTCGACAGCGCCGGTCGCGTTGATAAGTTCAACAACAAGTATAAGAAGTTCTTCGAAAAGAAAGAAGCCAAATAATATAGAGAAGGTGTTAAAGAAACAAGCTCTCGGAGTCCTGCCGGGAGCTTTTTTTGTCTCAAAACAATCTTGGCACTGTTCTTGACCAACCCCTTGTCTTATCATTAATACATCCCTTGCGCTGACATTCTGTCAGTACTGAATTCAATCCTATGAAATATAAAGATGATAACTTTTTGATGACCGATATGATTGACTCCAATAACGCGGAGTTCATACCGGTGTTAACAATCGACGACATCCGACTTAATCACGACGATGAGGTGCCGGAAGAGCTGCCTATCCTGCCGCTCCGTAACTCGGTGCTTTATCCAGGCGTGGTGATCCCCATCACGGTGGGACGTGATAAGTCCATCCAACTGGTCAAAGAATACTACAAGAAACGTAAACCAATCGGTGTGGTTGCACAAAAGGACTCCAACGTCGAGGACCCTGGCTTCGAGGATCTTTATCCCGTGGGTACCGTGGCGCAAATCCTCAAGACCTTCCAGATGCCCGATGGAAACCTCACCGTCATCATCCAAGGCAAACGCCGCTTCGAGTTGGTGAACATGCTACAGAACGACCCCTATTTCATCGCGACAGTAGCGCCTTTCCAAGCCTCTGAGGAGATCCCGCGCGACCGTAAATTCAAAGCTTTGATACAGTCTGTCAAAGAATTGGCCGTTCAAGTCATCTCGCGTAGCCAACGCCTCCCAGAAGAAGCGGACTTCGCCATCAAAAATATCGACAACCCATTCTTCCTCCTGAACTTCGTGGCTAACAATGTGGACGTGGACCTGCCGACGAAACAACTGCTGCTCGAATGCTCTAACGTCACCGACATGGCTAACAACCTTCTCGGAATCCTAACCACAGAGCAACAGATGATTGAGCTGAAACAGCAAATCCAGAGTAAAGTCAAGAACGACCTCGACAAGCAACAGCGCGAGTTCCTGCTTAACCAACAGCTGCGTACCATCCAGGAAGAACTGGGTGGAACCCCTAACGAGCATGACATCAATGAGCTTCAGGAGAAAGCCAAAACCAAGAAATGGCCCAAAGAGGTGCAGGAGGTGTTCGACCGTGAGCTGAAGAAACTGGAACGTACGAACGCCCAAGCCGCGGAATATGGCATCCAGCTGAACTACTTGCAGTATCTTGTTGACCTGCCGTGGATGGAGTACACCAAAGACAACTTCGACCTGAACCGCGCCAAGCGGATCCTCGATGCGGATCATTTCGGTCTCGACAAGGTCAAAGACCGTATCATCGAGCACCTCGCCGTGCTTAAGCTGAAAAACGACATGAAGTCACCTATCCTCTGCCTGGTGGGTCCTCCTGGCGTTGGCAAGACCTCGCTGGGCAAGTCCATCGCCCGCGCGCTGAATAGGAAATATGTCAGAATGTCACTCGGTGGACTGCGTGATGAGTCGGAACTCCGTGGCCATCGGAAGACCTACATCGGTGCCATGCCGGGTCGTATCATCCAAAACCTCCGCAAGGTAAAGTCAGGGAATCCTGTTTTTGTCCTTGACGAAATAGATAAGGTGAGTGGCAACAACATCAATGGTGATCCTCAGGCTGCGCTTCTCGAGATTCTCGACCCGGAACAGAACGCTACCTTCTATGATAACTTCCTCGAGTTGGACTACGACTTGTCAAAAATCTTGTTCATCGCCACTGCTAACACGCTGTCAACCATCCATCCAGCCCTTCGCGACCGTATGGAGATCATCGACTTGTCAGGCTACCTCCGTGAAGAGAAATACGAGATTGCCAAACGGCATCTGATCCCAAAACAGCTGAAAGAGCACGGCCTTGATGCCAAACAGGTTTCTTTCCCGAAAGACGTGGTGATGCACATCATCGACGACTATACCCGTGAGGCGGGCGTGAGAAACTTGGAACGCAAGATTGCTGATGTGATGCGTTCACGCGCTAAGGAAGTGGTGACCAACGAAGTGGTGGATAAGAAGGTGACGTTAGCAGAGATCAGTAAGGTGTTGGGTGTGCCTATGCACCACGACGAGGACGAGGTGCGTCATTCTGTGCCAGGTGTGGCTACAGGATTGGCATGGACCTCGGTAGGAGGGGAGATCCTCTCTATTGAAGTGAGCCTCAGCCATGGTGGTGGCCGTCTCTCGCTTACAGGTAACCTCGGTGAAGTGATGAAGGAATCGGCAACCATCGCCTACGAGTTTATTAAAGCACATGCTTCATTATTGGAGATTAATCCTGATGTTTTTGATACATGGAATGTCCACGTTCATATACCAGAAGGCGCAACACCTAAAGATGGCCCTTCGGCAGGTATCACCATGTTGGCTGCCCTGACCTCGGCGTTCACACAACGCAAAGTCAAGAGCCAACTCGCCATGACGGGTGAGATTACCCTCAGAGGACGGGTGTTGCCTGTGGGTGGCATCCAAGAGAAGATTCTTGCCGCCAAACGCAACGGCGTCACTGATCTTATCCTCTCCATTGATAACGAACGTGATATCAAGGATATCAAAGAAGACTATATTAACGGACTGAATTTCCACTATGTTACCAATATGATGGAAGTCATTGACTTGGCACTGGAGAAAGAACAGGACAAGAACGAATTGGATTACAATAAATACCTCCTCAACTTGAGGACAGAAGTCATTGGGTTTAAGAATAGTTGAGAATTGAGAGCTGAGTTGGAGGTTAGAGTTGGACCAACTCTCTCTCAATTCTCATTTTTAAATTAATTCAAGGTTCGGTGAGGGTCAGAAAGCGTAAGTGAAATGAACATAAAAAAACTAATCAATATTTGTGTGGCGTTGCTGCTGCTTTTTGGCTGCGGAAGGAGGGAGAATCCAAACGAGGGGCTTTCTATCTTCCGGTACAACGAGGCATCGGGTATCTTGACCTTGGACCCTATCTATGCAAAAGATTTGCCTCATATCTGGGCGTGTAACCAGCTCTACAGCAGCTTGGTGGCTTTCGACGAAGAGATGAATGTCGTCCCTCGTCTGGCTCGATCATGGGACATCAGTGATGACGGTAAGACCTATACCTTTCATCTTCGAGACGATGTGCTGTTTCATGCCGACACTTCCATGCCAGTGCGACGTGTCTTGACGGCAAGCGATGTGTGTTATTCATTTAACCGTGTGATGGATCAGTCGTTGAACTCTCCAGGCACATGGATTTTCTCCTCGGTGGCCAAAGAGGGTGATCAATACGCTTTCCGTGCTTTGGACGACACCACCTTCCAAGTGGAACTTGCTCAGCCTTACCCTGCTTTCCTTGGCATCCTCTCCATGACATACGCATCGGTGGTTCCTCACGAAGCCGTGGAATACTATGGGGATGAGTTCCGCCGTCATCCTGTGGGTACAGGCCCGTTCCGCTTTCAATATTGGAAAGAGAATGTGAAACTCGTCCTGCGCAAGAACCCGGATTATTTCGAGACGGATGGGGCAGGGAAGCGGTTGCCCTATCTTGATGCCGTGGCCATCAGTTTTCTCATAGACAAACAGGTGGCTTTTTTGGAGTTCATCAAAGGGAAGTTCGACTTTATGTCGGGCATCGACGCGCGTTACAAAGACGAGCTGCTGACTTACGACGGCCATTTGAGGAAGAAATACGAGGATAAGATTGAATTGCTTACCGGACCGTACCTGAATACGGAATATATGGCTTTTTTCATCGATCCGAACGACACGCTGGGTAGCACTCGTTCTCGGGCTCTTCGGCAGGCAGTGAGTCTCAGTGTTGACCGTGAGAAGATGCTGCGGTATCTTCGTAACGGCATTGGCTATCCTGGTACGGGTGGAATGATTCCTTCAGGACTTCCTGGACATAACGACACCATCGGCTATGGCTATGACTTCAAACGTGCACAGCAGCTGATCAAAGAACACCATCTGGAAAACTATCCTTTGCACCTCTCTACCACCGCGGATTATGCCGACATCGGGAAGTTTGTACAGTCGCAGGTGGAGCAGGTCGGGCTTCAATGCAAGATGGAGGTGATACCCCCAGCGACACTTCGTAGCATGAAAGCCAATGGAAGCCTGTCGTTTTTCCGATCTTCGTGGGTAGCTGACTATCCTGACGCCGAGAACTACTTATCCCTCTTCACTACCTCAAATTTCTGCCCTGAAGGTCCTAACTACACGCATTATTCCAATCCTCAATACGACCGGCTGTACAAGCAGGCGATGGCTTGCACGGATCCTGACCAACGGGCGGCCTTGTATGAAGAGATGGATCGTTTGATGATGGCTGACGCGCCAGTGGTGGTGCTGTTTTATGATGAGGTGTTAAGGTTTGTGAATCAACGCATCACGGGAATGGAGAGCAATCCCACCAATCTTCTTGATTTGAGGAAAGTCAGTTTTTCTGACTAAGAATACAGCCTCAAATTACCTTTTTTTATTTCTTTACGAATTTTTTTGAAAATATCGCTTGCGATATAAAAAAGAATTTGTAATTTTGCATCGTGAACGATATAAATCGAACTATGGAATACGAACAGCTGAAACTAAACAACCAATTGTGCTTCCGTCTTTATACTGCGGCGCGACTCACGATGGGAGTCTATCACCCCTATCTTGACCCGTTGGGAATCACCTATCCTCAGTATCTTGTGATGTTGGTGCTTTGGGAGTGTGACAAACAACCGGTGAACGACATTGCGCATAAGTTGATGTTGGAGACCAACACGGTTACACCGCTTCTGCAACGGATGGAGAAGGCGGGGCTGGTCACACGCACCAAGGGCAAGGAAGATACCCGCCAACGTATTGTCTCTTTGACACAAAAAGGACTGGCCATGCGTGAGCAGGCGAAGCATATTCCCGAGTGCCTCAGTGCTGAAATCATTGAAAAGACAGGGGAGGAGGAAGCTTATTTGCAGATGATTCCTACGCTTGACAAACTCATCGAAGGACTTAAACTGAACAATCAACAATTAAACAATTAAACAAATAAACAATCAACAATTAAACCTTATTTATCATGGACAAACAGAAATCAATCAATGCGTTACAGTTTTTTGTAACCAATCTTTCCAATCAGGCTTTTGGACACAAACTTCAAGGCAAGATCTTTGCTGATCAAGGTTTCTCCAAACTTGGGGAGAAGTACATGGCTCATTACGAAGAGGAAATGGGCTGGGTGGACAAGTTCATCGGTCGTCTCCTCGACCTCGGTGGTGAATTGAAGCACGAAGTGCGTCAGGAAGGTACCCTTCTCACCGATCCTTGCGGATACATCAAGTTCGATCACCGTGTCTCTGTCGAAGGCATTGAGTTCCTTCGCAAATGCATGAGCGAGATCTGCGAAGATGTCACGACCTTCGACATCATGAAGGAATACCTCAAAGACGAAGAGGAAGACATGTACTGGAGCGAGACGCAACTGGCCCTCATCGAGAAGATTGGATATCAAAACTGGCTCGTGAAGCAAATGTAAAAACTGAATACAGGTATCATCGGAAAAAACACAAAAAATGACTGCAATATATGACTTTAAAGCCCTGAACAATAGGGGAGAAGAGGTGGATATGTCCCAATATAAAGGGAAGGTCCTTATGATTGTTAACACTGCCTCGAAATGCGGATTCACTCCACAGTATGACGGCTTGGAGGCTCTTTATAAGAAATACAAAGACCAAGGTCTGGTGATTCTGGGTTTCCCATGTGACCAATTCAAGCATCAGGAACCCGGCTCTGATGAGGAAATCGCCGAGTTCTGCCGTCTCAATCACGGTGTGACCTTCCCGCTGATGAAGAAAATAGATGTCTTCGGCGAGAATGCTCACCCTATCTTCAAATATCTGACGGCGCAGGTGCCGAACGAGGAAGTTCACGGACTGAAGGACAAAGCCACCATGAAACTCGTTGATAGCATCAGCAAGGCTGATGGCCGTAAGGATGGCGAAATCCGTTGGAACTTCACTAAATTCCTCATCTCGAAGGATGGCAGTGTCATCAAGCGTTTCCCACCGGTAGCCAAACCCGAGGACATGGAAGCCGAGATTGAAGCGATGATAAAGTGAGAAATGAATACGGGACATGCGACTCGTGTCCCAATACTAATCAATAAATCTGAAAAAAATGGAAACAAAAGAACAAGTTCTGCAAGCCATGCGTGAAATTGGCGCTCCCGTCAATGCAGGCAAAATCGCTGAAGTGACAGGTCTCGACCGCAAGGTGGTTGACAAGGCTTTCGATGCCCTGAAAAAAGAAGGTGCCATTGTGTCGCCCGTCCGCTGCAAGTGGGAACCAGCAAAATGATGGAGTGACCTTGCATGAAAACAATGGATCTAAGTGCTTACATAGCGAATAGTATCCAAGGTATCATGGCGAAAGCTTGCCTGAACGTGTTGGGTAATCCGCGTGAAGTCTCTTTTATGGCGCGGATGCAACGCGTGATGGGTAAGGCTGAACGGCGGCGCAAAGGGTGTCTCGAAAAAGAGGGACTTGAGGTGCCGCCGTTCCTCATCGCCAGCATTGCCACTACTTGCAACCTTCAGTGCAAAGGTTGTTACGCTAGGAAAAATGGCATCGCCGGTGACACCCCTGTCAAGACAAGCCTGTCGGGCGAACAGTGGAGTGCTATCTTCAAGGAAGCCGCTGAACTTGGTGTCAGCTTCTGCCTTCTTGCCGGAGGTGAACCCTTGATGCGACGTGACTTGTTGGAAAGTGCTGCAGACGTAGAGGACATCCTTTTCCCAGTATTCACCAATGGTACCCTCATCGGATCCTTTTACATCGATTTCTTCAAACGTCACCTCAACATGATTCCTGTCATCAGTATTGAGGGTGAGTTGGCAGCCACCGACAGCAGGCGCGGTAAAGGTGTGTTCCAACGTGCCATTCGCTCCATGGAGATGCTACATGAAGAGAAGCTTTTCTTTGGAGTCAGCATTACCGTGACTACTGAGAATTACCACGACGTCACCTCAGAGGACTTCCTTGCCCATCTCGTCTCCCTGGGGTGTAAACTCCTGTTTTATGTGGAATATGTGCCTTTCGATGAAAGCACCGAACATCTGGCCTTCCGTGACGAGCATGTCGCCGAGATGGAGCAGCTTTTGGAAAGCCGCCGTGAGCAGTTCAAGGAAATGATATTCCTGAGCTTTCCGGGAGATGAGAAAGCCCTTGATGGTTGTCTGGCCGCAGGAAGAGGCTTTTTCCATATCGGCCCAGACGGCAGTGCCGAACCTTGCCCATTCTCCCCATTCAGCGACCGTAACGTGGCACAGACAGGACTTCGAGATGCCCTCGCATCACCACTTTTCCGCAACATCCGCAACGCACGCGCTCTCGGATGGGAACACACAGGCGGCTGCACGCTTTATGAGCACCGCGACGAGGTGAAAAAGATGATGAATTAATCGACCTTCATGTTATTTTTCGGTTTACCTTTGCAACTAAATACCTACAAAAGACACACCGAAAAAGAATGGCATCTTCCGAGTCATACGGAGCCGACAATAGCAATAAGGAAATAACTCATGCCGAATTCAACGCATTGGTACTTCGGCATAAGGCTTTGATTTGGCATATCTGTTCCAGTTATAGACTGGGAAGTGCTTGGAGAATAGAAGATTGTGTTCAAGAGGTGATTATTAACCTATGGCGTAGTTTTAGTGGTTTCGAAGGGCGTTGCTCGGAAAAAACCTGGGTGTGGCGAGTGGCGACGAACACCATGCTGATGCTGCGACGCAAAGATGTCAGAAGCCCGCAAACGGAGTCCATCGAGTTGCAAACAGTGGAAAAACGGGGTGACGATTCTAGCAACGACAACTACCAGCAACTACATCAACTCATTGATGCCCTGCCCGAAGAAAGTGCAATGATCATCCGCGCCTTCCTTGATGGCTTTTCCTACAAGGAGATTGCCGAAATGACTCATTGTTCTGTGGGTGCTGTGGCTATGCGCATCGCTCGACTCAAGTTGAGACTAAAAAAAATGTACGAAAAAGAGAATCATTTATGAGTATGAAAAACGACATAAAAGCAATGAACTCAAGGACTCAACGTGACGACTTCAAAACCCAATGGCAAAGATGCCAACAATGGGAGGAACAGAACGCAAAGTCAGTACCTGATGACCAGACTTTCTTATCTTGGGCGGAAAAGGCGCAACAAAGCCCCGCTGGTTTAGAGTGGAGACCCGACACAATTGCCTTACACCATCACAGACGCTGGATGCCCTACACTGTCGCCGCCAGCATCATCATCGCAATGAGCCTCATCGGACTGTCCCGTCATGGCCGAACCGACAACCCACTTCCTACGGCTCAAGAAGTAACCGTGGAAAGCCAAACTATCCACTTTATCTGCAACAACGGCTGCTCTGCGCAGGACATCATGCTCTTGGCCAATAAAGTCATTAAATAGCAAAACACAAATACAATGAAAAACCTCGTCCCATATCTCGCCTTAATCCTTGCCTTATGGCTGCCAGCCTGCAAAGGGAGGATCACATCCCCCGAGGCGACACCCTGCGAAAAGGCCGCGATGGAATTGTACTGTAAGTACGCCGATAACGCCAATCTTACCGTGGCCTTTCTCGGCGACTTATCTGTCAACGGAAAATGCATCGATGCCTTGATGCTGCAAGCCGATAATGAAACGGAGTGGGAAACACTGAAACGAGATTTTGGCTTTTTGTCTTGCGACACGGCTGTCTTAAATGGCTTCTCTGAGGATAAACCTGTCATGATGGGTGTCGGCATCGAAGCTGAATTTTTGGATGAGGCTATTCTCGACACTTTGACTGACATCAGTCACATACCCGATGAAGACATTGACAGATTCACCCTCATCGTTGCCGATAAGATCCGAGAAATCATGAACAGTTTCCAAGCTCCTGATTCCTTGTTGCCTGATATGGCCATCGTCATCGGAGAGGGGGAGATAGAACATGAAGCCAATGACCATACCTACGATGACTACATCATGACCGTCTCACGCTCAGTGGTTATAGGGATGATTAATGAAAAACTCCATAAAAAAACGTCCTCGGATTCCGGCATTCAACAGCAAATAAACTGGAACGACAGCATCATGGAAGATGCCCAAACGCATGGACACATCGGCTACATCACTGCTGCTGACAACGAAAACCGTGCCTTATGGCTGTTCTTCTATGACGACCAAGCCGAATGTAACACCATCATCACTCATATCAGTGAAGACATTATCATTAATAAATAATAGTATAAAAAAATTTCATCATGAAAAAACTCTTTATTTTCTTAACGTTCTTGATTTTTGGCACAGGTCTTTATGCACAACAGACCAGCCTCACTGAAGCCGTGGATTTTACCGTCACTGACTGCCATGGGCAAACCTACAACCTTTTTGAAATCCTTGACCGTGGTCAAGCTGTTTTTATCGATTTCTTTTTCTTTACATGTGGTCAATGTCAGGTGATCTCTCCCTACATCACAGGCTCTTATACCCAGATGGGTTGCAATATGCATGATGTGTTTTATATCGAGATTTCATACACCGATAGTGATGCGGTCTGTCAGCAGTGGGCTAATCAATACGGTGTCGAGTTTCCAACGGTTGGAAAAGATGGTGGCGGCAACGAGGTATTCGACCTTTATGGCATCATGGGATGTCCCACGCTCGTCCTCATCATGCCTGACCGCAGCATTCCCATCCAAGGACTGCTTGATCTCTATCCCTTCTCGGCGCAAGATGTGGTCAATGCCATGCGGCAAAATGGCCTTCAGCCCCATGACTGCACAGGCACGCTGACCGTCAATCCGCAAACCTTGCATATCTACAACGATGGTGAGACATACGAGCCTGGCAAGCTGACCATTTCCAACATGACAGAAGAGGATGTGACTGTCAACGCGATCACTGCTGACCCTATCTTTGCCTTACAATGCTTGTATGAGGGACAGGATGTCACCGCAGGCATGACGGTCGCGGCTGGACAAACTGTCACCGTTGATGTTTATGTTGACGTACCTGTGAAAGAGACATTTGAGGGAAAAGTGTATGTCAGCACCTCAGCAGGCAACTTCGAGGTCAATATTATTTATGAGATGACCGTTGGGATTGATGAAAATAGTTCAACGTTGACATTATTCCCCAATCCCGCCAATGAAAGTGTTACTCTTCAAGGCAACCATCTTGGTGTTGTAAGTATGTATAACGTCTTGGGTCAAAAGGTCGAAACCTTCTTCACCGACGGATCGCAAGTGGTCATCCCGACTGCCAAGTATCAAGAAGGCATCTATTTCATCAGGACAAGCAATGGCTTGACGCAACGTTTGGTGATTACGCACGAATAAGAAAGCTGACCATACCTGTTTTCGAGCCGATAATAGGGGAGGAACAAATCTTGCCGGTATTAAATAAATTAACATCTGTGTAATCTGTGAAATCTGTGTGACATAAGAGAATTTTGATAATCCTGAGCGAAAATCATATTTAGTGTCACCGCTGTTTCCTTCGAAACTCCATCATCGATTGTCCCGTGGCGTTGCGGAAGAAACGGCAGAGGTAGGAAACGTTGTCGTAGTTCATCTGGGCAGCGATTTCCTCTACGGTGAGGTCGGTTTCAGCAAGGTAGCGCTTGAGTTCATAGATGACCGTGTCGTTGATGAGGGCTTTGGTGGAGGTCTTCATCAGGCGGTGGCAAACCTTGTTCAGATAGTCGGGACTGAGGCATAGTTCGGAAGCATAGAACTTCACGCTGCGTTCATGGTGGATATGCTGGTCCAAAAGCGCGTTGAGGCGGTCGGGGATGCTCCAAACGGCCGATTTCTCATCGTGAACCTCGGGCGGAAAAAGCTGGGCAATCCGTTGCTCAATGGCGATGAAGAGGTTGTGCAGTTCGCTGTAAACCATCTGTTGGCAGATTTCACCGTCGAAAGTTCGAACAATCCATTCCATCCGTCCAAACCATTCTTCTGCAAGCCGTTGCGCCGGTTTCTCGATGGTGAAAGCTGGATGCCGATAAAGGAAATCCCAAAACACAGGCGAGTTGAAGTTGACGGTGAAATCGGCAATGGCTGGGTCGCTCATTTCGACGAAACGACAAGAAAAACGCGACGAAGTGCGTTCGATGGTGAATCGCGAAAAAGCGAAAAGCGGCACCAAAGTCCCTCGACGGATGGCCACGGGCCGAAAATGCGAGCTACCGAGGGCGCAACCCTCCGTACACAACAAAAGCGTACAACCCTTAGCGGGAACCACCATGTGGAGCAATCCACTGAAATCGGTCATGCCGCAAACTGTCGGCGATGTGTTATTTGGACTGAAAAATGACATATCAAATGCAAAAATAGGTTATTTTTACTAAAAACAACTCATTACATTTTTCTGTGAAAAATTTTTCATTTTGTTGGTTACATCCTTCTCCGACCAGAAAACGTCTATCAAATTATCTCCGTCACAACCCCCAACTTCAAGGCTTCCTCAGCCGTAAGAAACCAATCCTTATGATTCTGAATTACATCGTTAAGCTGAGCATCTGTAATCTTGGTTTTTTCCTTGATGATTCTAAAAAGCATGTCATTGATACGAGAGGCTTCGGCCACCGTGTCTTCCATTTCTCTCAATGAGCCAATGGAAATTCCTTGTACCTGATGAATCATGAAGGTTGTATTGCGGTAGGCTTTGCGAACTTTAGAGCCAAGCGCAACCACAATGCCCATCGACATGATTTTGCCTGTGCATATCATTTCTATTAGTCTTCCTCCTATGACTCAAATCTTCAGCATTTCATAACGGCCATACTTACCTCCGGCCGCATTTGAAAACCGCACCCTCCGAAACACTTCTTGGGTTTTTACAGTGTGGTGAAGATGCCCGAAAAGATGGCATTTCGGCCTTACATCCATCACGCGCTTGAAAAGAGTATAGTCGCCATAATTGATGCCGTCCTGTTCATCGAGAATGCCCAATGGAGGCTGATGAGTAAGCAACACATCGGTGTCGTCAGGAATGCGGCCAAACAACTCTGGCAAGTTCCCGTCAAGGTCATCGTGTAAAAACATGGGAACTCCATAGAACTTAATGCCATCAATGGTGATGCCGTCATTGCAGAGATAATGCATATTGTCTGGCAAGCCTTCAATGTTGGCACCATACAAGCAATCATCGTGATTGCCTGCAATGAAGATCTTGTGTTTGTAAGGCAAGCTGCAAAACCATTCGATGAAGTCCTTTACTTCCTCTTCAGTGCCATCTTCGGTGATGTCGCCTGTATGCACGATTACATCGGCTTCAGGCAAGTCTTTCAATTGATGATGCTTGCCGTGAGTATCAGAGATATGTAGGATTTTCATGTATATTCCTTTGTGTTGAATAACTCTATTGGCGTTTCGTCAGTGGCATTGAGGACAGTATAACTTGGGAAAAGCGTTTTGTACTTTTCGGGCATTTCCGTGTGCATGGGAACGATGCATTTCGGCTGAACATGCTCTACAATCTTTTGAAGCGATGCCACATCAGCGTGACCACTGGTATGGATGTCAGGCAGTTTCTGCCTAAGCTCAGGTTTTTCCGCCAACCATTCCTTAAGACTGTTGATTTCAGGTTTATTCTGCTCCCAGTATTGCGCCCAGATTGAGTTGGTGAGACATACTTTCGTGTCGGCAAGATACTTTTTCAGGTCACCAAGCAGTTTCGGCCTAAACAATAGCACATATTTCGAAGGATTCGTAGCCAAATCAGCCAGATCCATCTTTTTCTCCTTTGAGTACGGTCCATAGATGATGGTTTTGTCTCGCTCCATCATCATTGTGGTCAGCCTATGGGGGTAGTAAATCATCAGGTTGGGATGGGTCTTTGCGGTGGGTATGGTCGGATGAACGCTATAGGCAAATTCCAACACGTAGGCCGTATAGGGGTCGATGCATAACGTGCGGCCTGTTCTGAGGCACGCCCTGTACAAAGCCACAAGTCTGTCAATGTTTTGCGAGGAGCACCAAACCAAGTGCGCGTTGTCCTGATAGGATGAAAAACGCTTAACAAATTCATTCTCAACGGCTCTTTCCGTCTTTTGCTTAACGTCCCTGCCCAAATTCGTGCCTTCCAAAAAGAGGTAATCCACATGCTGTGGAAGGTGTTTGTACAAAATGCCTTTCTTTCCGTGAAGCCTGATGTCGCCGCTGTAGAGCAGGGTTTGACCGCCCACCTCGAATAGAAAAGCACAAGCTCCGTATGCCGAATGGTCCACAACATACTGCGTGACACGGAAATCTTTGAAAGTGATAACGCCGTTTTCAAAAGTGTGTATATCCAAACGTTGTGTAAGGTCTTCGCCGAAGATTCCTGACAATTCCATCAACATAGCAGTCTCATCCGAAGTAAAGACCTTTGTGCCAATGGGAGCTTCGCAGAGTAGCCCGTAATGGTCGCCGTGATAGTGGCTGAGGAAAATAGCGTCGCAGTTACTGAGCCATTTTCGTGCATTTTCACGAATCTCTTTTTGAGTCTCAGGGTCTTGCTCATCATAATCCAGAGGTAAGCCGCAGTCGATAAGGATTCTTGCGTTGGGACTGACAAGTTCCACGCAGTTCCCACCGATTTGGTGGGAACCACGATGCATGATAAAGTTTACATTGTTTTGTTTGATTTCCATTTTCATTATTCTAAAAAGTGTTGATAATCAGTAGTTTTGAACAAATTTTGCTAAAATGCGATTCGAGGATTCAAACAACCGTGAATGAACGGGCGCATGAAAGCAACGTGATGGATTTCCTTCGTTTCCCATTCCAGATACAAATCAGGTATCTGTTTTGTGGCCCAACAAAAGGCCGTCAACGTTTCCGATCCAAACCTCTTTTCGTCGATTGCCAGCCAACATTGCATCTTGATTTTTTCAGGGGATAAACCACCGCAAATATCACAATACCCGTAAAACTTATCTTTGTACCGGTTGCAAATTCGCGGCATTAAAGCGGCCAAGGTGCCATTGATTTCTTCCTCCGTAAAAGGGTTTTCGGCTTCTTTTGGGAGTCGGTCGAACAACCAAACTTCAGCTGCGCTATAAACAGCAGTTTTCATTTCGATGCTCATTCCACATTCGATTGCTCGAATATAAGCCTTGGTAAGCATCTTCAGTGCTTTGAAAGCTTCCATTTTTTCGCCTTCTTCGGCGTACTTCTCGAATAGTTTCTCTGTTTCTGTCATAACTTGTATTTGATTAAAGGGGTGTCCAAGTCCCCGAAGGGACTCAGACCTTGTAAATCCTGACAATTTTTTTCAATGCTTGGGCTTTTCGGATGGTGTCCCAAGTGCCTTTGCTCGATGCCGTGACAAAGGCGAGAATGATGTCAGAGTTTTCGACAATAGTCGTGTTTCGTTTCAGAGGAGCGCCGCGACCGTAGAGGCCATAATCAGGCTTGAATTCTTCCAGCGGGTAGCTGTGTTCCGAAGCGTATCGGGCGGTCAGCGTATCTGCGCCTTTGGCACCACCTGAAACAATCATTTCGACTTTGATCTTGGTTTTTTCGACAAATTTGTCGACGGTTTCGGTCAGCAGAGAGTAATCCAAGAACTCCCTGGAGCCAACGATTCCCAATCTCATTTTTTCAATATTTTAAAGAGCAAAAGTTTTTTGATGCAAGATATTAATACGAAAAGCCTCCTCGCAACAAAATCAATTTGATTATAAATCGCTAAAAAACAGGAAAATAATAATGAAAAATTCATGTGCGTAATGCCGTGCGTAAATAGATTTTTTTTCTTATTTTTGCGCCCAAAACACATGTGAATATGTCAGTAAGATTTACCTTAGAAAAGCGAACCAATAAGTTTGGCGAGTGCCCCATCAGGCTCTCTTGGAGTTTTGGTGGCCGCAGATATCAAACCACCATTGGCTATTCCATCATGGAAACGGATTGGGACGAGAAGAATAGTTTAGTGAAGCCTGAAATGAAAAACCAAAGTGGACAATCAGCCGATGACATCAACTTCTATATCAAGCGCATCAGCCTTGTTGTAGCAAGCATTGAACAACATTTTGTTGGTAAAGAAAAGGCTTTAGACACTGATACGATGAAGCACGCCATCAGCGATGCCTTGTCTAAAGACATTGCCCGACCAGAGGATATTTTGGAACGCTGCTTGGAAGGCTGGAAAGCTCTGCCCGAGATAAAGACAAGGTATTATAAAGACCTGGCTGGGAGGTATTATAAGTTTCTGTGCGAAGCTAGAAACTTTTACATTTCTGTTGATAAATTTTACATTCTCCAAGAACTATTTGGCAGAGGAGAACGAGTTGCCGTACCTACGGACAAGTTTAAACCCCAAAAAGAAAGAAGAAGCATGTATCCCATTACATCATTCAAGGAAGTGAACTATGAGGAAGTGTATGGACAGTGACCACTATCCTCTATACAAATGCTGAAAAAAAGCGGATGATTAGTCCGCCTATTTAATCCTCATTCTATTGTTGTTAAAGTGGGATAAGAGCAGTGCGCAGAATACAAATTGGTTCTTCCATCTTTAACTCCATGGCTTTTTGTCTTGCTTTTTGGCATTCTACTTCAAGTTTTTCCTTCTCATCATCGCTCCTATAGAACATAATAAGCATCATTTTCGGTTTTGCACCCCAATGGAATTCTTTCTTAGATCCTTTCAATAATTCGAGCTCTGTTTTTTGTTTTATTATAGATGTGACATCTTCATACAAAGCCTTGCAAGCTTTTTCATTTTCGATTATTCCATTCGTTTTCTCAACGTGATCTATGGTTCCAGATTTTCCTTGTGTTGCATCCAGGCCAAGTTTTAATTCGGCAAGATAGATGTCATTAAAACCTTTGGCATTTGGGATGGTGTCTACAACAATTAGGTCAATTTTTGTTTGTGGAATCTCCTTCCTCTTCTCTTTTAGAATATCAGCCTTTGAGAACTGCCATTCCATATCTACAACTAAGTATCTATTATCATACGATTGATTCCCCAAAGCAATGTTTTGTTGTACAATAAACTCTGACCCCTTCCTATTAAAATAGGCTAGTTTTTTGCTTCCGAAAAATACGATTTTATGTCGGTCTCAGATTTTAAGTCGTGAGGATTCTCGAAACATATTTTTGGCTTTCCCCCATTTTTATAGAACCCTTTGTCTAATATTGTGATTTTGGGCTCTTTTTTTCCATCGAGTGATACTGTGAGTATTAAATTCTTATGATAATACACCTTAACTTCGTTGTTCGGCCGTATTTCAAACGATAATTCCGGGTCTTTTTTGATTACATCAAATAATTTCTTCAATCTACCACCTTCTTTGTATGCTTTGAGGTGTTCCTCGGTAAGACATCTTGCCATAGTGATTCTGTTTTAATATTCGGGCACAAAAATATGTGATTTCTCTATCATTTCAAAAATATTTTGTGCGCATCCCCTGCCGTCCATATAGCCCCATCGATAGGGAAGCATCAACTAGCTATCGGGGTCGGACTTTCTGAGGTACGCTATCGCTTCTTCACTTTGTTCCATCCCATTACAGACAAAAAAGGCTGTAAACCATAGATTTACAGCCTTTAACACTTACTTCAAGATTTTTAATTCCTGAATATCAAATTGTTGTCTCCAACATCCACGATGATAGTCTTGGTCTTATCCACCGAATCGGCCAGTATCATCTTCGAGAGCGAGTTGAGCAACTCACGCTGCATCATACGCTTCACGGGACGTGCACCGTACTGCGGGTTGTAGCTCTGGCTTGCGATGAAGTCGACAGCGGCATCGGTGATTTCAATCTTGATGTCGTTGGCAGCCAGCATCTTCTGCACGCTGCGGAACTGCATCCTCACGATGTCGGCAATCTGGCTCTCGTCCAAAGGCTTGAACATGATGATGTCGTCGACACGATTCAGGAACTCAGGCCGCATGAACTGCTTCAGCTGCTCCATAACCTCGTTGCGAGTCTTCTCGAAGACTTCCTCGTCGTTGCTGCCATTAAGCATGGCGAAGTTCTCCTGGATGATGTTCGCGCCGATATTGGAGGTCATGATGACGATGGTGTTCTTGAAGTCCACCGTACGGCCTTTGTTGTCGGTCAGACGGCCGTCATCCAAGACCTGCAGCAGGATGTTGAACACATCGGGGTGAGCCTTTTCGATTTCATCCAACAGGATGACGGAATACGGCTTACGACGCACAGCCTCAGTCAGTTGGCCACTCTCTTCGTAGCCCACATATCCTGGAGGCGCTCCGATGAGTCGCGACACCGTGTGACGCTCCTGATACTCCGACATATCGATACGCACCATGGCGTTCTCGTCGTCGAACAGGAACTCAGCCAAAGCCTTGGCCAACTCGGTCTTACCCACACCCGTGGTACCCATGAAGATGAAGGAACCTATAGGACGTTTGGCATCTTGCAAGCCCGCACGGCTACGCCTGATGGCATCGCTGACGGCGGTGATGGCCTCGTCCTGACCGACCACACGCTTGTGCAGTTCGTCCTCGAGATGCAAGAGCTTCTCGCGCTCGCTCTGCATCATCTTGTTGACTGGGATGCCCGTCCAACGCGAGACGATTTCAGCCACGTCGTCGGAGCCGACTTCCTCGTCCACCAGCGGGTGGTCGCCTTGCGCTTCACTCAAGTCAGCCTTGGCCTTCTCGATAGCGGCCTCGGCCTCGCGGATCTTGCCGTAACGCAGTTCTGCCACACGACCATAGTCGCCGTCACGCTCAGCCACCTCGGCTTGGTGCTTGTAGGTCTCTATGTTGTCCTTTTCCTTTTGGATCAGTTCCACATAGTTACGCTCGGTCTCCCACTTGGCTTTGATGGCGGTGCGCTTGTCGTTGAGTTCGGCCAGCTCCTTCCCTATCTCCTCCACCTTCTTGGTGTCGTTCTCGCGCTTGATGGCCTCACGTTCGATTTCCAACTGGCGGATGGCACGCTCGACGTCTTCAAGTTCTTCAGGCACTGAGTCGATTTGCAGCCTCAGACGCGAGGCAGCCTCGTCAATCAAGTCGATGGCTTTGTCGGGCAGGAAACGATCGCTGATGTAACGCACCGACAACTGCACTGCCGCGATGATAGCCTCGTCCAAGATACGGATGTGGTGGTGGGTCTCGTAGCGCTCCTTCAAGCCACGGAGGATGCTGATGGCCGAAGCCTCGTCAGGCTCGTCCACCATGACCTTCTGGAAACGACGCTCCAGTGCCTTGTCCTTCTCGAAATATTGTTGATATTCCTTCAAGGTAGTGGCACCGATGGCGCGCAACTCGCCACGCGACAGGGCCGGCTTCAGGATGTTGGCCGCGTCCATGGCACCTTCGCCGCCACCCGCACCAACCAAGGTGTGAATCTCATCGATGAACAAGATGACTTCGCCATCGCTGTCCACGACTTCCTTGACAACGTTCTTCAGACGTTCCTCAAACTCGCCCTTGTATTTAGCACCGGCCAGCAAAGCACCCATATCCAAACTGAACACAGTCTTGCTCTTCAGGTTCTCCGGCACGTCGCGGTTGACGATACGCTGGGCCAGACCCTCCACGATGGCGGTCTTACCCACGCCAGGCTCACCTATTAATATAGGGTTGTTTTTGGTGCGTCGGCTCAAGATTTGCAGCACACGACGGATCTCTTCGTCACGGCCAATGACCGGGTCGAGTTTGCCTTCACGCGCCAAATCGTTCAGGTTCTTGGCGAAACGGTTCAGCGAGTCGTAGTTCTGTTCGGCATCCTGCGAGTCGACCTTTTTGCCCTTGCGGAACTGCTTGATGGCGGTCTCAAGGTCATTCTTGTTCACGCCTTGTTCCTTCAGCATCTGCGAGGCAGTGCTGTTGCTCTCGAAGACAGCCAGCAACAGGTGCTCAATGGAGACATACTCGTCGCCCATCTTCTTGGCTTGCGCCAAGGCATCGTTGAAAATCTTGCTGACCTCCGAAGAGTAATACAATTCGGTACCGCTACTGCGCGGTTGAGAGTTGATGGCCTGGTCAAGGGATTCGTTGAGGCGATTCAGGTTAACGCCCAGCTTCTTCATCAGGTTGGGCACCAAGTAATCATCGCTCAACAGCATACCCTTCAGCAGGTGGATGGCCTCAACGGTCTGGCTCTGGTGCGATTGAGCAATCTCCTGTGCCTTCCCGATAGCTTCCTGTGATTTGATGGTGAATTGATTAACGTTCATATTTTTGTTCTCCTTTCGATTATTTTTGACGTAGGACTATATGACATGGGTCGTAGGACATCCCAAATGTCACGCGGCGCAACTTATCAAAAACACGGCCAATCCATACGCAATGCAAATTTGGCTTTATTTATGACAAATTGTCAGTAAATCAAGAGATTAAGATTTGGTTTTACGACAAAATGGCAAGTTTTTTTCTGTGTCTACGTTCTGAAGCCAGTACATTTTAGCGTATTTAGGCAGGGATTTTAATGCATTTTAGCGTATTTCGCGAGGTCATTTTTTGCATTTTAGCGTAATTCAAATAGATTTTATATCACCAAAACACTCTTTTTCAATCAATTGACATTTATCGCATTTTCGGCGACACGCGATGTGGAAATTGATGGAAAGATTATACATATTATTTCGGCATTGGAGTGGTTATTACGGAACGACATGGATTGACATCGTGGAAACACATTTTTCTAGCCCAACTTTCCCATTTTCTCCGAAAAGCCCTATCTTTGCCCGCATAAATACATACCCAAGGCAATGAGTAGCGTGAATATAACGCTCAACTCTCAAAACTCCAATAAAGGGAAAACATGGCCAAAAAAGTAAAAGACGAAACTCTAAACCTTGACAACATTCTATTCAAGTGCAGGGATATATTGAGGAACGCGAAGAACTCAGGGTCTTTCTTCGAGAAGCGCGATATGATGCTGACGCTGGTCTTCTTGCGTTTCATCGGAGAGAAATATGAGGACGGTTTGGTGAACCTCCGTCAAAAACTGATAGAAGATGGTTTGTACCCTGATGATGAGGCTATACAGCAAGCTTTCTTCGATGACCCGACCTTTACCGACGGCACTTTCAATTTGCCGAAAGAGGCTCGTTGGTCCACCATCATCAACACTTCGGCGCCGAACTTGAATGTGGCACTCGACACGGCCCTCAAAAGCATTGCCGAAACAGACCCTCAACTGAAAGGCTGTTTCGTTAAAGGCACCTTCACCCAACGCAATCTTGGTGCTAATGATATCAAGAAGATTGTTGATGAAGTCAACAAGATTAGTCATAAGACCTTTGGTGAGGAGAAAGACTTGATAGGTCGTGTGTATGAATATTTCCTGAAAGAGTTTGCAGTGAATGCCACCAAGGAAGAAGGCGAGTTCTACACACCGCACGATGTAGTGCAGCTTATCGCCACGATTATCGAGCCTTTCGACGGCACTCTTTACGACCCTTGTTGCGGGTCGGGCGGCATGTTCATCCAAAGCTCAGAGTTAGTGAAAGCCAAGAAGGGCGACATTAGTCGCATCAATGTATACGGACAGGAAAAAGAGGCGGCCACCTATCGTTTGGCCAAGATGAACCTGGCCTTGCGCGGCATCAGTCATAATCTGGGCAGCGAGAGCGACTCGTCGTTCACTCGTGACCTCCATAGGGGACTTTATTTCGACTACATCATGGCCAATCCACCGTTCAACCTCAAAAGTTGGTGGAACGACAATTTGAGCAACGATTCCCGTTGGGCGGACTATGGCATACCGCCCGAGAGCAATGCCAACTACGCCTGGATTCTCCACATGCTCTCCCATCTGAAACCCTTGACGGGAGTGGCGGGATTCCTGTTAGCCAACGGAGCCTTGGGCGACACCGACACCCTTGAAATCCGCCAAAAACTGATTGAGAACGACAAGGTAGAAGCCATCATCATCCTGCCAAGGGAACTGTTTATCACCACCGACATTAGTGTTACCCTGTGGGTTCTGAACCAGAACAAGAAAGGCGGCAAGTATCATGGACGGGATTTGCGAAACCGCGAGAATGAGATTCTCTTTGTGGATCTCCGTCGTTGGGTGGAGAACGCAGTCAAAGGCGAGCAGAAAAAGAAGGTGCAGATTATTACGGAACAGATTCAAAGAGTGGCCGACTTGTACCATCTGTGGCAAGCTTTGGGAACCGACGGGAAAAACTTTGCCTCGCCTGAATTGTACAGGAGCGTTGGGATTGAGGAGATAAAGCAGAAGGGCTGGACTTTGGTGCCCAGCAAGTATATTGAGTTCGTTGACCACGATTTGGAGATAGACTATCCCAAGGAGATGGCTCGCATCCAGCAGGAAATGAAAGCCCTGATGCAGCGTGAAAAAGAATCGCAACGGATGCTTGAAGAAGCGTTTAAGGGTATAGGCTACAACATCGAATAAGAAGAAAGATGCTTATGAATACTGAGAATCAAAACATAGAATTCAAAGAAAGCTGGCGCGATGAATACCTGAAGTGGATTTGCGGCTTTGCCAACGCCCAAGGTGGCAAGCTATACATCGGCATTAAGGACGATGGAACGGTTTGTGGCGTAAAAGATGCCAATAAACTCATGGAAGACATACCTAACAAAGTTCGTGATTTGCTGGGCATCATGGTAGATGTCGATTCAGAAACCACCGACGGCAAGACTGTTGTATGCATAACTGTGCAAGCGAGCGAATACCCTGTGAATTATAAGGGAGAGTACCATTATAGGAGCGGTAGCACAAAGCAACTTTTGCAAGGAAGTAGCCTTACTCATTTCCTCCTCAAAAAAACAGGCATAACATGGGATTCCGTGCCAGTCGATGGCCTCTCCGATGAAGATTTGGCTGTTCACACAAACGATATTATGCTCATGTTTTCGGCAAAAAATGAGTCGGTAAACGGTGGCTTGGAAAGCACATCGGATGGTGTGGAGAAAAGTACGGAGAAAAGTGTGGAGAAAGGTGTGGAGGAAAGTGGCCTGAAAACTACATCTGATAGTGTACAGAAAAGTGTACAGAAAAGTGTACAGAAAATAGTCTCTATCATTAAAGAAAACCCAAATATAACCACGCAAGAAATAGCAGATTTATTGGGTATAAACCGGAGCGGTGTCGCCCGTCATATCAAAAAGCTACAAGAACAAGGTGTTCTTCGAAGAATAGGCCCCGACAAAGGCGGTCACTGGGAAGTCGTAAAGCAGGAGGTATAGGCTATGGGATTGACTAAATATAAACTGGGCGAACTGATAGAACTTTCGGATGAACGAAACACCGAAGGTCTTTATGGTATTGAAGATGTGAGAGGAATCTCTAACTCAAAAGAGATAATGCCCACAAAAGCTGATGTTGATAATAATGTAATAAAGAAGTTCTACATCGTCAGGCCAGGGCAGTTTATCTATAATCCACGAACGACACGAATGGGAGATAAAGTTGGCCTTGCTTACAATGACCAAAACAAACCATTACTGTTTAGTTTTAACAATATAGCTTTTGCTATAAAGGAATCCGCCCAAAACATAATACTTCCCCAATATCTTTATATTTACTTCAATAGAAGTGAATTTGATAGATATGCCATTACTAATTCATGGGGCAGTGCAACTGAGTTGTTCTCTTTTGATGAGATGTGCGATATTGACATCACTCTCCCCGACATTGACCAGCAGCGCAAATTTGTAAATGTTTATTTGTCGCTCCAAAACAACCTTGCCGCCTACCAAAGCAAGGTGGATGAATTGAAAATGGTTTGTGACGGATATATCGAAGAACTTCGGAGAAACATGAAGTGCGAGAGGATTGGAAAATACATAAGACGGTACTCAGAGAAAAATACCGATAAAGTGATTGACGAAGTTGTTGGACTAAGTACGGAAAAGAGATTTCGTATTGCCCAGAGTCGTGTAAACAGAGATGAATTGGGTGGATATAAAATAGTCCATCCATTAGACATTGCATATGTTCCTACAACGGACACATGGAAGGTCCTTGCTTTTGCTGTCAATCATTTTGAAAAAGATGTTGTAGTTTCTCCAATCTATGAAGTTTTCACCACAACAGGAAAACTAAAATCCGATTATCTCGCAATTTGGCTTAAACGTGAAGAATTTGACCGTTATGCTAGATATAACTCGTGGGGGTCGGCAAGAGAAAACTTCACATTTGAGGAAATGAAAGAGGTTCAGATACCGATTCCTGATGAGTCAATACAACAATCAATCATTGATTTATACTTGGTTTACGAAGAACGCAAAGCGATTGCTGTACAATTGAAAGAGCAGTTGAATGAGATTTGCCCGATACTTATCAAAGGCTCTTTGCAAGAAAAATAAAGGAGATATGAAAAATGGCAACACTAAATAACTATAACGGACGCTATTGCGAATGGGAGTTTGAGGAAACTTTCATCTCGCTTCTTGAGGAAGAGGGTTGGCAATACCTCTACGGCGACAGCATACCTCGGACGAATCGCAAGGAAGTGCTGTATTTGGACGACCTCATTCAATACCTGAAAAAGAGCTATCGTGATTTAGATGACGAGGACATTCGCCAGATTGCGGATAATGTCAGGCTGGTAGGTGCCGATTCCGATTTTGCCACGCTGCATAAGGTGTATAAATGGATGGCAGATGGGATGCAATTCACTCCTCAAAACGGCGAGGCGCAAATGATTCAGCTCATCGATTTCAGCACACTTGACGACCCCAAGAAGCCAAACAATAATATCTTTCGTGTGGTAAACCAATTCACGGTTGAATACATCAACAATGGAGAGGTTAAGACCCGCCGTCCTGATGTGTTGCTCTATGTCAATGGTTTGCCTGTCTGCATGATGGAATTGAAAAACCCCGCCGATGAAAGGGCTACAATATATGACGCATGGGAGCAAATCAACATCAGGTATTGGCGCGACATTCCGCATCTACTGCATTATTGCCCGCTGGCCTGCATCAGCGATGGAGTGAAGACCCGCTTGGGTACTGTCCGTACCCCTTACGAACATTTCTATGCCTGGAGACGCATTGAGGACGGCGACAAGGTGTCGACAATGCCATACGACGAACTGGAAACCATGGTGAAAGGCGTGTACCGTCCGCTACGATTCCTTGAAATCTTCAGGGACTATGTCTATTTCCAAGACGAGGACTATGACCACGACGAGAAGGAGATCGTGTGCCGTTATCCCCAGTTTTTTGCCACCCGTTTGCTGCGCGAAAGCGTTATTAAGTCGGTGCAGAAAAAGAGCGGCAAAGGCGGAACCTATTTCGGGGCTACAGGTTGCGGAAAAACCTATACGATGGCTTTTCTGGCCCGGCAGTTGGCTATGCGTTGTGCCAACGAGTTGGGCTCCCCCACTATCTTGATGATCGTTGACCGCGAAGACCTACAGAAACAAGGTGCCAAGCTCTTCACCAAAAGCCAAGAGTTTTTGGGCTTGGGAGAGGTGAAAATTGTGCCGAGCCGAAAGGTCCTTCGCGAAGAACTGAAAGCGCGTGAAACAGGTGGCTTCTATATCTGCACCATCCAGAAATTCTGCGACAGGAAAGACGACCCGATAGGTCTCATCAACAAACGTGCTAATATTATCTGTTTCAGCGATGAAGCCCACCGCACCCAGATTGAAGGTTCACGCCGCATCCAATTCAGCGAGGATGCCGACGAGAACATGAAAGCGATGGTGTCGAAACCTTACGCCAAGGTGCTTCGCGAGGCACTGCCCAATGCCACCTTTGTTGGTTTCACAGGTACACCTATTGCTGAGACCTACCAAACCTTCGGCGACGAGATAGACCGTTACACGATGGATCAGGCTGTCGCCGACGAAATCACCGTCCCCATCAAGTATCACCCACGCATCGCTAAAGTACTGTTGAATCAGGATAAGGCAAAAGAGATTGAGGATTACTATTCCAAATGTGCTGAAGAAGGCTCCACCAAGGAGGATATCGACAAGAGCAAGAAGGCCATGAGTTCGTTGGAGGAAATATTGGGCCAGCCGGACAGACTCGAAAAACTCGCCGTGGACATACATGATCACTATGTTGCAGCAGTAGCCAAAGACCCGAATAGAGTACAAAAGGCAATGATTGTCTGCGCCAAGAGAGAGATTGCCTATAATCTGTTGCTAAAATTCAAAGAGTACTATCCCGAATGGTTTGAGAAGAGGAAGACACCTGAAGGTGTTGTCGTTCCTGACGAGAAACTACGTGAGCTGAAGGAGATACCTACTATGGCTATGGTAGCCAGTGTGGGCAGTAACGACAACAAGGAAATGTACGACTATCTTGGTGGTACGAAAAACGACAAGCGTTCCGATGAATTGGATGCTGCCTTCAAGCAGGAGTATTCCAATTTCCGTATCGTTATTGTAGTGGATATGTGGATTACCGGTTTTGATGTAGATTGCCTGACCTACATGTACAACGACAAGCCATTACAGAAACACACGTTGATACAAACCATCAGCCGTGTGAACCGCAAATACCCTGGCAAGGACTATGGCTTGATTGTGGACTACATCGGCATCCGCGACTATATGATGGAGGCCATGAAGATGTATGGTGGCGGAGGTGGCGGGACTTCGTTGGCTCCTACTGCTGACGACATTGAGCAGGCCACCACTATATTCCGTGAATATCTTGCTATCATTAAGAACATGTTCAACGGTTATGACTTGACGCCATTCCTCAAGCCCGATACCGACCCTGCAACACGCTACGCTTTGCTGGCTAAGGCAGCAGAGTTTGTGTTTACTTCCACCGAAACGTTTAACATGGAGAGCAAGGATGGTAAGAAGGTCAAGAAAGTCGGATTCAAGACATACTTCCTCGGTATGGTAAAGCGTATGCGCAAGGCATACGATCTGTGCCAACCTTCCGGTGAGTTAGGTGAAGAGGAATCGGCATTGGCACAATGCTTCATGGCAATAGCCGGTATGGTTTATAAGATGAACGGTACTGATGCGCCTGATACCGATACCATGAACCGACATGTGGCAAAGATGGTAGAAGAAGCATTGAAATACAACAATGTGGAGAGCATCCTCGAAGAGGGGGATGAGATGGATATCTTCGGTCCTGAGTTCACCGAAAGGCTCAATGACATCAAGATGCCCGCTTCGAAGTTGGAGGCGCTGGTCAAGCTACTGCGCAAGCGAATCACAGAATACGGCAGAACTAACCAGCTAGCCTCAAAGAAATTCCAGGAGTTGTTGGAAAACACTATCCAGCAGTACCACGAGAGGCGTAAGTTCCTGACAGAACAAGAGGCAGGAGCCACCCAGGAAGAGACTGCGGAGAGCATCATCCAGCAAGCCACCGAACAAGCCCTTGAAATCCTGAAGCAGATGCAGAAAGACCGCGAGAGTTTCCGTAAATTGGGTCTCACCTTCAAGGAAAAGGCTTTCTACGACATCCTCGTCCATCTGAGAGACAAGAATAACTTTGAGTATGGCGAGGACAAAATGGCAGATGGCATCATGGTAAACGACAAATGCAAGAGCCTGGCACACAAGATACGTGAAATCATCGACACAAAATCGTCATTCGCCGATTGGCTGAATAACCAAATCGTTAGGGACCAACTGAAATATGATATCAAGATATGCCTAATTAAGAACGGCTATCCTCCGCAATATTCTCCAGAAGTGTTCAAGGAAGTGATGAAACAAGTGGAAAACTTCAAGGAGAATGAGGAATATGATGATAACAATGCAACTTCTCATGTCGTGCAAATGTATCCATTGGAAGAAGAGAATAAAAGCAGCATGGCGGCAGAAAGCTTTGATAATCATATAGAAAAACCATAATACCTTCACTTCACAACTTAGAATCACTATGCAAAACGAAACACAAACCATAACACAACCCGACCTCCAAACCACCCATTGCCTCAATTGCGGCACTGAGTTTCAGGGGAAGTTCTGTCCTGAATGTGGACAAAGCGCGGAGACAGGACGCTTCACGATGAAATTCATTTTTGAGAACCTTCTGGCGGCTTTCTTAAGCAAGGACGGTGGTGTCTGGTTCACCCTCAAGAACCTGTTCACACGCCCGGGAGAGATGATTGTCGAAATCCTCAACGGCAAGCGCAGAAGGTACTTCTCCCCTTTCCCTATGCTGATTGCCGCTCTGACAGTCTACATCCTGTTGTTCTCAATTACAGGCAGTCGTGGCGATATGCAAGAGATGGAAAAAGAATTTTTAGAGATGGAAAAAGAGGATGAGGCTGAACCAACAGCGGATACCACATTAACAGATACTGATATTATACGAGTAAACGAGAAAGCAATAAGTGTACGCAAAAGCAAAATATATAAGATAATCGGCATGGGGTTCAAGTTTTACAACACCCATTACACCACCGTCACCATGCTGACGATTCCCTTTTTCCTTTTCACCACAAGGGCATGGTACGGCAAACACAACAGGAAACGCTATTATCGTGCCGAGTATTTAGTTGCCATCACCTATTCAATGGTTATGGTGGTTCTCTACCGATGTCTGATCAGTCTGATGTATCTCTTTTCGCAAAATGTTTCGGATTCCATGAGCGACTGGATTCCCATTGTCATTACTGTGGCCTTTACCGCCTGTTTCCGAAAGATGTTGGGGTTCAGCATCAAAAAAACCGCATGGCGAAGCCTGTTGGCAGTGATATTGTATTATATAATCATGGGATTTATACTCGTAGCCGGCTGCATAGTTGCCTATTTTATCTATAAGGAAAAAATTCTGGTAGGAAGTTGATTAACACTCACTTCGCCCGCCAGAAACTCGGCGTGAACAGCAGCAAAACGGTGAAAATCTCCAAACGGCCCACCAGCATGTCGAACGAGAGCAGCCACTTGGCGGCATTGGGAATGGCTTGGAAATTGCCGCTCGGTCCAGTGATGCCTGAGCCTGGACCGTAGTTGCTGAAACAGGTCAGGAAGGAGATGGCACCCTCTTCAAGGCTCATGCCGGCAGCGGTAAGAGCCACCACGTTGACCATAAACACGATGATGAACAGCGAGAAAAACGACAACACGCGCTTCAGGCTGAGGTCTTCCACGGTCTGCCCCGAAATCTTCACGGTGTACATACTCGATGAGTGAATCAACTCGTTGACTGTCTTTTTGATGTATTTGAGCAACACGATGACACGCACCATTTTAATGCCGCCGCTGGTGGAGCCTGCACAGCCGCCCACAATCATCAGCACCACCGTCGGGATGAGGAAAAGGCGGCCCCAAAGGTCGTAGTCGTAGTTGCTGCCTTGGAAGCCGGTGTTCGACAACAAGGCCACCACATGGAACAACGAAGTGCGGATGCGCTCCCACCATGTTGCAGGATGCGAGGCCAGATGCTCTTCGGTAATGGTTCTGAAATGCGGCGCAAAGTAAAAACGTCCCACAAAAAGCAAGGTGAAACCAATGATGGCCAACAAATACCAATGCAGTTCCTCATTCCGCCTAATGACATCAAAACGGCGGTTGAACAGGAAATGATACATGGCGAAGTTGATGCCCGACATGAGCATGAACACGATACAGACGCACTCGATATAGTTCGACTGGAAATAGCCGATGCTGGACTGATGCGTACTGAAACCGCCTGTGGCAATGGTCGTGAGGGCATGACACACAGCGTCGAACCTGTTCATGGGGCCAAGATAATACGCCAAAGCGCACATAAGGGTTAAGGCGATGTAAATGATCCACAACAGACGCGAAGTAGCACCCATCGTGGGAGCCAGTTTCTCCACACTCAGCCCCGGTGCCTCAGCGGCAAACAGAGAGACTTTCTTCGAGCCTTTGGCCACCGAAGGGAGGAATGCCAAGGTGAACACCACAACTCCTAAGCCGCCCATCCACTGCATGATGCTGCGCCAGAAAAGGATGCCGTGCGGTTGCTGGTCAATGTTGCTTAGAATGGTGGCTCCAGTCGTCGAGAAGCCCGACATGGTCTCGAAGAAAGCGTCCGTTACGTTGTCCACGGTGCCATACATCAGGAAGGGCAACATCCCGAAAAGGGAAAACAACACCCACGACAAGGCCACGACCAAAAAAGTGTCGCGGATTTGCAGGGTGCTCTTTTTGAACATGTTACTGATATTGTAGAACAACAAACCCACCGCACCTGTCAAGCCAGCCGTAAGAAGGAAACATTGGGCATCTGTCTCCCCTGACACACGCTGATAGTGCAATGCCACCGCCGAGGTCAGCAGAAGTGCCGCTGCCTCAATCAATAACAGTACACCAAACAGCTTGCTTTTCATAGGTCAATTGTTTTTTGAATCGGGGCCTTCGACAGGCTCAGGCACCCTCAACCGCTAAAAAGCAAAGGTCCCTGAGCTTGTCGAAGGGCCGTCTTATCATTGCCACGGTTGCGCCCAGCCGTCGCCGTAATCGAAATCGTCGTCGCCATCCTCTTCGTCCTTTTCCTTATAAGAATGGTCGTCGTAGGGTTTCAACCAATTTTTGAATTTGTGCGAAGGTATCGCGGTAATCTCGCCATCAGCCTCGGGCGAAACGGCGATGTTGATTTCATCAGTGGCCAACTCCTTGAGCCAATGCTCCAACTCAGAGAAGCCCATGTTGGTCGTGGTGTAGCCAGCCCAGTCACCATGAGCAGCATCCAAAGCCAACTCCTCTGATTCCCAGAGCGGTATGTAGGATTCTCCATCATTGTCTTCCAACATGGCAAAGAAGCCTTCTTTGGCCTCTAACAGCCACACTTTTCGGGTTTCAAGGATAGCGTTTAGAAATATTTCAAGTTTATTTTCCATTTAGAGATTTCTGTTTTTTTTTGTTCTAACGACTATGGCATGGGACTATGGCTTATGGCAGCTTTGACAGAAAGAGAAGTCCTTGTTTTAGATGAAGCTGCCATAGGCCATAAGCCATTGGCTATCGTCATTAACGTCTTTTCTGTTGTTGCTGCAACTTGGCCTGTTGCTTCTGAGCTTCTTCCAAACGCTTCATGAAGTTGGATTTCTTCTGAGGCTTTTTCTTGTTCTCCTCGATGGTGGCACGCACCTTGTCCTCGTCAATCATCCTGCGGAAGACGAACATCTGAATGAAGGTGATGATGTTGACGAGCATGTAGTAATAACTCAAACCCGCCGAGTAGTTGTTGAAGATACCGAAGAACATGATAGGCATGAGGTACATCATCCACTTCATGGGTTTCATCTGCGGGTTGCTGGAGTAGTCCATCTGCTTGTTATTCACGTAAGTGTAAATGAAGGTGGTGATGGTCATCAGGAGGGTGAACAGGCTGATATGGTCCATGCCAAGGAACATCGGGAACTCAATGATACTGTCGTAAGTCGAGAGGTCGTCGGCCCATAGGAAAGGCTGCTGGCGCAACTCGATACTGGCGGGGAAGAAACGGAAGATGGCAACGAGGATAGGGAACTGCAACAGAGCGGGCAAACATCCCGAAGCGGGACTCACACCGGCTTGCTTTTGCAGGTTCAACACAGCCTGCTGTTTCTTCATGGCATCTTCCTCCTTGGGATATTTCGCGTTGATGGCCTCCATTTCGGGCTTCAAAACGCGGGTGACAGCGGAAGACTTGTAGGACTTGAACGCCAAGGGGAACAACAGGGTCTTGATGAGGATGGTCAGAATCAAGATAACGATACCGTAGTTCCAGCCATAGCTGCTCAGCCAGTTGAACACGGCGATAACACCATAGTTAATCCATTTGATTAAGAAGAAGTTACCCAAATTGATTTGATCCTGCAAGCCGATGCCGTAGCTGCGCAAGGTCTTGAAGTGATTGGGACCGAAATAGAGTTGCATCGGAATGACATTGGTCTCGGCCTTCATGTCGTAAGGCACCTCGATATTGGCTGACATCGACTTGAAATAGCGTGGATTGCTCGACTTGCGGGTCTGGGTGGCCATGTGAGCGTTCTCAAACTCTTCCTTGGCTACAATCACGTTGCAGAAGAAACGCTGCTTGAACGACACCCATTTCAGTTTGCTGTTCACCGTCTGCTCACTATCCTTCTGTTCGTTGAGGTGGTCGGCATCCTTGTCGGTCAGAGTGCGGTAATACACGGATTCACCAGCAAAGCGGTCGGTGCTCTTCTCCTGCTTCATTAAATCGACTTCCCAATCAAGGGTCATATAGTCGGCATTGGTGGCAATCACATCCCTCAGCCCAACGGTGCGAATGTCGAAGTCCATCATGTAGTTGTCATAATAGACAGTGTAAACATATTCAATGTACTTGTTAGCTTCCTCTGTGTGCAGGCGTAAAGCAAAAACGACGCTGTCGTTCTCCTTTACTGTCATGTCGCCACCAGAATACGGCTTACCGTTCTTGTAAGGCTGAAAATAGAACTGCGAGGTGTTGACAATGCGGTTCTGGGCAAAAAACGACAAATCGAACTTCACCGTCTCAGGGTCGAAAGAAATCAAAGGCAGCGAGTCGTAAGTCTTGTAATCTTTCAGTTCCACTTGTTTCAGGAAACCGCCTTTGCTGCTGAAGGTCAGTTTTTGGAGCTTGTTCTCGATGGTCCAAGTCTGCTCCTCCCCTTCCGCTGCCACGGCAAAGATACCGTACTTGTCGCGAAGGGTGTTTTGTTTCAGTTGTGCTAAGCCGAGGGAATCCAAACCGGCCAACTGGGCTGTATCGGTCTGCAAGGCAGCTAATTGTGCATCAGCTTGTCGGCGTTCGGCCTGACGGATGGAGTCGAGCCGATACTCTTCAAGTCGGACCTGGCGGATGGAGTCCTGAATACGCTGTTGTTCAGCCAATTGCTCCTTCGACGGAGACATAAAATACATCCAGCCGAAGAGGATGGCCGCAATGAGGATAAAACCAATTAAGGTGTTTTTATTGTTGTTCATTGATGTGGATTTTCAAAACGAGCGGCAAAAATACGAAAAAAGAACACGGATTTAACGGATTTTCACGGAAAAAGGCGAAAAAAAGACACGGAACCTTGGAATGTTCCAAAGTCCCGTGTCCTGTAGTCACATAGTCTCACTGTTTTACGTTCTAAATTTAGTTACCACAGTTCTTCAACTAGCCAATGTGACAATTATACGCTTCTTACGCAATCAATTTTGTTTTCTGCCTTTACATATCAAATACCCAGCACCTCCAATTACAAAAGCACTAGCAATAAATGGATTAGTAAAAAAAGCAGCTACTTTAATCCCTAATTGTAATGCTCCTAAAGCGCCCAGTTTTGCAGTTGCAAATCCAGCTATTTTAGCAGCTGCAACTGGTCCACCAAACAGAGATGCTGTTCCTCCAACTATCGTACCAGCGGCAAATTGTTCATCTTTATCACCATGTAATTGTGCCATAACTAATTAGGTTTTTAGTAGTTCAAAAAATAGTTCAAATTAATAATACCTGTAGCTCTTCACCTGGCCGATATGGCGGGCGAGACGAACCACCTGGTTGCTGTAGCCGAACTCGTTGTCGTACCACAAATACAGAATCACGGTCTTACCGTCTTCGCTGACCTTGGTGGCCGGTGCGTCGAAGATGCAAGCGCAGCTGTCGCCAATGCCGTCACTGCTGACGAACTCAGTGTTGCTGCTGAAGCGGATTTGCTCGATGAGGTTGCCCTCCAAGCAGGCCTTGCGGAAGGCCTCGTTGACTTCCTCAACGGTGGTTTCGCGCTCAAGGTCGAGGGCGAGGACAGCCAAGGAGACATCAGGCGTAGGAACACGCACAGCGTTGCTCGTCAGTTTGCCCTTCAATTCGGGAATAGCCTTGGCAGCAGCCTTACCAGCACCAGTCTCGGTGATAACCATGTTCAACGGAGCCGAACGACCACGACGCTCTTTCTTGTGGTAGTTGTCCAGCAGGTTCTGGTCGTTGGTGTAGCTGTGGATGGTCTCGATGTGACCCTTCACAATGCCGAAATTCTTCAACATGACCTCAAGGCCGGGCACGATGGCGTTGGTGGTGCAAGAAGCAGCCGAGAAGACGGTCTCATTGTCAAGGTCGAGCGTGTCTTGGTTGACACCGTACACCACATTCGGGATGTCGCCCTTACCAGGAGCGGTAAGCAGCACCTTAGCCACACCCTTGGCCTGCAGGTGACGCGACAATGACTCTCTGTCACGGAAAGCACCCGTGTTGTCGATGAGCAATGCATCGTTGATGCCATATTGCGTGTAGTCAAGGTCCTCGGGGTTCTTGCTTTCGAGGAAGAGAATCTTCTGGCCGTTGACCATCATGGCGTTTTCACCCGGAACAGGCGTGCAAACACCATGGAAGTAACGGTGTACCGAGTCGGTGCGGAACAGGTTGATACGCTTCAGGATGTCCTCAGGCGAGTTCTTGCGGGTGACGATGGCGCGGACGCGGAGGGCATCGCCTCTGCCGGCCATTTCCGTCATCTCACGACAAAGGATACGACCAATACGACCGAAACCGTAGAGGATGACATCCTGCACCTTGTTGCTGCGCGGGTTGGCATCGATGATGTAGTTGAGCTTGTCGCGGACGAAAGCGGTCACATTGTTGTTGTACTTTTCTTTCTCATCCGTCCATTCTGAGTTGAGACGACCGAGGTCGATACGAGCCGGAGCCAAATTCTCGGCAAGAAGGGCCTTTGCAATGAGCAGTGAGTCTTGAACGCGGACAGGCTTGCCCAAAACGGCCTCAGCGCGGAGGTGCTTGTTCAGGATCTTACCCGAGCCACGGTTGACCAAAAGAGAACGCAACAGAATCAGTTCCACTGACTTGTCGTACCATAACCTACCAACAATGTTGATGAGTTCGTTGGCGGCTTTTTCGTTTTCATTCCATGCCTTCAAAGAGGTTTCGAAATTGTCATTCATACTTGTTATTTTTATTCTACATTGGGTTTAAAAAATGATTCAGATTTTTGGCAAAGTTAGTGAATATTTCAATCCGACAAACGAAAAGAGCAATATTTTTGTATTTTTGCCGAAAAATTAAGATTAAGCTATGGATAAAAGCGATTGTTTATACACCTCTTATTTGAGCATTCTCAAGGAGGAACTCGTGCCCGCCATGGGCTGCACCGAACCGATTTGTTTGGCCTACGCTGCCGCAAAAGCGCATGAAATTTTAGGCGATATGCCCAAACGCGTGGAAATCAAGGCCAGCGGCAACATCATCAAAAACGTGAAGAGCGTCATCGTGCCCAACACCAAGGGCATGAAGGGCTTGAAGGCCTCTGTGGCTGCGGGTATTGTGGCCGGCAATCCCACGAAAGCTTTGGAAGTCATTGCTGAAGTGACTCCTGAACAGAAAAAAGAAATTGCCGAATTTTTGGACAACACTTTAATGACCATCGTTCCGTTAAATGTGATTGCCCAATTGGATGTCACGGTCACCTTATATAATGAAGCGCATTCCGCCAGCGTGCGCATCGCAGGTTTCCACACCAACATCGTGAAGATGGAAAAGGACGACAAAGTGCTGTTCGATTCTAGTCATGCCGACACAGGTGCCACTAAACTCACCGACCGCAAGTGCCTCAGCATGAAAGACATTTACGACTTCGCCAACACCGTTGATATGGAAGACCTCAAGCCCATCATCCAACCGCAGATTGAATGCAACAAAGCCATTGCCATGGAAGGCCTCAACAACAACTGGGGAGCCAACATTGGTAGTACCATCATGAGCTTTGGCACCGATGTGCGTATCAAGGCAAGAGCTTGGGCAGCAGCGGGTTCCGATGCAAGGATGAGCGGCTGTGAGATGCCTGTCATCATCAACTCGGGCAGCGGCAACCAAGGCATGACGGTTAGCCTTCCCATTTTGGCCTACGCAGAAGAATACCACATCGACGACGACCGCGTTTATCGTGCCGTAGCCTTGTCTAACCTCGTAGCCATCCACCAGAAGACTGGCATCGGAAGATTATCAGCCTATTGCGGTGCGGTCAGTGCGGGTTGTGCTTCAGGTTGCGGTATTGCTTACCTCTTGGGAGAGAATTTGGACATCATTGAGCACACTTTGGAGAATGCCTTGGGCATCGCGGCGGGTATCGTCTGCGACGGTGCCAAACCTTCTTGCGCCGGAAAGATTGCCCTATCAGTTGAAGCGGGTATCCTCGGTTATGCTATGAGCAAACAAGATGACAATCTCCTCGGCGGCGACGGCATCATCGGCAAGGATGTAGAAGAGACCATCGACCACATCGGACGCTTGGGCCGCAACGGCATGAAAGAGACTGATGTGGAGATTCTTAAAATCATGGTTGAATAAGCAAATAATTAAGTATCAAATAATTAAACCCAACCCAATGAAAAGAAAACTTACATTATTGTTGACAGCGTTTTTGCTGTTGTCGGGAATGCGTTCGTGGGGACAACTTAGGACAGAAGTCTCCATCGACTTTTCCGAACAAGGGTACGCGAATGCCCAAGACTTAAACGGAGTCGTTATCGACATTGACGAGAATGTCACCATTGTGTTCAACAAAGCTTCGGGGAGCAATGCCCCAAAGTATTACAATTCCGGTACTGCCATTCGTGCCTACGGAGGGAACAACTTTGTTGTATCATGCACAGAGACAATTAGTTCCATTAGCCTTACATTCGGCACAGGAGATGGCTCCAACGAAATCACAACCGAAGTCGGAAGTTTTGAATCCCCGACCTGGACAGGTAGCGAATCGGAAGTGACATTCACCATAGGAGGCACCTCTGGTCACCGCCGCATCAAAGCCGTTGCTGTCACTTATGGTGGTGGAGGCCAACAGCAATATGTGGCCACCCCGACCTTCGCCCCAGCTGCGGGAACCTATTATGAAGCACAAGAGGTGAGCATTAATTGTGCTACCGAGGGTGCCACCATCCGCTACACCATCGACGGCAATGACCCGACTGAGAACAGCCCTATCTACAGTAGTCCCATCAATATCACTGAGACCACCACGGTAAAGGCTTTCGCCATGAAGGAGGGCTACATTAACAGTGGTATCGCCTCAGCTACCTACACCATCGCCGAAAGTCCCAATGTCATCACCATCGCCGAAGCGAGAGCCTTGGCCCTCAACGAATACGCTTTGGTGCAAGGTGTGGTGACTTTCATCGACGGCCGCAACATCTACATCGAAGACGAAACCGCTGGCATTGACCTCTATTTGAACACCAACACCGTGCCCTCGAACCTCGCCTTGGGCGATATGGTCCAAGCCTACGGCAAAAGGGCAGCCTACAACGGTCTCGCCGAACTGAGTGGCATCAACGGTAACGATACGGAGCAATTCGAAATCCTTTCGTCGGGCAATACGCTGCCTTTGAATGTGAAGACCATCGCTGAAATCCTCGAAGGCGGTGCAGACGCCCTGCAATGCACTCGCGTCAAGGTGGAAAACGCCATCATTGGTGCCATCAACACCTCGGGCAACACACCTTTGACACAAGACGGAGCCTCTATTAATATTTATAAGGTGCCTGCTTTGACGGACATCGAAGAAGGCGATGCGGTCGATGTGATTGCTGTCATCGGCTATTTCAATGCGGCACAATTGCGTGTTGCCTCGGCTGACGATGTGGTCTTGGTTGAGACTCCAGTTCAGCCCGACCCGGAGTTGACCGTTTCCGTAACCGAACTCAACGACTTCAGGTATATCTTCGGATCAGGACCTTCAACAGCCAAAAACTTCACCGTTTCAGGTACCAACCTTGTTTCGGCTGTGACCCTTACCGCACCTCAGAACTTTGAACTTAGCATCAATCCTGAGAACGGCTATTATGACAACGATGAGCTTTCACCTGTGGATGGCACCTTAGCAGAAACCACCGTCTATGTTAGACTGAAAGCCAACCTTGAACCTGGAACCTATTCCGGAAATCTCACCATTGTCTCGGAAACACTGAGCTATAATATCACGCTTAATGGTATGGTTGACGAAATTCCTTCGTCCCTGACAGTCTCACCAAGCGCACTTTACAATTTTGAATATGAGTATGAGACTGGCGGTCCTTCGGAAATCCAGTTTTTCACCGTTGGTGGAGACCATTTGACGCACAACGTCAGCGTTATCCCTTCGGAAAGTTTCGAGGTTTCCACGCAGCCCACTGCTTTGTTCCAACCCGAAAACCCCGCCATGATTTACATTCCCAATTCGGGCCATTTCTACGGCATCAAGATTTATGTCCGCATGAAAGCCGGTCTTGAAGTGGGCACTTACAATGAACAAATCGCGGTGACTTCCGAAGATGCCGATACAGTATTTGTCAGTGTTGCAGGTGTGGTCACAGGTGATATTCCTACCCCACCCGACCCACCCACACCGCCTACACCTGTCGACGGCAACTATGTTCGTATCAATGACCTGAGCAGCCTCACCGCTGGAAGCTATATAGTGTTTGCTGCTCGTTTCGACGAAAACGCTACAGATTATTACGCCATGAGCAATGCCTCTTCTGGCAAGCCCGAAGGTGTACTGTTCACCTCCGCCACCGCTGATGAAAACGAAGTTCTTCCCGCTTCCATCGTCGATGAAGAAAGTAGTTACTATTGGATTGTAGGCGTGACTGCCAACGGCTATACTTTCACAAATGCTGAGGGCGAGTTGATTGGTTACATTTCAAGCACTAACTTCGCCACAGGCGGCGACAACACTGAATGGGGCATCACCATCCAGACATCTGAGGAAGGGGCAATGGTGCCCAATTACACAGGTTTCGTCATCGCCAATGTAAACAATTCTGTTAGAGCTTTTGCTTTGAACAGCAACCATAATTTCGGCCCCTATCATACCCAAAACATGAATGGCAGTGGCTACAACTTCTACCTCGACCTATTCGTGAAGACCGAAGGCGGTGTGCCGCCCACACCTACTGTGGCCACGCCTACCTTCACCCCTGCGGCAGGTACCTATTTTGAAACCCAAACCGTGAGTATCGCTTGTGCGACTGACGGAGCCACCATCTATTACAGCACGATTTCGGAAAACGGTCCATGGACGGCATACTCAGAAGCTATCACTGTTGGTGAAAGCACTACCATTTGGGCATACGCCGAAAAGGAAGGCTATAATGACAGCAATGTTGCTGAGGCCACCTACATTATTCAAGTCGGTGTGGTCACCATCTTCAACCAAGACTGGGAAGGCGAGATGAACGGATGGACCTTCGTGGATGTGCTTGGTGAAGCTTCGTGGAACGTCGCTACCTATCAAGGCAACCACTATGCCTACGCCAATGGTTACAACCACGGTGCCAACGAAGACTGGTGCATCTCCCCTGCTTTCAACCTCAACGCCATCGGCAACCCTGTGCTGAGTTTCCGTACCGCGAAGAACTACACTGGCAATGACCTTGAAGTGTTCTTCTCCAACGACTATGACGGTGACGACCCGGCTGCAGCCACATGGGTTCCGTTAGCCTGCGCCCTCTCCTCCGGTTCTTGGACTTGGACCGAGTCGGGTGACATCGACTTGAGTAGTTTCAGCGGCAGCAGCTGTTACATTGGCTTCAAGTACACCTGCGAGGAAAGCAGTGCCGCTGGTTGGGAAGTTGACGATATCATGCTTGTGGGTTCCACATCAGACCCTGTCGTCACTGTTTCGCCTTTGGCCTTGACAGGATTCAGCTACGTCGAAGGCAACGGCCCATCGGCTGAACAAAGTTTCATCGTTAGTGGCCTTAACTTGAACGAAAACATCATTATCATCGATGCCCCTGACTTTGAAATCTCCCGTACTTCAGGAGACGACTTCGATGCCCAAGACGCCATCACTTTGACACCAATCAGCGGCAATGTCGAGGAAACTACCATTTATGTCCGCATGAAGGCAGGTCTGGCTGTCGGCGAATACAACGCAGAAGTCATCAGCATCACTTCTGAGGTTGAAGACTACGAAGTGGTTTGCAGTGGCAATGTCACAGCACAGCCTGTTCCTGGCGACGATTATGTGCGCATCAGCGACGTGAGCGAACTTGCCGCTGGCAACAGAGTCATCCTTGCCTCCCGCTACAACGAGACAGCCAATGCCTACTTAGCCATCACCAACGTCCTGTCAAGCGGCAAACTCGGCACCACCGAATTCACCAGTGCAATGAATGGTACTGAAGAAATCATCCCCTCCAGCATTTTGGCCGAAGAAGACAACTATTATTGGACAGTGGATATCACTGCTGATGGCTACACTTTCACCAATGCCAATGGCGATGTGATTGGCTACGGTAACAGCGGCACCAATTTCGTGATGAATAGTGAAAAGACCGTTTGGACCATCAACGATGGCATTTCCGACACTGCCTCGATGGTTCCCGAATACTATGGTTTCAACATCATCAACTTCACGACGAATAATCGCGCTTTTGCTATCCGTTTCTACAACGAGGATTACATCTGCGGTGCATACTCCACCAGCAACATGAATAACGGCAGTGCCGGTGAATATAACTATTTCTTGGACATCTTCATGCAAGGCGAAGGTGGTGAGCCGCCCACTCCTACTGTAGCCGCCCCGACCTTCAACCCTGCTGGAGGCACTTACTATGAAGCCCAAAATGTGACTATCAGCTGTGCTACGGAAGGCGCGACCATCTACTACAGCCTAGTTCCAGAACCATACGACTGGAATGAATATGAAGGTCCCATTGCTGTCGACTCAAATATGACCATCTGTGCGTACGCCGAGAAAGAGGGGTGCAATAACAGCCCTGTAGTCTGCGAAGAATACATCATCCAAGACGACCTCGTCATCATCTTCAACCAAGACTGGGAAGACGACTGGAACGGCTGGACTGAATACTGCGAAATGGGCGACTCGCTCTGGCATATCGGCTCCCACCAAGGTAACCATTATGCATACGCCAACGGTTACAACCACGAACCCACCATTGACTGGCTCATCTCGCCCTCCTTCGACCTTGACAGCTACAGTGACGTTGTATTGACCTTTAGAACCGCCATGAACTACAATGGTCCTGACCTTGAAGTGTTGTTCTCCAACGACTATGATGGTCAAAACCCGACCACTGCCACTTGGGAACCGCTGACTTACGAGCCTTCGCAAGGCAGTTGGAACTGGGTGTCATCGGGCGACATCAGCCTCGACGGATTCAGCGGCACGAACTGCTACATCGGATTCAGGTACACCAGTGACGAAGACGCCTCCGGTTGGGAAGTCGACGACATCAAACTTGCCTCTGGAAGCACTTCGCCCACCCCAACTCTCATTGCCACACCTAATTACCTTGGTGACTTCAGTTATGTGGTGGGTCAAGGCCCGTCAGAATCACAGAGTTACGTCTTATCAGGTGTCAACCTCTTTGACGAAGGCTATATCCACATAGTTTCTTGCTCATGGTACGAGATTTCTTTGGATAATGAAACGTTTACAGAAGTGCTTGAATTCCCCTGCACCGACCTACCTGCGACCGTCTATGTCCGCATGATGGATAGCCTTGCCCCCAATACATACGATGGAGTTTACATCGCTAATGAATACTATGACGACATCAACTATGCCGCTGTAGTAGTCAATGTGTCTGGTATCGTCCACTACGAGAACGATCCTTCCATATTATGGGACGATTTGCCGTATTATATCCAAGGCAACAATGGTTCCAATAACAACCGTGTACCTGTCGCCACATACGTATGGCTCGGTAACCTTGAACCACACACAACCTACCGTTACACCAACCAATTTGTTGACGAAAACGACGGTCCCGAGACCGCCGGTGCCGGCAATGTGATTTACGCCAACTTGGATGGCTTCTACCGCAGCACCAGCCCGAGTTTAGCTACCGAAGGCGGCTACGGTGAATTTACAACCAGTTGGGATGGAGATGCTCATGTTTGGTTCGTCAATGAGCCTACAGCCAATGCCCGCTTTACGCCCGGCAACTATGTTTATCTGCGTATCCGCCTCAATGACGGTCACGATGGAACCACGGTGGCCCACACCCTCACTACCCAACGCTACGCCACCGTAATCAACTTCGGCACTGAACACGATGCTAACCAAGGCTCGGCATTTTATGTCAAGAGCAATGAGAACCCGATGACCTTTGCCCAAATGTATATCAACCAAAACCCTAACGAACATCCGATATTCGCCACTATTGTCGAGACCACAGGTGTAGATTTTGGCAATATCAACCAGTACGCTGACTTCTACAAGGAAGAGGTGGCTGGCAAGGACGGCTGGTTTGGAGGCATCCTGCCCAACGACAACGAGTATGGCATTAACAAAATTATGGTCTACGACATAACGCACTATTGGTACCAAGAATATCGCACTACCGTGTATAACGGTCAATGGTATCCCAATGCCAACACCGTCAACCCGACCAACGGCTTGGACGAGCCCATCTTCATCGACCTGACCTATGATGGCGTTGAAGAAACGGTTGAGACGAACGTGAAGGTCTGGAGCGCCAACCATGAATTTGTAATTGAAAACGGCGACAATGCGCACTATAGCATGACCGTGTACAACGTGCTCGGTCAGCCCATGATGATGAAACAGATCAACGCAGGCAGCACCGAACGCATCAGCCACAGCCTCGCCAAAGGTGTCTATATCATCAATTTGCAGAACAACCAAAACAAGGTTGCTGTGAAAGTGATTGTGAAGTAATTGCGGAGCCTTTCGAGGCATTGAAAAAAGTCCGAGAGTCGGTTAGCTCTCGGACTTTTTTGTTCCTCTTAAAGATGAAGAAGGCATGTCATTCCTTTGGAATCTATGCCTTCTTCATCTTGTTAGTGCAACTTTGTTCTTTTAATCAGATAACTCGTCAGCACCTGATTATAGTCCTTATTAATATCGGCCTCAACATAGTCGATTTGGTATTGGTAGCAATGGCGTAACAAAGCCTCTTTGCGCTCAGTCATAATCTTTTTGTAGGTTTCCTGAACTTCGATGGGATTAAGTTTCAGCACATCACCCGACTCCAAATCGACGAAACGGTACGGGCGGTTCTCAAAGTCTAGATTCTGCTCCAGATTGCTGTCAAAGACGTGGAACAGGATGACCTCATGCTTATTATATTTAAGGTGTTCCAAGGCCTCAAACATCGGCTTGTAGTCGTTGAGGCCGTCGAGCATGTCAGTGAAAATGACCACAAGGCTGCGGCGGTGCGTCATTTCAGCAATCTGATGCAGGCACTGTGGTGTTGAGGTGGTCTTACGGTTGTTTTTATCGTAGGTGTCAATCAGTTTCTCCAGCTCGGTATAGATCAGTTTGTTATGCACATTGGACGACTTAGCTGGTTCATGGAATGAAATTGTCTCGTCAAACAAGTCCAAACCCACAGCATCGCGCTGACGGCGCATCAGTTCCATGAGCGAGGCCGCTGCATAGACGGAGAAAAAGAGTTTGTTGGGATGCTCAAAGTCAATCTTTTGCCTCACAGGAAAGCACATGCTTGAGCTTTGGTCGATGACCAATTGGCAGCGCAGGTTGGTCTCCTCCTCGTAGCGTTTCACGAAGAGTTTCTCGGTGCGGCCATAGAGTTTCCAGTCGATATGACGGATGGGCTCGCCTGTGTTGTAAAGGCGATGTTCGGCGAACTCCACAGAAAAACCGTGGAAGGGACTCTTGTGTAAACCAGTGATGAATCCCTCCACAATTTGGCGTGCCAAGAACTCCAAGCTGCCGAACTGGGTCAGCCGGTTCCTATCGATTGAAAAGTCCAAAGCTGTTGAACTGTTGATTTGTTGATTGTTGAATTGTTTTGGCTATCAGCAGTCAGCCTTCAGCTATCAGCTTAATTTGCTGACTGCTGAAGGCTGATAGCTGAAAGCCATCTCTTTAGAACAGCTTTTCCAGTTTCTCCACAAACACTTTCTTAGGAGCTGCGCCGACGTTCTTGTCGACAGGCTGGCCACCCTTGAAGAAAAGAACGGTGGGGATGTTCATGATGCCATATTTTCCAGCGGTGCCGGGGCATTCTTCTACGTCACACTTCACGGCAACTACTTTGCCGGCATATTCTTCCGAGAGTTCTTCGATGATGGGTTCCACCTTCTTGCAAGGGCCGCACCATGTGGCGCCAAAGTCCACCATCACAGGGAGTTCCGATTTCAGGACGACATCTTCAAAACGGTCGTCGGTCATTTGAATTACTGCCATAGTTTTAATTGTTTAGTTTATTAAAATCCTCTTGAGTTTGCAAAAGTAATAAAAAATCTTGAACGGTCAAAATCTTACATGCTCCAATTCGATTTATTTCAAGCAAATCAGCATCGCCTGTCAGCAAAAATTCGGATTCAGACACGAGGGCCAATTCCAAAAGAAAATCATCTTTGGAATCCCGACAACGTGATGGAATTTCGTGCAAATCATAAGCTATCGAAATGCCTGTCAGGAAATCCAAAAAAGCTTCAACTTGGTCCAAATTAAAATAACGTGCAAACTTAGGTCGATGCGAAACCTCTCGAATTTCTTCAATAAGTGCTTCAGAAACAACAATCTGAAATTGAGAAGAAGCTATTATTTGCTTCAACTCCCCCATCTTTTTGCCAATAAGCAGGCTGATGAAAAGATTCGTGTCGATGACAATCTTAATTGGCTTGCTTGCGTGCTTCATACATCTCTTTCCTTACGGCCTTACATTCATCAATTATTTCTTGATCCGTAATATCAGCAACTTCTTTTGTTCGAACGGCTTCCAACAAATCTTCAAGTTGTTTTGCCCGATTGCTATCCTCAACATCCTCATTATCAGCTATCTTCTCATCAAGAAATTCTTCCTTCCTAAATCTCCAGCCCATAGAACGCAGCATTTGTTCAAACCACCCTTCTTGAAGCGCAGGCACATGTACTGTCATTGTTGTCATAATACAATATTTTATCGTGCAAAATTAGCAATTTTTTCTTATTTCGCTATCTCAAATCAAATTCCACAAAAGGCATCTTTTCCAATAACGGCAATACCTCTTGAGCGTTGATAGAGCCTTTTACCGGTGTAAGGTTGCAGGATTTCTTGCCCAACGGATCGAAAAGATGCAGTTTATAGTTCTGTTTTCCAGAGTTCTCCTTTATCACCTTAATAAATTCCTCCATGCTTTCCTTGCCCATCTCAGCCACGTTCAATTTGATGTAGACGGTCTTGGTGGTGGTCTCCAAAAGTGAATCCAACAACCGCGCCTCGCTGAAACGCACCTCAAGCGTCTGCAACACGACACTCGGGTCTTGTCCCGCCCTCGGGAAAGGCCTGTCAAAAACACCGGAAAGCATGACAAACGAGTTGATCGTCAGTATGTTCCTGCAATTCAGATAGTTCTCCTTGAACAAGGCAAACTGCAAAGCACCACTTTGGTCCTCGATGGTGAAACGACCGTATGGATTGCCGTTTTTCGCGGTAAACTCCTCTGCTCGTGTAATTTGACCTCCAAGGCGAACTGGACGTTTCAGGTTCTTCTCCACATCGTTCAAGGCATTCTTCAAACCCTCCACATCACAGTTACAGAAATACTTGATAGGCAGGTGATAGACCTCCATCGGATGCGAGGAAATATAGAAGCCCAAAGCCTCCTTCTCCATCTCCAATTCCTTCATCTTCGACCACGGCTCACACTCGGGCAACGGAATGGAAAAGGCTTCCTCTGCTCCACCCTCATCGCCAAAGCCAAAAAGATCCATTTGGGCAGAGTTTTTGCGTTCGTTGAACGAAGCCACCATGCGCATGGCTTTTTCAGAGAACGGTGAAAACTCGTTGGGCGCAATGTGGAACAACATAGCGCGATGGAAGCCTTTGAAACTGTCAAAGCAACCCGCCATACCCATGCTTTCCAACGCCCTGACATTAAATGATTTATCTGCAATACGCATCAGGAAATCGCCGAAGTCCTTGAATTTGCCGTTGGCCTCGCGTTCCGCCACGATTCCCGAAACGACAGCCTCACCCACATTCTTGATGCCGCCCATGCCATAGCGAATTTCGCCCTTCTCGTTGACCGAAAACGTGTATTCCGACTCGTTCACATCGGGACCTAACACCGCGATTTTCATGCGTTTGCACTCCTCGGTCATAAAGTTCACCTTCTTGATGTCGCCCAATTCGTTGTTGAGCACTGCCGCCATGAACTCAGCCGGATAGTGCGCCTTAAGGTAGGCCGTCTGATAAGACACCCAAGAATAGCAGGCCGCGTGCGACTTGTTGAAGGCATACGAAGCGAACTTCTTCCACTCTTCCCAAATCTTTTCAAGACGTTTTTTCACCTCGGCCTCGGGCAGGTTCTCGGTCTGGGTCAACTTGGCCACACCTTGTTTCATGAACTTGCCATAGAGTTCTTCCATCTTGGCCAACTGCTTCTTACCCATAGCCTTACGTAGTGTATCGGACTCACCTCTCGTGAAGTCAGCCAACTCGCGCGAAAGCAACATCACCTGCTCTTGGTAAACACAAATGCCGTAAGTATCCTTCAGATACTTCTCCATGCAGTCAAAGTCGTACTTGATTTCTTGGCGGCCTTGCTTGCGGGCGATAAAGTCAGGAATGTTGTCCATTGGGCCTGGACGGTAAAGGGCGTTCATAGCGATGATGTCACCGATGACCGAAGGCTGCAACTCGCGCAAATATTTCTGCATTCCGGGCGATTCAAACTGGAACGTGCCAATGGTGTTGCCCGCCGAGTACAATTCGTAGGTCAGTTTGTCGTCAATCGGGATATGGTCGATGTCGATGTCGATGCCGTGGGTTTTCTTGATGTTTTTCAGGGCATCCTTAATCAAGGTCAAGGTCTTCAAGCCGAGGAAGTCCATTTTGATGAGGCCCACGGTCTCAATGACATGTCCATCGTATTGAGTAACAACAACATCTTCTTTGGTATCCTTATCTTTAACAGTGCAGACAGGAGCGACATTGGTGAGGTCGTCAGCACCGATAATTACGCCACAAGCGTGGATGCCGATTTGGCGGTTGGTGTCCTCCAATTCCTCGGCGTAAGTCAGCATGGAAGAGACGTTCTTATCGTCGCCGTTGAGCATTTCTTTCAGTTCAGGGACATACTTATAGCAGTTCTTCAGGTTGACCTTGGGCATCTTCTTGGGCACCTCGCCTTCCACAGCTTTCACAGCAGCTTCGTCGAAGTTGCGGTCAGGGATGTAACTCTTGATTTTGGCCACCTCGGGCAAAGGCACCTTCTGCACACGACCCACATCCTGAATAGCCGATTTGGCCGCCATGGTCCCGTAGGTAATGATATGTGCGACTTTTTCTTTTCCATATTTCTTTGTTATCCAGTCCAATACACGACCACGGCCATCATCATCGAAGTCCACGTCAATATCAGGCAATGAGATACGGTCAGGGTTGAGGAAACGTTCAAACAGCAGGTCGTATTTCAATGGATCCAAATCGGTAATTTTCAAGCAATAGGCCACCACTGAACCAGCTGCCGAACCACGGCCTGGACCCACAGAAACGCCAAGTTCTTCACGCGCTGCCCTGATATAGTCACTCACAATAAGGAAGTAACCCGGGAAGCCCATGGTTTTCATCACATGCAACTCGAATTTGATGCGTTCGATTTGCTCCTCGGTGAGGGTCTCACCATAACGCTGATGGGCACCATCCCATGTCAGTTTGGCCAAGTAATCCGCTTCGAGTTTGATACGGTAAAGTCGGTTGTATCCCCCCAATTTCTTGACCTTTTTCTCGGCCTCCTCATGCGACATCACCACATTACCATGTTCATCGCGGGTGAACTCGTTGAAAAGATCTTCTTCCGTGAATTTTTGTCGATATTCTTCCTCTGTGCCAAAGTCTTCTGGGATAGGGAAAATTGGCATAATCGGGTCGGAGTCAATGCTATAGGTCTCAACTTTGTCGACAATTTCTTGCGTATTCTCCAAGGCAAAGGGTACATCGGAAAAGATACGCCCCATCTCTGTCGGCGTCTTTAGCCATTCCTGCTTGGTGTAATGCATCCGGGACGGGTCATCCAAATCTTTGCCCGTACCAAGACAAATTAGTCGGTCGTGCGCCTCGCCATGTTCCTCTTCCACAAAGTGGACGTCGTTTGTCGCGATGACTTTGATGTCATACTTCTTCGCCAACTCCAAAAGAATCTTGTTCACTTCTTTTTGGCGTTCGTAAACTTCGGTGTCGCCACCAGGCTTATCGGTCTTATGACGTTGTATCTCAATGTAATAATCATCGCCAAAGAGGCTCTTGAACCATTGTATAGACTCCTCTGCGCCCTTAAAATCGGCGTTCATGATTTTTTGGGGCACCTCACCACCAAGACAAGCAGAGGTACAAATCAAGCCCTCGTGGTATTTCTCCAACAAGCTGTGGTCAATACGCGGATTGTAGTAGAAACCATCCGTGTAGGCGATGGAACTCAACTTGCAAAGGCTGTGGTAGCCCGTCTTGTTCTTGGCTAATAAAATAAGGTGCCAGCCTCGATCTTGACGGCCATCGCGTTTGTCAATGCTGATAGGTGCACAATAGGTTTCAATACCATATATTGGTTTGAAGAATTGTCCGTTCAGCTTGTCAATCTCGGCTTGTGCAGCAGCCATTTCTTCTTCGGTAGCTTCCTCCTTATTTAATATGGCCTGCTGCTCCTTGATAGCATCCTTCACCTTACCGTTTTCCTTGTTCACGGTATCGGCAAAGTCCTTGATACCAAACATGTTGCCATGGTCAGTCAAAGCAAGGCTGTACATGCCGTTTTTCTTGCATTTCGCCACCAAGTCAGGCACTTTCGACATACCGTCAAGCATGGAATAATGCGAGTGGACATGCAGGTGCGTGAAGTGTTTCGGGACATAGTCGCCAATCTCTAGCACATCATTCGTTTCTTCCTCGTCAACGATAGGCTCAAAGGTAATGCCCGCGGGTTGAATCATTTCTGGATTGGCTGCCTTGAAGTCGTCGATGAACTGCGCATCAACGCCCAAATCGTTGGCATCCAATATACCACGACGCACTAGTTCAAGAAACACGCGAGCCGTAGCTTCCACATCGGCGGCGGCATTGTGGGCATCGCCAAACTTCTCGCCAAACAGAATCTGATGGAACTCTTCTAAGCGCGGCAACTTGAACTTGCCGCCTTTGCCTCCAGGCAGTTGGCAGAACTCAGCAGTTTTCTCGGTGCAGGTATCCACCTTTTGCCAATTGGGCAGTGGATTCTCGCCTTTCTTGCGCAGGAACTCGCAACCAAGGATACAGAGGTCGAAGTCGATATTATGACCGACAAGGCGCGACACCTTAAAAGCCGACTGTAGGAAAATGTCGAGCACCTCATTCAGCGGCTTGCCGTGTTCGGTAGCGTATTTGGTGGAAATATGGTGCACCATCTTAGCGTCGATGGGAATCTCAAAGCCTTCTGGTTTAACGATATAGTTATGGTTCTCCACGAAGCGACCCTTGTCGTCATGGACTTGCCAAGCCAGTTGCACCATGCGCGGCCAATTGTCGAAGTCGGTCAGCGGCGCGTTATAATTTTTGGGTAGACCAGTGGTCTCTGTATCGAAGATTAGGAACATAATCAGTTGAAAGTTGATAGTTTAGAGTTGAAAGTTGAGGCGAAACCTACCTCAATAATCAGCCTTCAAAAATATGCATTTTTTGAGGATGGAAAAAGTTTACGAGCAGTTTTTTTCAAGATTGGCAAAACAATCCTATCTTTGCAGGAAATTCACCAAAGGCTATGAACAAGTTACACACTTTTTTCCTTTCGCTGCTTCTGATTGTTAGCAGCTTCGTATTTGCCCAACAAGACCTCACTCTTGACAAAGTGACCATCGTCAGCCGACACAGCGTCCGCGCACCATTGGAACAATACCTCACCACCCTCGATGAGATGACCGGCAATGGCTATCATTGGACCCGCTGGTCGGTGCCAGGCAGCGAACTCACATTGAGAGGTGGTGCCTTGGAAACCCTTTTCGGGGAGTATTTTCGGCTGTGGTTGGACGATGAACATTTCGTATTGGACAGTGCCGACATCTATTTTGGCGCCAGTTCCAAACAACGCACCATCGCTACGGCTCGCTCTTTTGCGGCAGGCATGCTTCCGCTGATGACCGTGCCGATAGATTACAAAGTTGATAAGGATGGTAAGGTAGGTTATCCCGACCCAGATTACCTTCCTTTGCTGAACGACCACAGTACGGCAGATGGCAATTTCGACATCAAAGCCTTCCAAGCAGAAGCCTACCGCGAGTTGGGTGAGTTACAAGCCCCATCTTACTCTTTTTTGGAAAAAGTGCTTAGGATGAAACGCTCCGAGTATGCCCGCAAGCAAGGCAATGCCCACTTTGACAATCATGTGGGTGTCACTCTTGATTTCTATGACAAAAATGGAAAGCCACTGGAACCCGCGATGCTAGGCGGTCTGAAAGACGCCAACATGGCCAGCGATGCCTTCGTGCTTCAATATTATGAAATGGAAAACGCCAAAGACGCTGCGTTTGGACGCTGCCTCAGTTTCAACGACTGGAAGAAACTGGCCTACATCAAGGATTATTACGGTGACATTTTGTTCTCGAAAGCCCCCATCATCTCGGTCAACATAAGTCACTGCATGTTGAAAAGAATCCAAGCCGAGATGCTGCCAGAAGGTCATAAGTTTGCCTTCCTCTGTTCCCACGACTCCATGATTGCCGCCGTGCTCGCCGCTTTGAGGGTTACTCCTTACGAGCTGCCGAATACCATTGAAACTCAAACCCCAATTAGTATCAAACTGGTGCTCGAACAATGGGTTGAAGCCAACAATCCCAACCCGAAAAGATACATCCACGCGCGACTTGTGTATCAAAGCACCGAACAGATTCGAGGCATGAAGCAAATGGATTTATCTAATCCTCCGATGTCGTACGACGTAAGTTTCACAGGCCTTGAGAAGACATCAAATGGCATGTACCGTTATGATGATTTCATGAGCCATTTGCAGAAGAGCATTCAGGCTTATGAAGCGACAGCGCGTGGCGAACACCCGTGGAAATAAACCACTCTGGACTACAAGTCCAAATGTTTTAAGTATGTACTGGACCGCGGCCTTGCATCCTCGTCAAGCTTCGAGATGATGTCCACTTTGGAGGCGAAGTTCGTGGGGAGAATCAAGACAAACAAGAGGATGGAGGTCGTCAGGACCCTGATGGACGGGAAAACAGACAAGGACTTGGGAAAGCTGGAACTGGTCGACGACATCGAGGTGCAGCCGTACACCAAGGCGCATGAGAAGACGGAGCGGACATTCCGTGTGGTCAAGGCACGCTTCAAGATACCAAGGGACACCACAAGACCGGCCAACAAGGGGAAGGTGAAGGAGGTGGAGAATGACATATACTTCATCACCAACGACTTCAGCCTCACCCCAAAGGAAATCGCCGAGGCTTACCGCTGCAGATGGGACATTGAGGTGTTCTTCCGCTTCCTCAAACAGGGGCTCAACTTCTCCCATTTCCTGTCCGTAAGCGAAAACGGCATCAAGATAATCCTCTACATGACTTTGATAACGGCCATGCTGATAATGATTTACAGACGCGAGAACGGATTGGGGTACGACATGGCCAAGTTCTGTTTCCGTACCGAGATGAACGACTGGGTCACGGCTTTGGCCGTTTACTTCAGTGGCGGTGATGTCGAAAGCTTCACCTCACGCTACCACATCAGAGTTTGACCTCCTTCTTCTTTCGATCGATCGTGATTTCCTTTAGGTCTACAAAACTTCCGTCGGAACGGCAATCGGCAACTCCTGAGGCTCATTCACCGTACTGACCGAATAAACGCTATCCACCACATACTTGGTCATACCACGCCAAGGCAAAGTGCCGAGATATTCCTTGTAGTGCAGTTCGACCATCTTGCCTGTGCAACGCTCCAATTGCTTGGCCACATTCTCATCCTTCACCGAGAAATTGAACTCGTTCGATTGGATGGTGTTGTTGGAGTTTTTCGAGTTGTAGCCCGCTTGGATAAGCCTGCCTTCGTAGGTCTTGAACACATAGCCTTTGTAAACGAACAGGTTGAGCTCGCCAGCTTTCACACCGCTACCGAACACATAAAAAAACTTGAAGAAAACAAAAGCAGCCGCTGCCAAAACGATGATAATGCTTAATGTAGTGAGGATTTTTCTTCCAGTTCCTCTTTTCTGATTTCCTGAATTGTCTTTCATGGTTATTGTACTTTAATCTGTTTCTTTTGGTAAAAATCGCAAATCGTTGTTATCCCGCATTCATCGCATTTCGGCTTGCGGGCAAGGCAAACATAACGCCCATGCAAGATGAGCCAATGATGCGCCTTGGATATCACATTTTGTGGCAAATGTGCCACTAAGGTCTTTTCGGTCTCTAATACATTCTTTGAGTTTTTGGTCAGGCCAATGCGGTTGGAAACGCGGAAAACATGCGTATCCACTGGCATGGCGGGCTGGTCGAAGGCAACGGCCATCATCACATTGGCGGTCTTGCGGCCCACGCCAGGCAGTTTCTGCAAATCCTCCAAATTATCGGGAACGATGCCGTTAAAGTCGCGCACCAAAGTCTGCGCCATGCCCAACAGGTTCTTGGCCTTGTTGTTGGGATAAGAAATGCTTTTGATATAGGTATAAATCTCATCCGCCGATGATGCCGCCATGTCTTGCGCCGTCGGGAAACGCTGGAACAAAGCCGGCGTGGTCATATTGACGCGCTTGTCGGTACACTGCGCCGAGAGAATCACCGCCACCAACAACTGATACGGGTCTTTGTAATGCAACTCCGACTCAGCGATGGGCATGTGCTCCTCAAAATAGGCCACAAAAGCATCGTATTTATGCTGTAACTTATTGGTTTTCATTCGAATCCATTACATTCTCACGCAGAATACGCTGAAATCGCAGAAGCCTACCAGACACATGCAATAGCATCGCTTTGTGTCTCCCATAATTCTGCGAATTCTGCGTGCAAAAACTCAAATAATTTCACCCTGTTCGTCAACGAGTACGCCCCAACTCACAGCAGTCAGCATCTCATCTTCAAAGAAAAAGTCAATCAGGCCATCTTCGAAGGAGACACGCAACTCTTCGTCCTCAGTTTCCTCTTCTAATTCCTTGAAACCATTAGACTTCATCAAGTCGATGATTTCTTCCTTGTCAAGTTCGAACACTTTCTTGCCGAACAGGGTAGCATCCTCATTCTCAGTCTCGAAACAAGCCACCACCGATTTGGTGACACCCTCAAAATAGATATTCGTCTGAATCTCTTGGTACTCATAAAAGATGGAGCGGTTGCCCGTCTCTTCCATGTCGCTGAGTTCCTCGTAGAAATCAGGCATGTTCAAAATCTTGACCGTCTCGTCAAGTGTCATTCCGAAAGGTATTTCGCCGTAGCCTTTCAACGGTTTAATTGTAAAGTCTTTCATCATTTATTCATTCGCTTAGTTTTCCTGTAATCAGTTCTTTTTCAAGGTATTCGTACACATAAGGTGTACTTTGGAAATATAATCCTGTAGAAAGATTGCACAATTTGGAGAAAGTCTCGGATGTGTAAACAAGATTCACAGCCTCTTCCATAGAAATGCTTCTCTTTTCCATCAAAAGCATAACCATCTCCTTGGTCAATTCTTCTATCATAAATGTTTCTTTCGTCATATCGCTTTGAGATACTTTAATGCTTTCTCCGATCCAAAAAAGTACTGGATGCTCATTTCTTTAGGGTATTTCAACTCTTTCAAAAATTGCTCCATGGAAATCAGATTTTCCAACAACCTACGAATCTGATAACCAACAGTATCATTAGCAACTGGACCTACAACAATATCATATCCATGCAATGGTGTCCGACTATTGCTTTGTCTATTCATCAGCACAAATTCTGCCCATTCCAAGGTGTAGCCATCAAATGTTTTCACAGCAAGTTCGCCTTTTTGAAGCTCATTCTCATCAAAAAAATAGATGTTCAAAGTGGGAGCACCAAACGAGAACATTTCTATCTTTCGCTGAGCCTGACCTAAGGCATGGTCGCGGTTTGGGGTCAAATAAAAGCCGACACCAAAATCCTTGCCCACATTGGATTTGGACAAGTCAATCCGGTCAATCTTGACATTCGAACCATGGTAAAGTATCATGCCAAAGCCCCTCCACGACTACGACAATACACCGAGACATCATCCACGACATTCTCAAACGACAGCGTATGCTCAATATCATAATTGCGAATCAAAAAGTCAATTGCCTTATAATTAGACAAATAGCGATAGGCTTGTGAAGGTGTCAAGGAAAACTTGTTGGCAAAATCACTAATGATAGCCACCAAATAATCCAGCTTGTCATGCTCCAATTTGCTCATTGCTATGGTATTGATTGTGCAAAAATAATGTTTTTTGCCATTTCGTGCATGAATTATCGAAATTTTTCATTCAAACCGAATCGACTTGGTGGGACTGATGCGGTTGATGACTGAAGTCGGGATGAGCAGCATCAAAACCCAAAGCAGGAAAGTTCCCAAATTGATGAAAATCACAGTACTCAAGTGCAATTCGATAGGCACAGCAGAGAGGTAATAGGTAGCGGCATCCAATTTGATGAACCCAGTATATTGCTGCAAGAAACAAAAGCCCAACCCAATGACATTGCCAATCAGCATACCGATGAGCAAAATTTTCAACGAGCGGCGCAAAAACACCTCACGGACAAACTTATTACTCGCGCCCATGGCTTTCAGCAAACCGATGGTGGAAGTCCGTTCAATAATGATAATCAACAACATACTGATAACCGTAATGCCTGCTACAAGTAACATCAAAGCCATGATAAGCCAGACATTGGTATCTAAAAGGTCGAGCCAATCGAAGATTTGAGGATTGCTCTCGCGGGCAGTGTAGGAAGCCAAATTGGCCGGCAAGGCATAATACAATTTCCCGTTGACTTGTGCGACATCGGCGTTGTCGTCCAAGGCAATCTCTATCAGTCCTGCTTCGTTGTCTTCCCAACCGTTCAGCTTTCGGATTTGGTTGAGGTCGGCGAAGACATAACGCTCGTCAAACTCATAAAGTCCTGTCTCAAAAACGCCTGACACAGTAAACTTTCGCCCTCGCGCTTGATTGTCCTTGTCGATAAACCACACGCGCACATCATCACCGACATTCAGCAGCATCTTATTGGCAATCACCTTGGAAACCAGCACCTCGGTGGAGCGTTCACCCGAGTGGTACTCAGGCACTTTGCCTTCCAACAAGCAATTGCTAAAATAAGTCCAGTCGTAGTTTTCGTCCACGCCCTTCAGCACCACACCCTGAATCTCGTCGTCGGTTTTAATCATGCCTGCCTTGTTGGCCACCATCTGATAATGTGCAATCCCTTCAATGGCATCCAATCGACTGACTAACAACGAATCCAAAACAAATGGTGTTTCCTCCACAGACTCATTTTTGTCCAATGACTGCACATGAATCGGGGCCACAAAACCAATCACCTTGCCGCGAATCTGGTTTTTGAAACCCACCACGACCGCCCATGCAATCAGCATCACGATAATAGCCAAAGCTACACTCGTGACGGCCAATCGCATTACCGTTGAAGAAAGATTTTCCTTCGAAAGTGAAAAAATTCGGTCTGCTATGAATTTGGGGGCGGACATGGGAATGATTCAAACCATTATTCAAGCTATTGCACCAATATCATACAGATATTCAGGCGCAAAATCAGCACCATTATCCCATTCAATGGTATTGAAACGGATAGAGAAACGCTTGAAATAATCCTTGTTATATAGCGGCAAGAAAGCCTCGCCATGTAAAGAATTGGCCAAATCCACATCACGCACTTCGTCGTTGTTGAACCATAGACGAATTCGGTAATCGCCAAGATATTCAGCTTTATTAATTTCCAAAAACATAGACTATTAATTTAAGGGTTCAATTTTATCAAGAGGTGTTCCATGTTGCGCTTTTTCCCAATCGGCAAGCAATTCATCACGGTGCAACTCAAGCCATTCCAAAATCATACGCAAGGCACGGCCTGGCATCTTACCAGTAACTATACCATCCCGGATGCTTACCGTAACCTTGTAATCACCATACCAAGCATGAAAATGTGCCGGAGCATGGTCAGTGAAATTCATAAATATAACAATTCCGTAAAAGAAACTTATTTGTGGCATGGCTTGTCTTGATTTCTATATTTATCGCCTGCAAAAATAAACAAAATCACCAACATTGCCACATTACCAAGAAAATTGAATAAAACTCGCCCTCCCACTCCAAGGTTTCATAAGGAGAAAGAGGGCGGTTTAGAGGTTGGCTTGTAAAGACGGCACACAAGCATCGTCTCTTCACGCAAATTAACCGATGTCAATAATTACAGGGAAGAGCCCAAATGAACGTCGAAAAGTTGCCGAGCAGGGCTGGGTAGCCTGCTACCGCAGGCGCCCTGCCCGCCAACTTTTTCGCCCGTTGCCCGTAACGGAACAAAGGTTAGTTCTGCCCAAAAGAACGCACTGGTCGGACAAATCGACCATAGCCGCGGCCGTAGAAGTCGTGGCCCATGACGTAATGGCCCGAACCGAAGAAGAAGTTCCACGCGCGGTCCGGGTAGTCCGTGTTGAGCGAACTCGACCAGTAGTAGCCGTAGCTGCAAACAGCGTGAAGCCGCTATACAACCCCTTGTTTTTGTGGTCTTGAAAATTTCTCAGGTTCTCAAGTACAAAGGAAGCATAACGCTTCTAAAGTTCAATATGTCACGAATGGCTACTGAACTTGAGGCCCCTGAAGGTGGTCAAAAGGTCGAAGCACTGGCGAACCAATTCGGGGACAAAAGTAGTAAAAATTAGGCTTAGTGAAACTATTAGGCCCGAAATTTGTACAATTTTCAATACCTTTGCAAAAACAAAACACACCCGAAATGAAACGACAATTCTTTGCAATAGCTTTCTTCTGCCTCATTTTCATGGCACCAGCCCAGGCCCAAATCTTCAAGATGGACGATGAGCCTCGCCTCTCTATCATCGACAAGGAACAATATATTTCCGCTGCCATGCAAATGGATGATTACCTACCGCTTATCAGAGGAAAGCGAGTGGGTATAGTCGGTAACCAGACGAGTATTGTAGGTGAAACCCATCTAGTGGATACCTTGTTTTCTTTGGGCATCGACATCAAGAAAATCTATACACCTGAACATGGTTTCCGTGGCACTGCCGATGCAGGTGCCAAAGTGAACAGCGGCAAGGACGAGAAAACTGGCCTGCCCATCGTCTCGCTTTACGGCAAAAACAAAAAACCCACGCCCGAAATGCTGCAAGGCATCGACATAATTCTATTTGATTTGCAGGATGTTGGTGTGCGCTTTTATACCTACATTTCCACAATGACATACGTAATGGAAGCCGCCGCAGAAAACAACATTCCTGTCATTGTCCTCGACCGTCCGAACCCAAATGGCTTTTATGTGGACGGACCCGTGTTGAAACCAGAAAACAAATCCTTTGTGGGAATGCACCAAGTTCCAGTGGTTTACGGCATGACCATCGGGGAATATGCCAAGATGGTGAACGGTGAAGGCTGGCTGAAGAATGGCGTCACTTGTGACCTCACCGTGATACCTATTAATAATTATAACCGCGACGCCATTTACGAATTGCCTATAAAGCCTTCGCCCAACCTGCCCAACTGGGAATCGGTGTACCTCTACCCTACCCTTTGCTTCTTTGAGGGCAGCATCGTTAGCGTGGGACGCGGCACGGAAATGCCTTTCCAAATCTATGGCCATCCCGACATGCGCGGCAGCTATACTTTCACGCCCAAAAGCACTACTGGAGCTTCAAAGCCTCTGCTCGAAGGCCAACGTTGCCGAGGCGAGAACCTTGTTGAATTCGCGCATGATTATGCTCGTAATGATAACCAACTTCACTTGGAATGGACTATTGAGGCTTATCAGCAACTGAAAGACAAAGGTTTCTTCAACAATTTCTTTGTCAAGCTATCGGGCGACAAACAGTTGCAGCGTGACATTGAAAACGGAAAAAGCGTGGAAGAAATCCGTGCTTCGTGGAAAGACGACCTTGATGCCTTCAAGGCCATCCGGGCGAAATATCTGATGTATTGATTATCCGAAAACCTCTTCAAGCAAGACAACAAATTTCTGATAAGCAAGCGTTCCCGACAGTTCCGACATGGCTTCGCCCAAAGAGCGGTAGTACCATTCCACATCGCTTTTGCCATTCGGGGCGTTGAACAATTTCCAAACCTCGTCACCCATCCGGCGATAATCCCATGCGATGCCACGCATGTTGGAAAGTTTGTCGCCAAGAGCGACCACCTTGCTGTCGTATGGTGCTTCAGCCAACTGCTTGATTTGTTGCGTTTTTTTCTCGTGCCAAGATAAACTTTTGTCTAAAGGTGCGGTTTCATGCTGGACGAGTTCGGCTACTCTATCGCCAAAAAGTTCCCTGATTTGCTCGACAGTCACATCGGTGTCCTCAACGGTGTCGTGCAAGATGGCCGCAGCCAACATTTCCTGGTCGTTGGTGATGGTGGCCACGATGGAGGCGGCCTCCATGGGATGAATGATGTATGGGTAACCTTTGCCACGGCGCTCGGTACCCTGATGGGCTTCGATGGCAAACTTCGCTGCCTTGTCGAAGAAATTGGTTTCCAATGGATTGTTCATGGTTTTAGATTAAGTTGATTTTTCGTGCTTGCTCGTAAATGCGCTTGGCTCGTTGAATATGATAGTCGTTTTCACCATAGAGCGCATTAAACAGACGCACTAGACCAGCCTCGCCATAGCCTTTCTTCAGGATAAAAACGATACAGAGGTTTTGGACGGCCACCGAATAGGTCACGATGTCCAATCCAGTGCCCGCCAACTGAAGCAGTGCCAACTGATAGGCACTCTCACTGTAGTCGTTGCACATCCTGACGATGTCACCAATGGTCTTCATGTCCATGTGTACCAATATAAAGTAATAAGGCATGAGGTTGTCCTCGTAAACTTCGCCTTGGTTGATGGCGGCAATTTTGTCGGCAAGTTTCTTGAAAGGCCTCATTTTTAGGAAACTACGGAACGTATCACCATTGAGTGGCACATCATCAAAATTACCGTTGGCCACCATCGACTGAACCATACGGCGGTAGCCATTGATTTCCTTGCGGATACGGCTGAACTGCTCATCTGCCAACTCCAACATTCCTGCAAGACGAGTCATATTGCGCTGGTATTCAATGGGGATTTCCACATCACTCTTGTAACCGATGTCATGATACATGTTGGCCCATACATGCTGTAACGTGCTCCGCATCTGCAACTCAAAGCGGATTTGGTTGAACTGCGGCATCTCAGGGTCCTTGTACAAAGCCTCTGGAATACGGCAGACATAGTGGAGCGAAAGATACCCAAAACGGTCGATTTCAAGCATCTTGCGTTTATCAACGGAGTTGTCCCAGTCGATTTCAAACAGTTTCTCAGCCAAGGCAGAGATAATGTCGACCTCGTCGCAATAATACGTGATAATGCGTGCACCCACAACATCAGTAATATCCTCCAACGTGTGATATTTATAGCCCTTCAGTTCCAACTTCCCGAGGAGACTTTGCTCAGACTTGACGCGAGCCTCCAATCCTGAAACGATAATGCGGTTTTCGTCTAAGCAGGTACGCAACAGCCTGAGAATGACAACTTTCATCTTCTCGTAAATAGGCAATTTCTCACGGTATTCGTCGAGAATCATCTCACTATGCATGTCGATATTCATAGGGGTCTGCTGTTTTAGATGATGGTAATGATGTTGGAAAATCCGGTGATGTCGAAGACTTCCTTCACACGAGGATTCATGTTGCGCATCACCATTTTGCCATTGCGTGCCACGACGCTTTTCTGCAACAGAAGAAACACGCGGAGCCCCTGTGATGAGGTATAGGTCATGTTCGTGCAATCGATGTCGATGTCGGGGTTATCACCTTCCATCAGTGGGGCAATGTCTTGCTGGAACTGGTCGGCGTTGGTGCTGTCGATGCGCCCATCAAGCGTCACGAGGGTCTTTTTTTCTTGTTTGTTTATTGTTACTATCATATTGTCGATCTGTTAAACTCTAACTCCTAACCATTAACTAGCTTCTTCATGGTAAGCACATTGTTTCCGTCCTCATACCGATAGCTAATGCTATCCATCATTTGTTTACAGAGGTAGATGCCAAGACCGCCAACAGGACGTTCGTCGGCTCTCAACGTAATGTCCGGGTCGGCATTTTCGAGTGGATTGAAGGGCACACCCGCATCACGTAATTCGATGGTGAGTATCAATGACTTATTGTCCAAATTGGCACCCACCTCAAGCCAACCTATGCCGCCTTCGTAGGCATATCGCACCACATTTTCGACGGCTTCCTCGATGGATAGCTCAATCTTGAAACGCAAGTCGGCATCCTTGGGCATGTCGGGCGAAGACATTAAGAAGGCGATGATTTCGCTGCTTCGGTCTGTTATCGGGTTGAATCGCTTCTTTATCATTCTGGTAATTTCAAACTAACAATCGTTATATCATCATTTTGCGCGTTGCCATCGACGAATTTCTTCACCGAATCGTATAGACTTCCCACGATGTCTTTTTCCTGTAATGACACACTTTGACTGGTATTCACCAAACCCTTCGCCCAATCCATCAGGCGTTCCTCGCCATATTGGCTCTGGTCTGCTTTCTCGGCCTCGGTCACCCCATCGGTATAAGCAATGATGCGCGTGCCATGTTTCAGGTCAATTTGCTCAGCCTCATAAGCGAATTCTCCGAACACACCCATGGCAATATTGGTTTTGCAATGGAGGAAATAAAGCTCGCCATCAGGAGGAATGATCAGGATGGGATTGTGTCCTGCATTACAAAACTCCATGTGACCCGTCTTAAGGTCGAGGCGGGCGACAAACAGCGTCACAAACATGCTCATCTCATTGGATTCGCAGAAGTTGTTATTGAGTCGATACAACGTTTCATCCAAAGGCAAGCCCATTCCCACCACGAAACGCAGCATCACTCTTGTGATGGCCATGACTATAGAAGCCGCGACACCCTTGCCCGACACATCCCCGATGGCGAAATAGAGTTGGTCGCCCTTCAAGGTAAAATCATACAAGTCGCCACCCACCTTTTTGGCTGGGTCAAGCATAGCATGCATAAAAGGCGGAAACTCCTTTAGCAGCATCCCCTTCTGGATATTTCGGGCCAACTCAAGGTCCGACTGGATACGCTCATTTATGGCAGTGGTGGTCTTCAGCTCCTCAATATAATCATTGAGCGAATTTTGCATGGTTTGGAAGCTGTCGTGCAGCCGCCGCATCTCGTCCTCGCTCTTGATTTCAGGCAATTTCGCCTTCAAATCGCCCTTGGCCATCTTGAGCACAGCTTTGGAGAGCTCCGAAACAGGGCGCGTCATGTGGTTGATGACTGCCCGACAGGCAAAGAAAATGGCTGCAAGGCTGGTCAAGCCAATGGCCGCCAAGACAACACGTAACAGCGGTGAACCTTGCAATGACCTATAAGCAAAAAACACTGCCATCTGTGCCACAATGGAAATGACCGACACGATGCCGATGATTAGCCAACTCAGCCTGCCCGAAAATGATTTGACACGCATTACACCTCAATTTTGTTGCAGCAAAAATACAAAAACTTGAATAACAAAACGATTTCCGATTCTTTTTTCTACTTTTGTCGCAGAAATCTAACACAAAACAGATGGAAGCAATCAAAATTTCCTTAAACGACTATATCCTTTCTGGCGGCGGTTTCAACGGTGAAAGCTACGACCACAAAACCGACCCGACTATGATGCTCAAACTGTATCACCTCGGCAAAATCCATCAGCCCATTGACGAGATGATGCTGGCCCGCAAGGTGTACAACATGGGCATCCCCACGCCTGAGCCTGGCGAATATGTGGTGACTGAGGACGGTCGCTATGGCATCTGCTTCCGTCGCATCCCAAACAAGGTTTCCTATTCTCGCGCCACAGGCGACCATCCCGAAAAGGCACAACAATACGCTGAAGAGTTCGCTGAGATGTGCCTTCAATTGCACAGCACACATGTCGACACCACGCAGTTTGAAAGCGTGAAAGAGCGCTATTACCGCCTCTTAGCAGAGAATCCGTTCTTTACGAAAGACGAGAAAGACAAATTAGGAAAATTCATCGCCAATGTCCCCGACACTGACACCGCCATCCACGGTGACCTCCAATTCTCAAACGCCATCTTTGCTGGCAACAAACGCTATTTCATTGACTTGGGTGACTTTTGCTACGGCTATCCTCTGTTTGATGTCGGAATGATCTATCTCTGTTGCATCCTCGATGACGAACCGTATATCCATGAAGTCTTCCACATGCACAAAGAGACCGCGGTTCAGTTTTGGGAAGCCTTTGCCCCTGCCTATTTTGGCAGAGACCGCTCCCTAAAAGATATTGAAGAAGAAATCAGACCCTTTGCCGGACTGAAAACACTCATCATCGAACGCGATACAAAATGCCCCATGCCAGCATTTCGAGCAGCATTGGAGGGATTGCTTTGACACCAAAACAAAAGGAAGCACGAAAATTCGCACTTCCTCTTGAAATTAACCAATTTAACTGTTTATCTTAATCTTCCAGGATACACCTTCAAGGCTTCCTCAAGGCACTTCATGGCGGCCTTCAAGTCGTCGATGCAGAGGCAGTAGGTGATACGAGCTTGATGGCGGCCTTTCTCAGGATCGACATAGAAACCTGTGGCGGGAGCCAGCATGACCGTGGCACCGTTGTAGCTGAAATCGGTGAGCAGCCACTGGCAGAACCTGTCGCTGTCGTCAACAGGCAGGTCGATGACGGTATAGAAAGCACCCTTAGGCATTGGGCAGTAGCAGCCCGGAATCTTGTTGACGCCCTCGACGATGACATTACGACGAGCGATGTACTCATTGTAAACACCATCAAAGTATGACTGCGGCGTTTCGACGGCAGCCTCAGCGAAAATCTGACCGAACGACGGCGGAGATAGACGAGCCTGAGCCAAACGCATGGCGGTGGCATAGACTTCGCTGTTGCGGGTTACCATGCAACCTACACGGGCACCGCAAGCACTGTAACGCTTTGAGACAGAGTCGAAAAGGATAGTGTTACGCTCCAAGCCTTCAAGTTGCATGACACTAACATGCTTGTGACCATCGTAGCAGAACTCACGGTATACCTCATCGGCAAAGAGATACAGGTCGTACTTCTTGACCAGACCAGCCACCTTCAGCAACTCCTCATGGGTGTAAAGATAACCTGTGGGGTTGTTGGGGTTACAAATCATGATGGCTCTTGTGCGTGGTGTGATGGCCTTCTCAAACTCCTCGATGGGCGGCAGGGCAAAGCCTGTCTTGATGTCGCTGGGGATGGTGACAATCTTGGCGTCGCACAACTTGGCGAAGGTGTTGTAGTTGGTGTAATACGGTTCCGGGATGATGATTTCGTCGCCAGGATTCAGGCACACAGTGAAAGCCATCTGCAAGGCCTCACTACCACCTGTGGTGACAAGAATCTGGTTGGGCGTCACGTCGATGCCATGACGATGGTAATAGTTGCAGAGCGCACGACGATAGGAAGGGATACCGGCCGAGTGGCTGTATTCCAACACGCCTTTGCTTTCCGGAAGATCCTTGGCGGTCTCAGCCAAGACTTTCAAAGCACCCTTTGGGGTCTCAATGTCGGGCTGACCGATGTTGAGGTGATACACGTGGACACCGCGTTCTTTGGCGGCATCGGCAAATGGGACAAGTTTACGGATTGCCGACTGCGGCAGTTCCATACCTTTTTTGGATATTTGTGGCATAAGTATTTGATTTTGAACAAAAAGCCATCTAACGCTTCCATTAGACGGCTTTCATAATTACTACTTTATTGGATTCAAATTAGTTGTTGTTGACTGGGCTTCCCACATCGCTTTTCTTCTCAGGCAGAGCCTCGGTAGGCTGGTCAAGGACGCGGCCCTTGATGCGCAACACCACGGTGGAATTCTTGACCGCATTGGAGGTGACGGTCACGGTTTTGTTGATGTTGCCTGCACGGTTGGTGCGGTACGTCACTTTGATGACATCGGACTCGCCGGGAAGAATGGGCTCTTTGGGCCAGGAAGGAATGGTGCAGCCGCAGCTTGACTTGGGTTTCTGCACCAACAGAGGCTCAGTGCCTGTATTGGTGAAACGGAATTCACATTCGCCATTGCCGTTGTAAGGCACATCGCCATAATCGTGGACAAGTTTTTCAAACTCGATTTCCGGTCCCATCGGGACAGCCTTGTTGTCTTGAGCCTTGGCCACTCCAGCCATAAGGAGCATAATACCAAGCAGATAAATGACTTTCTTCATTGCTTATTGATTTAAAATTGTGCAAAATTAGTAATTATTGTTGTTCGTTGTTCAAAACTTCCAAATTTTCAAACATTTTTTTGGGTTGTCAAAAATCGTACCAAAATAATCCCATGATTGTTTTTCATTGCCAAAGTCCCGAATGGACAACATTTCAGCAAGTATACACGTCATTCCACACAGTCGGCGATAATCCAATCCTTGATGGTCTTGCTCTCGGTCGAAAAACTCACTCCCGCCTTCACTACCTTGCGCTCATCAGTCTGATAGGCAATGGCATAGCCCTTCGTGTCGATTTGCTTCAAGGCCTCCGCTGCGGTGCCGTTCACTTTCAGTTCGAAAACATAAACCGTGTCAGGCATATAAACAACCATATCGATGCGGCCTCCCGCACATTTCACCTGCGTTTTTGCATACACATTCAACATACTGAAAATCAAGTAGAACGACCATTCATAAAAGCCTTCCGCGTTTGAAATGTCTTCCAATTTCTTCTTGAAGCCTTCGATGTAGGGCAAACCTGCCAAATAAGCTTGCATCTCCCTCAAGGCAAGGTCGAGGTCATTCGCCCTCAATGCCCGCCAAAACTTCAAGGCGAAACCCATTTGCACATCAGCACCGTCAAGGCCGATGTAGGTCGGCAAAAGCCCGTCGACAAAGCCCAAGCGAACCTCCTGATTGGGAATGCCTAATGTATAGGCTAACGAATCACGGTCGTAGCCCTTAATGGTCAGATAGCCAGTTTGATAGAGCAACGGCAGCGCAGTGGTCATGGCCTCGGTTGGGCGGTCGAAGGCCGTCAAGGGCACTTCCATGTCGTCCATGGTGGTGATGTCGGTGCGGAAATGCTGCATCTGCCGAATAAGAAAGGTCGGGGTGCCGCTGTCGAACCAATAGTTGGCTATTCTCCTGTGGTTGAAACACTTCAACAAGCTGAACGGGTTGTATATATCGGGCGACTTCTCCGAAAAACGATAGCCGTCGTATTGCAGTTTCAGTTTGGCGTGCATCTCCTCCAGGCTACATTCGTACTCTCGTGCCAACATAGCGATGTCGGGAGCCATGTCGGTGGAAAACTCATCCTCGGTGATGCCACAGATGGCGGCATATCTTGGGTCCATCGAAACATTCAACAAATTATTGATGGTGGAGAAAATGCTCAATTGGCTGAACTTGGTGATGCCTGTGATGAAGCAGAATTTGACCATGGCCTCACTTGCCTTGAGAGTCTGGAAGAACTCCTGCAGGACGATGCGGAATTCTTTCAGCCGATCGTCATGCAGTACATCCAAAAGCGGTGCGTCATACTCGTCGATGACGACCGCCACTTGCTTGCCCGTCTGCTCGTATGCACGACGAATGAGACCTTTCAACAATGACCCAGGAAACTTTTCGTCCTCATCGCGGCCATATTTGGCAACCATTGGCTTCATCAACAGCAGAAGCGTGTCGCGCAAGTCTTCCACTGTCTGTTTGTTTTTCGCTTCGCTCAAATCCAAGTGGATGACGGGATAGGTTTCCCACTCTTGCTCCAATTCCATGATTTTCAAACCTTCGAACAGGTCTTTCCTGCCTTGGAAATAGGCTGCCAAAGTGGTGGAAAGCAGGCTCTTGCCGAACCTTCGCGGACGGCTGAGGAATACATACGGGCTCTCCTTGGTTATCTTCCAAACCAAGTCCGTTTTGTCTATATAAAGGTAATTTTCTTTCCTTAATCTTTCAAACGTCTGAATACCAATAGGATATCGTCTTCCCAATTGTGCATTTTCCATTGTCGTAAGTGTCTTTGGGTGCAAAGATAATAAGAAAAGGATTGTGGGCTACGGAAAAACGGAATTTTTCTGCCGCAACGGATTATAAACAACAGCGAATTATGCAAATTAAACGAAATCGCAGATTGGCTTACACCGAATCGGAGATTTGTTTTTGGGGATTTCTAATTATCAAGAATTTGAGAAATCGAAGATTCAACGAAGTTAATTTGAGACAAAAATTGCAAGCAATTTTTAGAAGTCTCTTTTTTTACACGAATGGCCACGAATGAACCACGAATCTGTCATTAATTATGCGGCTGCCACGGTGCTTCGACCCTTCGAGAAACCTCAGGGGCCACAAGCTCAGCAACCTTGTGACAGCCCTACAACCCCACCGTTGGGCTGTAGGGCTGTCGTATTACGGCAGCCACAAATCGTTGTTTTTTCGCATTACAAAATTCGGAAGGACGGGGAACAGGCATTTATTCAGATGCCTTCTTTAACAGTTTTATCAGATTCTTGACATCCCGTCGGTTTTGCCAAATCGTGACAATCGTAACTGTGTCACCATCAATATAATAGACAATTTGATTTAATTTGGAAGGCAATGTACGGTAGACGACGCCTTCCTCTTCATCTTCCACAAAGCGTTTGCCAAGCATTGGAAAGCTCTCCAGCAATTCAGCAGTACGACGTATCTCAGCCAGAACTTCGGAGGCCTTTCGACCACCAAACGAACTCCCGACATAATTTAAGATGTCACGTAAATCGTCACGCGACTGCTCGCTCCAATTAATCTTCATACGTGGAAATCAATTGGTCCATCTCTTTCATTACCTCGTCGTGGGAAATGAGCTTTACGCGCCCAGCCCTGATGTCGCGGCCTCGCTGCAGTGTCAGCATCTTGGCCTCTTCGGGTGAATAGGTGCAAGGAACCTGTGTCTCTGGCTCTTGATTGTCCTTTTCAATCAAAGCCATCGCGATTCGGGTCAAAATCCGTGTAAGCTCGGCGGCATCATATTGGCCATAATTCGGCAAGTTCACTTGTATGCTAACACCATCCATGACATTGTTTCCTTTTGTTCTCGCTTGCAAAAATACACTTTTTCCCTAAAAACGACCAATTCTTTGCGATTATTTATTTGTGTCTTTCAGTTCCTGCATTGTAAATACAGAAGAACGGGGTTATTTTACGAACACGAATGACCACGAATGAACCACGAATTTGCCATTAATTATGCGGCTAACCACGGTGCTTCGATAAGCTCAGCAACCTTGTGACAGCCATACACCATCCTACATAGGCTGTAGGGCTGTTATATTACGGCAGCCGCATATCGCTGTTTTATCGCATTGCAAATGCTGATATTCACCACTTCCGCATTGCAAATGCGGAAGAACAGGTGGATATTAGGCAAGGGTGAAATGCAATGCAACCCCTGCCGATAATAAACACAACTGCCAGCATCGAATACATTGCCAACATCGGGTGTGCACAACTCCCGTGCGGGCAAAAAAAGTAAAGACGTCACAATGTGGCGTCTCTACAATTATGTGGGAATTGAATTTACACTTTTCTATTTCCCCAACGGGTTAATCAAGCCTGTCATTTTATATATATTCCAACCCTGAGGAATTATACCCGCCCATTCGGTTTCATCAATGCTTTCGTCCATGACAAACGTACCCGTTGGAGCAACATCCTCAAGCATATATTGGACTTGATCGCCAAAGTTACCAACAAGACCTTGACCCGGCACAAAGGGACGACTTTTGGCAAGACATCTCACAAAGTTTAAATTACTACAACCCTTAAACATACCTTCATAGCAATCAAAGTGCTCCTCAAAAGCACCAAGGAATGGAGCCGTGGTCAGGCTGGTGCAACCATCGAACATATATTGATAGCAATTTCGGGCCAATGATGTGGCAGGCAACTCCGGTGCTTTTGTCAGGTGTGTGCAGCCCATGAACATATTGTAATAACAATCGCTTGTTAACCTCATGGCAGGCAACATCAAAGGTAGTGTCGGATGACTATAAAACCCGTCATATCCTTCTATAACTTTAAAAAGTTTACAGAATGTATAATCTTTGGTTAATATGTTGGCAGTGGCAAAATCTTCTTTGGAAAGAAGGCTCATCACATTGCCATAAAAATAGCACTCGCCATCAAGACAGACAAAAGAACTATTTTCGAGACATTCACTTCCAACTCCATCAAAGACATAACCAGCCATAGTTTCATTGTTGCCTCGGAAAGACACCTTGTCACCATAATTGAGATCGATAATCTCATAGAATGAACAAGGCTCCCAATCTCCATCGTTTATTTTGTATTCCAAATCCAAAGTATCGGGATGATATGGGTAATATTCGCTATAAGAATAAGTGCTTATGAATGCTACTTGTGCTGTCGCGGTCTTAGCCTCAAAAGTAAGGGGCATATCGGTAATCTCTTGGCCCTCGATTTCTAAAGCAAAATCAGTAGGACGATCGTGCATATAGAACTTTCCGGGTTGAATGCCACGGTAGAATGTTATGTCGCCAAACCTTTTGTTGTCTATAAAATGCAATGTGGTCATATTTGTCGTCGAGGGAATCAATGCAATCGTCGGTATCTTATTCATATAGTCCCAACACATGATGGTACCCTTTGTTCTGCCCACAATCCCGCCATGTTGGTAGTCAACGGTGGCTGTAGTCCAAATGTCGTCGCCGTACAGAAATGTAGGATAGTTAATATTCCCATAAAACTCAACATAGTAATTATCAGCACTATACAACTCATCCCTGTCAAAACAAGCAAAGGCCGTCTGCAAACTGAAAGGGAGGACATAATAGGCAATGCCTTGATAATAGATGGCAGCAGCGATGGCAACGATGTATGGTTCTAACCCATTCGACGTTGAACTCGCCGTTGGATCTCCTTCTTGGTAGGAAAAATCCAAAATGTTCAAATCATCACCTGTCCTTTCGTCCCCTCTACCGAGATAGAAGTAATAAAGCACCTCACCATCTAATGGGCCATTTATATAACCCTCGAATTCAATGGACCCAGTACCGGTTCCTTCGCCATGAAGCACGCCTATGCAACCATTATGTGCGCTTCCGCCCACATAGACGTACTCAGTACAACCCTCGGACCACACAAGGCCGAGATTGTTGATGGTCATCCTTTCGTCTTTTTGTTCTTCGTCTTTTTGTTCAATGTTTCCCTTAACGGTGATAAAAACGCGATTTTCTGCTGCTGGTTGTTCGGCCACTTCTTTTTTGCATTGGGTGAAGGTCAGCACCAAAGCCAATGCAGCCATTGCAATCAAGGAAAGTCTTTTCATTTTGCTTCCTCCTTTCTTTTCAAGAGTGCATAGCCTGCGCCAGCGGCCACGAGGATGGCGATTCCGCTGCCGATGGGAGCGTTCGGGTCGATCGTCGGGTCTTCTTGCTCGAAAGTTAAGCCTCCAATATCAGCACCAGCCCCAAAGTTGGCATCCCTATCATGGAGGCCAAACATTCCGTCAATGTCTTCTTCAAACTCATTCCATGAGCTAAACAACCCATTGAATCCAAACAAACCTCCGTGTCTTTCTTGGGCGTAGAGGCCGTCGGTCAGCAGCAATGCTGCCATCGTCATGGAAAGCACTATGGCTTTCAACGAATTTGTTTTCTTCATTTTTTTGATGATTTATGATTTTAGATGTAAATTAATGGTTTCAAGATTCCAGACCCGCTTCGCGTCATTGCGAGGAACGAAACCATCCAGAAGTCAAGTTGATGATCTGGATTGCTTTGTTGTTCCTCCTCTCAAAGACGGGAAACAAAAAAATCCAAGACAAAGCCCCATAGCCCTGCCTTGGATAGCGGATATGCAAAGTTTGAAGAGGAGATTTACCCCCCCCCACTATAACTTATTGATAATCAATTGATTATAAGCAAATTCCATTGTTTTCGTCACGATTTATCTTCTATAAGACCTTTGTTTTGGCGTGCAAAAGTAGTGAAAATTGTTGATATTCAAGAAAAAACAAGAAAAAAAATCCCCCAAGAAGGCTCTCGGAGGATTTTTCTTTCAGTAACTGATAAATCTTTACAGCAAGTGGCAAGTGACGGTCAGGCCTGCCATCACAATGCTCACCATGCTCATCAGCTTGATGAGAATGTTCAGTGAAGGACCTGATGTGTCTTTGAAGGGGTCACCAACAGTGTCACCAACAACGGTAGCCTTGTGGTTTTCAGAGCCTTTACCACCGAAGTTGCCTTCTTCAACATACTTCTTGGCATTGTCCCAAGCACCGCCCGAGTTGGCCATAAAGACAGCCAAAACGAAGCCTGTGCTCAGACCACCGATGAGGAGGCCGAGAACACCAGGAACACCGAGGATAACACCAGTCAGAATCGGGACAAGGATGGCGAGGATGGAAGGCACCAACATTTCGTGCTGGGCACCCTTCGTGGAGATGGCCACACAACGCTCGTAGTCAGGTTCAGCCTTGCCTTCAAGAATACCCTTGATGGTGCTGAACTGACGACGGACTTCCTCCACCATCTTCTGAGCTGCACGACCCACAGCGTTCATCGTCATACCGCAGAACACGAAGGCCATCATGGCACCGATGAACACACCGACAAGAACGACAGGGTTCATCAGGTTGACATTGTAAGCTTCCATGAAGTCCACCAACGTGGCTTTGGCAGCCTCAACGCCATTCGGCAGGTCTTGTCCGATACGTATCAAAGCAATCTTGATTTCCTCAACGTATGAGGCCAACAGTGCGAGGGCGGTCAAAGCGGCAGAACCGATGGCGAAGCCCTTACCGGTGGCGGCAGTGGTGTTGCCAAGAGCGTCAAGGGCATCAGTGCGTTTACGCACTTCGGGTTCGAGGCCGCTCATTTCGGCGTTACCACCGGCATTGTCGGCAATGGGGCCATAGGCGTCAGTGGCCAAGGTGATGCCCAAGGTGGAGAGCATACCCACGGCAGCAATACCGATACCGTAAAGGCCTCTCGAAAGGTTGGCAGCCGTAAACTCAATGTTGAAACCATTGGCGCAGAGATAAGCCAAAACGATGGCGAAGCCCACGGTAACAACAGGGATAGCAGTAGAGAGCATACCAAGTCCCAAACCAGAGATAATCACCGTGGCAGGACCAGTCTTCGAGCTTTCAGCCACCTTTTGCGTGGGCTTGTAGCTCTGCGAAGTATAATATTCAGTAGCTTTTCCGATAATCACACCAGCCAGCAAACCGACCACCACGGAGAGTGAAGTTTGCCACCACATGTTGGCCAAGTCGCCCGTTTCCTTACCGAAGAGGAGATACATGATGCCGAAAGTGGCCGCAGCGATGAGAATAGCGGCTGCATTAGTACCACGGCTCAAGGCACCGAGAAGTTCCTTCATGCCAGCGTTCTCCTTGGTTTTCACAAGGAAAATACCAATGATGGAAAGCAGCACGCCCACGGCGGCAATCAACATAGGAGCAAGCACAGCCTTGAACTGCAAGCCTTCGACGGCGGCAGTGGCGAATGCCGAAGCACCCAAAGCCATCGTGGCGAGGATGGAGCCAGCATACGACTCGTAAAGGTCGGCACCCATACCAGCGACGTCACCCACGTTGTCACCAACGTTATCGGCGATGGTGGCGGGGTTGCGCGGGTCGTCCTCGGGGATGTTGTACTCGGTCTTACCGACGAGGTCGGCACCGACGTCAGCAGCCTTGGTGTAGATACCACCACCCACACGGGCGAACAAAGCCTGCGTGGAAGCACCCATGCCGAAGGTCAGCATGGTGGTGGTGATGGTGATGAGGTCGTTTTCGGCTCCGACAGCCTCAAGCAAACCAGTGCCATTCAGCACGAGGAACCACACGGAAACGTCGAGCAGGGCGAGGCCCACCACGACGAGACCCATGACAGCACCCGAACGGAAAGCCACCTGTAGGCCGCTGTTGAGCGACTTGCGGGCAGCGTTAGCGGTACGTGCCGAGGCGTAGGTGGCCGTCTTCATGCCGAAGAAGCCCGCCAAGCCCGAGAAGAAACCGCCCGTGAGGAAAGCGAACCACACGATGCCGTTCTGCAACTTGAAGTAGGCCATGATGCCGAAAATGGCGGCCAAGATGATGAACACAATGATCACCACCTTGTACTGCTGCTTCAGGTAAGCCATAGCTCCCTTACGGACATACGCAGCGATTTTCTTCATCAAGTCCGTACCTTCGTCTTCTTTCATCATCTGTTTGAAGAAGATGAAAGCGAATGCCAGCGCCAGAATAGAGGCTGCTAACACGATGTAAACAATACTGTTACTCATAAGATTGATATTTAGTTAAACTTGTTTTGATTCAATAAACAAGGCCTTTACAATCCGTTTTTCATCACTTTTGAGGGGACAAAAATAAGGACAAAATGAATTGAAATGAAACTTTTTTGCATAGAATTTTTCTGAAAGGCAACTTTTTTTGCGCATTTCCCAAAAAGTCCCTACTTTTGACGATTGAAGAAAGAATGCTTTGTCCTGAAATAGAGAACTAATAATCAGTTTTTTAGAGGGAAAAGACCTTTGCAATCTTCCCAAAACGAACAAAAATGAACAAAGTCAGTTTGGAAATCATCGGTTTGACCTACAGCGAATCCTCAACAGGGGCCTACGTGCTCATCTTGGGTGACAAGAACTCGCAACGCCGCTTGCCCATCGTCATCGGAAGTGCCGAAGCCGAATCCATCGCCGTAGGCATTGAGAAACACAAGAATGGCCGTCCCCACACCCACGACCTTTTCATTCGGTTTGCCCATGAGTTCGGCATCGAGGTTTTGGAAGTGGTCATCAACCGTTTCCGCGACGGCATATATTACGCCATGCTGGTCTGCAAACAAGGCGACGACCTCACCATGGTTGACGCACGCCCTTCGGATGCCATCGCCATTGCCGTGCGCATAGGCTGTGAGATTTATGCTTACGAGAGTGTGATGGAAGAGGCAGGTATCATCATGGAGGAATCAAAAGAGGAAGTGAACAACCCCTACGATGACGATAATATATATAAGGTGCAAGACGATTCCCAACTCGAAAGGCTTACCATCAATGAGTTGGAAGACCTACTGCAAGAAGCCATCGATAACGAGGACTACCTGAAAGCCGCGCAAATAAGGGATGAAATCAATGAGAGGAAAGGATGAATGTGGAATGATGAATGTGGAATGCAGAATGTGGAATGCGGAATGATGAATGATTACGAAATCTTTAAATTTTAAATCTTTGAATATTAAATCTTTAAATCCAATACAATGAAATCAATCAAATTCAGACTCATTGTGATGAACTTCCTCATCTTTGCGGTGTGGGGAGCTTATCTATGTTCTTTGGGCATCTACCTGGGCCGCGTTGGCATGGGTGCCCACATCGGAAGATTTTTTGCCATTCAAGGCATTGTTTCCCTCTTCATGCCTGCATTGATGGGCATCGTGGCCGACCGCTGGATTCCGGCTCAAAAACTATTAGGTATCTGCCACTTCCTTGCCGCCATTTTTATGGCTTTGGCGGGCTACATGGGCATGAAATACGGCGATGCTGTCACATTTGGGCAACTGTTCCCATTCTATGCACTCAGCGTGGCCTTCTTCATGCCGACCATCGCCTTGGGCAATTCCGTATCCTATAATGCCTTGACCCAAGCCGGCCTCGACACCGTGAAGGCCTTCCCTCCTATCCGCGTATTCGGTACCATCGGCTTCATCCTCTCCATGTGGATTGTGAACTTCACGGGCTTCAAAAATGGTTACCAGCAGTTGTTCGTTTCAGCCGCTTGGGGCCTCATTCTGGGTTTCTACTCGTTCACTTTGCCGGATTGCCCAGTCAACAAAAACGCGGAAAGCAAGTCGTTTGTCGACACCTTCGGTTTGCGTGCCTTCACACTGTTCAAGGATTCCAAGATGTGCGTATTTTTCATCTTCTCGTTCCTCTTGGGTATGTGCCTGCAAGTGACCAACGGCTTTGCCACGCCCTATCTCGATGACTTCGGCAAGATTCCGGAATACGCCAATGCCTTCGCTGTGAAACACAACGTGTTCCTGTCGTCTATCTCACAGGTGTCGGAGACACTGTGTATTCTACTCATCCCCTTCTTCTTGAAGAAATTCGGCATCAAGAAGGTGATGCTCATCGCCTTCATTGCTTGGGCTTTGCGTTTCTTCTTCCTTGGTGCAGGCAGCCCCACAGGTTTCGGCCTCGTGTTGCTCATCCTCTCCATGATTGTCTACGGCGTGGCCTTCGACTTCTTCAACATCAGCGGCTCGCTCTTCGTTGATCAAAACACAGATGTCAGCATCCGTTCAAGTGCCCAAGGCGTATTCATGATGATGACTAACGGCTTTGGTGCCACCCTCGGATCGCTCTGCGCACAACTCGTCGTCAACCATTTCGTGTTCCATCCTGCCGCCGCCGACCCGAACTTCGACTTGATGGGCGGCTGGTCAACGGCTTGGTATGTGTTTGCTGCCTTTGCTTTGGTGGTGGGGATTTTGTTTGCAATATTGTTTAAGTATAAGCACGAACCTGAGAAGCAATAAACTCAACATCACATACAACAACAAACCCTGCTAGTGATTGAATCTACTGGCAGGGGTTTTGTTCTTGTTCGCCCTATAGTTGCTTTAGTTCGTTATTTAAGAATTCAACAAATTTCTCTTTGGCAGGCAATTGGAGTAAATATTTGGAGACAAACAAGTTTTCGTCCATTCCCGCTGTGGCAAATTTCACCATCTCGGAAGTAGCATCCGTGCAAAGCAAGATGCCTATGGGAGCATTGTCGCCCTCCGTCATCATCTTGTCGCGATAATACGCCACATACATATTCAGTTGAGCCATGTCGGCATAATTGAATTTTCGCGTCTTCAACTCCACCAGCACATGGCATTTCAATATCCTGTGATAAAACACCAAATCGACAAAGAAATACTCATCGTCAATCAATATCCGTTTCTGTCGGCCTTCAAAACAGAAACCCTCACCCAATTCCAAGATAAACTCCTGAATATGACTGATCAATAATGTTTCAAGATCACTCTCCTCAACCACATCAGCACTCTTCAAGCCCCAAAAATCAAAGACATACGGTGATTTTACTATAGTTGACGGCATGGACACCTCTGCCTTTTCATTGACAAGGGTCATCAGCTTCTCTGGATTCTTGCTGATTCCTGCTCGTTCATAACAAAGCGTGTCAATCTGCCTCCTCAATTCACGCACACTCCAACAGCCTTTGATGGTTTCTATCTCGTAAAACGAGCGTTTCAGTGGGTCATCAATAGAAAGGATTTCTATAATATGAGAAAATGACAGATTACTAAAAATCTTTTCTGTGCCAACTCTTGGTATAGGCCGCTCTCTATCTTGAGTTATGACCATTAACTCTCCGTGAGATTTTTCAGACAGCGTCTGAAAAATTATATCAGTATGATTTTCAGAAATTTGCAATTTTTCAGTCAGTGTCTGAAAAATTTGTTGGTTTTGAGGTCTTCTCAAAAACAAATCAATTTCTTTACCTATTTGTGGATACACAAGATAAAACTTTCTGCATTGGCTTAACATGGTCGCGCCCAATCCTTTTATGTCTACAGATTTCGCCAATTCAGAAAGCAACCTATCCCCATACTTCGCCCTGTCCTCTCCATTCTGTTCAAATTCCACAATCCAATATCCCACCAACCAATTTCGGGCGGTAATGTTTTGGTTGATGGCTCGCATAGCATTGCTCTGCAATACGTTATGAGTAACCAATATGTTCGACGTCAGTTGTGGAAAATCCATTGTCTGGTAGTATTTCACCGCAAAAATACAACAATTCCCCAATAGCAATCAACAAAAACACTATCTTTGCAAAATAAATAATGCTTTATGAAACAATACCTAGACCTCCTACAATATATCCTCGACCACGGCCATCAGAAGGGCGACCGCACTGGCACAGGCACTATTAGTGTGTTCGGTTACCAGATGCGTTTCGACCTCTCGGAAGGCTTTCCTTTGGTCACAACAAAGAAAGTGCATCTGAAGAGCATCATCCACGAGTTATTGTGGCTGCTCAGCGGTGACACCAATATTAAGTACCTGCACGACAACAAAGTCAGCATTTGGGACGAGTGGGCCGACTCCAATGGCGACCTCGGCCCCGTTTATGGTGCCCAGTGGCGCAACTGGAACAACGAAGGCATCGACCAGATTGCCGACGTGGTGAAGAGCATCAAGGAGAATCCCAACAGTCGTCGCCACATCGTCACAGCTTGGAATCCAAGCGTTTTGCCCGATGAGCATGAGAAGAATTTCGCCGCCAATGTAGCTGCTGGCAAAGCGGCACTCCCTCCCTGCCATGCTTTCTTCCAGTTTTATGTGGCCGACGGTAAACTATCCTGTCAACTCTACCAACGCAGCGCAGATGTATTCCTCGGCGTGCCATTCAACATCGCCTCCTACGCCCTGCTCACCATGATGATGGCGCAGGTGTGCAATTTGAAACCTGGCGATTTCGTCCACACTTTCGGCGATGTGCATATCTACAACAACCTCATCGAGCAGGTGAAACTGCAATTGTCGCGCACACCGCGTGCCTTACCCACTATGAAAATCAATCCCGAGGTCAAGGACATCTTTGGTTTCAAATTTGATGATTTCACATTAGAGAATTATGACCCGTGGCCTGCCATAAAAGGTGAGGTTTCGGTATAGAAAACAAAGCCCTGAAATCGAAGATTCGACGAAGTCAAAGGGCGACCCGAATTCAAGCAGGCGATACAATCCCTGCGTAAACAAAAGAGCAACGAAAACAACAACAGAAATATGACCATATCCATCATCGTCGCCATGGCCGCCAACCGCGCCATCGGCATCAACAACCAACTCATCTGGCATAACAGCAACGACCTGAAACATTTCAAGAAGGTGACCTCGGGGCATTGCGTCATCATGGGGCACAACACTTGGCTCTCGCTGCCTGGACAAAAGGCTTTGCCCAACCGCCGCAACATCGTCATCTCCGACCGCTTGGACACCGCTCCTGAAGGTTACGAGTTAGCCACCTCCATCCCGCAAGCCATCGAAATGGCCCAAAATGAGGACGAGGTCTTCATCATGGGCGGCGGCAGCATCTACGAACAATTCCTTCCCAAAGCGGACAAGCTATATCTAACCCGCCTTGACAAGGAATTCGAGGCCGATACCTATTTCCCCTACGTCAATTTCGACGAATGGAATCTCGTTGACCTTGAGGTAGTTGACGATGACCCGCAGGTGGATTACTCGTATCGTTTTGAGGTTTGGGAGAGAAAAGCATGAAAAAGAAGCACCTTGTCGTCCTTGCGGCCATACTGATGGTCGCCGTGCCTATCTTTGCCATTTCGCAAGGCGAGAACCTCAACCAAACCCTGCACGCGCTCCGCAAAGACCTGAAACAGGATTACCAGCAGATTTCGAAAGCACAGACCCAACTCTCCGACGAGTACGAGTCGCAGCACCTGAAGATGGTGGAAATCATGAAGCAATGCAACGAGCTCTCGCTGCTCTTGTATTCTCAGAAACAGGACTTTACCTTCGACCTCTGCTATGCATTGGAGAATGTCACCAACAAATACAATGAGTTCAATAAGGACCGCAAACCTTTCGACCACATCGTCGGTAACCTCGATATTGAGATTGATCGTTATGCCCGACTGATTGAAACGTTGCGAAGGCTCCCTCCTGAGCGGGACAGCATTAGAGGCGTGCCCGACAGTTTGCTTTTCCGCAACGACACGCTCAACCAGCACATCCTGCTTAGCGGCACTCATATAGAGTTGGAGAAGGAAGTCAAAGCCTTGGCTGACTCTACTTTGACACCGTACATCCTTGACGAGCAAGGCAAGGCGGACCGTGATCAGTGCATCGTTTACGCCATCGAGTTGTTGAAAATGTATGCCGAAAGCAAAGCCATCGTTGTGGCCGACAGCATCCATTACTACGAGACTTACCTGCGTCTGAAAGAATCCTACGACTACGCCCGTGACCATTACAAGTTGTTGCAATACCGCATATTCATCGAAGGACAGACTCCTTGGTTCACCATCTTAGCCAACCCTTCAAAATACTGGCAACAAGCCAAGGAAGATGTAAGAGACAAATACAATATCAATTCCATAATTAACCCAATTCAAGATACCATCCCTGTTGACTCATCCGTATTTGCCTCTACTCCAGACACCATTTTGGCAGACACATCGAAAGCCTTATTTACTCTCGGAGATTCGCTGGCCATCCCCATTCCTATCCTGACCGACTCTCTCACCCTTGCGCAGCTCTCCTCGGAAGCCATAAATACGGATGAAGATACCGGGGCTTATTCATTGCAGTTTTTTTTGGTTTTGTTTCTCCTCTTGATTTTCCTATTCTTATGGCTCATCATTTCCCTATTGCTCATTCCTGTCTTCCGTTTCATCAAACCGATAAAGAATGCCATCGCCAAAGAACAACGAAGATACATCTCCTTGCTCGTTTCCGCCTTGATTTTCATTTTGTTCTTTGCCAATGGAGGAGGCGAAGGTATTATACAAAAAGCATTCGACCTTTCCAACACTTTCATGTGGCTGCTCACCGCTATCATTGCCGCCTTACTGATAAGGCTGAAACCCGAGAGTCTGAAATACGGTTTCAAGATGTATCGACCCACGATTTATATGGCTTTGGCCGTCATCGGTTGCCGCGTCATCTTCATTCCGAACTCATTGATGAACATCATCTTCCCACCCATCCCATTGGTGTTCTTCGGCTGGCAGCTCTATGCCTGCCTAAAATATGGAAATAAAGTCGATAAAAGCGACCGCTTCTTTGGTTGGATGTCGTTGGTTATCACAGGTATCGCCTTGATTGTGGCCGTAGCCGGATTCATTTTCGTATCGCTACTCATTTTGGTGTGGTGGTATTTCCAGTTGGCGGCCATCCTCACCATGATTACCATTTGGCACTTGACCGTCCTATACAAGGAAAAGAGAATGAAGCGCCGCATCGACGAGCGTATCAAGCACATTACTTTCGCTTCAGATACCGACAAGGAAACGCTTTTGTTCAGTGCCACGTGGTTCTATGACCTCATCAAGGAAGTACTGCTTCCCGTGTTGGCGCTGATGTCTGTCTCGTTATGTCTGCACCTTTCCTTGGATGTGTTTGACTTCCACGACCTCTTCGAAACCATTTTCTACAACCCATTCATACAACTTACCAATGATCAGGGTGTCAACACATTGCGAATCTCGATATATTCCATCCTCATCCTGACTTGCCTCTTCTTCGTGTTCCGCTATCTCAACTACGCCGTTCGCGCCATTTGGAAACAAGCTCGTTATGCGCTTTTCATGCGGAGACACAACCGCAAGACCATCCGCAGCAACGAAATCAATTTTTCGCTTGCCAACGCCATTATCAGCGTTTTGGTATGGATGATTTACATCGTTACCATCGTGTTGACGCTACACATCCCGACAGGCTCATTGAGTCTTGTGGCTGGAGGTCTTTCCGCTGGTATCGGTCTTGCTCTGAAAGACGTCATTAACAACTTCATCTATGGCATCCAATTGATGTCGGGTCGTCTGCGTGTAGGCGACTGGATTGAGTGTGACGGCGTACGCGGCAGGGTGACCGACATCAGTTACCAAAGCACACAGATCGAGACGATTGAAGGCGCACAGATGTCGTTCCTCAATGCCACTTTATTTGCCAAAAACTTCAGCAACCTGACGCGCAACCACTCCTACGAATTCCTCAAGATTACTGTGGGTGTGGCCTACGGTACAAACATCAAACGGGTTCGCGAGGTGTTGGTGGAGGCCATGCAAGCGCTACGTACCAAGGATGACTACGGACGAGAAATTGTTGAACCCAATAAAGGCATTTATATAGTGGTTGATAATATGGACGACAGTGCTGTCACCATTGCTGTGAAACAATATGTACTTGTGGCAGAACGCATCGGCTACATCGACCGTGCCAAGGAGGTGATTTACAACACCTTGAATGAGAACGGCATCACCATTCCGTTCCCGCAATGCGATGTCCACCTGATTAAGGACGAGGAAGGCTGAAAAGACAACTGAACAACTTTTCGACTGATAACTTCCAACTACTTTTCAAAGTGTTGGTAATCCTTTCCGCTGGCCCATTCGCCGCCCCACTGAAAACCATGTTGCTTGAACAGTCGGTAGCATAGGTCGCCTTTCCTTATCATGTAGGGGAAATCTCCACTTCTATCCAAATACTCAACGCTTTCTTCCGGCTCTATTTTGGCCTTGCCATCTCTCACCTTATAATATGGATTGTACTTTGGGTTGATGTCCACGGCCAAGCCATAACTATGCTTTGAAACCATGCCTCCCGCCGGAATCTTCCTTTGATTGAAGCAAGAAGTGTTGTTGTCGCGCATCGAGGCTGCATCGTCGCCACCGTAATCATCTACCAAACGCATTTTTTCGATGGGATAACCTGCCTGAAACAGCTCCTTGAAAATCGACAAAAGGTCGTCAGCAATGGTTTTTGCACACACCAACTCACCAACGACGGCGTTGCCGTCAACATCACAGTGCAGCAATTGGACATAACGCAAATCATCCCAATCGACTCCAGCAATTGCCTTGAATGAGCATCCCTCCATCCGTGTCTTCACCGACTCTGGAATCGGAGTGGCATGGAAAAAGTGCTCATAACCATACACTTTCAGGTACGGCTTCGGTACCACATCGCCTACACGATACCTACCTTGTGCAAACGTCGAGGAAGCCACCAGCAGCCAAAGCAAACCTATATACACTTTGAGCCTCATAGTGGTGCAAAATTAGAAAAAAAACGGTTGCCCCGCGAAAGAGGCAACCGTTCAAAACTTATCTCAGAATAACTTATCTAATGATCGTGATAGGCTTGCTGACCACACCATTTTCGGTGGCGACGCGCACCACATAGATGCCAGCCTCAACATTGTCCAAATTGATGTCGACCGATTCGCCTTGGCAGCTCATCTCGTACACCTTCTGGCCCATCGTATTGAACACAGTCACATGGTTCAGACCTTGGCCTTCCACAGTAAAGCGATTGTTCGTAGGATTCGGGAAGACAGACACGCTATTCGACTCCAATTCAGTAACACCGTCCGATGAATACGGAGCATGCAGATAGAACTGATTCTGATCCCACTTGTAGCTGGCGGGAGCGGAAGTGCAGTCGAGGTCGCCATAATAAGCGTAGAGTTTGTAATAATAATCACCTTCCTGAGTGGCTGAGTTGTCGGTATAGTTAGTAGCACTGGCACCCAGCAGTTTGATTCTCACGTATTCGTCATCTACGCCAAACTTTCTATAGAGATAATAGCCGGAAAGACCTTCAAACGGTTCAGGCTTCTCCCACTTCAGCTTAATCTTATAGCTGGCACCTGTGTATTCGAAGTCGAAGTCTCTTGCAGCGTAGCAGGCACCTGAAGTGGCGCAAGACTCGTTGGAGTATTCACCATTTTCGCCGCCATCATAGAGGAAGCTGACCATGTAGCAGTGGCCACCAATTGAAGCGTTTTCGTCGACGAAAGAAGTGCCTTCAGGAATCAGACGATGGAGCAAACCATCGCGATACACCTGATAGCCATAGCCCTCGGCACTGATGGCATCCCAAGACACCTTGATATTATACGGATTGTCTTCATCAACGACGGCAACGACATTGGTCGGAACACCAGCACCGACAGAATTGCCGCAGCTGTTGTTGCCTTCATAGAACACACCTTCAGCCAAATCTTCCGAAGTACCACTATAGCTATAAACGACGTTATTTTGCGAATCCTTAACGTTGAAGGCCATGCTGAAGCTACCCGTTTGTGTGGGTGCTGACCAGCCAAACGAAACATGACCCAGAGGCACGTCTATCGGGAATGTCTGGACAGAAGAGGTGGTGGTGGTCACCTGTAAAATATCGGTACCAGCAGCATTGTAAACATGAATCATGCCACCACGGAAGCCCGTGAACGAAGCTTGTGTGATATTGATGGTCCAGCCGCAAGTGGGGCCGAAAGACACGATATTGGAGTAAGCAACCTTACCATGAGCACCACCGTATACTGCATAGATTGTATACACGAAAGCATCGAAACGCGGCACACGGTCATCGGTGATGGTCATATCAGCGCCAGGAGTCACGTTATCTTGAGTGTAGACGATTTCACCATCACGGCAAACCACGATTTGATCAATGGCAGTAAGGCTGCTATTGTTTAAGGTCATGCTGGGGTTCTTCCACGAAACGGTAGCAGAAAGTTCGTTGTTGGCGGCAGGTGTCACAACAACATTGGTAGGTGCCTGAGCCGTGTTGTTGTAGATTTCCTGCGGGACAAAATTCTTGACTACCTTATTCTGCGAGTTATAATCAATCTCATCAATGTGGAACCAGTTATCACCACTGCCACCCCAACCCCAGTTGAAGTGATAGTAGTCGTTTTCGTCGTAGCCATCACAAATGAAGGCATGACCGTAAGGAGCACCTGTTTCCACACCCGCATAATACATGGGCCATCCCATATCAAAGGCTTCTTTCAGCGTGTTCTTCCATACAGTGACATCAGACTTGTTGAAAACAGAAGCTGCTGATGCATAACGGAAATAATTGGAAATGGCACCAGGAACACTTTCTGTCTGGGCTCCACTACCTTGTTCAATATCACCACCATAGTCCATGTTAACAGAAACACCGCAGTGATAGCAAAGTGTGGCAACAGCATCACCTTCTTCAGGTGCGTAGTTGTTATTACCGTATGCGTTCAACATGTTGTCCCAATCGTATGTTGTGGAACCAAAATTTGCGGTTTGTTGTCCATACTTCGGATGATTGTAGGTATGGCTTCCTTGGCCTTGAGCAGGATGGTTCCAATACTTCATAAGCTGCGACATGGCTGTTGCCACGCAACCCACGTATGCATGATATCCTGAATTGGGGCTTTGAGAATCATAAGGGCACATGCTGTTGTAAGGAGCCGGGCTTTGATTCCACCTGGTCATCACCAAATATTCACGGCCTTTTCCCACATTGCGTGAAATTAGCCTGCCAGAGTTCATCACACTCTGCCATTCGGCGGCAACTTTAGGATTGGCTTTGCCCGTGAGCTTTCCAGTACGGTTAGCAATCACTTGATTGAGCATGTAACCCAAAGCCGGATTGATGTTTTCGGCATCGAAAATTCCTTCGTTGGAATAAGCGACAATTGGACGGTAGAAATCGTCGGCAGAGACAATGACATGCCCCATATTGCCGACGTTAAAGACATAGAAGCAAGCCTCGCCACGGGTAGAGGTGCCCGTATAGACCAAAGTAAGGTCATTGCTTTGGCGCGACTGCTCAAAATTAGCTTGGACAAACTGTTGTCCCACATACTTGGCCTGGCTCACACTGACAGGATTGGCCTGAACCATCCCGATGCCGAGAACCAAGGCAAGCAGACTCATTAAATACTTCTTCATTGTAGTTGAAATTTAAATTAGATTCTGTTTTTAAAGGGTGCAAATATAGGCATTTTCTCAAAACCAAACACTTCATTCACCAACAAAGTGGAAAAAATCCCATTAATGGACGATTGAAATGCGGTGCGTCAACTGACCCTTGGCGGTCTGAATCTTTACCAAATAGATGCCTTCATTCCATTCCGAAACGTTGATTTTCATTACGTTACATTTAACTTCAGCATCGTAGGTCAACTGCCCGAGCATGTTGTAAACCGTCACATGGGTCATTCCTTCTGCCTCTACATTGACGCTTTGGTCGGCGGGGTTCGGGAACAGTTGGATGCTATTGGTTTCCTTTTCTGCCACCTCCGTAGGCGAGTAATACACTTTCAGGTAGAACAGATTCGGATGATACTTTATGGAAGCCGGTGCCGAGGTGCAGTCAGTGGCACCATAGTAGGCATAGAGACGATAGTAATAATCGCCTTCCTGGATGGCCGTGTTGTCAGTATAACTTGTAGCCGAAGCACCTATCAGTTTGATTCTCTCGTAAGTGTCATCCTCGCCTTGCTTGCGGTACAGATAATAGCCTGAAAGGCCATCAGCAGGTTCAGGCTTATCCCACAACAGCTTGATTTTGTAGTTGTTGCCCACATACTCAAAATCAAAGTTGGTGGCGCCCATGCAGTCGCCTGCCGAAGCGCAGGTCTCGTTGGACTGCTCTGTTTCGCCGCCAGCACCAATGCCGGTAACAGTGTAGCAATGCCCCATTGTGATGCCTTCATCAACATAAGTGCGTACCTCACCGTCGTTGACCATAGCATAGAGTTGTTCATCGCGATAAATATTGTAGCCATATTCGGGAACAGCCTCCTCCATGTCCCAAGTCAGGATGGCGTTTCCATCGACCACCTCGGCCTTCAAACCAAATGGCGCCATATATGTCATTTCATTGCCGCAATTATTGTTGGCGGTAAACAGCACGCCTTCCTCAAGGCCATTCGAATTGCCAGAGTAGGTGTAAACCGTGTTGCTTTCCGAGTCCTTAATAATTATAGACATGCTGCTGACACTGTTTTGAGGCGCAGTCCAGGCAAAACTGACATTTCCTACAGGAACTGGAAAGTTAAATGTCGAAGGAACCGAGTTGGAGATGGTCATGCGGCTAATCTCTTTTCCTGTGCTACTCAACAGGGAGAGGTAACCACCATTCCAGCCTTGGAAAGCCGTCGACTGCATGATGATTTTCCAATCGCAGGTCGGACCAACCAGCACCTTCTCGATACGTGCCATGGCACCATGACGACCCTCAGTGACAGCATAAATCGCATAATCGAAAATGTCGAAATAGGGTATAGACGCATCCACGATACTCATTTCAGCACCTGGAGCCACATTGTCTTCGGTATACACCACCTGTCCGTTGCGTTCCACCACGATTTGGTCGATGGTCTCAAGAGGAGCATTGGTCATGGTGAGCGTGGGGTTCGTCCACGAAAGGGTCGCCGTCAGCGAGTTGTCGTTGGAAGGCTCGGCGGTCACATTGGTAGGCATATTGGGTGTGGCGGCATAGATTTCAGCGGGCACATAGTTGTAAATGACGCTCTCTCCATCGGCATAGCCGTGATCGTCAATATTGAACCAGCCATCGCTGCTGCCGCTCCAGCCCCAGTTGAAGTGTACCATATCGTTGTCATTGTAGCCGTCAAGCACGTAGGCATGACCGCCACCACGATGCACCATAGGCCAATTCATGTCGATAGCATCGATAATCAGTTGCATATAACCCTCATGGGTGTAGTCTTCACGGTAGAAGTTATCCATTTGGTCGGTGTAGAAGAAATAAGCGGGCATGGTTTCACAAAGCTTTCCTGTAACGGCTCCACTACTCGAAGGACGGTAGTTCATGTCCACACTGACACCCACATGGTAAATCAGTTGGGCCACAGCCTCAATCTGCTCAATCGGAGAATTTGCAGAAATGGAGACAGGCATGTTTTCCCAATCGTATGTGGCTTCACCGAAATTGACGATCAATGGGCCGTATTCAGGATGATCTTCAGGAATATAGGTATGGCTTCCTTGTCCCTGCAAAGGATGGTCCCAATACTTCATCAGCTGGGCAGCAGCCGTAGCCACACAGCCTGCATAGCAGTGACCTCCAGGACCACCTTCGCCCTCAGGGCAGAAATAGTTGTAGGGATAATTCTGGTTCCAAGTGGTCTCCACAAGAAACACGTCTTCCCTACCGCCATGGCGCGAGACAAGGCGACCGCATTGCTCAAGCATAGCCCAGTCGGCGGCCACGGAAGCCTTGGCGGATGAAGCCTGCGAGGCCATCATCACGCCTTGACGGACGACTTCCAAATAATCGGCCAAAGCAGGTGCCATGTCATCAGGGTTGAAAGTGCCTTTGTCGGAATAGCCGATGATAGGACGATAGTTGTCGTCGGCAGCGATGATGACGAAACCTGTTTCACCGACATTATAAATGTAATAACAGGCCTCTCCCCTGTCGGAAAATGCCGTTTGCACCAAATTCAAGTCGGAGCTCTGGCGCGTGAACTCGAAATTGGTTTTCACGAAAGACTGTCCCAAGTGTTTTGCGGTCTCTTGGTCGACCGGACAGGCCTGAAGCGTGACGCAGGTCAACGCCAAAGCCAGCATAGTAAGGATGTGTTTTCTCATAGTAATAAATCTTTCAAGTTCAAGCGGCAAATATAAAGAAAAAGGAAACATGCACGCATGTTTCCCTTTCATTTTGAATAGTTTTCCAAAAACGCATCAATGCATCACGGCAAAACGCTTGGTGAAAGTGCCGTTGGCGGCCTTGATGCTGATGGTGTAGATACCCGAAGTCAGGCTTGATGTGCTGATGACCACGCCATCCTCGCTGCAACGCTGCGTCATGACGACCTGTCCCATTGCATTGCAAATGGTAATCTGTTGCATGCCCTCGGCTTCAACGCTCATCAAAGCATTGGCAGGATTGGGATACACCTTGAAGCCTTCGTCGCCGTTTTCGCACACCGAAGTCACTTCAATACCGACAAAGTCTTCGCCATCGGCGGTCCATCCCGGTATTGACTCGCAATAGGAACGGTAGGCCGTCACTTGATAGGTGTAAAGACCAGCATCAACGATGTCGAAATACTCATGCAAGGTCTTGTCGACGGTGGCGATTTCATTATAAGTAACGCCATCCTCGCTGCGATACACCTTGAAAGATTGTGGTTCACCTTCATAATTCCAAGTAAGCAAAGTACCAAAACTTCCATTAGTCCATTGGTACTCAGCACTGAGTTCGGTCGGAGGCTGGCAACCAGCGCAGTCGTTGTCGCCCGAATAGAGCGTGGCAGGCATCTGGTTGGAGTTGCCAGTAAAGGTATACACTGAACTGTTGGATGAATTCTTGATGTTGATGGTCAAACTTTGAACAGCTGTTGAAGGAGCCACCCATGCGAAGGTAACGTTGCCTTCAGGCATACGAACCTGCTGGCTGATAGGTGTAGCAGAAGTCATGGTGATTTCCTCAATCACAGTGCCGAAAGCGTTCTTCACCTGAATCTTACCGCCGTTCCAGCCTTGGAAGTTGGTGGTCTGACCGACTACTTTCCATGTGCAGGTGGGACCATACTGATACGTGACCTTAGCCCTACGGCCTTTGGTGTTGTTGGACATGAAATAGAGGCTATACGTATAGCAATCGTAATCAGTCACATTGTCTTCAAAATGCATGACTTCGCCAGGAGTCACATTGTTTTCGGTGTAAATCTGTTGTCCGTTACGAAGCAACACCACTTGGTCAATGTTCTCCAAAACATTGCCGCCCAACGAGACCGTAGGATTGGTCCAGCTAACCACACCTGTCTTGGAATGGGCATTCACAGCATCGACTTCAAGGTCAGTGACAGCCGGAATCAGGCCGTCGTAGATGTAGTCGGGAATGTAATCGAAGATGGCGGCCTGGCCTATGTTGAAACTGCCGTTCCAACCTGTGTTAAGAGCATCGATGGCGTAATAGTTGTTGAGAGAGCCGCTCCAGCCCCAGTTGAAAAAGAACTTACGGTCAATCTCACGATAGCCGCAGCAGGCAAAGGCGTGGCCGCCTTCAGTGTCACTGCCTGAATAATACAGCGGGAAGCCTTCTTCCAAACTGGCAATCAACATTTCTTCCCAATCGTACTTGGAATAGAGGTCGCGGTCCATGCGTGTGGCATGGTCGGTGTAACGGAAATACTCGGCAATCGCAGGGGGAACATCTTGGGAATAAGCGCCTGACGAACTTCCGCCATACATCATATCGACCGAAACACCGCAGTGGTACATCAAAGTGGCGACGGCTTGGTAATTGGAAGTATTGCAGGTGTTAGGCATATTGGCCCAATCATAGGTCGTAGCACCGAAATTGACCGTCTGCATAGGATAACCATCAGGCGTATAGCTGTGTTCGCCATTGCCTTGGATAGGCCAGTTCCAGTATTTCATCACCATGGACATGGCGGTAGCCACACAGCCGGCGTAGGCATGACCTTGAGGGCCTCCATGACCTGTCGGGCAGTAAGCATTGTAAGGATAGTCTTGGTTCCAGTTGGTGGTCAGTAAAGGAGCTACATCACCACGAGTGCTACGATTGTCGTTCTCGAAACCGTCATGTGCCACGTGCCTCCATTCAGAAGCGACTTCCGCCTCTGGTTCAAAGTTGTTTTCCTGAGCGTAGGCAATCTGACGCGCATAGAAACGCAGGTAGTAAGCAAAGCCGTCAGGCATGTTGTTGGGGTCAACGCTCTCCTCGTCGGAGAAAGAGAGGATGGGATGCGCCACATCGTCAGCCGATACGAGGACAAAACCGTTCTCGAAGTTGAAGACATAGACAGCGGGATTGCCACTTTCGGTCATTTCGGTGTAAGCCAAATTGAGTTCAACGACTTGGCGGGCAGAATGGCTCTGCACATACTTCATGCCCAACTGACGCGCTTGCTCCACGTCGACAGGCGAAGCGATGAGCTGGCTCACGAAAAAAGCCATAGTCATCATCAGAAATAATACTTTTTTCATCGGTTTAATACGTATTAGATTATTGATTTTGAATTATTTACATTTTAACAACACGTTGCATCGTCGAGCCATTGGCCGAACTCACCTTGATGAGATAGATGCCGTTTTGCAGTTGGCTCATGTCAAGGTTGGCTTGACCATCTCTGGCAGGCAGTTGCATCAGGCACTGGCCCATGAGATCATAGACACTTACTGAAGTCATCTCCTCAGCTTCGATGCTCATCTGGCCCGAAGTGGGATTGGGATAGAGTTTCACAGGGAAGAGTAGCTGTTCGTCAACCGAAACATTGGTAAGGGAAACATAGTCCAAACCCTCATTGGTCAATGCAAAATCGGATTCACATTCAGGATAGACGGCTCTCACCTTAAAATTATAATTGACAGCCACAGCGTATGGAACATCGTGTTCGTAAGAGGTTCCAGTGATTCCCATCTCTTCGTATGAATAATCATTGTTAATCAAATCCTTAATCGTCACCGTATAGGAATCAGGAACCCTGTCTTCAGGAGCTGTCCACTCTATGCGGATGGCACATCCCACACAATCAGAATTTATGAATTGTCCTGAAAGTCCGGTAGGTGCCGAGCATGGCAGAACAGGCGGCTCGGGCATAGTGACACAAGCCTCATTGGAAGCCGCTTCAAAGTCGGCACCACGGGCGATGATTTGATAGCAATAAGTCTCCCCTAACTCAAGGTCTTCATCCACATATTCAGTCTCATTTGCTTCAGCGATTTTCACGCCATCGCGCAAGATGTCGTAGGATGAGGCTTGGAAAGCAGGTTTCCAACGCAAGTTGACATGATTCTCTTCCTCGTTTTCAACCAACGCGGCTTGCAGGTCTTTCGGAGCATTGCCCCAATCTACCTCAATAAAGAATTTCTCATTGTCGAAAAGGTCGGTGGCGTATGCCGAGTTGCAGTCAGTTTCGCGGTAATAGGCAGTCACGACATACTGGTAGGTTGTGCCTGGAGTCACGCTGGTATCCTTGCAGTTGGTCGCGTTTGCACCTACATTCTTGATACGTTTGTAGGGCGTATCGTCAGTTTTGCGGTAGACAACATAACCAGTCACATTTTCGTTTTCGGCCGGCGACCAGAAAAGCTGCACCTTATTCTCATTGAAATAATTGAAATACAAGTCCGTGGGAGGCTCACAGCCAGTGCCCGAAGTGACGCAGTATTCATTGGAATTGGCAGTCTCGCCACCAGTGCAAAGAGCGGTGACATAATAGCAATGGCCGCCGATGTTGGTGTTTTCGTCCACGTAGGTCAAGTCATGCGCCATGTTGAACAAGAAGCCGTCACGATAGATGCAGTAGCCAAACTCAGGTGTGTAGTTTGATTCCCAAGTGAGGATGACATTCAGGTCATTCTCAGGATCGATCGTCGCCTTCAAATTGGAAGGTGCCTCGCAAGGGTTCTCGTTGCCACAGCTATTATTCAAGGTACGCAAAATGCCAGCTTCCAAGCCCGAAGATGGGCCTTCATATTGGTAAACAATTTGGTTTTCAGCATCTCTAATCTTAAAGGAAATGCTGGTAATGGCGGAATTGGGCTCCACCCAATAGAGGTTATTATTACCTAAGGCCATTTGGAAGGTCTGCATCTGGGCACTGGAAGTGGTCGTTGTCAGGAAATCGATGTAAGAACCAGCCGCGTTTTGCACGGTGATGCCGCCACCGTCCCAGCCTTGCATACTGGTGGAGGTCATGATGACTTTCCAATCGCAGTAAGGTCCAAATACCGCACTGGTTTTGGTAGTGCGACCGTAATTGTCGCCCTGAACGGCCAAAATGGTATACTCAAACTGGTCGAAGAAAGGCACTTCATCGTCGTAGGTCATTGTGGCACCAGGCACGACATCAGTAATTTCCTTAACGACGATACTGTTGCGCTTCACAATGATCTTGTTGAGTGAAGTCAAGGGTTGACCTATCATGGTTTCGGAAGGATTGGTCCAAGTGAGGTGACCAATGCGGGAGAACTCGTCGTCAATGCTCACGCTCAGGTTTTCGGGAGCTTTCGGCATGCCATCATATACATAGTTCGGGATGAAATCATAAACAATAGCCTGACTTCCCGAGTAGGCGAAATGCTCTCCATCGATGAGGAAAAAGCCGTTGGCCGATCCGCCCCAGCCCCAGTTGAAATAAAAGAGGTCGTCATTGTCGTAACCATCGCAAATGAAAGCATGACCACCATCACTACTTTGGCCGGAATAATACAGTGGAATATGCTGGTCGATGTTCGACTTCAGCAAGGCAATCCATTCGTCATAGCTATGACCTGACTTGGAAATATGCGTAGCTTGGTCAGAATAGGAAAAATAGGTGTTGATGGCTATCGGCACATCCGTGGAGAAAGCGCCACTGCCATCAGGTTCATACATCATGTTGACCGACACGCCACAGTGGTACATCAAGGTGGCAACAGCCACTTTCTGTTCCTGAGTTGCGCTACTGCTGTAAATCGGAATCATGTTGTCCCAGTCGTAGGTAGTCTCACCAAAGTTGGCGTACTGCTCACCATATCCCGTAGCGTTATAGCTGTGTTCGCCTGTACCCGTCACAGGCCATTCCCAATACTTCATCAGTTGGGACATAGCGGTAGCCACACAACCTGTCGGGCAACCACCAGGCACATACATGTTATAGGGAGAACCCTGGTCCCATTTGAGTTGAACCAAAGGTCCAACCACAGGGTAGTTCCTGTCAGGATGCATGACACCGTAAGCCTCAAGGTTCTTCCAACGACAGAGGATGTCACTCGGAATGGGATTGCCTTGCTGCACCATCGTCTCAATACCACGCGAAATCTCGCTCAGCATGAAACGCAAGCCATCGGGAGCAGTTTCATAATTGAAATTGCCTCGGTCGGAATAACCAAGGATGGGCGACGAGCAGTCGTCGGCAGCCACGATGACGAAGCCACCGTCAAAATTGAAGACGTATGCCGTGACCATACCGCTTTCCGAGCGGTAAGTGTAGGCCAAATTAAGGTCGTTCACCGCGCTTTTGGCGAACATGGCCTTATGTTGGACAAAACTCTGTCCCAAACGTTGGGCTTTGCTTACATCAACAGGATTGGCTTGCAACGCCGTGATACCCAGCAATAAAGAGATGATTACAAGTAGATTTTTTCTCATAGTTTATGATTTTAGCGTTTTACTTTCGATTAAAGCGGCAAATATACACATTTTCAAGTTTTCTGCTCTTTTTTCTTTGCCGCAGGGAACAAAATATTGTTCAAAATGAGCCGATAGCCCGGCGAATTGGGATGCATGTCGAGCTCGGTGGGCGGGTCGCCGACAATGTGCTGGTAGTCTTCGGGGTCGTGACCGCCAAGAAAAGTCCAGAAGCCGTTGCCAAAGTTGCCATGAATATAACGGTCCTCGTTCAAGGCACCATTGTCGCCCAAAACAACCACGGAAGGCTTCACATAGTTCTTATTGAAGGCTGTGGTCTGCCCCATGAAGCCCTTCACCAAACGCTCGTGGCACTGAGTGAGCATGGTCGGAACAGGGTCCCATTTGGCCGAAAAGTCGAAAAGCAGGAAATAGTCGTTCTGCTCATTCACCAAGCGCGAGCGGCCTTGCGTAACATCAATGTTGGAAATCTCGTATTCCTGCGGGTTAACCGATACCGAAAAATCGGTGAAGGCGAAACAGTTGTCGTAGTTGAGACGTTGCGGGTCACCACTTCGGATGGGGTCACCGTCAAACATATATTCACAAATGTCGAGGCCGTCGGCAGCCAAAGCCACATCGAAACTATCGGGAGCTGAGCACATCGAAAACATGTAACCGCCACCTGCCACAAACTCACGAATTTTCATCACCACCGCCAATTTGAGTTGCGAAACTTTCGTAAAACCCCAACGTTGCGCCGTAGCTTCTTGTGAGCGCACATCCTCCTGATACCATGGATAGTTGCGGTAGCGGGCCCAGAACTTGCCGTACTGTCCAGTGAAGTCCTCATGATGCAGGTGAAGCCAGTCGTATGTGGGCAGCACGCCTTGCAACACCTCGTCATCATAGACCACATCGTATGGGATTTCAGCGTAAGTCAGCACGAGGGTGACGGCATCGTCCCAAGGCAGATTGTTTTTCGGAGCGTAAACCGCCACACGAGGTACTTTCTGGAGTTTCATCTCGTCCATGTTTACGCCTGGATCAGCGATTTCAGCAAGGATAGCGTCAGCTTGCGCATCGGCAATGACGTTGTATGACACATTGCGCATCTTGCATTCACGCTCAAACATCTCGTGATAAGGAATCAAGTAGCTCCCTCCCCTATAGTTCAGCAGCCAACTGATTTCCACCTCGCGTTGTAGCACCCAATAGGCTACGCCGTAAGCTTTCAGGTGGTTGGTTTGGGTATTGTCCATAGGGATGAGGAGGTAGGCGGCACGGACAGGGAATACTAATGCCAACAAAACCAATATGATGAGTAGTTTTCGCATCTTATAAAAATAAAGCTTGCAAAGATAGCAATTTTTCCGTTTTGTTGCCAAATGGATTCAAAACTTTGACTAAAACCGCTTCACACCTATAAGTCATCCGTGACCTTTATCAGCTTTCCATATTCGAAAAAGTATAACTCCCCATCCAGTTCTTCAGGCACATCCTATGGATTGAGGAAAACAGTGTTGATTTCTCTTGGCAAGAAATAACCTTTTATACAATTCGGGTTGCATATACAGATTTGGATATGGTTTTTTTCAGCAAACCCAGCATTAGGATAGAGCGGTTTCCCTTCCCAAAAAACTCCTCTTACAGAATCGTATGCCCTATTGTTCGCCTGCTGGTTGATGGCATGGGTCATTTGGATAACCGTACAATCCAATTTACGCAGAAGCAAATCCGGCGAATTCCCAACCCTTTCATTGGTCGGCAAAGGATTTCCCGACACTTCACTGACTTCAACCAACAACTCGTATGTTTTCTTCAACTCTTTGAGATAATTGGAAGAGGTTAGATCAAGGCAATAGCCAAGGTCAATGATGGCCCCGACAACAGCTGGAGTCTTAATCTTAGAGTTTTCTCTTTTTGAAAGTTGAACAGCCCATTCCATGGCTCGTTCCTCATTGTTTTCCCAAAAATAGATACCATTGCCCAGCCAATCATAATCGTTAGTGCTGGCCGCCAAGCCCTCTTTCCCTGTCACAACCTTATCAACTACGGTCTGGTCGCAACCATGAAATCCAATAACCAAGTTTGGACGGTTTGAATAAAGGCTTTCCATATTATTGATACATTTTTGCGAGATGGCCTGAAGCGTCATAGATTCCGGCAGATTGCATGAAACGGATAGCGTCTTCTTTAGAAGCCAATATTTTTTTGATCACGGCATCTATTCTTTCTTCTCTATCGAGCTCTTCTTCCTTGTTGGGTTCTTCTTTGATGAGCTCTTCCTCTTTTTCTTTGTTGTTTTCGGTTTCAGGCATGGTGTTTTCCTTTCTTTTTTTCTATGGATTAATCTTTCAGATTCATCAGTTCATATAGATACGCTGGGCTTTGCACATACAATTCGCCTTCTTCGTCCTGCAAAGCCGTCATCAGCGGCGAGTTATATACGCGCTCCATGGCTTGTTCGATGGAGCAGTCTGTGTCTTCCATCACATACTTCACCAACTCGCTCAAAGCATAATCAGTGAGATAAGTCGCTATTTGATGATGTGTAGGCTGGTTCATAGGGTTTCAACGCTTGTTTTATGGAGGAAACGTAACGCCCTCTCCGTGCCAAAGTAATATTGCTGGTCGAGATACCTGTCTTGAAGCATCTTTGCCACTTCCTCGGGCGAATATATCCCTTCTCGATAGTTTGTCAGTTGCAAAACAACGCCATCGTTAGCTATCGGGCCGATGACGATGTCAAAGTCGTGTATGGGATTCACATTCTTTCTGTCACGGTTGGCATCCACGAACAATAACCATTCCACACAGGCTTTTTCAGGAAACACCTTAATCTTTAGGTCTGACCGCAAAGCTTCTTCGTCTAATTCGTATGTAATCAGTGTAGCCGTGCCTTTGAAAAGCCGTGCTTTCTTTTCTGCCATACGGGTGGCAGTTGCCTTATCAGGTGTCAGATAAAAACCCATGCCGAAATCCTTGTGTCGCAAGCTCTTCGTGAGGTCTATCGACTCAATGTCCTGATTGGTGCCGTGGTAGAGTATCATACAAGTGTTCCCCCGTTCTGTTGACAGATGATGAGCAAGTCGTCAATAGTATCGTCCATCGACTGCAAGTGTTCTACATCATAGAACTCAATTAGAAACGCCAATCCTTTGTGCTTTTGAAGGTAGCGGAACGCTGCTTGCCGTGTCATGGCGAAGCGCCGACCGAAAGCATGAATGCATGCTGTCAGAAATGGAATTTCGTACTTGCTCATCTTCTGTCAATTGCTTAATAATTCATACGGGTGCAAAAATACAAAAAGTTTTGGAATTATCATTCGTTCCGCAACGACTTCACCGGATTCACCATAGCCGCCGACAGGCTGCGCAAGGTGACCACCGCGATGGTGACACCCCATCCCAACCTTCAGTGCGTCGCCAAATGCATAGAGCCAGGATGGGGCGGCTATTATTGTTACATCCTCTGTCTTTCCTCCTCTCCTGCCAGACTTCCACGATACTTGCTGGTCTTGGCCTTCAGGCGGTAGCGTAAAGTCAGGTAGACTTCGCGGGAATCGTAGGTGCCGCTTTTGTAAATCCGCAAAGTCGGATAATAAGTGTCATAATAATAACCCGACTGGTTGAACAGGTCATTGACACCCAAAGTAATCGTCATGG
>JAEEQP010000048.1 GCA_016285355.1 Bacteroidales bacterium
AGCCGTCCTCGACGCTGGTCAAGCCGATGAAGGGCATTTGGTTTTCGAAGTGGCGCCCCGCGATTTCGCCTCCGCCAACATTCCTCAAATTGTAGTATTGGACCAACGACGCATTGCTGACGATGCTGCCGATATAGCGGCCATACACCTGCGGGATGATGCTGAACCGTCCGTTGGCAGGCGTGATGTAGGCTTGGAAGGTGTAGTTGATGTCGAAATACTTCTCTTTGGTGGAAGTCAGGTAGTAATAGTTGCTGCTCAGGTTGGCCAAGATGCCGTGATTGGCGAAATAGGGGTCGTCCAGATTGTCGTATTGCATCCTGAAGAAAGGAGCCAATAGCGTGTTATCCTTGAAATAGTACTCGTCGAAGGTGCTTGCCTCGAAGGAGGATTTGTCGTAGGTCGTATAGATGAACGACGCCCCCACGTTGGTGCTGAAATTGAGCAGGTGGAACTCCGAAATGCTGGCGCTGGCTTTCATTTGCAGGTAGTGCAGGTTGATATACTTGTCGAGGTAGCCTCTTGTGCGGAAATGCTCGTCCCTGTAGTCGGCGGTCACATTGAAATTGGCGAGCGACGAGCGCGAGTAGGTGTATTTGAGGCTGATTTTGGGGTTATAGCTCAACTTCGCAGATAGATTGAGTTTTGAGCCGTTGAACTTCTTCTCGTTCAAGCCGACACTAAGCAACAATGCAGCACCTTCCTCGGTATCGTAGCGCACACCCAAACCAAAAACATGGGGCTTGGCAGGTTTCATGTCGACATTTAGGTCGTAAGCGTCTGAAAGTTGGTTATTCCATTGTGTGGAATCGCTTTCCATAATCCGATAGGTAATTTCGTCGAAACAGCCCGTGCCACGATACACTTTCATGGCATTTTCAACGTCGTCTTGCATATAACGGTTTCCCGCCTCCAGGCCACCTTTGCGAAGGAGCCAGCGACTATCTTTAGGAGACGCATTATCGAATTTGATGGATTGGATGAGCACCGCATCTGTAGCCAAATTCTTGGCATGAGGCGCACGCAACGTTTTGCTGACAGGATGTCCCGCCGAGGCATCTACCGCCTTTTTGATGGACAAAAGTTGGTCGTGGAAGTCACTGGCACGCTTGTAACCTCTGCCCACCAAAGTGTCAATGGCTTCGGGCGTGAAGCTAAGCATACCGAAGCCGCTGATGTCGGGGATGATATGGACATCGCACATCTTGCGGTTGTCTATACGTTTGGCACTTGTGCTGTTGGTGACCAACCGGCCAAACACCTGGGGTAGCGACTTGATGTCGTTGGTGGTGATGTCTTTCGTCGAAGTGACCTCAACGCCGATGATAATGTCGGCTCCCATCTCGCGGAGCACATCAGCAGGGAAGTTGTTCACCAAGCCGCCGTCGACCAGCACTTTGTCTCCTATCGTGACAGGAGAAAACAAGCCAGGAATAGCCATGCTGGCACGCATCGCCGTAGGCACGCTGCCGTTACGTAGCACCACTTCCTCACCTGTAACCATGTCAGTGGCCACGCAGGCAAAGGGAATGGGCAAGTCGTTGAAATCCATTTCCCCCTGATAGCCCACACACAGGTTGTTGAACAGGTTGATGAGCGAACTGTTATTGACATACGCACTCGGCAGTTGGCTGATGAAACTTGTATTGGAGTCTTTTTTATAAAGGCTTTCGAGACTAAACGGCACATTAAGTACCATAGTGCTGTTGCGTTGCCGCACTTCTTCCGACATCATGGGGCGGTCAATTTTGTTGCCGATATATTCCGACCAGTTGATGCCGGCGATGAGTTGGGTGAGTTCGTCAGGCGAATATCCCAAGGCATAAAAGCCCCCGATGATGGAGCCCATGCTGGTGCCCGCCACATAGTCGACAGGGATGCCCATCTCTTCGATGTATTTCAACACGCCGATATGTGACGCGCCTTTGGCGCCACCGCCACCCAGCACCACACCGACTTTGAGGCGCGGCGGACGAATGGTGTCATTATTGGCTTGCAACACGAAGGTTGCTGACAAAAGAGCAATGAATAAGCAGATTTTCTTCATTTTCATCGGAATTAGAACGGACAAAAATACGGTTTTTTCGGGAATGCAGCCCATTTAATAAAAAAAGAAGGACTGCCCTTGGTGAGCAGTCCCGTTATACCCCATTTTGCTCATTAAGCAGGGAAAGATTATTTCTTCAGCTTGCCCAAGCGAGCGGTCACCTTATAGGTGGTCTTTGAATAAAGGTCAGTGCCGAGAATCGGGGCATGACGATGGCTTTCCACTTGAGGATAGATCACCACATCGTAGCCGGGGTTCTTCTTCATCAGGTTGTACAGAGCGTAGTTGCTGCCAGTGGGAACGACGGTTCCGATGTAAGGAATAGCAGTACCGAAGTCGGAAGTTTCACCGATTTCATTGGTGCCAAAGAGATGAGCCCAGTCAATACCGAGCACGCGGATAACAGTGGCTTCACCGGTCACAGTACCTGACAGGTCAAAGTCAGCAGCATGAAATTCAACATTGGCATTGGGGCCCTTCATGCTGTGAGTGTAAGTGTTGCAGCTAGCCATGAACAGCATGGCAAAACCGCAGATTAATAACAGTCTGAATTTCTTCATGATGTTTAGATTTTAGGTTGATTAAATTTGTTAATTATACGTATAATTTAATGGGGTCATTGTTATTTCTTCATTCTCATCAGATTGACCGTGAGATTGCCATAGACAGCATGGGCAGTGCAAATGCCACCAATCTCAAGCCAGTTGATAGGCTTCACCGAAAGGCCAACGCCATAGTTGAAGTGGTTATAGATTTCGTCGCGAACGTAATCGTGGTAGATGGAATGGTTTTCCGTATCCACGTTTATGGAGTTGCCGATGGTTCTTCCTGAGGTTTCGTTGCTGTAGCCAACTAAAGGAATGAGGTTCAGCCAAGATGTGACGGGAATTTTGTAGCCCATGTTGATGGTAAGAGCTGTTTGGTCGGGATATTCTGCTAAGGTCACTGTCTTATCCCATTTATGCTCGGGAGACCGGTAGATAAAGTCCATATAAACACCTACCAAAGACACACTTGCACCGACACCTAAACCAGAAAAAGTCTTGTCAATTTGACCATTAAAATGATAGCCCACCACACCGACATTCACGCCAATGGTGACATCAGACATGTTCTGCGAGAAATCGAACCATTGTGCTTTCACGCTACCCACTGTAAGAGCCAGCAATGCAATCAGGATAATTGATTTTTTCCTCATAACAATTGATTAGTATTGATTGAAGTTGCAAAGATAGCATTTTTTTTTATTCTGACAATTTATTTTAATTTAGTTGTTTCATTGGAAAGTAAAATAAGTGTCCGGGAAAGGCATAGTGGTATTAGTCCCAACGACCCACGATGCCAAGATAATGGCTTTAGGCAGCAAACTCTCCAACATGCGGGCCATCGCCCGCGACTATGCCGAGATAGGCGATGCCCTCTGGAGGAGACTTCAACTTAGTGACGCTCAACGAGAAATCAAAAGTCTTTCTCTAATATGAAATTCAGTCGTTCGGGTTGTACTGCAACGAGATTAAGAAAACGCTCCCTTGAATTTTGACTCAATCCTCCTTTCATGGAAATACGTAATGAGTCATTATTATAGATTCCAATTCCTAAATACTTTCCATACACCACTGGATCGGGAAGTTCTGTTTCATTGTAGGTAAAAGTTCCTTCCATCTTGGCATGGAAAGGGCGTGTGATCTCAACAGTCTTTTCCCAAGGCAACGTGCAATTGGTCTCGGTTACAGACTGGCCATTGGCATCTGTGTAGGTCTCGTCAAGCTTAAAGCATGGTGACATGGTCAAATTGTTAGACGTGTCTGCAACTCTATATACTATTGTATAAATATTAGAAGTCGGTTCTGGTTTCGGAGTGATTTTTTTACATCCTGCGAGCATCACGCCACCCATAAGCAGGATGGAAAACAAAAACATTACTTTTTTCATTTTGAACTGTTTTTTGGATTGTCATTAAAAGGGACTGCCTCTTTTTTTTGAAGCAGTCCCATATAATATAAGGTGTGTAAATTACATCATCAAGAACGACATCATCACACCAGCTGCAACAGCGGAGCCAATAACGCCAGAAACATTCGGGGCCATGGCATGCATAAGCAGGTGGTTCGACGGGTCGTACTTCTGACCTTCCACTTCGACGACGCGGGCGCTGTCCGGCACAGCCGAAACACCAGCGGCACCAATCATCGGGTTGATCTTCTCCTTCAGGAAGAGGTTCATCAACTTGGCACCCAGCAGACCGCCAGCGGTGGCCACGCAGAACGAAGCGGCACCAAGGATGAAGATCTTGATGGAGCTCGAAGTCAGGAACACGGAGGCCTGAGTGGAGGCACCCACGGTGAGACCCAAGATGATGGTGACGATGTCAATCAAAGGATTAGAGGCAGTGTTCTGCAAACGCTTCACAACGCCCGACTCCTTGATGATATTGCCGAAGAACAGCATACCCAGCAGCGGCAGAGCCGTGGGGCTGATGAAGGTGGTCAGAATGAGGCCGACGATGGGGAACATGATCTTTTCGGTCTTGTTAACCATACGAGGAGCACCCATCTTGATGAGGCGTTCTTCCTTGGTGGTCAGCAGACGGATGATAGGCGGCTGAATCACAGGCACCAAAGCCATGTAGGAATAAGCTGCAATGGCGATGGGACCGATGAGGTTACGTGTGCCGTTCATGCCATTAGCGAGACGCGAAGACAGGAAGATGGCGGTAGGACCGTCAGCACCACCGATGATACCGATAGCGCCAGCCTCACGCAGGTTGAAGCCGAGGTACAAAGCACCGATGAAGGTGATGAACACACCCAATTGAGCGGCAGCACCAAGAATCATCAGCTTCGGGTTGGCGATGAGCGACGAGAAGTCGGTCATGGCACCAATGCCCAAGAAGATTAAAGGCGGATACACACCTGAGGTCACGCCGAAGTACAGGTAGTTCAGCACACTGCCCTTCTGGTAAAGACCCGTCTGGAGGTTCAGTTCACCGCTTTGGAACACACTCGTCATCAAACCCTTCACACCTTCGATGTCGTTGTTATTCAAGCCGTAGTCAGCCATATTGAGATGTTCGACTTGCTTGATGGCTTCGCTGAGCACCATGTGTTTATCGCCTGGATTGTCGCCAAAGACAGCCACCAACAGGGCTTTCGCGGTGTCCAAATCAAAATTGAGCGTTGCGGGGTCTAGTGCTTGTAGATTAGCCATGGCATCAGCAAAGGTAACACCGAAGCCTTGGAAGAAGGGAATGTTTCCCACAATGATACCTGTCCCAATCGGGATGAGCAGCATAGGCTCGAACTCGAAGCGGATAGCCAGGAAAATGAAAAGGATACCCACCAAAATCATGATGATGTTGCCAATCTTGCAGTTTCTGAAACCCGTGAGTATCCAGAAGTTGCGCAAACCTTCGGTCAAACGGTCTTTGGTGGACATTTCCTTGACTTCCTCTTTGGCGACATGGGCTTTGACATTCTTGTTTTCCAAAGTCGTCACACGCTTGTCGAGGTTCTGAATTTGCTGATCCAATTCGGCTGACTTTTGCTGTTCTGCGACAATCGCGTCAGCCATTTCAGCCAGCTGGGCGTTGCTTTCCTCGGGGGTCATCTCGCTGACCTGTTCGGTCTTCCCAAGGTCGGCGACTCTGGTGGCGAACATCGGGTTGTTGACAACCACCATGTTCAGCAGCATCAGGAGCACCAACGAGCCGATGATGACCGCAGGCTTTCTGTAAATACTTTTCTTGCCTAACATGACCTTATCCGATTACGATTAAAGTATCACCTTGAAGCACATTGTCGCCCTGGCGGCAGTTGATGGCGGTGATGGTACCGTCAGCCTCGGCCAGCAGGTTGTTTTCCATCTTCATGGCTTCGTACATGAGCAGCTTGTCACCCTTCTTCACGGTGTCGCCTTGCTTGACGAAGATTTGCATGATGGTTCCAGGAAGCGGAGCAGCCATTTTGTAGCCAGCGCCACTGGCAGCGGCGGCAGGTTTCGAGGCAGCCGGAGCCGAACTCGAAGCGGCAGGCTTGGCAGCGGGACGGGCCACAGGAGCCACGACCGGAGCGGCTTGCTCTTCCATTTCCACTTGATATTCAGTGCCATTCACATTGACCGTGGCGATGTTGCCCTCAATGTTCTGGACTTCTACTTCGTATGGTTTCCCACTAATGGTGAATTTGAATTTTTTCATTTTTCTACAATTTAACGTTTCCAGTGTCTAACTCCGTAATTCTTATCGTTCCAAGAAGTTACCCTTCTCTCGATGGTAATCACATTGCTCTCCTCGTCGTGGAGGTTGGTGGAGAGATAGAGGGCCATGCCGATGGCGGTCAGCACCTCGGGGGCAATCTCGCCTTCAGCCAACTTAACGGCAGGCTTTACCGTCGTCACGGGCTTAATCTCCTTCACCTCGTTTTTCTTGGCATCCTGCTTCTTGAAGTAGGCAGCCACGCCACGGAAAATGGTTGAAAGGATGAAGAGGGCGATGACGACAATCAGAAATCCCGCGATGGTGACAATCCAGCCTTTGGTGTAGACCCAATCTTCGTGAGCCAACAGTAATGATATTTGTAACAGGTTCATCACTTTATGGATTTAGGGTTACAGCGGGATGTTCGAATGTTTCTTCTCGGGATTGGCCAAACGCTTCGTCTCAAGGGTGCGCAGGGCACGGATGACACGGAAACGAGTGTTGCGCGGCTCGATGACATCGTCGATGTAGCCGAACTTGGCAGCTTCGTAAGGATTGGCAAACTTCTTGGTGTATTCATCCACCTTTTTGGCAACGAACTCGGCGCGCTCCTCAGGATTCTCAATCTCAGAAATCTTCTTGCCATCAAGCACTTCAACGGCACCGCTGGCACCCATGACGGCGATTTCAGCGGTCGGCCAAGCGTAGTTCACGTCGTTGCGCAGCTGCTTGCAGCCCATCACGAGGTGAGAACCACCGTAGGACTTACGCAGGGTGACGGTGACCTTCGGCACAGTGGATTCGCCGTAGGCATAGAGCAACTTGGCGCCGTGGACGATGATGCCGTTGTACTCTTGACCCGTACCAGGCAGGAAGCCAGGGACGTCGACCAAGGTCACGATTGGGATGTTGAAGGCGTCGCAGAAACGCACGAAACGGGCACCCTTACGCGAAGCGTCGCAGTCCAACACGCCAGCGAAGAAGGCCGGGTTGTTGGCCACGATACCCACCGACATACCATCGAAGCGGGCGAAACCGACGATGATGTTCTTGGCGTAGTTCTTATGGATTTCTAAGAAGTCGCCATTATCAACGATGGCATTGATGATGTCACCGACGTTGTAAGGCTTGTTCGGGTTGTCGGGAATGATCTGGTTCAGTGCATCTTCCATGCGGTCGATGGGGTCGTTGCACTCCACCAAAGGAGCATTCTCCATGTTGTTCTGCGGGATGAAAGAGATGAGTCTGCGGATGATGGAGAGACCTTCCTCTTCAGTTTCGGCAGCGAAGTGGGCCACGCCCGACTTCTGGCTGTGGATGCGGGCACCACCGAGGTCGTCGGTGCTGACATCCTCGCCGATGACGGTTTTCACGACTTTCGGACCCGTGAGGAACATATAGCTGCCCACATTGGTCATGATGATGAAGTCGGTGAGGGCGGGTGAATACACGGCGCCGCCGGCGCAGGGACCGAAGATGGCCGAAATCTGCGGGATGACACCCGAAGCGTTGATGTTGCGCTGGAAGATTTCAGCGTATCCGGCAAGAGAGCGTGAGCCCTCTTGAATACGGGCACCGCCCGAGTCGCAGATGCCGATGACGGGCGCGCCAACCTTCATGGCTTGGTCCATCACCTTGCAGATTTTCAGCGACATGGTCTCACTCAAGGCACCGCCAAACACGGTGAAGTCTTGAGCGTAAACGTAAACGACGCGGCCGTCGATGGTGCCGTGACCTGTGACGACGCCGTCGCCGAGGAATTGTTGCTTGTCGAGACCGAAATCGACGGTACGATGGGTCACGAACATGTCAGTCTCTTCGAAACTGCCTTCGTCGAGCAGGAGGGCGATGCGTTCGCGGGCAGTCATTTTGCCCTTCGCATGTTGGGAGTCGATGCGCTTCTGGCCGCCACCGAGACGGGCCTCGTTGCGCTTCTCCAACAGTTCTTGTATTTTCTGTTCGATTAACATGATTTATAGTGTGTTATGATTATTTCATTGTATTGCAATCAGCTGTCAGCTATCAGCCGTCAGCAATGCGGCACTTAAAGCTGAAAGCTGACTGCTGATTGCTGAAAGCCAATTGGCTTCTTGTATCTTACTTATTCTTGTTCTCGCAAAGTTCGGTCAGCACGCCGAAGGTCGATTTCGGGTGCAGGAAGGCGATGCTCAATCCTTCGGCACCCTTGCGGGGAGCCTGGTCAATGAGGCGGATGCCAGCTTCCTTGGCCTCTTCGAGATGGCCTTCAAGGTTTTCGACGGCGAAAGCGATGTGGTGCATACCACCCTTGCCGTTGTTCTTCTCAATGAAAGCGGCGATGGTGCTTTCGGGGCTGGTGGGCTCCAAAAGCTCGATTTTGGTCTGGCCGCAACGCAAGAAAGCGGTCTTCACCTTCTGGTCGGTGACTTCTTCGATGGCGTAGCACTTGGTGCCAAGCAATTTTTCAAAGAAAGGAATGGACTCGTCCAAGCTTGTGACGGCGATTCCAATGTGTTCAATGTGAGAGGGTTGCATAATTATTCGAATAATAAATTGTTAAAAAATACGTATTGTGAATTCACGGTGCAAAGGTATAACAATTATTCGAGGTTTACAAAGGAATTAATACGTCTATTTTTAGTGTTTCATGAGATACAGCAAATCTTTATTTCAATAACCCTAACGAATCAAGGTCATGGCATAGTTTTGTTGTAAACAATTCTGCCCCAGTTTTGTTCAAATGTGTCGCATTATAAAAATATGCAGTGTCGTTACAAATAGAATCATTAATATAGTCTAATATTGGTACATTGTATTTTTCGGAAAACTGTTGCCTGAAATCATAGAATTCTGATAAATTGACTGTTATTTCGGTTACTCCTTTATAAATTGGAGAACTGACAAGTATCACCTTTATATCTTCTTCTTTCAATTCTTTCATAAAGTTATCAAAAACATCTACTAAATCTTGATTTGGACTAAACTCTAATCCATCTAACTTAGCAAATTCCGTTCCATCCCATTTTAATGCATGAGCTTTGTATCCTTTATAAGTATCATCTTTGTTCTTCAACTCATCCAACATCGAATATAAACCATGATAATAGTATCTAGCCATTGGTATATATAGGAACAATTTGTAGACTAAATGATCTTGCAACATGAATCGACGCATATAACTGTTTGTTATATAGGGAAAAAATTGTTTAAATTGATAACTGGCTTCCGTAAAATTGCCCCAATAATCAATATTAAATATCAAAAAAGTAGGCTTTTTTCTTTGGTAATGACGATATACTTTATATTTGACTATTTGTCGCCTAACATCGTTCCCATTCAACGCTATATTGTATGAATTAACGCACAAAATCGAATCTAAAATATGTGGATCATATTGAGCCCAAGCCCTCGAATTACCCATAACAAGCAAATCTGCATCAATAGAATCGTTTATAATACAATTCCATTCTTTGTATGGTTCAGACTGAGAATGACGAAACAAACTTGAAAAAACGCAATCCAAAGCAATATTAATTATCAACAAGATAGTCAATATCAACAATATCGTTTTCAAAAACTCTTTCATCAGAATTGAAAATAAATAAATTGTGAAGGTGTTGTCACCATAAAAAACAAGACAAACTCTATCAATAGAACAATAAAAACATATCTTGTTATAGACTTGAATCTTGCAATATCAAGTCCATGTTCTCTTCCTCGTTGCAGCCATTCGACCACAATCATCATTATTGCAAATATGGAAATTCGTATAGTAAGCATTTCATTAGACTCAGGCATAGTAAACAAACTACTAGAGCATATTCCTAGCATATACTCCCAAGCCTGCCCAATGCTCTCGGCACGAAAAATAATCCACCCTATCACCGCCAGGAAGAAAGTCAAAATCATCTGACCTACCTCTTTTATCGTCGGCAAGATTCTCCCTTCGGCGATTTGGTTCGTGTACTTGCGGTTCTTTCCTGTGAGAATGAGCGGCAAAAACAAGATTGCATGATACGCGCCCCAGGCAATGAAGGTCCAATTCGCGCCATGCCAAAAACCGCTCAACAAGAATATGACAAAAGTGTTCCTTACCACCTTTGCTTTGGACACTCGACTGCCGCCCATGGAGATGTATACGTAATCCCTAAACCATGTCGTCAAAGAGATATGCCACCTGCGCCAAAACTCCGCTATGTCGCGGCTGAAATACGGCACATTGAAGTTGCGCATCAGCTTGATGCCGAACAACTTAGCCGTTCCGATGGCAATGTCCGAATAGCCCGAGAAGTCGCCATAGATTTGGAAAGTGAAGAAGATGGCAGCAAGAAGCAATGTGCTACCGTTTTGTTCCGTATAGGTCGAAAACACTTTGTCCACATACACGGCACAATTGTCTGCCACCACTATCTTTTTGAACAACCCCCATAGTATCTGACGCATTCCGTCAACGGCAATGTCGTAATTGAATTCACGCTTCTTCAGAAATTGTGGCAAAAGATTAGTCGCTCGTTCAATAGGGCCGGCAACCAATTGCGGGAAGAACGAGATGAAAGCGAAAAAGGCGACGATGTCCTTGGTGGGCTCAATCTTGCCTCTGTAGACATCGATCGAATAAGAGAGGGCTTGGAAGGTGTAGAAGGAAATGCCAACGGGGAGGATCACCTTCAACAATAAGCCCTCTGCGGAGACGTGGAACAGTTGCGCGAACTCGGTGACAAAAAAGTCGTAGTACTTGAAAAGTGCCAGAATGCCCAAATTAAGGACAATGTTCAGCCACATCCATGTCTTCGCCTTTTTCTTTGACTCCGCCTTCCCGATGAGCAACCCGCTGCCCCATGAGCAGAACGAAGTGAATGCAATGAGCAACAGAAAACGCCAGTCCCACCAGCCGTAGAAAACGTAACTCGCCACAACGATGAAGGCGTTCTGCAACCGCAATTGGTGCTTCGACCTGCTGACAAATCGGTCGAAGACAAACCAATAGAACAAAAAGACTATCGGCAGAAATACCGCGAACTGGATGGAGTTGAAAAGCATATTGCGCTTGGTTTTGCGGGTGCAAAGGTAGGGAAATAATCTAAACAAGAGCGCAAAACCACGACTTTGCAATTATAACTCGCCCTTTTTGAGTGTTTTTACATAAATGGGCGAAAATTAACACTGAGGAAATCTGCTTGAAAAAAGGAGATTCCATTAGGGTTGAAGAATGCCAAGCGAATCTATGGTTTTCTGCAATTTCTTAGTTAGTTTTATTGCACCGATTTCATTTAAATGGTCAGAATCAGCAAAATCTTTGGTAGTGAACAGGGTATCAGCTATTAAATTATGATAAATGACATTATCGTATTTCGTGTAAAAATAATTGCAGCAATTCAACATAATTTGTAATTGTGTCGAATTCGTATTCTTTCTATAAGTTTTATAAGTTGGAGTAGTAACAATATATACAACAATGCCTTTTTGAGCACATTTTTCAATCATTTGCTCAACATATTCCATGTTTTTCATAATAGTCAAACTATCAATTGTCATAGTATGATAAATTGCTCTCATATAACCATTTTCTTCCCACCAATCATCACTTCTATCATCAAATCCACTTCTAATCCTCTTATTACCTAATTCATCACAATCCACATAACTAACTTTACCAAATACAGAGGATACCAAGTCTTTAAAATGCAAATCTCTATGATACAAATCATTATAAAATTCAGAGTTATAATACAATTGAAACCTATGGTACTTGCATTTGTAATAAATGCAATAATACTTTACTCTCCAATACTCATTGCTATTTTCAAGACCATTTCCTACAAACGTAAAATATGAAACAGGCAAAATCAACACCTTCAACGAGTCCATCTGGTTCAAAAACTTTGAAAAAATGAAATGGTCATATTTTAAATCTTGTGATTCATGTGCTGCATTAAAAGCATCCACTGAGAACGAATAGGGATCTATTCCAAAATATCCATGAGAACTCCCCAAATTTAAGATTTTCACCGACTGAATATTTTTTGACATCCATTCATTTTTATAAGAATACACATTAGGAATCTTTCTTGCAACATACTCATACAACACTGATAGTATGAATAAAGGAAGGACTATCAAAACTAATACACGAGTAAGAAATTTTTTCATGATTAAAACTGGAAATATATAAATGTTTTTTCTTCGCCAAAACCATTTAATACTAAGGCTATTAGAGTATAGTATAAAATTAACCTCATCCAGAAACTATTTATAATGGTTTTGTTTAATCCATGTTCTTTTCCTCGCTGTATCCATTCCATACACAACATGAAGACAATAGAAATGAAAACTGGAATATAATATGACCTGTTAATGAGCCACGGCAATGAAAAATAACTTTTGTTGAATATCCCCCAAAAATATTCCCACGCCATCCCAATACTCTCCGCCCTGAAGATAATCCACCCAAACACCACTAAAAAGAATGTCAGTAGCATCTGCCCTGCCTCCATCCATGTCGGAAGCAACCGTCCTTCGGCAATCTGATTCGTGTACTTCCGGTTCTTGCCAGTAAGTATCAAAGGCAAGAAAAGGACAGCATGATACGCTCCCCAAGCAATAAATGTCCAATTGGCACCATGCCAAAAGCCGCTCAACAAGAAAATGATAAAAGTGTTCCTTACCACCTTTGCCTTAGAAACTCGGCTGCCACCCAGCGGAATATAAACATAATCGCGGAACCAAGTCGTCAAAGAAATATGCCACCTGCGCCAGAACTCCGCAATGTCGCGGCTGAAATACGGCACGTTGAAATTCCGCATCAACTTGATGCCAAACAATTTGGCCGTGCCTATTGCGATGTCTGAGTAACCCGAGAAGTCGCCGTATATTTGGAAGGTGAAAAAGATGGCAGCAAGGAGCAAGGTGCTTCCGCTTTGCTCCGTATAGGTCGAGAACACTTGGTCCACATACACCGCGCAATTGTCCGCCACCACTATCTTCTTGAACAAGCCCCAAAGGATTTGGCGCATACCATCAACGGCGGTGTCGTAGCTGAACTCACGCTTTTTCAAAAACTGCGGCAAGAGGTTGGTCGCCCGCTCAATGGGGCCAGCCACCAACTGCGGAAAGAAAGAGATGAAGGCGAAGAAGGCGACAATATCCTTGGTCGGCTCAATCTTGCCTCGGTAAACATCAATGGAATAACTCAAGGCCTGGAAGGTGTAGAACGAAATGCCTACGGGGAGTATCACCTTCAACAATAAGCCCTCTGCGGAGACGTGGAACAGTTGCGCGAACTCGGTGACAAAAAAGTCGTAGTACTTGAAAAGTGCCAGAATGCCCAAATTAAGGACAATGTTCAGCCACATCCATGTCTTCGCCTTTTTCTTTGACTCCGCCTTCCCGATGAGCAACCCGCTGCCCCATGAGCAGAACGAAGTGAATGCAATGAGCAACAGAAAACGCCAGTCCCACCAGCCGTAGAAAACGTAACTCGCCACAACGATGAAGGCGTTCTGCAACCGCAATTGGTGCTTCGACCTGCTGACAAATCGGTCGAAGACAAACCAATAGAACAAAAAGACTATCGGCAGAAATACCGCGAACTGGATGGAGTTGAAAAGCATGTCTTTCGTTTGCGAGTGCAAAAGTAGGGAAATTATCTGAATAAATCCTGAAGTGTCACAACTTTCTGCACGACACCAAAATGCTCATTATATGCAAGCCCAAAGGTGGTCACCAAAGTGAAGTGAATGTTCTTTTTTGAATGGGTCAAACGGTTCAACAATTCAATGCGGTCTTCAAAGGCAAACCTGTCGGATTGGGTTACAGTAAACTCTTTCTTGTAGAATTTCATTTCACACAAATTCAGCACATTGTCTGCTCGATCAATAAGTAAATCCATTTGACCACCTTGTTGTTCCTTTGACCCTTTGATCAATAATGCCGATTCCTTTGACACCACGCCCGATACACCTAATGCCATCTTAATTTGGTCAATGTGGTTGAAACAAACATCTTCAAATGCGAACCCTCGCCATGTCACAATCGGAGGCAGGTTTTGGCTGTTTTGCCAAAATTGCGAATCCGTGGTTTTGTTGTCTGCCATAAATTTCAAATAAAATAGACAAAACGGATCGCATAGTTTATAGTATTCCACATTCCGTTCTTCAACGATTGGAGTGTATTTCAAAACAAAATCACTATCAATCAACGCTTTAAGTATAGTCGACAAACCACCTCCTTTCGAGATACCACATTGTTTTGATATGTCATCTCGCGTGAAGCCATAATGCCTTGTGGCAAGCAAACTGACCACTTTTTGATGTTCTTCCCAATGCACAAAAAGCGAATGAAACAGCCTGTCATATTCCTTGGATAGCGGCGCATCTTTTGCAAATAGCAGTTTGTCAACATTTTGCGCAAGACTTAACCCTGGCGAGAAGAAACCAAAATAATACGGTATTCCCCCAAATACCATATAGGCTTGGGTGACATCGTACTGGCTTAATATGATACCATTCGATTTAAGGTAATCGTCACACTCTTTCAAAGTGAACGGTGATAGTTTGATTTCGTATGTCAAGCGGTCATACAACCCCCCATAATTGTTGACCAAATTACTTACCATCCAAGAAGTTGACGAGCCGCAAACAACCAAAAACATATTATCACAAGCCGAAGCCCATCCATTCCAAAAACTTTCCAATGCCGACAAAAAACGACTCCGAGGCGTGTCCATCCACGACAATTCGTCGATGAAAACCACCTGACGTTTGCCTGTGTCAAGTTTAATCAACAGTTTCTCAAGCAGGAAAAAGGCTTCAAACCACGATTGAGGACAAGGTGTGGTTTCATCCAAACCGCTGCGAATCAACGAATAATGAAACGCTTGCAGCTGTTCCCGCATTGTTATCTTCTTGCCATTGTCAAACGGCGAAAGCCCAGTGTGATGGAAAGTAATCTTATCCTTGAAAACTTGGTTAATCAAATAGGTCTTCCCCACACGACGGCGACCATATACGGCCACAAACTGCGCCCTGTCGCTGTGATACAATCGGTTAAGTTCCTCGATTTCCTGTTTTCTTCCTATGATTTGTGCCATGATTTTGAATTATAATCCGCCGCAAAGATACAATTTTTATTGAAATAGGCGAATTATAAATCTATATTTCGCCTAAAATTAGTGTTTTTATATAAAATGGGCGAAATATAAGAACGTGAAAAGAGCCGCAACTTTCGTCACGGCTCCACAATTTTTCGCATTCTGCGGGCACATTCGATGTGTCTCTACACTATTTATGCACTCGACGCACAAATGACTCCACTTCGGGCACACCACCCTGATAAACAAGATACCCGTCGTAAGGTTCTCTCGGGGTAATCTCGCTGTTGACAGGGGTCAACATGATGTTCTTCACCTCTTCCCTGTCGTGCGTCTGGCCCAAGGCCCAACCCAACTTGATGTAGGCAGTCTCGGCGAGCATGTTCTGCGCGGGGATGATGCCACGGTTCATCAGGTCGCGGCCGGTGTCGTAGACGAACATGTGGGCATAACCCCAGATGGTCTGCACGGTCATATACTGGTGCACGCCCTTGTCGGTGGCGCGCTGGATGGCGTCGAACATGCCACGGTTGACGTGACCCAAGCCCGTGCCGTCCCAAATGATGCCCTGATAGCCATTATCGACCAATGCGTCAAGTACATCAGGCTTCATGCCAGGATAGTAGTACAGGATGGCCACGCGGTCGTCGAAGGTCGGGATGATCTTCACGTCGCGGTCGTTGCGGCGGTGATTATAGACTTCCTTAATCGGCACCACACCATTCTTTCTGTCCACAGTGGCAACGGGTGTGTCGCCGATAGTACGGAAGGTGGAACGATAGGATGAGTGCATCTTACGGACACGCGTGCCGCGGTGCAGGAAGCCGTACTCGTCGGAGGTGGGACCGAACATGCAGACCATCACCTCGGCCACGTCGCCGTGACCAGCAGCGGTCATGGCGTGCATGAGATTCAAAGCGGCGTCGGATGACGGACGGTCGGAAGAACGCTGCGAACCGACCAAGACAATCGGCACAGGCAGGTTCTGGCACATGAAGGTCAAAGCGGCGGCGGTGTGGGCCAAAGTGTCGGTACCATGACCGATGACGATGCCGTCGATGCCGTTCTGGATTTCCTCGCCAATCTTCTTGGCCAGGGCGATGTACTCTTTCGGAGACATGTTCTCAGAGAACACGGCAAACACCTTCTCGGTGTCAAGGTTGCAGATGTCGGCCAGCTCTGGCACGGCGCCATACAGTTCACCAGGCGAGAAAGCAGGAATCACAGCACCTGTGCGGTAGTCCAAACGAGAAGCGATGGTACCACCCGTGCCGAGCAGCTTCACGTGCGGAAGTCCCTCGGTGTAAGGGAATTCCTTCTCCGGGATGTGGTAGTTGGCTTTCTTGTAGTCAGTCTCGACCATGCTGGTAATGGTGCTGATGTCGACACCGATGTTGTAGCCCGTGTTGACCTTCATCACGATGTGCTGGTCGTCCTGGAAGGCGGCGCGAGGCAGAATCGTGCCTTTGAAGAGTCCGCCCGTGGTCTGGCACTCGGCCTGACTCCACACGCGGCAGTTGTATTTTTTGAGCACCTCAAGAGCGGCGCCCCAATATCCTTGGAAAAAATCTTCAGCCATGTTCTTCGTTATTTGATGTTGTTAGCCAATTCTTTCATTTCGATGTTGCCCATCGCTTCCTTCATCTGACCCATGATCCAGTTCTGGCGGTCGAGGTCGGTGCAGGACTTCTTCTTCGGGGCGAAGCCAGCGCAGAGGTTGTCGAGTTTGGTGAGCAGGTCGTCTTTAGCGAAACGCTTGAAACCAATCTTGTTGAGCACTTGTTCCATCGGCATCGATGAATCTTCGACCAAAGCGGGAGCCATGTTCCAAGCCAGACGGTAGTCCAAACCTTGTTCTTTCAGGAAGGCGAAGAGCTTGAACAGGGTCTCATCGTTGAACTTTGAGGCGGGATTCTTGCCCAGCAGGTGCTTCAATCTCATGCCAACAAAGCGACCGATGGTACGGCCGTCCACACCGAGTTTCTCGACGACTTCGGCCATGGCGGGGAACCAGTTCTTTGCGAAGATGTATCTGAAGCAATCCTCCGGCACGTTCCACTCCTTGAGTTTGTAGTAGCGGTCGATGATTTCGTTGGGCAGCTCGGCGCGCATGGCCTTGATGAAAGCCGGATCGAGCGGGATGGGAGCCGAGTCGGTGTCAGGATACATACGGTCGGCACCGGGGAGCACGCGCTCAAAGATGGTGATGCCGTTGCAGATGGCTTTACGGGTCTCTTTCGGCACACCATCAAAAGCCATGAGGCAGCGCTCTTCCACCGTCTCGATGGCGGTGGGCATGTCTTCCTTCGGTCCCCACACGAGGATAAGGGCGTCTTCATCAGTGGCATGGAGGCGCTTGCCAAGTTTGTGCCACTGTGCACGAGTCAAAACAGGTTCAAACATCTCGTCGTGGAGCATGTTGGGACGCTCAAGGCAGGCGATGACCTTCAGGCGGTCGGCGATTTCGTCGGCAAACATCTTGCCAGGTTGGGTGAAGTGCGAGAGCACACCACGGAACTTCGGCAGCTTGATGAGCTTCATGGCACCGCCCTTGGCCTTGTTGTCGAGGATAGGCAGGTATTCGGTCGGGAACGACACGTCGGCCACTTCCACCTTCCAATCTTCCTTGCCGATTTCACGGTTCAGCCTTTCTTGTAACTGAACCAATGACCACTGACGGAAGCACTCGTTGTGCGACAGTTCAGGAATCCATTTGGCGTGTTGCACACCCTTCAACTCAATGCGGGTGCCGCCCGTGCAGCTCACGTTGACGTCTTGACGGCCAGCGCCCATGCCCGTGCGGACAAGGCCCGTGGAACGTCCAAGAAAACGGATGTATTCGCAGGTCTCGCGCAGCTCGTCGGGGTTCTTGCAGTCGGGGTAGGTCACGGTTTCAATCAGCGGCACGCCGAGGCGGTCGGTTTGATAGATGCGGCGGTGGCCGATGTCGCTGATTTCACGGCAGGCATCCTCTTCAATGCTCAATTGAATTAGTCGGATGTCCTTTTTCGGCAGTTTGAGCAGGCCTTCCACGCCGACGATAGCGGTACGTTGGAAGCCCGTCGGGATGGAGCCATCGAGGTATTGCTTACGAGTGATATGCACCTCGCCCACGATGTTCAGGTTGGAACGCAAAGCAATCACGATGGCGTTGTGCAATGCCTCGCGGTTGATGGGGAACGGCGGGGTGTCGTCGATGTCGTAGGTGCAGGCCGTGCCGCTCTTGATGCGGTAGACAATTTCCTTCTTCGTCTTGAACTCCATCAAAGCCGTGCCGTCGTATTCGCCCAGTTCCGAAAGGGTGGGGCGCATGTGACGAATCAGCTCGGCGTCGTAGTCTTCAAACTTGTTGAATTTTCCGGCGGGACAGCGGCAAAACAGCTTCTCTTTCGTCTTGATTTGCTGGTGCACTTCGAGTCCCGACATGAAGCCTATGCGGTCATAGTCTTCCTGTGTGGCTTTCTTGCGCTCAACATAGCCGGCCTGTTGCTTGGTCTGCTCGTAGTTGGCGCGTGGGTCAAAATTCGTGCTCATATTTGTCTATTTGTTGATTTCACTATTCTTTCAACGCGGCCCTTCGACAAGTTCAGGGACCGCCCTTTTCAAAAAGAATCGGCTAAAATAGGAATTATTTGGTTTGGTTTCGCAAAAACAGATATTTTTCAGAATAAATTCTTCTTCAAGAAAAGCCTTGCTATCAAATTATTTCTCGGATTTCGACGAAATTTAAAGAATTATTTCTCGGATTTCGACGAAAATAAGCAAAAATATTTCTCGGATTTCGACAAAATTTTGTATTTTTGCAGCACAAAATCAACATTTTATTCTATGAAAGAATATATCACCAGAATTATCGACAAATATCTCATCGAATGGAAGGACGATTCCTCACATAAGCCTTTGCTTTTGCGTGGAGCGCGTCAGGTGGGAAAATCATCGGCTGCCAAACATCTGGGGAAACAGTTCAAATACTTTGCCGAAATCAATTTTGAGCGTCAAAAGGAAGCCAAGACTTTCTTCATGGGTGACCTCGATGTGAAATTGATTGCCAGCAAGATTGCCAATTACATCAATGTTCCCGTTGAATCGGGCAAAACTTTATTGTTTTTGGACGAAATCCAAGAATGTCCCGAAGCCATCATGGCCTTGCGATTTTTCAAGGAAGACTATCCTGAGTTGCACGTCATCGCTGCTGGTTCGTTGCTTGAATTTGCCCTCGAAAACTTGCCCACTTTCGGCGTCGGCAGGATTCATTCTCTGTTCATGTACCCCATGACTTTCGACGAATTTCTTGATGCCACAGGCAACCACGGCCTTGTCACTATGCGCAACATGGCCGACAGTCAACATCCGCTTGATCTGCCTTTCCACAACAAACTTGTTGAGATGTTCCGCATTTATCTCATGGTGGGCGGTATGCCCGAAGCCGTGGCGACATGGGTTGATACCAAGGATTTTCTACGCTGCCAAAAAGTACACAATGACATCATTCTCACATACGAGGACGACTTCAACAAATACAAGAAAAACGCGAATCCCGACCTGCTTCGTATCACCATGCGCGGCATCTGCCATCAAATCGGGAAGCAAACCGTATTCACGGAAATTGCACGCGACATCAGAAGTACGCAAATCAGGGAGGCACTACGGCAATTGACCCAAGCCGGCATTATAACCCCCGTAGTATCCACTGCCGCCAATGGAATCCCTTTGGATGCCGAAGCCAACTTCAATCGGACCAAATATTTGTTCCTCGACCCGGGCTTGTTGCTCTCCGTCCTGCAACTCGACAACGCAGAATCACGCCAACTTATTGAACTCATCATGGTGGGCACCCCCCACGACCTTGTCAATAAAGGTGCGATTGTTGAGATGGTGGCTGGACTTGAGATGATACGGTACAAAGACCCCATCCAAAGGCAAAAACTGTTTTATTGGGAAAAGACAGGAAAAAGTACCGCCGAAGTGGATTACCTGCAAATCAAGGACATGGCGGTTCTGCCCATCGAAGTGAAGGCCAGCACCCAAGGCGGAATGAAAAGCCTGTGGGCCTTCATGCGAGAGAAACATTTGCACGAGGCTGTCCGTTGCTCATTAGAAAACTTTGGCGAATTCGACTATTCTGACTCGCTCGACGACGGTGAAACGCGCCATGTGCGCATCGTGCCGCTGTATGCGATGGGGAAAATTTGACAGTATTAAAGGCAAAACCATATAGGATTATTGCCGCAATTCCACCACCCATCTTGCGCGGCTGCCGTGATACGACAGCCCTACAACCCTGCCAATGTAAGACTGTCACACCGTGGCAGCCGTGAATTCCATGCCATTCCAAGCACTAAAAATGATGGATAATCTAATGTCTTTTTTCTACAGGTGGATGAAACCGACTACCGATTATCTCATCAACTTTCACAATTTCTCTCACCCCTGCATCTTGTACGACATCTCTACAACTCAGTTATGAAGCGGTTAATGTTTGTTTTTCCATTACTTTGTGACAAGAGAAAATTATTGGTCGGAGCAAACAAGACGAACAGATTTTCCATAGTATCTGCGGCTTGTGCTATTGGTGTTTAATCCAGAATCACTAAAAGCTACTCCATACGCATGGTGACTTAAATAACATGATGCCGTCCAATACCCGCCAATAATGTCAACATTGCTAACGGAAGTTCCATCTCGGCTACCAGCGGCTGGGAGGAAGACCGCTCCAGCAGCCTCTATGATATACCACTGAGTAACAGGTATAGTGTTGCTACTGTAATTAGCGTCATCCTGATTATAATTGCTCGGATTGTATGTGTCGGTGCTCCAATTGTCAGGGAACAGAATGACACCGTTCACCGTCCCCATTCCGTTACTAATGCCTGTTATCTGTGCCTTTGCATAGCTGATACCAGAACGTGTGTAAAATACATATACCCACTCATCGTGAGTTAAGGTTCGCCATTGGTGAGTTGTATTACCACCGTTGGTTATCAGGTTATAATAACCCCAGTCAGAGTTGATGTAACTGCCTGTTAGATTGTAAGAGCCAGGTGGACCATATAAATTAGTATTGCTATTGTCGGTATCCCATGGATGATAGTAAGTATTGCCACAATTCCATCCGCTCGTTCCCCAGCCAAACAAGTCTCGAGTAGTACTTTGCGAGTTGTTACCTTGACTTGTACCTATTACATCCCATTGGTTTTCAGCAAAACACCATGTATTTGCGGAGGCCTGATATTGCAAATTTCCTTGCGAGAAATTCACCTGTTGTGTGGCACTCACCGAGAAAACCCCTGGTAATACGCCATTAGACCACGAAGGAACATATATGAAATTTGCCACCAAGGTTCTGTCAGTGCTCACGATGAAGGTGTAAGTCGCATCAGTTGAGACCACCTCATCATTCTCCGTCCAGTTGGTGAAGGTGTAGCCCTCATTAGGCGTTGCAGTCAGCGTACATTCATCACCTTCTTGGTAGGCACCACCACCAGTTACCTCACCGCCTTCCGCTGGGTCAGCGGTAGCGTCAATAATAAAAGATGGATTCGGCACCCCAGGACGCACAGGACGAATAGGATAACCATATTGACGCTGGCCGTAAATCATAGCGTAATCGTCAGTCATGAAACGGAAGCACCAAGCCAAACTCGAAACAAAATCGGTGACAAGATTGCTCGACCAATACATGCCTTGGTCGCTTTCATAGTTGAGTCCACTCTGCGAATATGCTCCAGCGGCAGGCAAGAAGATACTATTACCATTCTGGGCAGTAAACAGTATGCCATTCACACCATCCTGCGTTGTCCATTCGTGAGATGTGCTTTGGTAGAGCTCTTGCCATTCCTCCTTTGTAGGCATACGCCAATCCTCGCCCCAATTGGCAGTAGCTGCATCATCCTCCGGCATCAGGACAGTCAAGCTGTCAATGATTTGGTACTGTACGTAACTTGAAGGATAGACGTATTTGATGAGAGTAGAGCCATTATTGATGCTATGCTGGTAGTTGCTCCAATCATAGTAGTCCTTGGGAGAAATCTCTCCCCAAGCGAAGTAGTCGCCGTATTCCTCGGGGGCATTAGCTCCCACATTAATGGTTGCCCACAAGGTGCCGCTTGGCAGGCCGAGGTCAACATATTCGTGGTCATCTCCTTGCGGGTCAGGCTGCTGCACATTAAATGTCAGCATAACAGGTATCGTTCGAGTCGATTTGTACATGTAGCCGTACCCTGGGTAAAACTGAGAGATACTGCCTCTCCATTGGCCGTTGCCCATATAAGTGGCATTACCCCATTGCGACTTTATCTTATCACCTTCCGCAGGAGTGAACGAGCCCAATGCCGTTGCAAAATCCAAAGTATCCGTACTCGGAATACTTATCCATGTCCAGCCGGGCATCAATACAATTGTAACTTCCTGAGCCTTAAGGCTCGTGCCAGCCGCCATCATTGCGACTATGCACATCAACGTTAATAATGCTTTCTTCATGATGAATATGTTTTTAGATTAAATTCGATTTCATTCGATTTTGTCCTCAATCGTCCGCGCAATCTTTTCAATATTCAGGCTGCGTGCCGAGGCATCGATGATGTCCTTGTAAACGCCACCTTTTTTATATATAGTGTCGGGGTCGCCCGATTCCTCAACATGTCCAGTTTTCAAGGCATAGACCATATCGCTATCGATGATTTGCGAGATGCTGTGCGAGATGATGATGACGGTGCGGTCTTTCTTGATGGCATCGAGGCTATTCTTAATCTGTTCGGTGGCGATGGCATCGAGGCTGGCTGTAGGTTCGTCCAAGAAAATGATGGGTGGGTTCTTGAGGAACATGCGCGCGATAGCGATGCGCTGCTGCTGCCCGCCTGAGAGGTCGGAGGCCTTATTTTCGAACTGCTTGGGTAACTGCATGATTTGGTCATAGATGTACGACTTCTTGGCGGCTTCAACGACTTCTTCATGGGTAGCGTTGGGCTTGCCGTAAAGGATGTTTTCCTCAATCGTGCCGTCAAAAATGTGATTCTTTTGCAGTACGAGTCCGATGTTCTCGCGCAAGAATTTAGTATCGTATTCACGCAAGTCCACGCCATCAAGGGTGATGACGCCGGTCTGCGGTTCGTAAAATTTGTCCAACAGGTTAACAATGGTGCTCTTGCCCGCTCCCGAAAGTCCCACCAAGGCCGTAATTTTGTTCGGCTCAATGGCCATATTGACATCGAAAAGAGCTTGATTGCCATTGGGATAGGTGAAATCAACGTTTTTGAGTTCAAACTTGCCGTGTATCTTTTCTGGTATGTAGCTGCCCGAAGGCTCCACTTCCTCCTCTGCATCAAGGATGCCGAAAAAGCCCTCAGCGTAAATCAAGGCATCGTTCACGTCATCGAAGATGCGTTGCAACTGTGTGATGGGCGCGATGACGTTGCTGAACAGCATCACATGGTACATAATCTTACCGATGGTCATGCCAGGGTAGTCTATTAATACAAGGTATGCAGTCAAGATGATGACCAGCACCGTCCCAACCTGCTTCACGAAGCTCTTGACACCGTTGTAATAAAACGCCACCTTGCGGGTTTTCATCTGGTTTTCGGTCACTTGATTCTGAATATCCAGTTGCTTTTGGCCTTCAATCTGTTCGCGGTTGAAGCTTTTGATAACGTTGATGGAGTCGATGATGTTCTTGATGCCCTGACTCTTGGTCTCCAAGTGGTTGCGCATCTCGCGACGCCAGCCTTTCAGTCTTTTCGCCTGACGGTAGGTAATCCAGAAATAGATGGGAACGATGCCCAAAGCCACCAAACCTACGTATACATTGGCGGCAAACATCAAAATGAGAGCCAGTAATGCACTCGTGAACAAAGGCAACAAGTCGATGAAGAAGTTTTGCACCGTGCGTGAGAGGCTGCTCACGCCTTGGTCGATTCGGGCTTGGAGTTTGCCTGTTGCGTTGTCACTCGTGTTGAAGAAGGCCATTTTGAAGGTCAGCACTTTCTCAATGACGCTTTGGGCCAAGTCGCGGCTGACATAGATGCGCATCCGCTCGCCATAGTAGTTTTGGGCGAAAGTAATGAGGGCTGACAAGATTTCCTTGCCAAGTAACACCGATGAAATGAGGATAACGATGTGTGCCGCTCTTTGACCCCACTTCTCCCCTGCCGTGACGAGGTCGTTCACCTCGTCGACAGTCCAGTCGAGCACGATGGCGTTGACCTGCGCCATGAGAGACCCTATCAGGGTTAGTATTAAAGTGATAAAAACCAACCATTTGTATGGCTTCACAAAAGGATGGAGGTTTTTGAAGAGTTGGAAGAGGTTCATAGTGCTGAATTATTAATCGTATGTGCAAAGGTATGAATTTAGCGGATTTGGCGGCGAAAAAATCACAAAACATGCCTCTTTTTCTGTAGTTTTTTGCCTTTTTTTCCAAACAAAAATATGGATTTCATTTTTGCAACTTTCTGATTTTCAAATGCAATTCCAAACAAAAATATGGATTTGGCTGAAACTTTGAAATTTTGGTGGATTTTTGTTATAGTTTTGTGTGTTGAAAATCTAAAACACACAAAAAAAATGAAAAACAAAATCCAACTCATGCTGCTTCTTTTGCTGGGAGCTTCACAAGTTTTCGCACAAAATACGATAGGCACCGATTTCTGGTTTACCATCATGCCGAATGCTGAAGACTTTTCGGGTTCGGGTTCGTATTATGTGCGGGCACCTGAATTTCGGGTCACAGGCGAAAGACCTTGTTCGGGCACGGTGAGCAACCCCCACACAGGCTGGTCGGAGACTTTCGAGGTCGTTGAAGGGCAGGCCACCATTATCCCCATTCCGGTCGAACAATCCTATGCGCTTGACAGTTCGGACTGCATCCTCGAAACCGGCATTCATGTCGAAACAACGGATTCTGTTTCGGTGTTTGTGGGCAACTACACGAAAGGCTCTTTTGATGTCTATTGCGCCTTACCTACGTCTTCGTTAGGGAGTGACTATTTGGTCCAAACATACGATGCCATAGGCAATGATGACGACATACGTGCGTTGCTTTCGGTTATTGCCGTTGAAGACAACACAACCGTTGATTTCCTTTTAAGTTGTGACACAAAACACGGACATTTTGCCAACGATCCGTTTTCAGTGACCTTGCAGGAAGGGGAGTGCTACCAGTTGCAGGCAGCCAACAACCAATGTTTCAACGGAAGTCGCGTGTCGGTCAGAAACAGAAAACAAAACGTCGCCGTTCTTGCTGGCAACCGCTATCTTTACGTTCCTAACGATTCCATCACATGTGCCGACCAAGGCGAGGAGCAGATGATGCCCACGTCTACTTTGGGACGGATGTTCGTGATAGTGCAAACCAAGGGACGTGTCACCGATTATGTTCGGGTGACGGCCTTGAAAGGCCCATGTGAAATACGGAAAGACGGCGTGTTGTTAGGAGTTGTCGGGGCTAACCAATACCTTGATTTTTGCATTACGTCAAATGAACAGGCTTCGTTTCTCGAGACTTCGGAGCCTGCCATCGTCGGCTTGTATTCCATGGGGAGCATCAACGAAGGTAATAAAGGCGATCCGTCTATGGTCATCATCAATCCTTTGGAGCAACAGGTGGAAAGCGCTACTTTTTGCACGTTCCGCACCACCTTTTCGCGTCACCATTTCGTCAATATAGTCACGGAAACCGACAAGGTTTCGGGCATGATGTTAGATACTGCTGACATTTCCTCGCAGTTCAACATAGTAACAGGCAATCCCGAATATTCCTATGCAAGAATCCAACTTGAAGACGATGAAAGCTATCATTTATCAAACAGCGACGGCGGTTTTTTGGCACAGGTATATGGCTACGGATACGCCGAAGCCTATTCTTTTTGGGCTGGCTCGTCGGTCTTGACCTCGGAAATGACAGTGAACGGTGCATCCGAACTGGAGCATCCGGAAGGCTTTATTTCCGATGTTGACGAGATGTTAAATTTCAAGTTGATAATTAGTTATGAACTTGCTGAAGCCTGTTGGGACTTTGGTGACGGTAGCACGACCACGACGACGGGGCATGTTGTGCAGCATAGTTACGCCATAAGAGGCGATTATCGCGTTTCGTGTGACCTCTATCGGCAGGGGCATCAAGGACAGCAGGTCTTTGCTGGTCGTGTAAGCACCATTATCCATGTTGGGACGGCCAGCCTTGAGGAATCTGTCGATGAGATGTTTAGCTTTTATCCCAATCCTGGCCAAAACACGTTTAATATCCGCACGGCTGCCACAGCGTGGCAGCCCTACAATGCCCATGTGGAAATCTATGACCTTTCAGGACGGTTGGTGCATAGCCAAAGCCTTGAAGGAGAGGTCACTGAGATTGACGTGGCAGCTTGGCCTGAAGGGGTTTATGTTTGGACAGTTGTCGCCAATGGCAAAGAAGCTGAAAGTGGAAAATGGATAAAACAATGATACTATGAAAGCAACAAGAATTTATGCCTTGCTTGCCCTGATGCTTTTTGGAGCCAACGCCTTCGGACAAGAATGGGAGCATTCCATAACTTACTCGGATAACGATACATCCTGCTTCAACCAATACGATGCCATCGAATTGTCAAATGGAAATATTGCAGTCGGCTCTGCCTTGTTTTTCAAGAGCGGTGCCGGTGATTTCTATTCCGCCCAACCTGCCGTTGCTCTGCTTTCCAGCGATGGAGAAGAATTGGCTCGAAAAGACTATTTCAAGCCTGGTTATTGTACTACATCAACTACACCTTTCCTATTCGAACACCAAGGCGAGCTTTTCGCCCTGATGACATACAACCCCGACCACGATTCCACCTATTTTAACCATTTTTTGAACTATGACACTCCACCCACGGATGCCATTTTAGGCCTGTACAAACTAGATGACACTCTTTCAATTATTGAGAGTCATGAACATAGCATCCCCATCGACACTTTCGAGAACAGAGGTGATGCCGCTTGGGATTTGTGGCCCAACGAACTGAGTGGCAATCTGTTTCTGTTTTCTGCTTTTGTCGATGAGGGTAATATAGTGGGAGCTTATTTCAAGACCGTAAGTCACGACTATTTCAATCCAAGAGGAAATGACACCTTGTTTTTGTTCAGGATGAATTTTGAGGGTGAAATCATCGAACAAAAAGGTTATGACTGGGGCGTTTCTGGTGCAAACCACCAAAACAATGAACGGAGAGCACACCTTGTATCCACCGAATCGGGCTACATCTATTATTTTGGCAATCTGTTTGGCGGCACAGCTCATCAAGGTGTTGCTTATTATTATGATAAGAATTTCAATTACTTGAAAAAGAGGTTTCTAAAACATCCCGGCGAGCCAAACCAAAATTCGTTCACCAACATTTCTGTAAAAAGAAGCCGTCATAACACCACCTATTTAGTAGCTTCAACCGAGGTCAAAAACTCAAACACAGACAGGAATATTAGGTTGTATGAGCTGGATGACAACGGCAACGATTCCTTAGACATCATCCCTAATATCCATTTTTTGGAGAGGGGAACCCTTGACTACGATATTCCAGCTTATATGCAATCGGTTGATTTTACGGATGATAATTCGTTCTTTTTCGCATACGCCTTGAACATCGGTTTCAATTCGACTAATGACTCATGGATGATGATAGAGCACCTTGATTTGGATTTCGACACCATATCCACCGTTTATTATGCTTTTGAAGGAGGCAGGATCAACACTTGGGCAAGAGCCGTCGTCGCCACTCATGACAGCGGTGCCATAATAGTTTCTCATTCAAGAAACATGGAAGCCAGCAACCAATACTGGAGTTCGGTCACCAAATTCCCGGCTGAAGCTTTTCTCGGCATCGACGAAGCTCACGACAACGGTCTGAAAGTGGCCATCGCCTATCCCAATCCGGGGAAGGATGTGCTGAATATCAGGACGGGATTGCAGGATACGCAGGTGGAGGTGTATGATATGAGTGGGAGGATGATTTATAGGCAGGAGATTACGGAGAATGTGACTTCAATAAATGCCGAAGGATGGCCTGCGGGGACATATATTTGGAAGGTGATTGCTAATGGTATGGAGACCGAAAGTGGAAAATGGATTAAACAATGATACTATGAAAACAACAAGAATTTACACCCTGCTTGCGCTCCTGCTGATGGCGGGAGGGATGATGCAAGCGCAACAAGTGAAAGTTGAGGCTTCCGAAACGATTGAGCTGATGAGCATTATGGCTCGCACTGCTGGATTTCGGGAGTATCACATGGACATGGCAGGAAAATATACGGAGGAGACCGAGGCCTGGTTTGCTCCTTTTGAGTCACATCCTGCTGTGGCATACATCCAAAGTTTGAAGTCGAGATTTGGCATTGGTTATGATGCTGTGGCCAGCATGTCGTTGCACACCGAAACAGACGGGAAAACCGTTAGTCTTATCGACGCTACGACCCTCGAAAAGAGATGGAAGAATGTAAATCTCGATACTTGCCTTATGTACATCAACCAATTCTATACCGACACACACTTCCACGAATTTTATGTGCAACATAAAGATTTTTACAATGAAGGAATTCTGTTGTATGAGAACAATGTGATGAAGTATTTCCATCAAGATTGGTATGCGCGTTTCTATGGCATGGCTCCCGAGGAAACCTTTAGGGTTATTATTGGTTTCACTAATGGAGGTGGCAATTATGGGCCGAGCCGCCAATTGCCTGGCCAAAAGAAAGAAGTCTTTGCAATTTGTGGCTATTATTTGGACGAAGAAACAGGAAAGGCTTTCGAAAGGGGAGAGATAATGACTTCCACCTTGATTCACGAGTTTAACCATTCGTTTGTCAATCCGCGCCTTGAAGAGGAAGCAAACAAGGCTTTGTTGGAACCTGTCGGCAATGAGCTTTATGCCTTGTCGGAGCGACTTATGGGTTGGCAGGCCTATAGAAATACCACAACTATGCTCAATGAAAGCATTGTTCGTGCCGCCGTCATCATCTACATGGAGGAGAATGGCTTCACTGCAGAGCAGGTGAAGGCGGAGCTGTATGACCAACTTGGCCGAGGTTTCCATTGGATGCCTGAATTGGTGAGTGCATTCAAGGAATACACGCAACATCGTGATATATACCCGACTTTCAACGATTTCTATCCTGAAATAGCAAAAGTCTTGGGTACATACGTTGAGAAAGAGCATCAGCGCATTGATGCCGCATTGGGGAAATGAAAAACAAATAACAATAATTACTAATTTTTCACAATTAAAAAATCATAAGCAATGAAGAAAGTCATTTTTCTGCTTGGCATCATGCTCCTTATGGCAGGAGTGGCCAAGGCGCAAGACGAAAAGACCCAGAGCGGTCCTGAAATTGAATTTGAGGAAATGGTCCACAACTACGGCGATGTGCCTTACAACGGCAACGGCGAATGTGAGTTCCGATTCACCAACACGGGCGACGCACCCCTTCTGATTCAAAAGCCCAAGTCGAGTTGCGGATGTACCGTCCCTTCCTGGCCTAACAAGCCTATTCTTCCTGGCAAATCGGATGTCATCAAGGTGACTTATAGAACCAATCGTACCGGCAACTTCAACAAGACTATTACGGTTACCTCTAACGCCATCAAGAACTCCACTGTGGTGCTACGCATCACAGGTCGAGTGCTTGATCAACCTACAGAAACCCTTCCTGAGAAAACGGATAGCTTCGACAACGGCTCTCCCACCACCAACGACTGATCTGCAGTAATTATTTGGTTATCATAAAGCCGTCTAATGTTACTGTTAGATGGCTTTATTCGTGCTTCTTAATCGAGGTCAAGGTGTGTTGCCTACAATCAATCGATTATAGGCAACACTTTAATGTCAACGGAATCTGCTCTCGTTATTTTTCAAATTGCCTCGCAATTTCATCCATTAACTCTTCGCCTTCCAGGTTACGTGCGACAATCACACCGTCCTTAATCAAGGCGTTCTGCGGGATGAAGGAGATGGCATATAAAGCGCCAGCGGCGTTGTTCCAGCCTTGCAGGTCGGAGACCTGGGTCCAGGTCAAGCCGTCTTTTTCGATGGCGGCGAGCCAGGCTTCCTTGTTGGTGTCGAACGACACGCCAAGTACGGCAAAGCCTTGGTCGT
>JAEEQP010000010.1 GCA_016285355.1 Bacteroidales bacterium
ACTGTCGGCTCCACATATCACCGCCAGGACGCTCAAAACCAGTATGTCGGTCAGTTTGTGTGAGCTTCGCCCCACCACTCTCGGGTCGTTCAGCTTGCAGAAAGTCTCGTACATTGTTGCCATGTCCATCCTCCTTTGAATCTTTGGCAAATATACGAAACAATTCGCAATAAACTGTAAAAGAATATGTTATGTTGATAACTTTTCAGAATCTGTTCATAACACACTAATTTCACATGATTTTAGTGCGTTTGCCCTGAGACTCCAACTGTTCAATCCTTGTTTTAATTATAGAATTTCTATAATAGGATTTCTATAATCGAAAAGTTTAACAGCAGAACAAAAACATATTCCGTTGCCGACCGTTTCTTGGGGTATTGGATCAGGAAAACTATTGAAGAACTTCGCACTCAACTCCCCCAATTATCCCTGTCCAAACTCCTATAATTAATAGCCTCGGCAAGATGTCCTGTTTGGATGTTTTCGCTGCCATCGAGGTCGGCGATGGTGCGGGAGACTTTGAGGATTCTGTCGTAGGCGCGGGCTGAGAGGCCGAGGTGGTTCATGGCGTTTTTCAGGATGTTACGGCACGGTTCGTCCAAGTCACAGTATTTCTGGATGAGTTGCGAGGTCATCTGTGCGTTGGCATGGATAGTCGGGTATTCTGCATAACGTTCTTCTTGGATTTTCCTCGCCTTAATGACACGTTCGCGCACCGCCGCACTCGACTCGCCTCTTTGCTTGTCTGACAAATCTTTATAAGCGACAGGCACAACTTCAACATGCAGGTCGATGCGGTCCATTAATGGCCCACTGATGCGATTGAGATACTGTTGCACCATGCCAGGCTTGCAAGTGCATTCCTTGTCGGGGTGGTTGTAATAGCCACAAGGACAAGGATTCATCGCCGCCACCATCATGAAGTTCGCAGGGAAATCAACGGTCATTTTGGCGCGAGAGATAGTCACGATACGATCCTCCATCGGTTGCCTCATCACTTCAAGCACAGTACGCTTGAATTCTGGGAGTTCGTCAAGAAAGAGCACACCATTATGAGCAAGTGAAATTTCTCCTGGCTGGGGATAGGTGCCGCCGCCCACCAAACCCGCATCGCTGATGGTATGGTGCGGACTGCGGAAAGGCCGTGTCCTGACCAAGGCCGCATTGCGTCCAATCAATCCCGCCACAGAATGTATTTTGGTGGTTTCCAAAGCCTCGGCCATCGTCAGAGGGGGCAATATGGTGGGCATACGCTTGGCCAACATGGTCTTGCCGCTGCCAGGAGGGCCGATGAGAATGACATTGTGACCACCCGCAGCTGCAATCTCCAAGGCTCGTTTGATGTTCTCTTGCCCTTTCACGTCGCTGAAGTCGAACTCGTATGCAACATCCTGCCACGAGTCTGTCATGTCGATGGTCATAGGTTTGATTTCGTTTCCGCCGTTCAAAATGGAAACAACCTCGTGTATGTTTTCCACACCATACACCTCCAAACCCTCCACCACGGCGGCTTCGCGTGCATTAGGTTTGGGAACGATGAGCCCACGAAACCCGTCTTGTTTCGCCTTGATGGCGATGGGCAAAGTCCCTTTGATGGGTTTGAGCGTGCCGTCAAGCGAGAGCTCACCCATAATAATAAACTGCTCAAGCAAATCCGTATTAATCTGCTCAGAAGCTGCCATAATGCCTATGGCAATAGGCAAGTCGTAAGCCGAGCCTTCCTTGCGGATGTCGGCAGGCGCCATGTTGATGACGATTTTTTTGTGGGGATAATAATAGCCAAGGTTGACGATGGCAGCCTCAATGCGCTGCTGGCTCTCCTTGACCGCATTGTCGGGCAGACCAACCAAATAGAAGTTGATACCTCTGTCTATGTTCACCTCGATGGTGACCTGAATTGCTTCGATGCCGAAAAGGGCACATCCAAATGTCTTTACTAGCATAATTCTTAGTGTTTAAAGTTTTATGCCGCAAAGATGCAAACCTTGTCAAGAAAAAGCCGTTGATTAAACGTTTGTTGTCGACAGTAGTCGTTTGTTGTCGTTTGCTGTCGGGTATATTGTTGATTCTTATTTCTTTGGCTTATAGCCCGAATCTTGGAAGATATTCTGCAAATCCTTTCTTTGCATCAGATTTTGGAGCGTAATCTCATTGTTTGAGAAATAAGAGCGGATAATGTTCAGGCCGAAAAACTCGCCCAAACGCGAAGGTGCCTCGTAGCTGTAGGCTTGGGTGAATGGACCATCGCCGAAAAACATCATGTAGGCATCCAATCCAGAATCATAAAGTCGGCGACTGCCAACGATGTCGGCCCACATCTGGCCTTCGTTCTCTGTCGCCCATTCCCATTGTTTTTGAGAATAACCGAGCAGGATACTGTCGGGCATCTCTGGACACATCGCCTCGATGAAAAAGTTTCTCCGACCGTAAAACACCATCTCGCCCACAATCTGCCCCTGCTTGCGCCATTCGTAGAGATAGTTCATATATAGCTGCTCGGCCACGTCCCTCGCCAAAGTGGCTATCCCTGTACGCACCTGGATATACTTCGGCATCCCGATTTGGTCGTAAACCTCATCGCCATTGAGATACCAATCCAAAGAAATCACCAATTGGTTGTCGATAATCTGGACAGGGGGCTCGTCAGCATTGATGCCTGTGATGCAGGTAAAAGCCTTCGTAGGAAGCTCAATTTCAGGGTAATAATGATGGAAATAGGCAAACATATCCTCCACCATAGGTTCCACCTCCTTCAAGTCAGGGAATGCAGCTTTCACCTTTTGATACAGACTGATGCTATATGAATCAGTGGCAAAGTCCTTGAGGTATTTCACCGCAGCGAGATTGTTGAGGTCACCGCTGAGGAAAACGTGATAACGTTCCTGAATTTTCATCAGCTCATGTTGGAAATCAGCAGTATCGAGATTGAAAAGCACCTCCTCGTAACGGTCGAGCTGGAGGTCGTAAGGCGCAGGTTTGATGTTGAGTTCGGCCTTATAGGCTGGCTCGTCTTCTTGACACGAGGTCATGGCGAAGACGATGCATATCAGGATTAGTGATTTTGTTATTGTTTTCATTTTCACGTTTTTTATACGCAGGGACTTACGTCACCTACTTATTGTCCTGCGCCCCTACGGGGCTGTGCTGACCAAGATGCTTTCACGAAGCATTTCATAGGCCGCTATAGTAGCGCGATTTATCACATTCTCACGGTCTTTACCAAAGTTGAAACGCTTGGAAACAACGCCTTGTTTTGAGGCCACGCCAATCCACACCGTACCCACGGGGTTTTCCTCCGTGCCACCACTCGGTCCTGCAACACCCGTCGTAGCCACACCAAAATCGGCTTCCATCAAATTGCGAACGCCAATGGCCATGCTTTCAACCACTTCCTGACTTACGACAGTATGTTTTTCGATAACCTCTGAAGAAACATCCAACACCTTGGTTTTCATTGGAGTGGCGTATGTCACTGCCGTTCCCTTGAACACATCCGAACTGCCAGGAATCAATGTGATGACATGGGCAATATTGCCGCCTGTGCAACTCTCCGCCGAAGCGAAAGTCATACCTTTGTCAAGCAATAAATCGAAAACCGTGCGCTCAATGGGCTGGTCTTGCATGGCAAAAATGTACTGAGAAATCAAGGCGGACAATTTTACAACTTCCTCTTCCAAAGTTTCATGGAGCAATTGGGCATTTTCATGTCGGCCACTCAAACGCAGGCGCACCATGCCATATTGAGGCAAATAGGCCAAAGAAAGAAAACCAGGCAAACTGTCTTCCCAATCCTTGATTTTATCGGCCAAAAACGACTCGCCAATGCCTGTGGTCATAATCACACGTTTCTCGTAAGGAATGGAACGAAAGCGTTTCTTGATACGTGGCAGCAACTCATCAGTGAAAATGCCCTTCATCTCAAACGGCACACCCGGCATGAAAGCGAAGGTCACACCGTCTTTTTCAAGCCACATGCAAGGTGCTGTGCCGTAAGTGTTTGGAATGTACTCACAAGCCTTCGGCAACATGGCCTGACTGCTATTCCGTTCACTCATTTGAAAGCCACGACGCTTAAAGAGGGAGACCACATTGTCGTACGCCTCCTGACAAAACTCCAACTTGGTGTTGAAGAATTTGCAGACCGTTGGTTTTGTGATGTCGTCAGCCGTAGGACCCAATCCTCCGGTGACCAACACCAAATCGGCATCCATACAGGCATTGAATGCATCGAGGATAGCTTTTTCGGAATCGCCGATGGTCAAAACGGAATCCAATTGGAAACCTGCGTCCGACAAGTGTTCGCCGAGCCATGCCGCATTGGTGTTAATCACTTGACCAATAAGTAGTTCATCACCAATGGAAATATTTTTGATTACCATTTTTCCTAGTTTTTCAAATTTGTGCAAAAATAGGCCATTTTTATTCTATGAGCCAAAAAATTTCAAACTTTAGACATAAAAAGTTCCAATTCAATAAAATATTGTACTTTTGCAACTTTAAATTTGAAAAATATGAACCAACCCATTCCTGCATCACAACTCGTCCTCAATAACGAGGGTGCCATATACCATTTGAATCTGCATCCTGACCAACTGGCTGATGACGTCATTTTAGTCGGCGACCCAGGTCGTGTTACCGAGATCTCCACTTTCTTTGACAAAATCGAGGTGAAACGTCAAAACCGCGAACTTGTGACCCGTACGGGCTATTTCAACGGCAAGCGCATCACCGTGCTCTCAACCGGCATGGGCACCGACAACCTCGACATCGTGATGAACGAACTCGATGCTTTGGCCAACATCGACCTGAAAACGAGAATGCCCAAGGAGACCCACCGCAGCTTAAACCTCATCCGCCTCGGCACTTGTGGTGCTTTGCAGCCCGACATCGAGGTGAATGACAGTTACGTGGCCACCCGCTATGCCGTTGGTTTGGACGGTTTGCTGTATTTCTATGAGAAGCATAAAGAAGTGAACGAGATTGCCATGCGTGACGCCTTCATCGAACAGATGGATTACCCGAAAGACCTTCCTTTGCCTTACGTCGTAGAAGGTTCAAAGGAACTTTTCGACCGTTTGGCAGAAGGTTATTATCAAGGCGTTACTGCCACTGCACCAGGATTTTATGGCCCACAAGGCCGCACCTTGAGAATGCATCTCACCTATCCTGAAAACAACCATAAAATCGAAGCCTTCAATTATCAAGGCTGGCGTGTGTGCAATTTCGAGATGGAGTCATCGGCACTCTACGGCTTAGGAAAGATGATGGGCCACAATTGCTTAACCATCTGTGTTGCTATAGCTAACCGCGTGACGGAAAAATTTGCTAACGACTATCATCCGTATGTACGAAAACTTGTATTAAACACTTTGGAAAGGCTGACACAATAGGGAAAAACAACAAATGTGATTGAAAAAACTCCATATTTTACAAAAAACTACATCTATAATGAAAAAATATGTATTTTTGCAGACTTGGAGTCTTCTTATCATAATAGACTTTTTAAACTAAACAACTATGAAAAAGATACTACTTACTGTCATTGCTCTTGTGTCCATTTGCACCTCTGTAATGGCTGATGGTCATATTGATTCTGTTCGGTATCTGACCACAAGATGGCGCAGGAACTGGTTTGTTTCAGCTGATGCAACTATAAGTTGGTGGCAAGGCAGTATGAATATGCCTGAGAGTGCCGTCAACAGCTATACCAAAGTGTATTGGGACCAACCTCATTTTGGTGTTACCGCCAATTTCGGAAAATGGATTAATCATAAAACTGCCGTGAGATTTTCCTACGACAACACCGTCATCAGCAGTTTCATCTATGGAAGACACAACACGCCCAACGAGCAACATATCCAATTCCTTTATGGCGATGAACCTGAATTGGTTGAAACTGTAGAAGGTGAGGGCATCTACAAAACTTTCATGCATTACCATAACATGTCGGTACAATATATGATTAGCCCGATTGATTTCTTCCAAGGCTACTACAATCCCGACAGAATTTGGACACCTGTGCTTTATGTCAGTGGGGGTGCTGCATTGACTTCCAGCCGGTTGTTCTTCGTCCAAAACATCGCCCATTTCATCAACTATACGAATCCATACGACATTACAAAGGTTGACGGCACCAACTTCGAATTATCGTTGGGCTGCGGCCTTCTCAACAACTTCAAAATCAGTGAGCATTTCGACATCAACCTGGATATAAGGTGGAATTTCCACAGATATACCTTAGATTCCTGGGCTCATGAATATGACGATAATAGTTTTACTTACTTCTTCGATCAAAATGAGAACCATATCAGGCCAAAAAGATTCGACAACATGTATTCTGCCGCATTAGGACTGACCTATTACTTCAGCAGAATTTATGAATTGCCTGAATTTGAACCGACTCCCTGTCCTCCTTGTGGCGACACCCTTATGCCGACCAATGATGAGATAGATTTCGTAACCGTTCAAACAGAGGAATTGGTAAGCTATCCTTTCTCCATCTTCTTCCATCGCGATTCCTATCAATTAATGTCGAATAGAGATTTGGTCAACTTGAGTGAGATTGCCAATGTCGCCAAAGAGCACAACTATAAGATTCGCCTGAGAGGCTCTTGCGACAGCGCTACCGCTACTCCTTCATATAATCAGACACTGTCGGAGAACCGTTGCCGTAGAATTATGCTGGAACTCTTACAGATGGGCATTCCTGAAGACCAAATCATCCTTGTCCCAGTTGGTGGTATCAAGGAGCTTAATCCTACAGAATACGACCGCCGTGTAGTGGTTGACTTGGTCAAGTAATAACGACAACATCCAACACATATAAAAGCCTGGCGAGTTTTCGTCAGGCTTTTACTTTGTCTTATGCGACGCAACCTCAGAGTTTTGCCACAATGGGAATCGTTCTTTCAGCACCAAAAGCACGTGGTGAAACACGCAGAATTGGTGCCACCTGATGACGCTTGAATTCATTTCGGTTCACCATCCGAATCGTACGCTCAACTACCGCTTTATCAAAGCCTTGAGCGATGATTTCCTCCGATGATTTTGAACATTCAATGTATTGATAAAGAATCTGGTCGAGGAGGCCATAATCTGGCAAACTGTCACTGTCCTTCTGGTCGGGACGAAGCTCTGCTGAAGGAGCCTTTTCTATGGTATGCCATGGAATAATCTCATCCTCCTTGTTGATGAAACGAGCCAATTCGTATGCCTCCGACTTGTAAACATCGCCAATGACCGACAAGCCGCCGCACATGTCGCCATAAAGCGTCCCATAACCGACGGATGCCTCCGACTTGTTGCTGGTGTTGAGCAAAACATTGCCAAACTTGTTGCTGAAAGCCATCAAAATGACCCCACGGATACGAGCCTGAAGGTTCTCCTCGGTGACATCGAAAGGACGACCTTCAAAGAAAGGCTTCAAGGCGGTGTCAAAACTATCGAAAAGCGGCTTGATGGCTACCGTGTCATACCGCACACCTAATTTTTCGGCCAAGGCCACGGCATCACTCACCGAATGGTCGGTAGAGAACTGCGAAGGAAGTAGTACCACTCGCACATTCTCAGCACCAATGGCTTGGGCAGCAAAATAGGTGACCAAGGCCGAATCCAACCCACCTGAGAGGCCTACAATGGCATTCCTAAAGCCCATTTTGTGGAAATAGTCGCGCACGCCAAGCACCAAGGCATCGTGAATCAACGCCATTTTCTCAGGAATGACCAAACAGTCTTCTGCCGTCCTATTAATATATAAGGTGTCGGTGTCGATTATCTTAACGTCTTCCTTAAAGAAAGCCAACGCGGTATCAACATGTCCGTTGCTGGCGAAGGCCATTGAACCTCCATCAAAAATAAGGTGCGTCTGCGCTCCCACCTGATTCACCATAATCAAAGGCAGTTCGTGTTTCAACACGGTCTGTCTCAGTACATTGCTGCGGTAACGAGGCATAGTATAGTCGAAAGCTGAAGCGGCCAAGGCAATCACCATGTCGGGGTTCAAGCTGATAAGGTCATCCATTCGGTTTTCTATCAGCAGCGAGTCTGCATTTTGATTGGCAAGATCATCACCAATGGTAACAGCGATACGATGACCACACAACTCCAACAGTTCGTCATCATCGTGATTGGGTTCAAAATACTTGCGTTCATCAAACAACGGATTACTGCCAATATGCTTTTTCTTGAAGATTTTCCGTTGACCTTGATACAAGAACACAGCCGCATTAAACAAGGGCTTTTGGCCTTCCATCGTGTTACGTATCGGTGCTCCAACAATGACTGGGATGTCCGAGCACTTTTCGGCAATCTCATCCAAAGTGGACTGGCATTTCTCCAAAAAGTCGTCAAACTCCAAACAATCGAAAGGGAAATAGCCACAAACCGACAACTCTGAAAAGACCACCAAATCAGCACCCTCTGACTTAGCTTTCAAAGCCGCATCTATGATTTTCTTCGTGTTCTGCTCAAAATTGCCAATGCAATAATTGAGCTGTGCTAATGCGATTTTCATCTATCTATGTTTTTATTTATCGTTTTTTTATCAGAATAAAACACCCACTTCCACACCAATAAAATTGTTACGAAGTATACTACCTGTCTGTTTTTCCATAGACTTAACGAAAGCATTGGAAAAACTATGGTCGAAAGTCAGCTGGGCAAACGCGCTCAGCGTCCTATTAATCTCATATTCAGCACCCACACCAAAAATCATCGACAATTGCAAAAGACGATATTGATTCGTGTAGTCTTCATAAGTCTGGCTATCATAATTAACCCAATAAAAACTGTAACTGTCTTTGCACAAATCCTTGGCATTGAAACTCACGCCGCCACCTGCCTCAACATAGGCCCTAAACGAATCCATGATATCAAATCCCAACTTGACCTTGAGCGGAACCTCAAAATTGGTGGCGTTCAGTCGACGCGATACCGAAACATCGGCCTCTTCCAAAAAATCTTCAACTCGCCGATGGTCAGTAAAGGTATATTTCATCCGCAAGAAATTGGCATTAACACCGGAGGAAATCGCAAGATGGCTCGTCAGATAATGGTCATAGACCAGTCCGACATTGAGTCCCACCCTCATACCATCACTTTTCGCTGCAATCGAACCTGAACTGGCCCAGTCGAAAGTCGGACCAACTATAATGCCAAATCTGACATCCTTAGATTGGGCGTTGCCATTCATGGCAATCATAGCTACCAAACTGATAATCAACAATGTTTTTTTCATAACGATAAAATTTTGACCCACAAAAGTAATTATTTTTGGCGACATTTCCCGAAAATTGAAAAATGATTCTTACTTTTGCCGTCAAATCAATCTAATTATTCACTAAAACACATTAAAATGAAAAAGACATTTTTATTGATTGCAGCCATGCTCATGATGGGCAGTGCAGCGTTTGCCGGTGGTCCTATCGATTTCTCCATCGGCCCGAAAGTCGGCTATCAGACCTCTAAACTCTCCTATCAAAGAGCTGACATCAAGGCTGGTTTTGCCAACCACTTCACCGTGGGCCTTTTCGGTCGCGTTGAAATTGGTGGATTTTACGTCCAACCCGAAGTGTTATGGTTCAAAAGTTCAAATGCTTTCAACCTTAGCACAAATGTTGTCCAAGACACCATCATTGGCAACATCGCCTTACCGAGCGGTGCCGACATGACCTTCACCCTGAACGCCATGAACATCCAAGTGCCTGTTCTTTTTGGCTACAAGTTCGACATTATCGATAACCTGATTGCAATTCGAGCACAAGTGGGTCCCACGCTCAACTTCACCTTCCCACAAAAAACCTTGGTGAGCAAGGCTATCGGCAACAGCGAAGCGACCGAAATTGACAACGAAACCTTCGACACCAAATCAATTGCTTTCGGTCTGCAAGGCGGCATCGGCGTTGATGTGTTGAAACGTCTCACCCTCGACATCAACTACAACTTCGGCATCAGCAAGCTGTTTGGTGCTAGCCTCATCAACAACACTGAGTGGGGACAATACATCGACACCAACAACATTTCCAATGTCCACACCAACATGTTTATGGTGACCGTCGGTTTCAAATTCCTGTAAACCATAGATTCAACAACACAAAGAGTGCCGTACATCTATTTGATGTATGGCGCTTTTCTTTTTTATTCTGTTGCATCGCATCAAGAAATTTTTCCTATTTTTGAAATCTCAAAATTGCATGATATGAACACTTCCATTCCAAACCGACTCTTCATCAGAAATAGAGCTAATTTTGCGGCCCAACTACCTCCCAAATCCGTGGCCGTCTTCACCGCCAACGAAGCAATGCCGCGCAACGGCGACGAGTTCTACCCTTTCCGCCAACATTCTGACTTCTTTTACCTTACAGGCATCAACGAGGAAAACGCCTATCTCATCATCGCACCTGACTATCCGGATGAGACTATGCGCGAGGTACTTTTCATTGAGCCTTACGACGAGGTGAAAGCCACCTGGCAAGGCGAGATGCTCGACAACGCGCAAGCCACTGAACTTTCTGGCATCAAGACCGTAAAAGGTAGCGACGCTTTCTGGATGACCTTGAATGACATTGTCTTTTCTGGCTATGGCGACACGATTTTCCTGAACAGTTATGAGTATCCGAAATATGAGTGCGCTGTGGAGACCATCCAAAAGCGTTTTGTCCAGCAAGTCAAGACGAAATATCCCATGCACAACTATGGACGCACCGCCCCGATTCTCAATGCTTTGCGAATGAAGAAATCGGAAGATGAAATTGCTATCACGCAGCAAGCTTGCGACATTACCGCAAAAGCCTTCCGCCGTTGCTTGGAAACCGTAAAGCCTGGCATGTACGAATATGAGGTGCAAGCGGAAATCGAGTACATATTTAAAAAGAACAATGCTACAGGTCATGCCTACGCGCCCATCATTGCAGGAGGCAAAAATGGTTGCTGCCTGCATTACTCCAAGAACCAAAGCCTTTTGAACGACAGTGACCTGCTACTCTTCGACATTGGCTGCGAACTGAAAAACTACTCTTCTGACCTTAGTCGCACCATACCAATCAATGGTAAATTCAGCCCGCGACAGGCTGATTGCTACAATGCTGTGCTCCGCGTGATGAAGGAAATCACCAAACTCTACAAGCCTGGTGGTACCATCAACGAAATCAATGAGACCACGCATCGATTGATGGAACAGGAGATGATCAAATTGGGTCTGTTTACCGCTGAGGACGTGAAGAAACAAGACCCCGACAAACCCTTGGAGCGTAAATATTTGATGCACGGCATGTCACATCATATCGGCCTTGACGTACATGACAGTATTGACAAGTTCAAGCCTTTTGAACCAGGCATGATTCTCACTTGCGAACCTGGCATTTACATCCGCGAGGAAGGCATCGGCATCCGCATTGAGAACGACCTTTTGATTACTGAAGGCGAGCCTATTAATTTGTTTGAAGGTCTGCCAACAGAAATTGAGGAGATTGAGGCGGCAATGAAAAAATGATTATTTTTGCAGAATCCATAGGAGACGCATAGATCCCATGCCACCGCACTTCCCTTCGCAGGGATGACATGCGTTTCCGACAAACAATAAAACAATCAACAAATAACAACAATATGTTCAAAAAAGACGTTTACAGTGGTCGTCGCGCCACATTGAAAAAAATGATTTCGAAGGGCATCGCCTTCTTCCCAGCCAACAACGAAGCACCCTTCAACTACCCTGACAACACCTATATCTACCGTCAGGACAGCAACTTCTCCTATTTCTTCGGCCTCAATCACCCCGATTTGGTCGGTGTCATCGACTTTGAATCAGGTGAGGAAATCCTCTTCGGCGTGGATGTCACCATCGACGACGTGATTTGGTGCGGTCCGCTGCCTTCGCTGAAAGAACAGGGCGACTGCATCGGTATCACCGACTGCCGCGACTTCAACAAATTCGGCGAATACCTGCAACAGGCCATAGCCAAAGGCCGTAAAGTGCACATGTTACCTACCTATCGTGCCGATACGAAAATCCAATGCTCCGAATGGCTCGGTTGCAATATTAATAAGGTATCGGATTATGTCAGCCTCGAACTCATCAAGGCCGTCATCGCCATGCGCGAGGTGAAGAGCGAGCTTGAAATCGCCGAGATGGAACGCGCCGCCAACACTGCTTACTATATGCATACCACCGCCATGAAGATGTGTAAGCCCGGTATGATTGAGCAAGAAATTGCCGGTGTGGTGGAAGGTCTTTCGCTGTCGGGTGGCGGCCCTGTGTCGTTCCCTGTTATCCTCAGCGTTGACGGTCAGACCTTGCACAACCACGGTCACCACAACGTGTTGAAGGAAGGCCGCATGATGGTCTGCGATGCCGGTGCCGAAACGGAGAACTACTATGCCTCCGACTTCACCCGCACCACGCCTGTAGGTGGCAAATTCAACCAACGCCAGCGCGAAATCTACGAAATCGTGCTCGCCGCCAACCAAGCCGTGGCCGAACAAACGCGTCCCTATATGCCTTACATGGTGATGCACACCCTCGCCTGCCGCACTTTGATCGAAGGTTTGAAAGGTGTTGGCCTGATGAAGGGCGACACCGAAGAAGCCCTGATGAACGGCGCCCACTGGCTCTTCATGCCTCACGGTCTCGGTCACATGCTGGGCATGGACGTACACGACATGGAAGGCCTCGGCGAGACCTACGTGGGCTACGACGACATCACGCCACGCAGCACCAAGTTAGGCTTCAGCGGCCTGCGCTGCGGCAAGACCCTGAAACCAGGTTTCGTGGTCACCGACGAGCCGGGCATCTACTTCATCCCGACCCTCATCGACATGTGGAAGGCCGAAGGCAAGTTCAAGGAGTTCATCAACTACGACAAGTTGGAGACTTACAAGGACTTCGGTGGCATCCGCATCGAGGACGACCTGCTCATCACCGAAGACGGCTGCCGCATCCTTGGACGACCGATTCCCAAGACCGTCGCAGAGGTCGAAGACATGTGCGCCCAAGGGCGAGAGTGGATTAAGATGACGGCGATGTATTGAGATGTTTTTTCACGCAGAATCCGCAGAATCTTGAGAATATTTTCCCATAGTTCTGCGGATTCTGCGTGCAATAATATCAGAATTCCATCACTAACTTCACATTGACGTAACGCGGCGTCAAATAATTCGGAGCGCCGTAGTATCTGTTGTCGATGTATTTCACCCAGTTGTAGGAAATCACGTTCGGGATGTCAAGTAGGTTGAAGACATCCACACTGACGAACATGTTGCGCACGTAACGCAGCGGATTGCCTTTGCTGAAGCTACTGGCTTCGCTGATGAGCTGCTTGCTGAAACCGATGTCGACGCGGCGGTAGGCCGGATAACGGCTCGAAGTGGAATAAAAGTCCGAGTTGTTGTCATTAATGGGCAGACCCATGCCGAAGGTCAGCGTCATGTTGACACGCCAAGTTGGAGCATTGGGGATGTAATCCTGGAAAAACAGCGAGAAGTTGATTAACTGGTTGGAAGGACGGTAATGCCAGCCTAATGCCACGGTATCGGCGACATCTGCATCGACATGATTGTAGAATGGAAGTGTATCACCGTTGACACCGACCAACAAATAATCTCCACGGATGTCCTCTTTGGTCTGCATCAAGGAAAGGCTCGCCCAACTATCGATGCCCTTTACAAACTCGCCGTTCACCTTGAAATCGAGGCCTGTAGCGTATGCCCGCGCCGACTGGTCGGCATAATAACGGATGCGCACATTGTCGATGTCGTAAGGAACGACATGGGTGAACCATTTGAAATAGGCCTCAGAAGTCAGGATGAAAGGCCTATTGAAGGCGCGGAACTTGAAGTCGTTGCCTGCCACAATCTGATACGACTGCTGTGCCTTGGCATATTTGAAGAGGCTACCGTCGCGGTTGCGGATTTCGCGATAGAACGGCGTTTGGTTGTAGACACCTCCCGAAAGCCGATAAACCGTCTCATTTTTCTCATTTTCAGGCTTATAGGCAATACCTGCCCTCGGACTGACATACACCTTTTTATTATAGCCCCAATAATTGGCTCTCAAACCTCCTGTAATGACGAACTCACCTCTATCTTTGTAAGGAATCGTCCAAGAATTCTGGACAAAACCATCCAAATTATTGACGGAAAGCAAATTATGAGACTTATGCACAAAGTCCATCTCGATCTCCGGCAACACATCAGGATAGCCTCCTATCACATCGGGAACATGGGGAAGCGTATAACCCGCCGAATCGAACAACTGCCATTCGTCCACCACGTCGTCAATGTCCTGATGCTGGAAGCGGAGGCCCCATTTCAGCAGTCGGTTATCCTTGGCATAAAGTCCCTTATGGTCAAGGTTATAAACCTGCGCATAGAAGCCGTTGCGGGCGTGCTTGGTTAAAGTGCCGACCTCATGGTTCTCAATCACCTCTCCAAAATCTTCAGAGCCGAAAGAAGTGTTGCGGATACCAAAGAAATACTGTTCCTGAATGTCGTAAGTTTCTGTCTCATAGGCCGAGTATGCCGATGCTATCCATCTCAGGTTCAAGTCTTTATTAGGTTTGTATGACAAGGTCAAAGCACCAAGGCCTGTGGTATAGTCATCGATTTCCTGGCCATCGAAAAACACATTGATTTGGATGGGAATATCAATGGTTCCTGTATTGATTTTGGCGTTTTCGGGAACGAGCATATAACGGTTTTTGGAATAATAGCCCAAGAAGGACAAATCCCATTTTTCGTTGAATTTATAGCCAAGCAAAGCCTGAACATCGGTAAAATTAGGCCGATAATCGCCTTTCGTGTTCATCATGCCGAGGGCCAAGGCTGTGTTCTTGTAGCGTGCGCCCACCAAATAACTGAACTTGTCGTTTTTCGTAGCACCCTCCACGTGGGCTTCGACACCCAAAAGACTCAGGCTCAGTGAAGCAGCGGTCTCGCGAGGGGTTTTGTAAGTTACATCCAGCACTGACGACATTTTGTCGCCATATTCCGCCGCAAAACCGCCTGCCGAGAATTCGATGTTGTTGACCAACTGCGAGTTGACGAAACTCAAACCCTCCTGCTGACCTGTCCCAACGAGGAAGGGACGGTAGATTTCAATGCCGTTCACATAAATCAGGTTTTCGTCGAAATTGCCGCCGCGCACACGGTATTGCGAACTCAATTCGTTGTTGGAGACCACGCCTGGCAAAGTCTTGATGAGCGTCTCCACACCGCCACCCATCGACGGAAGCAAGGTGGCCTGTTTGGCATTCAAACGCGTCAAACTTGAAGCCTCGATGCCACGGTCACTGATGACCACATCGGGCAAATTAACGCCTGGCGATTTCAGTACCACATCCAACTTTTTCTTCTCGCCGTGCTTCAGGTTCACCGTTACCTGCTTATGCTCATAGCCGACAAAAGAAAAATGGACGGACAAAGTGGTATCAGAGAGCAAAGACAACTCATAATAGCCTCTGACATTGGTCGTTACACCGAGAAGCAAATCCGGAACAACCACATTCACCAACTCCAATGCATGACCATTCTCGTCGGTCACCTTACCATATAAGGTTGCGGTGGGCAACTGCTGCGCCCTTGCCGAAAACGACAGCAGAAAAAGAAATAGCGGTATGATGAAAAGCTTTGCTCGCATGGATGGATAACTGAAAATCACTGAAATTATTATCTGAAACGTCGATTAAGGGCATTGCCAAACAAAAAAAGCCGCTGCGCAATGGCACAGCAGCTTCGATATCAATCACATTGCATTGGGATTACCAACGCTCGAGGTTACCCTTTTCGGAAGCATCCATAATGGCTTGGTAAACGCCCTTCTTGTTGATGGTGCGCATGCCAGCAGCTGATACCTTCAGCACAATCCATTCATCCCATTCCGGAACATAGAATTTTTTGATCTTCAAATTCGGTTCAAACGTTCTCTTCGTCTTCTTGTTGGAGTGAGAAACATTGTTGCCGTGCATGACTTTTTTTCCTGTAATTTGACAAACTTTTGACATGACTCTTATCCTTTATTATTTACACTTGTCTGTTTTTCTAATGGGCTGCAAAAATACATAAAATTTCGTTTCGCCAACCGTTTCAGCAAAAATTGTATCAAAAAAAGTGCTTTTTTAGACTTCAGCTCTTCATGTGAACATCCATTTGCGGGAAGGGGAAATTCAGTCCTTCTTGCGGTAAGGTCTTGTAAACCAGTTCATTCATATTGAAAAACACTGCCCAATAATCTTCCGGCTTCACCCTCACACGAACAGTGATGTCAACGGAACTGTCGCTCATTCTAAGGAGTTCGATGACAGGTGCAGGCTCTTTCAGGATGCGCGAGTCGGCATCGCAAAGGCGTTGCAGCACAGCCTTGGCCTTGTCATAGTCATCACCGTAAGAGATGGAGAACACCCAATCCACACGGCGGTCTGTCTCCTTGTTGAAGTTGGTCACTGGTCCAGTCGAAAGGGCTCCGTTGGGCAGGATAACCGTCTTATTGTCAGGGGTTAGGATGTGCGTATTGAAAATCTGAATCGAGTTGACCCGACCTTCATAGCCTTGTGCCGCGATGAAATCGCCCACCTTGAACGGCTTGAACAGCATAATCATCACGCCACCGGCAAAATTCTGCAACGTTCCGCTCAAAGCCATACCAATGGCCAAGCCTGCCGAAGCCAACAAGGCCACCAACGAGCTTGTATTAATGCCCAAAATGCCTACAATGGCCAGGATAAGGAAGAACGTCAGCAAGGCGGAGACCAGACTCATCACAAATGAAGCCAAAGACGGATCAGGGTCACGGCGAAGTATCATCTTCGTCAAGCCCTTCTTAATCAGCTTGATGACCCACCGACCAAGGAGCAAAACCACGATGGCCGCCACCAACTTGATTCCGAACGGAACGAGATATTCCTTCACTAAATCAGGGAGCCAGTCCGAAACAGGTGTAGTAGCCAGTTTCTTTACTCCGTTCACCATAGTATTGACTGCAGTGGTATCCTGAATGGTCCCTGTAACTTGCTCAACAAGGGTATCGTTTTCCATATTTTTCACAAAATTTAGGCTACAAAGATACGGATAATTCATTAATTATGTAATTTCGCTCCCAAATTCTTTCTATGAACATCCAGGACATCAAAGCCTATTGCAAAGACCCGAAGAACCAAAGCACGGTGAATGTCGGTCTCTTTATTCTCTTGATAATCAGCTTCCATTTTCTCTATTTGGGATGGCAGGCCCTTGGCTATTGGCCTGTCGGAAAATGGGTCGACAAACTTATGGTTTGGTCCGTGAATCTTGTATATAGCCAATCCTGTTGGGTGCTCGACCATGTTTTCCACATCGACCTGACTACCATTTCTTCCGAAAGATTCATCGCCACGCCCAACAGCGAAGGAGGATGGGCGCGGGTTGTCATCGCTCCCGAATGCGCCAGCCTGAAGCAATGGATGCACTGGATTTTCCTGATGGTGCTTTTTCCCGGTCCTTGGAAGCACAAACTGTGGTACATTCCCGCCGGTTTGGTCATCATCGAATGGACCAATGTCATCCGTATTTGCGGTGTCTTGATGATGCAGATACCCTGGCCCAACAGTTTCCACATCGCTCACGACTATATATTTAAGGTGTTCTTTTACCTCATCATCTTCCTCATGTGGATGCTCTGGGTGGAAAAGTTCTACAATCCGTCATTAAAAGCCAAACAAAATGAATAACACTCCCATCATTTTCATCCTCGATGCCGGCGGCACAGGATTCAAGTTCTCAGCTGTGCAAGATGCGCACGAAATCATCGAACCTTTCACCATCCCTTCAGCGGCTCCTACCCTTGAAGAGGTGTTGCAAAAACTCATCACAGGCTTCCATGAATGCGAAACACGCTGCAGAGCAAAAGCTGCTGCCATCAGTTTCTGTTTCCCTGGCCCTGCCGACTATCCCAACGGTATCATCGGCGACCTGCCCAACCTGCCCACTTTCCGTGGCGGCATACCGCTGAAGCAAATGCTTGAAAACGAGTTTCATGTTCCTGTCTTCATCAACAATGACGGTGACCTGTTTGCCTACGGCGAAGCCCTCAGCGGATTGTTGCCTGAAGTGAACAAAACATTAGAGCAGCAAGGCAATCCAAAACGTTACAAAAACCTCTTTGGCGTGACCCTCGGCACAGGTTTCGGAGGTGGCATCGTCATCGACAAGGTGCTGCTCAACGGTGACAATTCGGCTGGCGGTGAAATTTGGTGCTCACGCAACTGCCTCTATCCCAACACTATTGCAGAAGACAGTGTCAGCATCCGTGCCGTGCGCCGTGTGTATGCCCGCGAGGCTGGCATCGCCTTTGACGAAGCACCACAACCTTATGACATTTTTAAAATCGCCCAAGGAGAACAACCCGGCAACAAGGAAGCCGCTTTGAAGGCTTGGGACGAGCTGACCACTGTGTTGGCCGATGTACTTGGTAACGGACTGCGTTTCACAGATGGCTTGGTGGTCATCGGTGGTGGCCTTTCGGGTGCTTGGCCTGTGTTCATGCCCATGCTCATCCGCAAGATGAACGAGCCTTACAACGTGAACGGCAACATTATTCCACGCATGGAAACTGAAGTCTTCAACCTGATGGATGCCGAAGACCTGAAGCGCTTCACCGAAAAATCAGGCAAGATGGTCAAGGTGCCGTTCAGCGAACAGGAGGTTTGGTATGACCCGAGCAAACGTGTGGGTGTAGGTGTCACTACGCTTGGCACTTCATCGGCGGTGGCTGTCGGAGCGTATGCTTTCGCCATGCAAAAACTATCTCTTTGACTATCAAAAAGGAAAAATTTATCAACACCGTTTGTTGAAAAATAATCGGGTGAAAACTGCTTTTCTCGGCCTCTAAAAGCCGCTTCTTTCTTATCTTCGCAAACTGAAAACGAGAAGATTTTTCTTCTATTGCTTTGTTTGTAATGCATTAAATATCAGAAAAATGAGATTACGCCATACGCAAACGGAATTGGAGGGAGACCTTTTTAGTGGGCTTGAGGAGCAGAATGCCGTTCAGCCGGAAGTCAGTCCGTACGACAAGATCATTGAATCGCGCAAAAACGCCACTTTTGCCGCTGAGCAAATCGAGCGTCAGGATGAGGTTCAGGTGGTCGAAAAAGCCGAAGCTCCTGTTGCAGAACCCGTAGTTGAAAAGGCCACGAAAGTTGAATACCATGCCTATCCGATTGAGGAAGTGAAAGCCGCCGCCAAGGAATATTTCCACGGTGACGCGCTGGCTGGTGACGTATGGGCCAACAAATATGCCTTGAAGGACAGCGATGGCAACACCTACGAGCTTACACCCGATGAAATGCACCACCGCATTGCTCGCGAGATTGCCCGCATCGAACGCCGTTACCCCAATCCAATGAAGGAAGAGGAGATTTTCGAGGTACTGAAAGACTTCCGCTACATCGTCCCCCAAGGCAGCCCCATGGCTGGCATCGGCAACAATTTCCAGATTTCCTCCTTGTCGAATTGCTTCGTCATCGGCAACAACGGCAACTCTGACTCCTACGGTGGCATCATGAAGACCGACCAGGAGCAGGTACAGCTGATGAAACGTCGCGGAGGCGTGGGTCACGACCTTTCCCATATCCGTCCGGCAGGTAGTCCTGTCAAGAACTGCGCCCTTACCTCAACAGGTGTGGTGCCCTTCATGGAACGTTTCTCCAACTCGACGAAGGAAGTCGCGCAGGACGGTCGCCGTGGTGCCTTGATGATGAGTATCAGCATCAAACATCCTGATTCCGAGGCTTTCATCGATGCCAAAATGATCCAAGGCCGCATCACAAACGCCAATGTTTCAGTGCGCCTCACCGATGAATTCATGCAATGCGTCAAGGAAGGCAAGCCTTTCATCCAGCAATATCCCATTGACTCACCCAACCCAAAATATACCAAAGAAGTGGATGCCCGCGCCTTGTGGAACAAAATCATTCACAACGCTTGGAAATCCGCCGAGCCTGGCGTGATGTTCTGGGACACCATCATCCGCGAGTCCATCCCCGACTGCTATGCCGACCTCGGCTTTAAGACGCTGAGTACCAACCCCTGCGGCGAGATTCCACTTTGCGCTTACGATAGTTGCCGCCTGTTGGCCATCAACCTTTACAGCTATGTCGACCATCCGTTTACGCCCGAGGCCCGCTTCAACCACCAGTTATTCTCGAAGCACGTGGCCATCGCCCAGCGCATGATGGACGACATCGTTGACCTTGAAATCGAGAAGGTGGACACCATTTTGGCCAAAATTGCCTCTGACCCCGAGGACGACGAGGTGAAACGCACCGAACTCAACCTGTGGAAACACATCAAGGAGAAATGTCTGCAAGGTCGCCGCACAGGTATCGGCATCACCGCCGAGGGCGATATGCTGGCCGCTTTGGGCAAACGCTATGCCTCCGACGAAGCCATTGCTTTCTCTACCGAGATTCAGAAGTTGTTGGCTTACAATGCCTACCGTTCCTCTGTCATTTTGGCCGAAGAACGTGGCAAGTTCCCGATGTATGATGCCAAACGCGAGGAAAACAACCCCTTCATCAAGCGTTTGCGTGCTTTGGACGAAGACCTTTACCAAAAGATGACTCATGTAGGTCGCCGCAACATCGCCATGCTGACCATCGCCCCGACAGGCACCGTCAGCATCTGCACCCAGACCACTTCGGGCATTGAGCCGGTCTTCATGGTGGCCTACAAACGTCGCCGCAAGGTGAACGCCAACGACAAGGACGTGCATGTCACCTTCACCGACGTGACGGGCAACTCGTTTGAGGAATACAATGTGTTCCACCACAAGTTCATCACTTGGTTGGAAGTCAACGGCTACAATGTGGACGAAGTGCTGCAATACGACGACGAAAAACTCAACGCCGTCATTGCCCAATCACCTTATTATAAAGCCACGGCCAACGACATCGACTGGGTGAACAAGGTGAAGATGCAGGGCTCGATGCAAAAGTGGGTCGACCACAGCATCAGTGTCACCGTAAATGTGCCGAAAGAGACTACGGAAGAGCTTGTCAGTCAAATCTATATGACCGCTTGGGAGAGCGGCTGCAAGGGCATGACCATCTACCGCGACGGCTCGCGTGACGGCGTGTTGGTCTCCAAAGACGAAAAGAAAGAAGGCCCTTCGACAAGCTCAGGGGCCTCAAAAGAAGCCAAGGGGCAAGACGGTGCGCGTCCCGATGACATCCACGAAAATTCCGCCCCACCACGTCCGAAGGAACTGGAATGCGATGTGGTGCGTTTCCAGAACAATTACGAGAAATGGATTGCTTTCGTGGGCAAACTCCACGGCAAACCTTACGAAATCTTCCTTGGCAAGGCCGAAGACTTCTTCCTGCCGCCCTACGTTGAGAAAGGCGTGATAATCAAGGAAAAGATTAAAGGCGAAACCACGCGCTACGACTTCCGCTACACCGACAAAGACGGCTACGATGTGATGATGCAAGGCCTGTCGCGCTCGTTCGACAAGGAATATTGGAACTATGCCAAACTCATTTCAGGCATCTTGCGCCATGGTATGCCGATTCAGTATGTCATCGACTTGGTGCAGAACCTCAACGTGGAGGAAGACAGCATCAACACTTGGAAGAACGGCATTGCCCGCGCCTTGAAGAAATACGTGCCCGATGGCATGGTGGATGAGAAGGAGAAATGCCCGACTTGCGGCGAGAAGCTCGTCTTCGAGGACGGCTGCAAGCACTGCCGCAACTGCGGTTATTCAAAGTGCGGATAACAAAAGAAACAGTTGTTTTTTTATCTTCATAATGGCAGGTCGCCGACGCAATGTCGGCGACCTTTTTTATGGATTCCCTTCGGGAATGGAGTGATATCATTTACTTAACACGCGGCGGTTTGTGACGTTTACAAATTGTATGCGTTACTTACCGCCGCAGTTCACAATACAACTGGCTCCATTCCCGAAGGGAATCTCACAATTGAAACAAGTCTTTCACATTAGTCGTAGTTATGGCGGCTAATTCTTCCAAAGTCATTTGAAGAATCTCCGCAATGCGTTTTGCCGTATGCACCAAAAACGCAGGTTCATTGCGCTTGCCACGACAAGGCACTGGCGCAAGATAAGGCGCATCCGTCTCCAAAACGATTCTATCCAAAGGCAAATTGGGCAGATAATCCTTCACGCCACAGTTTTTGTAGGTCGTTACCCCACCCAAGCCGAGATGGAAGCCTAATTCAAGGTAAACTTTGGCCTCTTCCTCAGTTCCAGTGAAGCAGTGCATGATGCCGCGCAGGCCACCATCTTGCTTGCGTTCAAGGATTTTCACCATCTTGTCGAAGCCATTGCGGCAGTGGATAGAAAGCGGCAATTTCAGTTGCTTGGCCCAGTCCAATTGGGTCTCGAAGGCATCCAATTGTTGCTTCTCAAAAGTCGCGTCCCAATAAAAATCAAGACCAACCTCACCTATTCCACTATAAATACCACGTTCTAACTCTTTCTCCATCATGGACAACACCTGTTTATAGTCTTCCTTGACTTCCTCAGGTTGCAAGCCCATCATCACGCGGGTGCAGTCGGGATATTGTTCGTGCAAATCAAGCATCGGCGCAATGGTTGAGGCATCTACATTGGGCAGGAGCATCATGCCTACACCAGCATCCAAAGCTCGTTGGATGGCCTCGTTACGGTCGAGGCTGAATTGGTGGTCGTAGATATGGGTATGGGTGTCTATCAAATACATCTTTTGTTTTTATTTCGCATTGTAAATGCTGATATTCAATGCTTTCGGATTGCAAATCCGAAAGAACCTCATCAATACAAGAAATTATCGTATGGGTACCTTATCGCGTGCATATCACGAATCTCCTTGTAGAGCAAATCGCGGAATTCCTGATAGTTGTCGCGATTCTTAGCGGAGATGAAGATGCAGTTTTCGTTCATCTTGGCCATCCAGGTCTTTTTCAGTTCGTCGTAGGAAACGTTGCGCTTGGTGGGCGGCGTGAGGTCGTCGGGGGCTTTCTCTTCCCAAGTGTAGGCATCGGTCTTGTTGAAGACAACGATAGTCTTCTTGTCGGCACAGCCTAACTCGGCCAAGGTTTGGTTCACTACCTCCATCTGCGCCTCAAAGTCAGGATGCGAGATATCGACCACATGCAACAAGATGTCCGACTCGCGCACCTCGTCCAAGGTCGACTTGAACGACTCCACGAGATGATGCGGCAGCTTGCGGATAAATCCCACAGTGTCAGACAGCAGGAACGGCAAATTTTCCACCACCACCTTGCGCACAGTCGTGTCCAACGTGGCGAAAAGCTTGTTTTCCGTGTACACCTCCGACTTGCTCAACAGGTTCATAATGGTTGACTTACCCACGTTGGTATAGCCGACAAGGGCCACACGCACTAATTTGCCTCGGTTTTTGCGTTGCACAGTCTTCTGCATGTCGATTTCCTTCAGTTTCTCCTTCAGGAGTGCGATGCGGTCCAAAATCAAACGGCGGTCGGTCTCAATCTGGGTCTCACCAGGGCCACGCATACCGATACCACCGCGCTGTCTTTCCAAGTGAGTCCACATGCGGGTCAGGCGCGGGAGAAGGTATTGGTATTGAGCTAATTCCACTTGCGCTTTAGCGTGCGCCGTGTGGGCATTGGAGGCAAAAATATCCAGAATCAAACTCGTGCGGTCGAGGACACGACATTCCAAGGCTTGTTCCATGTTGCGGGCTTGGGTCGCACTCAGTTCGTCGTCGATAACGGCCAATTTGATGTCCTCTGCCTTGATATACTGGTGAATTTCCTCCAACTTGCCCGAACCTAAATAAGTCACGCTGCTCGGGTGGTCCATGGCCTGCACGAAACGCGCCACGGGCACGCCGCCAGCTGTCTCCAACAGAAACGCCAGTTCGTCCAAATATTCGTCCGTGCGCTCGCGGCCTTGTTGTTTCGAGGCCACGGCTATCAGCACCGCCTTTTCGGGTATTTTTTCGTAGGTTACAAAGTCTCCCATGATGTGGAATTATGAATGTGGAATGTGGAATGCTGAAATCGAAGATTCGACGTAGTCAATGTTGCGATGCAACGCTGGGTTTCGTCCTCATTCATAATTCAGCATTCCGAATTCAGCATTAAATCAATATTGCCTGAAACCAATGATTTTACGTACCTCATTCAAAGTCTTCGCCGCACTCTCGCGAGCCTTCTCGGCTCCCATGCGGGCGATGCGGTCGAGACGTGCCTCATCGGAGGAGAACTCCTTAATCCGCTCGCGGATAGGCGCGACGGCCTTTTCCAAGTCTTCGGCCAATTGTTTCTTCATGTCGCCGTAGCGGATGGAGCAGTCGTTCCACTTCTCGTCGAAGTACTTCACCGTCTCAGGCTCGCTGACGATGTTCATCATCGTGAAGAGGTTTTGAATCACTTCGGGCTTGGGGCTGTTGGGCTCGGTCGGGCCACTGTCGGTAACAGCGCGCATCACCTTCTTGCGCATCGTCTTCTCATCCTCGAAGAGGTAGATGCAGTTGCCATCGCTCTTGCCCATCTTGCCGCTACCGTCCAAACCCGGCACTTTGATGGCATCACCGCCAAAGTAGTAGTTCTGCGGCTCGGGGAAAAACTCCACCTTATAAATGTTATTGAAGCGACGCGCGCACTTGCGGGCCATCTCCATATTCTGCTCCTGGTCCTTGCCCACAGGCACCCATTTGGCACGATGTTGCAGGATGTCGGCGGCCATCAAAGTCGGATAAGTGAACAAGCCAGCGTTCACGTTGTCAGGCTGTTGGCGTGCCTTTTCCTTGAAGGTCGTCACGCGGCCCAACTCACCGATGTAGGCGTTCATGTTGAAGTAGAGGTACAGCTCAATGGTCTCGGGCACATCGCTCTGAATGTAGATTGTGGCTTTTTCTGGGTCGATGCCGCAAGCCAAATATTCGGCCAAGATGGTGCGTGCCGATTTCTGTATGTTTTCGGGCGTGGGGTGCGTGGTCAGCGAATGCCAGTCGGCGATGAAGAAGTAGCAGTTGTAGTCTTTCTGCATCTTCACGAAGCTGCGCACGGCGCCGTAATAGTTGCCGAGGTGGAGGTTTCCGGTGGGGCGGATGCCGCTTAAAACGATGTCTTTTGCCATAATTCAAAAATTTGGTGCAAAAATAAGAAAAAAGCCCACTCTGAGAGCAGGCTTTTTGAGGTTTTTTGTGGCAGTACTTCCGTTAGAGCTTAATGTCGTCGCCGTTGGCGTTCTGGAAGTTGTACTGCAATGCATGGAATTCGGGCATTGACTGCACCTTGAATTTCTTCCCATATTTCTTCATCCATTTGCGGCGAATCGAAAACAGGCCATTTATGCAGAGGTAGGAATAAATGAAAGGATGCACCTGCAAGGTCAGATGGTTCTCGTTTTGGTCGACCATGAGGTACTTGAGGTGGTTTTCGATTTCGTCGATGAAGAGGATGGCAGGGCGGATTTTGCCTTCACCGTCACAGACGGGGCATTTCTCCTGCACCTGCACCTCCGTCTCGGGACGCACACGGTGGCGCGTGATTTGGATGAGGCCGAACTTGGTGGCGGGAAGGATGGTGTGCTTGGCACGGTCGGGCTTCATGGCCTCGACAAGAGCATCGTACAGTTCCTTGCGATGCTTGGCTTCGTGCATGTCGATGAAGTCAACGATGATGATGCCGCCCATGTCGCGCAGACGCAGCTGGCGTGCTATCTCCTTGGCCGCCTCAATGTTGACCTCAAAGGCGTTGTCTTCCTGCGAATTCTCTTTGTTCACCCGATGGCCACTGTTGACGTCGATGACGTGCATGGCCTCGGTGTGTTCGATGATGAGGTAAACACCGTTTTTGATGGTGACCACGCGACCGAAAAAGCCTTTGATCTGTTTGCTAACGTTATAATAGTCAAAGATGGGGTCTTTACCTTTATAAAGTTGCACAATCTCAGCCTTTTGCGGTGCGAAGGTCTTGATGTTGTTCTGGATTTCTTCATAGAGTTTCTCGTCGTTCACATGGATGTTGTTGAACGACTCGTTCAGCAAATCGCGCAGCATGACGCTGGTCTGATCCATCTCGCTGACCATCCTGCCGAAAGTAGTCATCTTCTTCATTTCTATGGTGCACTGTTCCCATTTGGAAATGAGCGACCTGAGGTCGGCATCGAGTTCGGCTACTTTCTTGCCTTCGGCGACAGTGCGAATGATAACGCCGTAATTGGCAGGTTTGATGCTTTGCATCAGTCGGCGGAGGCGGTTGCGTTCGTCGCTGCTGCGGATTTTCTGTGATACCGAAATGCGGTTGGAGAAGGGGACGAGGACGAGGTAACGGCCTGCAAATGAAATCTCTGCCGTGATTCTCGGTCCTTTGGTGTGGATGGGCTCTTTGGCAATCTGAACAGGAAGCAGGTCGCCCACGGCCAACCAATCGCTGATTTTGCCGTTTTTGGGCAAGTCGGGCTCAAGCTTGAACTTGTCCATGGGGACATCCTCGCCCGCCACAATCTGCTTCTTGTACTTGATCAGCGAACTAGCCTGAAGGCCGAGGTCGAGATAATGCAGGAAAGCCTCTTTGGGATAACCCACGTCGACGAAAGCCGCGTTGAGGCCTGGCAAAATCTTCTTCACCTTGCCTAAATAAACATCTCCGACCGCAAATTGGTTATTGGTCTTCTCTCTGTGAAGTTCGACAAGTATGTTGTCTTCCAGAAGAGCGATGTCAACCTCCGAAGCGTGCGAGTTGATGATCAAGTCGCGCGTCACTGTCTTTTCTTCCTTTGCAATTTCTTGCTGTTGTTCTTCAGACATAGTGTTTTTACTTTGGGGTTAACGTTTTGATTGATAAAACAATAACACAACATCGGGATTTCACCGACGCTGTGTTATCATTCTTGTTTAGGCTCAAGAAGAGCTTATTTCTTCTTGTGTCTATCCTTTCTCAAGCGTTTTTTGCGCTTGTGGGTCGACATCTTGTGTCTTTTGTGTTTTTTACCGTTTGGCATAGTATAAAAAATTTAGCTTGTTGTTTTCTTACTTGACAGCGTTCATGAAGGTCTTGGCAGGCTTGAAAGCCGGAATCTTGTGGGCGGGGATGGTGATGGCCACATTCTTACCAATATTACGACCAGTCTTCTGAGCTCTCGTCTTGATGATGAAGCTACCAAAGCCTCTCAAATACACATTTTCACCCTTGGCCATGGAATTCTTCACCACTTCCATGAAATTTTCAACAACATTCTGGACAGCACCTTTTTCAATGCCAGTCTTGCTTGCGATTTCAGCAACGATTTCTGCTTTAGTCATTTTTTCTCTTATTTAATGGTTAGTTATTATGTTTGTTGTAAATTTGCGGCAAAGGTACGAACATTTTCAATACGAAGAATTGTTTTGTGCAATTTTTTTATTCTAATGAGTTATAAATAAAGAATTTCGCAATATTTGAACGATGAATATCATACAAGACACCTTAATTAATTGGTATGAGGATAACCGCCGCGACCTTCCTTGGCGACACAACCCGACATCTTATCAGGTCTGGCTTTCGGAAATCATTCTGCAACAGACGCGCGTCAACCAAGGCTGGGAGTACTACCTCCGTTTCATCGAAAAGTGGCCCACGGTGAACGACCTTGCACAAGCCTCGGAAGAGGAAGTACTGAAAATGTGGCAAGGCCTCGGTTATTATTCACGTGCCCGCAACCTGCACAAATGCGCAAAACAAATCACGGAGCATTATAGCGGGCAATTCCCCGCTGATTTTGAGCAACTTAAACAGCTTCAAGGCATAGGTGACTACACTGCAGCGGCCATTGCTTCCATCGCTTTCAACCTGCCACATGCCGTGGTCGATGGAAATGTTTATCGTGTGCTGGCCCGCCTCTACGACATCGACACACCTATTAATATTAATGAAGGCCAAAAACTCTTTGCCCAACTCGCTGATGAGTTGCTCAATCGCGAACAACCTGGCCTTCACAACCAAGCCATGATGGAATTCGGTGCCTTGCACTGCACACCCAAGAATCCCAACTGCCTGCTCTGCCCACTGCAAGCCCAATGCCTCGCCTTCGCACATCAGACTGTGATGCAAAGGCCTGTGAAACTGCCCAAAGTGAAAGTCACGACAAGGTATTTCAATTATTTGGTTCTCAGAATCAATGATTGTGTCTATCTCCACAAGCGCAGCGACAACGACATCTGGAAAAACCTCTACGATTTTCCGTGTATCGAAAGTCAAAAATCCATGACTGTTGACGAAGTCATTGCCTCCGAAGAGTTTATTCAACTTATTGAAAACAAACCATTTACCATTATAAAATCGTCCCCAATTTTTACCCACAAACTGACCCATCGCACCCTCCTCGCACAGTTCATCGAAATAAAACTTGAACAAGAATTATTGCAGATTCAAACAAAAGATTTATTTTTGGCGCGTCAAACGGAATTGGGCAGTTTTCCCATTCCACGCTTAATCGACTTATACTTAAACAATTAAAATCACTACACAATGGCAAGTTTGAATAAAGTTATCCTCATAGGCCGACTTGGGAAAACCCCTGAAATCACCACTTTCGAAAACGGCAACAAGAAAATCTCGGTCACCATGGCCACCTCGGAACGCTACCGCGACCGCGACAACAACTGGGTGGAGCAAACCGACTGGCACAACATCGTGGTGTGGGGCAACCTCGCCAACGACATCGCTGAAGGCCGCCGCAACTATACTAAAGGTGACCTCATGTACGTTGAAGGCAAACTAAGGACCCGTCAATACACCGACCAACAGGGCATCGTGCGCTACGTCACCGAGGTGCATGCCGACAAAATGATGCAATTGGCACCAGCACGCCCCGTGTCACAGCCGTCTTACGGTCAGCCTTACACGAATGCACCGGAGCCCACTCCAGGCTATGTGCCGCAAAACAACCCCAACCTCCCCGATGAGGGCAACGACCTGCCATTTTAACGGAATAATGTGCCATGTCAGAATTATTTTGTAATTTTGCGGCCTGAATTTTAAATCATACGATTTTGGAAACACCCGACCCTGACCCTCTCATAGGACTCCTGACCGTTGTTTCAAACAACTTTTTCACTGGATTTACCATCAATGCCATCATCGGATTGGTTGTATTGTGCCTGCTCCTCATCGCCTCGGCTTTGATTTCAAGCAGCGAGACGGCGTTTTTCTCCCTTCAGCCTGCCGACATTGACGACCTCGAATCGCGCAACGACGCAAAAAGCCGTTTAGTACTCGACCTTCGCGAGAAACCGAAGACTTTATTAGCTACTATCTTAATTGGCAATAACTTCGTCAATGTCACCATCACCTTGCTGGCTACTTATATCATGGCGCAACTGTTTGACATGGCGAACCATCCCGTGGCGGCTTTCTTTTTGGAAGTGGTAATTGTCACCTCATTAATTCTGATTATCGGAGAAATCACGCCGAAAATCTATGCCAGCAAGCGACCTGACAAGGTGGCACGTTTCATGGCCCGCCCTTTGCGTTTTCTCAATGGTTTGTTCAAGCCTTTGAGCAAGCTGTTGGTCAACTCCACCTCGTTCATGGACAAGCACTTGGAGAAGAAGAAAGGCGAAATTTCGATGGAAGACCTCTCCACCGCCGTGGAAATCGCTACCGAAGCCTCCACTCCGCTTGAAGAGAAACAGATGCTGAAGGGCATCGCCTCGTTCAGCGAGAAAGAAGTGAGCAATGTGATGATTCCGCGTGTCGACATCATCGGGGTAGAGAAAGACATGGATTTCGCCACTATGCTGGCCATCGTTATCAAAAGCGGATTTTCGAGAATTCCAGTTTACGACGAGACCTTGGATAAGGTGGAAGGCATCCTTTATGTGAAAGACCTTCTCCCCTATTTGGATGCCGAATCCTATGAGTGGCAGAAACTCATCCGACCTGCTTTCTATGTCCCAGAGAACCGCAAAATCAACGACTTGTTCCAGGATTTCCGCGAGAAAAAGATTCATATTGCCATTGTGGTGGATGAATACGGCGGCACTTCGGGACTGATTACCATGGAAGATGTGATTGAGGAAATTGTGGGCGAGATTAATGATGAGTTCGATGAAGCCAGTGTTGAAGAGCATTACAAGAAACTTGACGATGGTTCCTATCTCTTTAAGGCTCAGACCAGTATCGTTGACTTCTGCAAGGTGTTTGGCGTGGACGAAGGTTACTTTGAGCCTATGCAGGGTGAAGCCGACACCCTTGCCGGACTGATTCTTGAAATCGAAGGGCGCATCCCTGAGATTGGGTTTAAGTTCAACTTCGAGAAGTTCCACATGGAGATTACTGATGCCGATAGCAAACGCATCAAGGAAGTAAAAGTAGTGTATGATGAAGAATAGATTATCTATATTGCTTGTGGCTTTTGCCATAGTGCTCATCACCGTTTCATGCGACCGCGAGCCCAACTACCTGCCTAAGCCACGCGGCTATTTCCGCATCGACCTGCCCGAGAAAGGCTACACCAAGGTTGACACTATTGAACGATACAGCTTTGAGTGCCCACAATATGCCCTCGTCACCCCTGACCCCTATTCGCCCAACGAGAAAAACTGGATTAATATTGAAATGCCGACATTCAAGGGTTCCATCCACCTGACACACAAGAACGTCAACGACAACTTGGGCGAATATTTGGAAGACGTTCACACCATGGTCGTGAAGCATCTGCAAAAAGCCAACGGTGTGCGCGACAGCTTGATTGTCAACGAGGAACGCCAAGTCTACGGTATGTTCATCGAAATGGACGGCAAAGGCGTGGCCACCCCGATGCAGTTTTACCTCACCGACAGCACCAAGAACTTTGTCCGTGGCGCCCTCTACTTCAACTTCCTGCCTAACAACGACTCGATGCAGCCCGTCATCAATTTCATCCGCGAGGACATCGACCACATGATTAATACGTTTGAGTGGAAGTAAGAAGAGAACTATCCTCTTTTTTTCTCTCCAAACACGCACCACCGCACAAACGGAATCCTCCGTAGCACTTCATAAATCGCAGGCGACAACAGCATTACTGCCACGAAAAGAATGACATACATCAGCCAAGGAGCCAGTGAGGTATACATTTTCATCATGTAGCCCAACGAGGCAATCACTAAATAATGAACTATATAGATGCCAAAGCTGGAGCGTGTCATATATCCTGCAAAGGCTCCTGTACGGTTGAAACGTGCCTTGAACCAAGCCATCATCGCTAAACACATCAACCAGCCATAGAGGCAGTTGAGCGGGCTACCCAGATACTTCGGCGAAGTGTTGTCTTGACCAAAAGTGGTGATAATCAGCACCGTACCTGCGACGACGGCACAGGCTATCAACGGAATCCAAGCTTTCTCTAACTTCTCCTGCACCTTGTCGTGCGAGAAAACGAAATAGCCTAACAGGAAGGGAATCAGGTAGAAGACGGGCTTATACAAGTTCCAGAGACCGTCCAACGATTCAGGGCGTGGATGCTTGACTAAGGTCTGCTCACCCACCCAAAACAGCACGCCTAACAAGATGATACAGACCATATTGGCCTTCCCGCACCAGTTCCAGAGTTGGTCTTTTTTGTCTATTGCATGCACCAGAAGCAACACCAGACCCAGCAGCCACAACACTTGGATGAACCACAACGGCCCCGTGCCGCTTACGGCCATCATGGCATACTTTGCCAATGCGGGTATACCATCGAACGCGCCTTGTCTTGAGGCCACAACGGTGTTGAAATAACCGACCATCCAGTGGAACACAAACAGGCCGATGGTGCCAGGTACCAGCAACTTACGAGTGCGAGCCTTGAACCATTCTTTGGCGGAATGTTTTTCCAAAGCATAACGTGCACTGATACCAGCCAACAGAAACAATAGCGGCATGAACCAAGGATATAAGATATACATCACAATATCCTGATACTGTGGACACTGCGGATATTCGCCAAAACCTCCAATGCCACCGAAGACACCTTTGTTGTTGTAGAAATAAATGACATGGTAAAACAGCACTAAGAGTACCGTCACCCAGCGTAAATTGTCCATCCAGTGTTTTCTCATTTTGCAAGACCCTCCATCGCCTGATCGATTATACTTTGAAATACCTCCGTTTTGAGCATGGCTATACCTCTTTGGTCGCCAAGCACCATCAAGCTGTCGCCAGCTTTGATGTTGTAAAGTTCACGAGCCTCCTTCGGGATGACGATTTGTCCCCGCTCGCCCACTTTCACTACTCCGAAAATGTACTTTCCATTAACTGCTTCCATAATGATTGAGTTTTTATGATTTGTATGAATTTTCATATTTTGCTGCAAAAGTATAGAAAAAATCCATTGCTTGACCTTTCTTTTTCATTTTTCGACATTTTTATTCAACTTTTTTCATGGAAAAACACTATTTTCGCGGCGCGAAACAAATTTTGCGCCGATGTAAACAGAGTATTCACTTAAAAGAAAGGGGGAAGGCCTATGATTAACAGCCTGAAAATCGGGAACTTGACTTGGCGTCATCTCAACAACCCAACAGAAGAAGACTTTGAATTCCTGAAAGACCGATTTCACTTCCACCCTTTGGACATCGAAGACTGCAAATCCGTCAACCAACGCCCCAAAATCGACATCTACGACGATTATTACTTCCTCATCCTGCATTTCCCCAACTTCGACCGTCAGAACAAGTTCGTGAAAATCAAGGAGGTGAAGATTTTCTGGGGCAGAGATTACATCATCTCCATCGAGAAAAATCCTTGGGGCGTGTCGCAACTCTTTGAGGAATACGAGGAACGCGTCCAGAATGGTGAAGAGATGAATTTCCGCAACTCCGACATCCTGCTTTACCGCATACTCGAAAAACTGATGACCGAATCGGTGTATCTGTTGCGCAAGGTCGGCTTGGACGTTGAATTAATCAACCGTGAACTATTGCAGGAAAAGCAAGTGAAGATTATCGAGCGCATCAGCGTGACGCGAAAGAATCTCATCCTCATCAACACCATTTTCAAGCCGCAGCTGCGACTCTTCCACCTCTTCGAGACAGGTAAAGTGACCGGCTTCACCGACGACGTGGAGTACATGGAAGACTACTGGGGCAACATTCTCGACTACCTACAAAAGGTGTGGGATATGACCGAGGATTACGAGGAACTGATTGAGGGCCTTTCAATGACTTTCGACTCGATGCAGACCAACAAGACCAACGAGACAATGAAAATCCTGACCCTCGTGTCGACCATCATCCTGCCTTTGACCTTTATCACAGGTCTTTACGGCATGAACGTTGGGCTACCTTTCCAAGACAAGGCCTGGGCCTTCTGGGGCATCATGGGATTCATGACTGTGGTCGCCTTTGCCTTCTATATCTATTTCAGGCACAAGAAAATGATGTGATTGACACACATCATTTTACCATCAATTTTTCGTATTTCACCACCGCCCCATTGCGCATCAATTTAACGATGTAGCAGCCTTTGGCGATGCCATCAGGCAAGGTCACCGCAAAATCATCGACAGCATAACCCGAAGCCTTGAGCAAGGTGCGGCCACACAAATCGCAGATGACAACGGCATCAAAACTATTGCAGTTGCCGCTCACGTGCAGGGTCTCTCCAGCCTCGACAGGATTAGGGAACAGATAAACGGTCGTTTGTGTTTCTTCGACGAGGCTCCATGTCGGATCCCAAATCATGCGGGCATATTCCGGATGGTCGACGAAGGGATTACGGTTGTGCTGATAGTCATCATAAATGGCCTCATTACGCAATTTTTCCTTTTCGCTCACGGGGTCTAACTCATTCCAACGCAGCAACATGTCAATAGCCCAAGGCTTGATTTCCGATTTGGTGGTCATATCGCTACTGCTCCAGCTGCCATCTTCGCTATAATAGCGCACACTCATGTACATGATAGCGCGAGCAAAGTCGCCTTTGTATTCGTCAATAGGCTCAAAGGCCGTTCCCGAAAAGCCAGGCGTCTTGCAAGTGCCTAACTTTGAGCCGTTTTGCGAAGTCCATGAAACCGAGCCGACCTCGCCAAAGGCATAATTACCGCGACGGTTGTTGACATAGCCATCCGTCGGGAAGATATGGTGCAAATCGGTTCGAGGTGTCGTCTGGTCGTTGAACCAACTCGAAGGCCATGAGTGTTCGCGGTTGTAGCAGTCGCCTTCACCGCTGAAGTTGCCGCACTGGTCCTGCCCAAGATAATAGACATAGGGCGGCGTGCCGTTCGGCTTATCGGAATACATGTCCCAAACGATGCCGTTGCCTTTGTTATCGGTGCTCCAGAAAGCATTCCAAAGTTGTGAATACGAAATGGATGAGTGCCCTTTGATGATATTATGCAATGCAACCTTCAACTGATTACCTGTCAATCCGTTGGCGGAATTGTAGTAATTGGCAGGCTGTGCCGTAACAGAAAGTGCCAGCGACAGGCCAAAAAATAACGCTATTAACTTTTTCATTTTCATTTTAATAAATCAGTGAACATATACAGAATTGCGATAACGACCATAAACACCGAGGCGGAAAACTCGATGAAACTCATCTTTTTAATGATGCCTGGAGTAAATGCAATGCGCACAGTGAAGAACGACCACAGGAAACCTGCCACTACAACAGCAGCAAAGAACCACAAACCAAAGGGCAGGAAATAGGGCCCGACGAGTGTCATGATGAGGGTGTTCATCGCAGCAAGAATGGAAAGCAGAACGAAATCCCACTCCGTGCTGACGGTGTAGAGCATCTTGCCTTTCAGGATTTTCATCGAGTCGACGAACAACTTGATGGCTACTACAAGCATCATAGCAAATACCATATATTCAGCGATATAGGTATAAAGATGTGACATCAGTCGACCCAAATTGTATCCAATTACCGCCGCCATCCCCTGACTGATGCCGAACACCATAGGAATGACAAACTTATGCGAAGGCTTGTCATCAGCAGTAATCAGGCCTACCGAGCGTGTGGCCACGGTAGATGTGAGGCAAAGGATGAAAAGGATGGATATGATTATTGCAGTGGTGGTCATTAGTATTAATAAAAGGAATGCAAAAATAAACAATTCAGGGGAACTTGCAATGCAAATCCCCCTGAAAAATTGTCTGGATTGTTTCGTTCCTCGCAATGACGCGAAGCGATTCAAAATCAGCCTAAGCGTTTGAACTGGCAGGTGAAGTGGCGCATCAGCTCGGCTTCCCAGGTGATTTCAAGACCGCGCTTGATGGTTTCGCGGCGGTCGTACACATTCTTCAATGCAGCGGCAATCACGTCCATGTGGTTGTTGGTGTACACACGACGCGGAATGCAGAGACGCACGAAGTCGTTGCCACCGAAACGGTTCTCGCGGGTGACCGGGTCGCGGTCGGCAAGCACATAACCGATTTCGCAGGCGCGGATACCAGCTTCGAGATAAAGCTCGCAAGTCAGCGTCTGAGCAGGGAATTCTTCCTTCGGGATGTTAGTCAATACTTTATCGGCATCGACGAAGATGGCGTGGCCACCGGCGGGACGCTGGTAAGGAATGCCGTACTCATCGAGCTTGGCAGCGAGGTAATGCACCTGCTTGATGCGGGTTTCAACCATTTCAAACTCAATGTTTTCCTTCAGACCGACAGCCAGAGCGTCCATATCACGGCCATTCATACCACCATAGGTCAGGAAACCCTCGAAGGGAATGCAGAACAGTTTGGCACCTTCGTACCAATCCTGCTTTTTGGTGGCGATGAAGCCGCCCATGTTGACGAGGGCGTCCTTCTTGGCGCTCATCGTCATCGCATCAGCGTATGAATACATCTCCTTGGCAATCTCGCGAAGGGTCTTGTTTTCGTAGCCCTTCTCACGTGTCTTGATGAAGTAGCAGTTCTCGATGAAGCGGGCACTATCCACCACGACCGGCACACCGTATTTGTGGCAGAGTTCACAAGTCTCGCGGATGTTCTGCATGCTGACAGGCTGACCGCCAACGGTGTTGTTGGTGACGGTAAGGACCATGAACGGCACGTTACCTTTGTTCTCGACGAGCACCTTCTCAAGTTTCTCAAGGCTGACATTGCCTTTGAAAGGCACTTCTAATTGGGTGTCGTAAGCCTCAGGCACAGTGACATCGATAGCGAAAGCCTTGCGGCTCTCGATGTGGCCCTTGGTGGTGTCAAAGTGGGCGTTGCCCGGGATGACCATACCTGGCTTCACTAAATAGCTGAACAGCACATTCTCGGCAGCACGGCCTTGGTGCGTCGGGATGACATACGGAAAACCAGTGAGTTCAGTAATGGTGTCTTTCATGTGATAGAACGAGCGGGCACCGCCGTAGCTCTCGTCACCCATCATCATCGCGCTCCACTGACGGTCGCTCATGGCACCAGTGCCAGAGTCAGTGAGCAGGTCGATGTAGACATAATCCGATTTCAGCATGAAGATGTTATTGTGGGCCTCTTCGAGCCACTTTTCGCGTTGTTCGCGGGTGGATTTCTTAATGGGTTCGACCATCTTGATTTTCCACGCTTCTGCAAATGGTAATTCCATGATATTGTATGATTTAAAGATTTAAAATTTAAAAATTCAAGATTTGAGGATTTGAAAGATAGCTATTTTGGAAAAAGGACAAACTCTCTTCCCTAGCGGCTATTCAGAAACGATCACGTTCCTTAATGTTTAAATAAACCATATTACCAAAGATGTGGGGCATATCAATAATAAGGCGCTTTCAAAATCGGGTCAAAGATACGGAATTTTTGGGTAACGCAAGCAGTTTGGACAGGATTTTTCTTATTTTTGCCCAAAAATTTCAAGCAAATGAAGAAAACCCTCTTAACCCTATTAATGGCCTTTCTCGCCAACCTGACTTTCGCCGATAGCCTTCTCATCGAAGGCTTCGAATACGCCAACCACGATTTTGAAAAGCCCGTCGGCTGGACCTGCGACGACAATTCCTGGCTTTGCGGCTACCTCGAAAAAGACCACAACCGCATTCCGCATTCAGGCAACTGGTATGCTTTCTCAAACGCCGAGGACTCATGGATGTTTATGCCGCTTTACCTGATTACCACCATGAACTATCGCTTCAATTGCTGGGCTATCTCTGACGGCGAGTTCCAATTGGAGTTTTGGGCTGGCGCTACACCTCATCCTGACGATATGCAAACCCAACTCCTCGCAGCGACGGTCAGCAGCGGGACATACGAAAAAGTCTCGTCCTACATCGAAGTCGTCCCTGAAGGCTGTGAATACATCGCTATCCACGCCATTGCAGGCCAAGGTGCGACCTTCCTCACCATCGACGACATTGAAATCGACATGGTGGAACAATACAGTTTTGAGGCTGAAGCCATCACAGGCGACACGGCGATGTATCCCGGTTCACAAGCCACTTTCCGTTTCCTCATCCACAACACAGGCTACGACCCTGTTGACGTGACGGTACACCCTTCAAACGAATATTTCACCGACTTCAGCTTCTTTACGGACGGAACTACTGGCATGACCTTCCCCACCCAACCCGACGAGACCGTCGAAGTAACCGCCTATGCCACTTTACGCCCAGAAATAGAACCTGGCACTGTGACCTGGTTAGACATCTTGATGACCATTCCTTGCGGCTGCAACACGGCCATGGTCACGTTTTGGGTGACCCCGCTCGAACCGACACAAGTAGCCGAAAACCATCAGAATATCAGCGTTTTCCCCAATCCAGCATCGAATTTTGTCACCATCGAAGCAGAAGGTTTGCAAAAAGTCACGTTGTTTGACATGTCTGGCAGAATGCTTAATACCATTTCCGCGCCGGACGACAAACAACAATTGGATTTGAGAGGGCTGCCGACAGGAACCTATTTCATCATGCTCACCACTGAAACGGATTCGAAAACGCAATCTATCATCAAGAAATAATCAACACAAAATCAATTCAATATGCTTAGATTTAGAACTTTATTCTTATCAGCTCTTCTGCTCATCGGTCTGAACACGATGGCTCAAGACGAAAATGAACGCCTCGTCGGTGCCAACTGCACCAGCATCATGGTAGGCAAGAAAGCCTCTACTGACGGCTCCGTCATCACCTCGCACACCTGTGATGGCCGCTATCGTACCTGGATGCGCTGGGAAGCCGCCGCCGACCACGAAAAAGGCGAGATGCACAAGGTCTACAAAGGCACTATGCACACCGAAGACCCCTTCGACAACCGTGGTCCTGAACTGGCTGGCGAGATTCCGCAAGTGGCACACACCTACGCCTACCTCAACACAGCTTACCCCTGCCTCAACGAGAAACAATTAGCCATCGGCGAGACGACTTTTTCAGGCCCCGACACTTTGGTCAACAACAAAGGTATGTTCATGATTGAAGAACTTGAACGTGTGGCCCTCATGCGCTGCGACAACGCCCGTGATGCCATCCAACTCATCGGCAAATTGGTGAAGGAATACGGCTACGGCGACGGCGGTGAGTGCATCACCATTGCCGATAAGAACGAAGTTTGGCAGATGGAAATCCTCGGCGAAGGCCCTGACAAAATCGGCGGCGTGTGGGCAGCCAAGCGCATCCCCGACGATGAAGTGGGTGTTTCGGCCAATATCGCCCGTATCGGCAAGCTGGAGCGTAAAAGCAAAGATTTCTACTGCTCTGACAACTGCGAGGCCGTAGCAAAGAAATATGGCCTCTGGGACGGCAAAGGCGACTTCATCTTCTGGAAAGCTTTCCGTGCTTCCTACGGTGGTGGCAAAAACTACAGCGACCGCGAGTTTTTCATCCTCAGCCAACTGGCACCTTCACTGAACCTCAACCGCGACATGCCCGAGCTGCCCTTCTCAGTGAAACCCGACGAAAATGTCGACGTCCGCAAAGTGATGGAACTCTTCCGCAGCACCTACGAAGGCACCGACATGGACATGACCCGCAATGTGAAGATGATCAGCAAGAAACGCACCGACGATGGCGTGGTGGAAGACACCATCATCAGCCCTGTGGCCAATCCTTGGGTGGGCAGCGCGATGATGAACACCATTAATTATTTGGCTCCCGGCACCATCAACTTCCAACGCACCGTGGCTGTGGCTTGGAGCAGCTACCACCACATTATCCAATGCCGCAGCTGGATGCCCGACGAAATCGGTGCCATCTGCTGGATGGCTTGCGAAAACCCTGGCCAAAGCCCGCGCATACCCATCTTCTCTGGCTCCACTACCCTGCCCGAAGGCTTCGATAAATGCGGTCAGTTGCGTTACCGCGATGAGGCATGGATTTGGCACTACCGCAAGGCCAACAAATTAGCCACCGTGCAATGGGGCCGTTGCAAGCAAACTCTGCTCGGCACTGCTAACCGCTTCGAGCAAAAGGCATTCGACGAAATCCCTGCCATCGAAAGCAGAGCCCAAGCCTTGATTGCCGACGGCAAAAAGAAGGAAGCCACCGAACTCCTCAACCAATACACCACCGACTTCGCCGCTTCAACGCGCCAAGCCTGGAAAGAAATGGAAAACAAGTTCTGGTACTGGTTCAGCATGGGATTCTAAGTCCAGTCAACGTAAACAATAAAAAAGACGAGCGCTTGCTCGTCTTTTTTGTTTTATCCGTGTTGGTTCACCGTGATTATGATCTCCACTCCTGTTGAACCTCTCAACTTCAATCGACCTGTTCGAGGTTGGGCACTTGACATAGGAGCGACCGAAATAGTGAATTCTCCATTGGCGAAGCCGCTTTCAGGCGTGCAACTAATCCAATCGACATTGCAGGTCACCTCCCAAGACTGGTTTGCCGTCACGTGAACAACATACTCTCCTCCTTCTGGACGCGCATCAATTTCAGTGATGTCGGTCTCCAAGATATTGGGTTTACCTTCTTGTGCAATGACTGCCTTGCCCAGCACATCTTCATCTTTCACAGCCCTCACAACGCCCATCCGACCAAATTCCGCCGAATTGTAATCAACGATGATATCAATCGAAGCATCGCCCTCACCCGAAGTAGTCATCAAACTAATCCAGTCGCTCGATTCCAATTGCCAGCCCACATTTGAAGTCAACTCCAAATGATACACGCCACCCGTATAGGACGCAAAAACCGTGTCAGGAACAAAATCGGCAAACATCACTTCATCACCCGCCTCTTGGGTAACTCTCAATCTCTTTTCCAACCCCTCGGAAGTAATGAAAAACTCTGCCGACCGAGGATTAAAAAAGCTGTTGGGCTCCGCTATCAACGAAATGGTCGCATTTCCTGTTCCGATCATTTCTGAAACCGCGAGCCATTCCGAAGACAAGTCGACCTTCCATTGCGTGTCACACCCGATAGTGATTTCTTGGGTGCCTCCTTCTTTGCTAAAGAAAATATCAATAGGCGACACCTCCAAGAAATGTGGGTCGGGAGAAGCCTCTTGTCTCACGGAAACGAAGGCATTTGCACCAGTAGAAGAAGCCAAGGCAACATTAGCAATTCGAGGCGTCAGATTCGAATTCTCAGTCACCGTCACTATCAATTCGGAATCACCTTCCCCTTCTGTCTTGTCTAAAGTAATCCAATTCGCTGTGGCAAAAGCCGTCCATGCACCCTCACAGGTCACGGCAAGCGAAGCTGAACTGCCTTCACAAGGCATCTCCAACACTTCTGGCTCCACCGAAATGCTGATTTGTGGGTCAAGATTCTGAACGACATGCAACGTTTTCTGGATTTGCTCATTGCCAATCACCAGATTGGCCTCTCGACCTGAAGAAGCCTCACCATTGATGGCATGGACTGTCACCGTGATGGTAGTATCACCGCTGCCTGAAGTCATCGAACACATAATCCAATCCGGCAGGCCAGACACGGTCCAGCTATCGTTTGACGAAACCGTAACATCGAATTCGCCACCTGCTTCACCGCATTCATAGTAATCTGGGGAAATCGTAAGGTACGCACCAACCTCGAAGTCTTGCGTGACCGTTATCAAGGCAGAAATGTCTTTCGTCGCAGCATCAACTGTTCCTATACGGATTTCCGATCCTTCATTGGGAAGCACGGTCAAAGTCAAGGTCGTGTTGCCTGTTCCTGATTCAGGTGAAACCGTAATCCAATCAGGTGCCCCACAAATGTTCCAGGATCCATTCGACTCAAGATAGGCTTCCAAAACGCCACCCTGTGCCCCGATTTCAAACGTGTTCTCGACAAAAGATATCTCGACGGTTTTACGGCAACCAGTAGCAGCCAACGCAAGGGCTGCAACAAACATAAAGATTTTCAACTTATTCATTTGGATTCTAATTAAGGGTTTTCACAAGATTAATATTTATTTCTCAACGCAAAAATAGACATTTTATTTTGATTGAAGAAAAAAGGTGTGCCTTACCTGACACACCTTTCTTCCATGAAAAAACAAAAACTATATACTCTACAACATCCTCCAAATTAATAGAAAACAGCTCTGTTGTCTTCGATTTTAGCCCCATTCTTCAAGGCATTGTAAATCGAACCACCCAAAACCTTGTTGTTGAATTGGCTGGTCTTCTCTCTGAGAATATCGCTATAATCATCGGTAGCAGCCGGTTCGGTGAATTTCACGTTCTTGATGATAAAGGCACTGGCATTGCCGGCGATGGGGCCGACTTCCTCACCTTCCTTCATACCGAGAATGGTACCCACAATGTTGGCTTCAACGCCAAAGTTGCTCAACACACGCGATTCAATCGACAAGTCGGAAACCGAAGTGGATTCAGCACCCAACTCACTGACCATTCTGTTCACGTCATTGCCGCAAGCCTTCATCTTTTCAACGGCCATCTCACCCTTCTTCTTGTTGATGATTTGATACTTGGCCTGTTCAGCAACAACGCTCAACGGAGCATAACCTTCAGGAACGATATTGGTCAGCGCAGCCACCACAAACATATCATCGAGGTCGAAGATGCTGGAAACATCGCCCACCTTGGTCTTGTCATCAAAAGCCCAACGCACAATCTGACGCGGATTGTCGATACCGGCAATTTGATAGGTAGAGGTATTCATTCGTGGCATAGTGCGCTTCGTCAAACCTTGCTCCTCAATGGCGGCATTGAATTGCTCGTAAGTCTTGTTTTCGGTGACGAACCTGTTGGCTTCAGCAAAGATGTTCTGATAAGTCTTGGTGCTGGCAGTGATTTCATGCTTCAGGAAGGCCAAACGGACCTTAGGCAGAGCCTCGGTCTTGCCTGTAACCTTGATGATATGATAACCGAAAGGAGTCTCAACGATATCCATTGCATCCACTGGGTTGTTCACCACAAACTCGTTGAAGGCGGGAACCATGGTACCATCGGTAAACCAATCCAAGTCACCGCCCTTCTCTTTCGAACCTGGGTCGGAGGAGTAAATGCCTGCCAATTCAGCAAACATGCCTTCGTTCTTAGGATTGGCTCTCAGCTCTTCCAAAAGGCCTTCAGCTTTCGACTTGGCCTCTTCCTTAGTGATGGTGTCTTGGCTGTTGTAAGCACCCTTGTAGGCAATCAAGATATGGCTTGCTCTCAAGGAGTCGGGGCGGTTTTGCATATCCACGATGCGAACCAAATTGAAGGCATCCTCGTCTTCGTAAGGGCCAAACACATAACCAACACCGTTACCATTGTCGAACACGGACTTTTCAATCTGCTGGGGAACGTCTTTTCTGCCCATCCAAGTGCTGTCGTAACGCTTGTCTGAATTGGCATTGACAAAGTTAATCACGTTATCCGTAGATGCAAAGTCATTCTTCATGTCTTGAACTGATTTCAGCGCGTCCTGACGGTCTTCCAACGAAGGCTTGATTTCGAACACAACGTATTCGATATCGCGTCTTTCGTCAGTCTCATAACGGTATTTGTTCTCCTCATAGAAAGCCTTATTGTCCTTGTCGGTAATCACCACCGTTGAATCGGGAATGGTGGTATAGCGCAAAGCGATAACGTCAGCAGAAGCCTTGAGGTTCTTGTTGTCGTAGTATTTCTTGGCCAAAGCATTGGGAACAAGATACGAAGCCTTCACCAAATTCTGGAACTTCGTTTCCAAACGGTTTTCCTTCACGCCTCTTTCAAAGTCGAGCCATTGGGCGCGAACGTTAGGTTGGAAATCGTTCAGGTTTTGGAGATAATACTCCACCATTTCCCTGTTGAAGCTACCATCCTGATTGCTGAAGTTCTGCTTCACCCACTGATGTGGCTCATCACCCATGAACTGGTCGTACAGTTCATCGGAAGTGACGCCCATTCCCATAGCCTCATATTCCTTAGTCATAATGTGTTCCTTAATCATCTCTTCCAAGGTGCCGTTGTAAATGCTATAAGTTTCAGCGGAAGAGAGGTTGTTGTTGCTCTGAGACCTTCTGTTCTCCAAGTTTTTCTCTTTCTGGATCTCAAAGTCCTGATAGGGAATCTTTTCTCCATCCACGACCGCGATATTAAACTCACGGTTCCTCCCCTGACTTTGGAAAAGGTCTTGTAAGACAAACGCTAACAATGCAATACCAATGATTGCGATCAACAATCCAGAACGTCTTCTGATTTTTTCAATTGCTGCCATAATTCTATTATCTATTTTTTACTATTAAACTTCAATTTTGAGCGTGCAAATTTAGTAAAGATTTCAACTCGCAGGGTTAAATATGTGATTTTTATTTTTTAACCCCTCTGAATTTTTGATTCAAGGAAACTTAAAACATTATAAATCAATCAATTGCTAACGAAATGTAATTCCACTTCATCCAATTTCATGTTCGATGCTTTCAGTATTTTCAGTTGATATTTCCCGATATTCAGCTCCTCGCCCTGCTCAGGAATGCTCTCACAATAATGCAATATCATCCCTGCAAGCGTTTCATAATCATCGGAAACAGGAAGATCGAGTTTGTAAATGTCGTTCAGATAGTCGATTTCAAGACGAGCAGAAAAGATAAAGGTGTGTTCGTCTATCACGCGTTCCACTTCTTCCTCCACATCATATTCATCGTCAATCTCGCCAAATATTTCTTCCACCACGTCTTCCATGGTGACGATACCTGCCGTGCCGCCAAACTCGTCCACAACGGCTGCCACACCTTGTCGTTTTTGAATGAAATGCTTCAACAACCGGTCAGCGGTATAGGTCTCAGGGAAAAAGTCGATGCGGCGCAAGAGGTCTTGCAAGGTCACCTGCCGGTGATCGGCGATGGCCCTCACCACATCATTGAGATGAACGTAGCCCACAATGTCGTCGATGCTGTTCGAAATCACGATGAGCTTGGAATGCTTGGTTTCCTCGAACCTTTGCTTCACAGTCTCAATCGAATCTGTCAGTTTGACCGATTCAATCTCGTTTCTCGGCCCCATACACTCGCGCAATTTCACCGAGCGGAACTCCATTACATTCTGAAACAGCTGGATTTCCTGCTGCATGTCCTCGTCGGTTTCCTCCTGGTCGGCATACTCGGCAATGAAGTCGTTCAAATCAACGGTACTGAACTTGTAATCTTCGTTGGCGACCTTCATCCGTAACACATGACGAATGATAAACTCCGAAATTTCGGTGTAGACAAGAATCAAAGGATAGAGCAGGCAATAGCAAAGGAAAGTCGGAAAGGCGAAAAACGAAAGGATGGCGTTGGGATTAATGCGGAACAACGTCTTGGGCAAAAACTCTCCCACCAATAAGACGAGTAAGGTGGCAAGGACGGTCTTCACCAACAGCACCATGAAATCGTTATCGAGCGAGACGAGTTGAAGCCAATGGGTGACAGGTGCATCAAGCAGTTGCGACATGCTCATGCCGTAGATGATAAGGGCGATATTGTTGCCCAACAGCAACGAGGTGATGAAACGCGACTGGTCTTTCAGGAACAGCCTGATGAGTTTCGAGGAGAAAGTGTTCTTGGTCAGTTCCACCTCCAACTGAAGCCGATTAATGCTGTTGAAGGCAATCTCCAAGCCCGAACAAAGGGCTGAGAAGAACAAAGTAATCGCTACTATAGTCCAATGGCTCATCACTCAATCCTCCTCATCAACATCAAGTATGGCACTGCCCGAATACATGGTATATTCGGAGAAATCCTCGGTGGAGACTAAACTGTCGGCCTCAATCTGCTTGTCGGCAGTGACAATCTTCACATGCGAACGAGTATAAATCATTTTCTGCTTCTGATACCAGAAAAGCTTGTCAGAATACATGGTCTCCTCGCTGCCGTAGTTTTGAACAATCACGTGGCCCAAGGCTTCAATCATTTGGCTTTTTCCGTAACTCTTGCCGCTGTCGGCGTGAAGTTCTATGGTTTTTTGTCCGTTTTTGTCATACATGAAAACATCGAAACCCAAGGGAAACTCCATTATGTCATTATTGTCGTCCATCCGAATCATGCGAGGCGTATGAAGTTCAAGGTTCACCCTACCCGAATCGCTGCGGAAAAAGACTACGCTGTCGGCAATGATACCAGACAAGGTATCCTCCGTGCTCATTGCCTTGATTACTGCATCGGGGTTCGAACACGAAAACAACATCACAGCCCAAAAGGCTGTGATGTTGAGTATCAATCCTATTTTCAGGAGTTTATTCAATTACTTCTTTGCTCTGATGGTCGTAGTTTCACCAATCCAGCCGCCTACGGTGAAGCTTTGTCCTTCGTTGTAGTCGTTGAAGAAAATCTTGTCCATTGTCGGGAAGGCAGCACTATAAGCGCGAATCAAGGCATTGGCTTTTTCGGCGCATGAAGAATCGATGGCCTTGGCCTTGATGCACTTGTCGACAGCGGCCCAATACACAGCACCGCTTTCGATTTCGCCACTGAACTGCTTGGCACTTCCGGCATAGAGCATACCGATAAGGAGGTAAGGCTCGCCGTTGGTCGGGTCAATCTGTGCAGCTCTTCTGTAGATGTCGCGGGCACGCGACAGGCTGCCCATGTTCTCGTAGCACATGCCCAGGTTACGATAGGCACGATACTTACGGTCGTTGTTCTCGGTCTTCGTGGCTTGCTCGAAGAAGGTGGCGGCATCGCTATACTTCTTGTCCTTGAAGAACTTGATGCCCAAGCTGTAGGAAGCTTCCGGGCTGGGCTCCAGCTCGTTCAGCCTGACGGCAGCATCGAGGAAGAGCTTCGAGTCGGTGCAGTCCTTCTTATCGAGGATGGTGGTGATGCGCTTCAGCAAGGTCACGTCGTCGGGCGTCTCAGCCATCTTCGCGCTGAACACTTTAATCAGGTCTTCACATGAGGCGTAGGGCTGGAAGAGGTTGTCGAGGTTGTTCTTCACACCTTTATTAATATTGATGGACTTCTCGTTCTTCTCGATTTGCTTGTCGAAACCGGCAACGGCTTCGGCATCACCGGAAGTTTCGGCCTCTTCCTTAGCGGCAACGAGTTCGGTCTCGGTCTCAGCAAGGGCACCAATGTTGTTATCAAGCACTTCGGAGAGTTCCTGATAAACATTGATAATCGTCATCTTCTCTTCCTTGTTGTTGTTCACCATATCGATGGTAGCTTTGAAATAGGCATCGATATAGGCACCTTGCAGCTGTGAGGGGTCAAGGGCAACGGCATCCTTCAGCACGTTATAGGCTTCTTCGTAACGGTTCTTGTTATACGTGTAAATAAGAAGGCCTTTTCTTCCCATGATGTTGGCCACCTGCGAGCCTCCTGTCTTCGGGTCAACGGAGAAGTATTTCGCTCTGGCATCCATCAACATGCAAAGCGTGTCGATGTAGGCATCCTTTTCTTTGGGATTAGTGCGGATAAAATACTCCATGATCTTCTCACCGTTCGTGTAAACGTACTGGCTGGCACGCGGGCAGTTCAGGAAAACCGCTCTCCATGCGTTGACCATTTCCATACTGATGGCTTCGGGGGCATATTTGGCAGCCTCCCATTGCTTGTAGTACTCACGATACATCGAAAGGTTGGTGACGCATGAAACGCTGTCGGCACCGTACTTCGAATCACCCGCGTCCTGGGCGGAAACACTCATTGCCATTCCGATGATGGCGGCAATCAGCACAAATCTTTTAGTTTTCATCTCTTCTTATTTTTAATGTTTAACTTGTAAATCCTTTATTCAAATATCGTTCCAAAATTAATGTTATTTGTATTTCCGTTTCATGAACCAATGCTCAAACACAGAAACGCCTACGTTCATCTTGACGTACCGCTCTTGTATCAAGCCGGCTTCACGCGTGCCGTATTGGCCCAATTCAAAAGCAAGATTCACCTTCGACAGCGTCTTTGGCAAGGGCAACGACATTCCCGCCGTAATGCCCACCTTATTAATAGAGTGTCCGCTGAGGTTCAGGTAGCCGTGTTCATAGAACCCGCCAATACGATAAGAAACCTTGGTGAAATAATTCGAAACAGAGGTATGACGCGGGGTAAACTCCGCACCTACAGCCACATTCCAGGAATTCTGCAAGGTGTCGGTGACCCCTTGACGGGCAAATTTCGACCATTGCGTCCAATTGAAGTCGGCACCCACGCTCCATCGGTCGTTTTTCCGCAACACAAAGCCAAAGCCAAAGCCTTGGGGCATGGTAATTTTCGTGGAATGGGTCGTATTAGCAACGGTGTCAATCATATATTCGATTTCCGTGTCGCTGTCCATTTCAATGGAACGCACAAACAAGGTCTGGTTGCCTTTCAGTTTGATTGGCTGCGTATAGGTAAGGCCGAAGCTCAAATTCAGGTCTTTGCCCAGGTCGAAGTCGCACAGCATTCCATAGTCGAACATAAACGAGTTGACCATCAAATCGATGCTGCGCCTTGAACCAATCATGTAGGTAGAATCGGGAAAATAGAGAGTAGTCTCAGTTTGCGTATTACCAAACACATAGTAAGCGTTGGCACCAATAGAGAAATGCTTGCCCAATTTGAAGGCATTGCCCCAAAAAGCCTGATTCAGACCACCGGCACCTTTAAACTTTGTCGTATAGCCCCCGATTTCAGGCTTTTCGGAATTAATTGTCATAATGTAGCTCGAAACGCTATAAGGTTGCACGCCAAGAGCCATCTTCCACCACGGAGTGAGGCAGAAGGACATCGAGACATAATCGAAGGAGGCGTTGTTAGAGCTCTCCGTCAGCGTTGATGTACTGAAATTGGACGACTTGAAATAGAAACCGGCATCGAAGAGGAAAGCCAATGAGTCGATTTTGGCGTATGAGGCAGGATTTTCCGTATTAATCATGCCGAAATCATACATGGCATTGGCCACACCACCCATGCCACTCAGTCTGACATTCATCGACTTATCCCTCACCTGACCCACGCCAAACAAGGAATAGGGAGAATCCACGTCGGCTTGAGCCATAGCTTCCCTTCCGAAACAGGCCAATAATGTGACAATTAATATGCTTTTCAACAAAGATGTTCTCATAACTATCATAGTCTTTTACACGCTCTCACTTCCCCTCTTTAAGGGGGATTGAGGGGGGTTGAGCGTGCAAATATCCGATTTTTTAACTCCACTGGCAAGTTTTTATTGTTTTATTTATAGCTACAATTTGATAAACGACTGATTCTCTGCAAGAAACATTTTAAAAAAGAAAAAATTGAGAATTTTTACAGTTTTTTTGTTGTCCATACGGAAATTTGTCGTATTTTTGCAGCCACAAAACGGAGGTACCGTAGCTCAGTTGGTAGAGCAGAGGACTGAAAATCCTCGTGTCACTGGTTCGATTCCCGTCGGTACCACCCCAAAGAAAAAGCCAGCCTTTTCGGTTGGCTTTTTTGTTATCCCCTTCCTTGTAGAGCTGTCGTACCACGGCAGCCGTTTTATTTTCGAACAAAGTGGCTGCCACAATGTGACAGCCCTACACATACAAAAAAAGCACCTCAATTGAGGTGCTTTTTTCAAACTGGTATTCGATTAGTTCTGTTGGGCCATAACATAGTCAAGAGTATAAGTCATAATATACCTCTTATAATACCCAACCTGAGTAGCCCAAAGATAATTAAGGGTTTGAGAATCATTACGATAGAAGTCGGTCTCATCAAGATGTACCTCAATAGTCTCAGTGGGAGTCTGTTTATAATGGAGATAAACCGTGAGATCGAAACCTTCACTCAAAGCAAGAGGACGAAGCATAAAGGAGAATTCGGTATTGGAAGTACCTAATTCCACACCCGAGTCATTCGTACTGCATATGCAGTTCAACATAATTTCCTTACCAGTCTTGGTAGGCATCCAGCCCAAATTCGACAAAGCAGGAGCAATCACATCGTCAACATAATCTTGAGTGAAATTTTTATAGTTAGTAAAGTATTCATCACTAACAGTCTGCAAATCCTCAGGTACAACCTTATGCAGTTTCAAGGAAACATCACCCGTAAGATTGTGGAATTTGTCTACCAACTTAATACTATCCACCACCATGGTGCCAGCAGCAGCGTTACTCGATCTGATTAAAAACGCAGCACTGCCAAACATATGATGCAAAGTGGCTTCATCGGTGAGCTTATCCACTTTAACAGCCATAGGCATAGCTTTACCATCAACTAATGAGGCGTGATGGGTAGAAGTCTCATAATTCTCAAATTGCTGATGATCTTTAACCCAGAAAACCTGACGGTTCGCATTCCACAGACGTAAATTAATCGAGTCTGGATTACCATTATCTTTTACCATGTCAACGGGATAGAAATAACGGTACTTTTCGGATTTCACGATACCGAGTGACGGACCTCTAAAACGAGCGGTTGTGCCAGTAGCGTTACCAACCTTTGTATAAACGGCGCTAGAGGATTCATCAGCATTTGCTTCATCGGCAAGGTTATAGACTCTGATGTAGTCATTTTCATGCCACACAAATTGATAATTTTCATCGATGTAGGCCCTTTCACCATCTTCCACAAATCCAGGAACAACAATACTAATTGTCGCTTCACCATTTTCCTGATTCTTTTTGCAGGAGGTGGACACAAAGGTAAGCAATCCCATCATGCAAACAGCACCGATAATTCTTGTTACTTTTTTCATTTTTTTGATTTTTTAATTTGTTAATTACTAATTTGTTAATTCCTTGTTTCTTAGTTTCATTTACAATGTTTGGCTTAGAATCATTTGTTTGGAGTCAAAGGATCACCGCCTGTATCACCGGTAGTATCGAGAGAACCAGTAAGGACAGTTGCATTGAGACTCATCTCAATCACTTCAGCCACAGGGGCTTCATAAACATTCATCTTTTTCATTTTCAAAGTTGAGTATTATACTACATTATTTGTTTGGATGCAAAGGATCACCACCAGTATAACCGGTAGTATCGGGAGAACCAGTAAGGACAGTTGCATTGAGATTCATCTCAATCACTTCAGCCACAGGGGCTTCATAAACATTCATTTTTTTCATTTTTACTTAGATTTTAGTGAAACATTTTGTTAATTAGTTAATTATATCAATTTATTATTGTTATCTTTGTTTTTATCCATAGAAATCACGCTGCAAAAATAATACTTATTTTTTACATACAAGAAAAAAAACATCTTTTTTGTGGATTTTTTTTCCATTCGTTGAAATCTCATGATTGGTCTTTACAACACCTTGCCTTATCGAGTTTCGTAATTCCTTGAAAGCCAGGTCTGGAAAAATCCAAACCATACGCCAAAAGTCAAGCATAATACAACCTAAGGCGTGCAATTTGCGCAGAAAGAAAGTCTTTGGACGTTTGTTCTTGAACTTTCGGTTACGCATGAAATTGCCTTCCTTCATAATATGGTCATACAACTTTGATGCTTTACGTCGCATTTTCGCATTGTAGAACGGCATTTCGGCTTCAGGCAGGCCCAACTGATGCACGATGAGATAGCAAAAGGTTTGCCAAGGCCGTATCAAATGAAGGGATTCAAGGTCGTGGTGCAATTGTTCCGTATTAATCTGCCCATGATAGGTGTGGAGGACTAATGTCAAGTCGCACAATTGTCGCCATCCTATGCCGGTGGTCAGGAAATGGTGCCAAGCGTGATAGAAGGTGAAGAAAGCCATAAACTCCTTGGATGGGATGCGAAGCCTCGCTCCCTCCAATTCCACTTCCCGAGAATGGATGAGAAGTCCTTGCCGCTCGATTTCCATATAAATGGCATTTTCTTTCTGCTCCTCAATTTCGGAACTGACGCGATGGATTTCAAGCGAATAATCGCCAAACTCGAGATTGAAGTGCCGACCTGAGTCGAGAACGACCCCCCAATTATACGAACCAGGCAAGGAACGCAACACAGCACAAGCGGCATGAAACTTTTCGAGGCCGACGAAAAGATCGACATCGCCGAACTGACGCAGGTTGGGATTGGGATAGTACTGTGCCAGACTAAACCCTTTCAAGAGCACTGGCTCGATGCCATTGTCGCGCAACAATTTCACTGCTTGCAGTAGGGTCTGCTTCAAACGTATATGGAAAAACAAATTGGAGCGCATCTGGTTCTTCATCCAGCCCAACATCTCAGCATTAGGCAGTTGATCGGCAGGCATCTTCGTTGCGAGGTCGCAAAGCAAGGTGACCGTAGCATGATGTTCGGCCAAACGCATAACAGCCTGCCAATCAATTGCACCATTAATTGCCACCGTCCGATTCCAAATGGCCGATTGCAACAATGCAAAATATTGTTTTTCAGCGTTCGTCATTGTTCAGCAATAACACCTTATTAATTAATTACCTTAATAATTAATTGCTCATTCCTCCACCACATCCGCCTTTTTCCACGATTTCAGCAGTACATCGACATCTTTGGCGGCTGTTTCACGCGAAATATCCCAATTGTCAACCAATAAATCAACCAAGTTCTGAACATCAAATTCCTTTCCTTCCACTTCCATCCAAAGGAAAGCCGCAGTGGAATTCATTGAAATCATACGGCTTGAATCAGCCACCTCCAAACCTTCGGCAACCAAGATGTATTCTGTGCCTAACGGACGAAGCGTATAACCTTTCTTAGTTCTCATGTCTTTTCGTTTTTATTTATGCTAATAATCAAGCAAATAATTTATTCCATTTACGATATAATTTCAGCAAATATTTCCTCACCGGAAGCAAACGACACCACAACCTGCCCTTATTTGGCTTTCTGCATCGACCTGAGGGAGAAATGATCTGGTCAACGACACCCAATACCTCCGAAAGGTTCCCTTTCTCCGTTCCTTGCAAGTTGCCATCACCCATCAACGTCACTTTTGTCCCATTAATGGCAATTACCCGGTGAACGATAGGCCTACCATCAAAAACCGCCAGCACTATATCCCCCACTTTTACTCTTTCTGGTTTGCGTAACCTGACGCTATCTTTTCCGCCATGAATGAAAGGCAACATGCTGTTACCTTTGAGCTCTTTCAACACAACCACCTTGCCTTCCTCAAGAAGATATGGCACCTGTGCCAAATTCCGATCATCGGGCGAAACAAATCCTTCCATCACTTTGTGACCGTTTGATAGCAAAGGAAAGCGGCATCGGCATCCGGCAGACAATTAAGCTGATAACACGGCACTTTGCTTACGACCATCGCATTGGTGATATGCAAGCCGTCCGCCATCTCCTTGATGAAGCGATATCCTGAAAAAGAAACGTATACCGAAGCATACGCTTCGGGCAATGTCTGACGGCGTATCTTGTTGGTCTTGGCCTGTTGTAAGTTGACGATGGCACCCACAGGTACGTCAAGGTTGCGGTAGCAAGGGGTCTTCCCGCTCCATGGAGAACCATAAACGCGAACCTCTCCTTCTTCCGTAACGCGAATCACCGGATTGTCATCATTCAACAGAGAGCAACCATTAATATTATTAATCCATAATTGACTGTGCGTACTCTTTCCCGTACCACTCTTGCCCAAGAAGAGATAGCCTTTGCCATCTTTCACCGTGACAGAGGCATGCATCAAAAGCGTATTCTTGCGAGCCGTGGCAAAAGCAAACATCAACATCATCATCGTATTGATAGAGAAACTGATGCTGCCCAGCAAACGGAACTTTGCCTTCTTGAAAGCCTTATCCGTAATCAAATAAACCCTGACGGGAGCATCCATTGTAGGCGCAATTTCCATCAACCACTGTCCATTCCATTCATAGAGTTCGATGCGAGGCATTTCCGAACCGATACAACTCACTGTTATCCGCTTCTTGTCAGTAATATCAGGCAACGAATCTATCAATTCGGCGGTAAAAATACAATCCTCCGTATCGTCACATTGAAATGGATGATAAGGTTCCATAACGCTCCAGCTCATGTCGTTTTCAGGCATGATGACACCAAACTGATGACCCGCAACCTTATACACTTTTTTCATCGTACAAAATTTTGCGCAAAAATAGTGTTTTTTTCATTTACCTACAATATAATGGAGAAAAAAGACACTTTTGTTGAAATATTTGAAATGAGGGAAGCCAACACGCGGTTTTTTGTACTTTTGCGCAAATTTTTCATTATCATGAGCAAAAAACTCAAAATACTGCTGGCACTTTTATGTGGAGGATTACTTACTGCCGCCTGGCCCACTTGGGGTATCGCGCCTTTGATTTTCATCGGATTTGTCCCTTTGTTGCTGCTTGAAGACCGCATCGCACTAGGTGAAAAGGGTAAACTGTTTTGGATTTCGTTTCTTGCTTTCTTCGTCTGGAACGTGGCTACCACATGGTGGATTTGGAACGCCACCCCTGCCGCCACTGCCGCCTGGATATTGAATGCCCTGTTTATGGCAATCGTGTTCAACGTGTTTCACCTCACGAAGAAAAAAGTGTGCAACAACCCATGGGGCAACTTCTTCCTCATCCCATATTGGATGGCCTTTGAGATGCTCACGTACCTGTGGGCAGCCAAATGGCCTTGGCTCAATTTAGGCAACGTTTTTTCTTCGCGAATTGAGTGGATTCAATGGTACGAATACACAGGCGTGGCCGGTGGAACGCTTTGGATCTTGGCAGTCAACATATTAATCACCAACATTATCTTGTTCTTCAAGTCGAAAGAGGCTAAGAAACTTTTCATCAGCATTGGGATTGAGTTGGTGGTACTGCTTTTACCCATCATCGTCAGCAACCGCATGTACAACCATTATGAAGAGCAAGGCAACGACACGGAAGTCATCGTCGTGCAGCAGAACTGTGACCCTTGGAACGAGCAGTTTGACAGCCACTTCTACGATCAAGTCATACAAAACAACATTAATCTGTCGCTGCCTCTGGTCACACCTAAGACACGATTCGTGGTGAGCAGCGAGTCAGCCATCCAGGAAGGCATCTGGCTGCATGAAACCGACCAAGCCAAGGCCTTGAATACCCTTCACGACTACATCAGGCAGTTCCCACAGATGGCTTTTGTCATCGGCGGTACCACCTACGAGTTTGTGCCCCGAGGCATGGAAAGTGACTTCCCTGCACGAGACATTGGCGACGGCAAGCATTTTTACTACTGCCACAACTCGGCCCTACTTATCGACACGATTAATATGCAACACCGCAACAAGTCGCAGCTCACGCCTGGCGTGGAAGCCATTCCCGAATGGATGGGCTTTTTGAAAAACTACAGCATCACCATGGGCATTGCACGCGGTACGCTGAAGACCGACTCTGAATCGAAAGTCATGACATTTGACGGACACAAAGTGGCTGTACCTATCTGTTATGAGTCGGCCTTTGGCGAATACGTCAGCACTTTCTGCAAGAAAGGCGCCGACCTGATTTTTGTTATCACCAACGACGGCTGGTGGGGACACACGCCCGGTTACCGTCAGCACTTCGAATTCTCGAAGCTTCGCGCCATCGAAAACCGCCGCTGCATTGCTCGCTCTGCCAACACAGGCCGTTCTGGATTCATTAATCAGCGCGGCGACGTACTACAACAAACCCATTATTGGGTGCCTGATGCCATCCGCGAGACGTTGAAAGCCAACACCAAAGTCACCTTTTACGCCCAGCACGGCGACTACCTCAGCCGCATCGCGGTGTATCTCACTTTTGTGCTACTCATCACTTGGGGTGCCGTAAGCCTTATCAAATGGAACAGAGCCGACACTAAGCCCGCCAAGAAAACTGCCAAGCGTAAGAAGAAATGAGCCGACCGTTTCTTTCACTAGGCCCCTTCCAAGGCATTACAGACGCGCCTTTCCGCAATGTATTTAAGCGGCATTTTGGTGGCATTGACAAGTTCTATACACCGTTTTTCACAGGCATCCAGAAAGACCATGCCAAGAACCTGCAAGGTGAAGAAATTGACCCAAACTACAACGATGTGGAGACCCTCACGCCTCAGATTCTCAGCACCGATGCAGAGGAAATCTTGCGCTTCGCCAAGCAATGCAAACAGTTGGGCTACAAGGAAATCAACCTCAATATGGGATGTCCGTTCCCGCGAGTTGCCAACAAAAAACGTGGCTGCGGTCTCCTGCCTTATCCCGACAAAGTGGAGGAACTATTTGAAAGGATTTTCGAGGAAATCGACATCAAATTCAGCGTGAAATGCAGGTTAGGGTATTTCAGTGCCGATGAGATTAATGCCATCGTTCCTGTTTTCAACCGATTTCCGCTGAGTGAATTAATCATTCATCCTCGCATCGGGAAACAATTGTACAAGGGCGAAGCCGATGTGGAACGATTCAAGGCATTAATGCCTTTTATTAATGCGCCTTTGGTGTATAATGGGGATATTGTTTCCGTCGATAGCTTTGAACGTATACGAGAAACAATAAACGAACCGCGGCGTTTCGACAAGCTCAACGACCACCTGCCTATCACCCAATTCATGCTGGGACGAGGAATTTTGGCTAATCCGTTTTTGGCAGAGGAGATTCTAGGGGGCGCATTGAATGCGCCTGAAAGGACTGAACGTTTGCACACGTATGTTATTGACCTGTATGAAGACAGGCTGCGCCATGCGGGAGGCAGCCCGAAGGTATTAGGGCGGATGAAAGAATTGTGGTCTTATCTGATGAATAGTTTTGACGCGCCACAAGATGTTTGGCGAAAAATCAAGAAGATTAATGCGTTGAAAGAATACGAAGAACAGGTGGAGCGTATCTTTGAACAGCATGAACTCCTGTTTTAGAAAGCAACAAGAAGGTGACCAAAAAGGTCTGGAACCCTGTTTGAGAATCGAATATTTGACAACAGACTCGCCCCCCCCGAATAAAAAGAAAATGGCGACTACTTTTTAGTCATTCTCTCTACAAAACAACAGAATAATAATCAGAACTGGAAATAAATAAATGTCTGCAAATCGGCCGTGATGAACTGATAAATCACGAACACGATGAGGGCGCAAACGACAATCATTAGCGGAATGGGCATCTTGGCGAACCAGATACGGTAGCGACGTTTGAAATTTTCTGGTAGCCAATGAATAATCAGACCTATCACGATGAGAATGAAGACGCTGCGATAGTGGACAATAATATCGGGAATATTGTTCAACTCCCATTTGCTGCCCATCTGATTGACCATGTTTTTCGCTGTGTTCCAAGCCGTTTCGTTGGCCTCGGCTGGGTCGAGGTTGGAGCCGCTGCGGAAGAACAGTCGTGTGAAGGTGATAAAGGTGAAGGTCTGGAAGATGGCCCAAACATCCTGTAGCCATTGCCATGCCTTTTTGCCGCCACAAAGGTTGTAAATCGTCCGTATGACATTGCCAGCCAGCACGATGATGCACCAAACATACAGCATGTTGAACACAGGCTGCGGTACGAAGACGCACAAAGCCCACATCATAATAGTGATGTCCAAAATAAATAAGGTGCGGACATAGACGCTCCATCTTTCCCAAAAACGGCAGAAAATCATGCCGATACCGTTCAGGCCACCCCAAATCATGAAGTTCCACGAGGCACCATGCCACAAACCGCCTAACAGCATCGTGTCCATTCGGTTGATGTCGGCGGTAATCTTTTTCCGTTTTTCAGGAATGAAAATGGCCACAAGACCTAAGATTAACGCCACGGCACCCACACCGACACCCACCCAAAGGCTCTTCGAAAGGAACACGCCGATGGCAGCAATCACGATGATGATGCAGAACGAGCCGAAGGTGGCATTACGGTTGCCGCCCAAGGGAATATAGAGGTAGTCCTTCAGCCAGCGCGACAGCGACATGTGCCAGCGGTTCCAAAACTCGGCAGGGTTCTTGGCTTTGTATGGCGAATTGAAGTTTTTGGGCAGATAGAATCCCATCAGCATGGCCACACCGATGGCAATATCAGTGTAACCCGAGAAGTCGGCGTAGACTTGCAAGGAATAGCCGAACAAGGCCATAAGGTTCTCAAAGCCAGTGAACATCAAAGGCTGGGCAAACACGCGGTCGATGAAGTTGATGGCAATATAGTCGCTGAGCACGATTTTCTTCACCAAGCCGTTCATAATCCAGAAGACGGCAATGCCAAACTGTTTGCGGCTGAGGAAGTATTTCTTGTGGAGCTGCGGGATGAACTCATTGGCTCTCACGATGGGACCTGCCACCAACTGCGGGAAGAAGCTGACATAGAAACCGAAGTCGAAGATGTTCTTTACTGGCTTGATGCGCTCGCGATACACATCCATGATATAGCTGATAGCCTGAAAAGTATAGAACGAAATACCCACCGGCAGCAGGATGGTGTCCACACTGAAACGGTTGTCACCTGTGATTTGGTTGCCAATCCACGAAAACACATCGAACACGCGAAACTCCAACCCGGTAAGTTTGTTCAAGACATCCGTGAGGAAATAGGCGTACTTGAAATAAAACAGCAAGGACAAATTGACAATCACGCTGAGTGCCAACACAAGATTCCGGCTTGTATTTCGTCGTCGCGAATGCAGCCATTTGCCCGCAATGAAATTATATAAGGTGATGAAAATCAGAATTAATACAAAGAGTCCGCTGGTCTTGTAATAGAAGAACAGGCTGACGAAAAACAGGTAGGTGTTGCGCAGCAGGCACTTGTTTTTGAACAAGCAGAACATCGCGAACACGATGGCGAAGAACGCCCAAAAATAAAACTGGGTGAACAACAAGGGGTGTGCCTTGTCGAACGAGAACAGGTTCGTCAAAAACTCCAATGCTATTTCAGACAATGACTTCATACTACAGTTTCTTAGCAGTGGATTTAAGATGTTCAATATATCTGTCCATCAAGGCGTTATAGAGCAAATCGCCCAAAAGTCGGTAACCCTCGTTGGTGAAATGTACTTTGTCCTTCTTCGCCAGACCAGCTTTTTCCCATTCTTTCATCGACTCTAATCCGCCCATGATGCCGAACTGGTCCCAAACGGCAGCGTTGTACATCTTTCCCATCTCCATGAAGGCCTCTTGCGCCACCAAACCGTTGGGATTCACCTTATATTTGTTTTTCCTGACGCGCCTGTAACTGTCATTGTTGGTCACGAAAAGCAGGGCGCAATCCGAATTGACCCGATGAATGACCTTAATCAATTCGGCATAGTTTTGCTTGAACATCCATTTGTCGAAACCATCCTCTGCCGCGTCGTTGATGCCGATGCTGAAAATGATAAGGTCGGGCTTGATGAGTGCCAAATCACGCTCAAAATCGTCGCAACGCAAATAAGAAGGCACACTCGCACCGTTCACGCCGATGCCATGCACGCTAATCCCAGGCTCTCCGCTCTCCAGCAAAACTCCAGTAAGGGTGAACTCGCCCGGAACGGAGTCAAAATGAATGCAAATGGAATCGATATAATTCGGCAAATCAAACGTGTACGACGACTGCCATTCGTTATGTGTTCCTTGAATGACCTCCGAATTGTAGCTAACTATAGGCACTACATTCTCAGTCTCCGAAAACCCTAAGACCGTCACTTTGTTGAACCGAAAAACAGGCTCTTCCGCGGAAGGATACCGCTCGCGAGTCACGATGCTCACTGAGGCTTTAGCATCTGTCGTGGTGAGGGCGGCTCCTGCAAGGCCCATACGCTTTTCGTTCTCGCTTTTCGCAGCATTGCGGCAATACTCCCATGTTCCTGTATACTTGACGATGAAATGCGTCGGATTGTTGGTATTGCCCGCCGAAAATGGAAACACAAAATACTGTCCTCCAATCAAATCACTGCTGATGCTCAACAGGTTGTCGCGGAATTGTTGAGTAAACATACCACACTGCACATGCGAACCACCAATGTGCATGACGCTGACATTGCCCTCGCCGAACAAAATGACCGAATCCATCTTTTGGAAAAAACGCTCCATGGGCAGACTGTCGCCTGGATATACCAACCCATTCCGTTCAAAATGGGCAAACGAATAGTCGGGGATGGACTTCAACAAAGGCAGAGTCTGAGCCCATAGCACACCGCAGGTGAGCAACAATCCTATGGCAATCAGGCAGCGTTTCATTTCAGGCTTAATGCGTAGGGATTGTAGGTAGGCAGTTTGATTCTGTTCGCCCTCCAGATGGAGTCTTCTATCTTGTCGAGGTTGATGAACTCAATGACTTTATCGCTCGGCACCCTCTGGCGCAGTTTGAAGAAATCGTAATACGTCGTGAACGACTTGGCCAAATCGGAGCCGATTTCCTGGGCACCGTTGAAAGTGAAGTGGATATGGTCGGGGCCGGCCAAGGGTGGTTTGTGACGCACCCACTGCACCATCGAGCCTTCGCCGCCCATCACGTTGAACATGTCCCAATAAGCCAGTTTGTTACGCAAAGCCATCGAGCGCAACGAGTCGTTCAATTCGGGCAGACCTTTCCATGTGGTCAATTTGCCGTTATAGCTCCTGCTCATATCCGCGGGGCCGATAAACAGCAGTGTTGCTTTGGGAGCCACTTTTTTCACATAGTCGATTTGTTTTTCCAATTCTCTCGTATATGCCGAAATGCTCTTTGACGAAGTGATGCCCGGCATTCTGTTTCCACCGAATTGCAAGATAATCAGTCGGGTATCAAGCAATTCGAAAGACTGTCTCAAAGTGGATTCGTCGATGCGGGTGAAAATCGTTCCCGAACAGCCACGCAATGCCACATTGTCGATAGCCACGCCAGGCTCGCCGTCAAGCAGAATGGCATAAATCTCCGCCTTGCCTTTCATGCGGATTACGCCCCGCTTCACATTGACCGGCAAATTCCAAGTGATGAGCGAAACGCTGTCATTGGCATCTAACACCTTCGGTTCCACCTTAATCGTATCACATTTCAAAGTAGCCGTAAAGCCCTTGCTGTTTCTTCCCAAAAGAATGGAAACGGAAGAAATCATCTTGGAATTTTCGAATGCCTTCGAGTGACTGCTCTGGTTGAAGGAAATGGTACCTTCGCCCGACACTTGGGCAAACTGCGTCATCACGCCGTAGCGGTTGTGCGGAGCGCGATGGGTCGAGGAGTCACCGTACAAAGTATAACGCTTGAGGTTGTCGCAACTTTGCTGGACGGAAATGGTTGGTACGGCCTGAATGGCAGGAATCATGTTGGGACCCGAACCACCGAAAAACTCTTGCAACTTCTGCCTCAACACCGACGAAATGCGGTCCATTTCAATCTGTGAATCACCATAATGCATCACGCGATAGGTCTTGCCCTCTTCCTTAGCCTGTTCAAACAAGATGAAAAGCGAGTCGAAATACTTGTAGTCGTTGTCTGGCAGATAAATGCGGTTGGGATTCTCCATCAGGTACTCGCGGAAGAAATAAAGGCTGTCCATCAAGTCCTCCGAGTAATTAATATAACTTCTGCTCACCTTGTCGAGCACTTCGTCCACATCCACAGTGTTTTCCTCCTGGTTCTGCGTCTGTGCCTCCGCGTAGGACGGAAAATGCAGGTTAAGTTTACCTACCTTGAGCCCTTCTTCGGGATAAAAATACCAAGCCACACCCAGCACGGCTATGACCAAAACGATAAAAATTAAAACTCGTATTGCTTTCATTTCTTAATAATCAAGTTTTGACCCTCCAGAATCAAATCGCTTTCCAGATGGTTCCATTCAACTAATTCTGTTATAGTTACATTGTGAATCTTGGCGATTCGCGTCAACGTCTCGCCTTTCTTCACCTTATGTTTAATGATTGTTTCTTTCTTTGCCGCAGGAGCCTTTTTTGACGGTTCATTTTTCACCACTGAGGTTTCCACTTTTTGCTCTTCAATAACAGGAACGGCTTGGGCGGTTTCCTCGTACAATTTCTGCTCCATCGTCGGGAAATCCTTCACGAACTTTTGGGGAAGCACCAAACCGTATCCTTCCAATGGGACGAGCACATCCGAACGGAACACCAGATTCGATGCCTTGATTTGCTCCACGCTGAGTTGGGTCTCCTGAGCCAAAAGCTGCACGGAAATAGGTTGCGAGAAAGCAATCACGCTGTCTTCCTCACTCGGTTGTGCTTCTGACACATGGTCGTGATAGGCGAACATGCAAGCGATATAGTTGCAAATCACCTCGGGATGGGGAACCAATTGCTTTTCGTAGAAATCCCAAAGCTTGAGGGTGTTGCCATTCTCAGCCAAGGCACGTTGCAACGAATTGGGGCTATTGGAAAAAGCCAAAATGGTATACCACCAGTCGTTGTATTTCTGCTGAAGTTCGGAAAGATAATCCAACGCCGCTTTGGTGGATGCCTCGACTGAAAAACGCTCGTCATGCTTTTCATCGACCGTCAAGCCGTAGTGCATGGCGACCAAAGCCGGCAAAGCCCAAACGCCGCAACGACCTTCCTCCTGATAATCCAACCGCATCTCCGACAAGGAAATAGGCAGATATTTCATTTCCACCGGAATGCCACGTTGCTGCAATTCGGCTTCAATGAAACTCTCGTATTTGATGAAGGTCTCCGGCAAGGCTCGGTTGCGATAACGTTCCACGAAATCGAGCAAATCCTCATGATATGGCAAAGGAACATCTTTCTCCATCGTTTTCAACTCCTTAGAAATAGCATTGGCTCCCGATGACACGCAACGATTGTTGGCCGTCAAACAGAAAACCAAAGATAAAACTATTACTAAAGTCCTGAAATTCATTTCCTTAATCTTTCTAATGGTCGTCCCTCTGCTCTTGGGGAACAAGCGGCAAAAATAAGCAAATTGTTTGAATTTGGCGTATGGTTTTTTGCTACTTTTGCACCCTAAATTTTCGGAAATTTTTCGACAAGCCAGATAATCATGGAACAATTTGACAGGACGCAAGAATTAGAGACTAAGAGTATCAGTCGGTTGCTGTGGATGTATGCCTTGCCCAGCATCGTCAGCCATATCATCGCCTCAATCTACAACATCGTTGACCGCGTGTTTTTGGGGCAGTACGTGGGTGCTTTGGCCATCGCTGGTTTGGCCATCACCATGCCCATCATGAACATCATCCACGCTTTCGGCTCACTTGTGGGTGCTGGCTCGGCGGCCCGAATGTCTATCATTTTGGGCAAAAAAGACTACAATTGGGCGGAGGACATTTTAGGCAACAGCCTCTTGCTGACCTTCTTCTTTGGTTTCCTTTTCGTCACAGGCGGCTATCTCTTCATGGACAGTATCCTGACGGCCTTCGGTGCTTCAGCTGACACTATCGCGTATGCCCGCGAGTATATGGATATTGTGCTTCCAGGCATGTTCATGACCACGCTGTCGTTCAACCTCACTGGTCTGATGCGCGCCACGGGCTATCCCAAAAAGTCGATGTGGATTATGGCTGGCGGTGCGGTGCTCAACATCTTCTTGGACGCACTATTCATCTACATTTTGGACTGGGGCATCGCGGGTGCGGCTTGGGCCACCACCATCTCCATGACTTGCACAGGCATCCTTGCGGTATGGCATTTCCTGCAAAAGAGCTCGTTCATCCGCTTCCGTCGCCACGCCTGGAAACCCAAACTTTACATCTTCCGCAACATCCTGTTGATTGGCATGAGTCCTTTTTCGATGAACTTGGCCGCCTCGGCAGTGGTCGCGCTGCTCAACAACCAACTCATCCGTTACGGTGGCGACTTGGCCGTGGGTGCCTATGGTTTGGTCAATACCTTTGTCAGTCTCAGCGTGATGCTGATGTTGGGCCTGTGTCAGGGCATGCAGCCCATAGCGGGCTACAACTATGGCGCTGGGCATCCTCTCCGACTGAAGGAGGTGTATACCCTAACCATGAAAATCAACATGCTGATAGGCACTGTCGGGGCGTTGTTGGCCTTGGTCTTTCCCCATGCCTTGCTGCGGCTGTTCACCAAGGAGGAGGAGCTAATCCAAATCGGCATTCCTGCCATGCGTTTCATGATGGTCATGTTCCCCTTGGTGGGCTTCACCATCACCAACTCCAACTTCTTCCAGAGCATCGATAAGCCTTGGATTGCCATCGTCACCAGCCTCTCGCGGCAGGTGCTTTTCCTCGCGCCTATGATTTATCTTATTCCGCCGATTTTCGTCAACGCGGGCGGTAACGGCCTGACCGGTGTCTGGGCCTCGATGACCATTTCCGATGTATTGGGTGCAGTGCTTGCCTTCCTGCTGATGCTGTCTCAACGCCATGTATTCAAACCCGCTGAATGATAGACCTTTCCAACGCCATAGCGACCCAAACCAATACGCACATCACAGATTCGTGCATGGTGAAAAGCAAAGCCGACATGCGTGCGTATTTGAAAGAGTTGCAGGCATCGTCAGCACCAGAGATGGCCGTCAACCAGCGTGATATTGAGTCGCAAGTGTGCGAATGGCGGTCACACAATTTTTTCTATAAATTCCATGTCTTCCGCAGCCGCACCAAGGACGTCGACCTTGAATTGAAACAGACTTGGTATCGGGAGCTGTTTTGCCGGTTGGTTAGTTTCTTTTATTTTTGGGATAAGGACTGAATCGAAAAAACCTTACCTTTGCAGCCAGCATTAACATTTAAATAAACATCAATGAAACGCATCACATTATTCATCACCACCATCCTCACCCTCGCGGTCGGCATCGCCAAGGCCGGCGAAGGCATGTGGATTCCCATGTTGCTGCAATACAACGAGAAAGAAATGCAGGAAATGGGCATGAAAATCACCGCTGAAGACATTTACAGCATCAACCACAGCAGTCTGAAAGACGCCATCGTGCTTTTTGGCGGCGGCTGCACCGGTGAAATCGTCAGCGACTACGGCCTGCTGCTCACCAACCACCACTGCGGCTACGACTACATCCAGAAACACAGCTCGGTGGAACACGACTATCTCACTAACGGTTTCTGGGCCATGAACCGTGGCGAGGAACTGCCTTGCCCCGGCCTCAGCGTCATCTTCCTCCGCGAGATGCGCGACGTGACCGAAAAAGTGCTTTACAACATTACCATCGACATGTCTGAAGACGAACGTCAGGCCAAGGTGGACGAGAACATGAAAAAAATCATCGCCCAGTTGGAGAAGGAAACACCTTACAAGGTGAGTATCAAGCCGTTCTTCTTGGGCAATGAATACTATGTGCTGTTCAATGAGGTCTACACTGATGTGCGCTTAGTGGGCTGTCCGCCGAGCAACATCGGCAAGTTTGGCGGCGACACCGACAACTGGGTCTGGCCCCGCCATACGGGCGACTTCAGCATCTTCCGCGTCTATGCCGACAAGGAAGGTCACCCCGCCGCTTACAGCAAGGACAACGTGCCTTACAAACCCGCCAAGCACCTTGACATTTCCCTGAAAGGTGCCGAGGAAGGCGATTTCGCTTTCGTGTTCGGCTATCCCGCCCGCACCAACGAATACCTACCTGCCGTGGCCGTCGACCAAGAAGCCAACCTCATTGACCCCATCATGGTCGATTTGCGCGGCAAGGTGTTGGACATCTACAACAAGTATCAGGAGCAAGACCCCAAGGTGCGCATCCAATACGCTTCCAAGCACGCTGGCCTCGGCAATGGCTGGAAAAAATGGATGGGCGTGACCGAGGGCATCAACCACTTCCACGGCGTGGAGAAAAAACGCGCTTTCGAGGAGGACTTCCAAGACTGGGTGATGCAGTCGCGCAGCCGTTACATGTACATGAACCTGCTGAAAAATTTCGAGCAAAACTATAAGGAATTGGAGCCTTACGAGTTGGCTTACACCTATTTGGCCGAGGCCGGTCTGCGCATCGAGTTGGTCAGTTTTGCAGGACGTTTTGCAAGACTTTCCGAAGTGACCAAGGACACGCCTCAAGAAGACATCGACCGTATACTGAACCAGTTGAAAGGCACTGCCGCCAGCTTCTTTAAGGACTACTACCAGCCCATCGACCGCGAGGTGGCCGTCATGGCCCTCAGCGAATATCTGAAAGCCCAGCCTGCCGACTTCCGCCCCGCTTGCCTCAACGACATCAAGGACGTGGGCGAGTATGTAGACAAGCTTTTCGACAAGTCGATGTTCACTGACGAAGCCAAAGTGACCGCTTTGTTGGACAATTTCAAGGTAAAAGATGCCAAGAAATTAGCTAACGACCCAGCTTTGAAGGTTTACCAAAGCTTGATCGGTTTCTACCGCAGCGAAGTCTACGACCACATCTCCAGCATCACCAAGGACAACGACCGCCTGCGCCGCATCTACATGAAGGGCCAAATGGAGATGCAGACCGAAAAGCGCCTCTTCCCCGATGCCAACTTCACGCTGCGCGTCACCTATGGCAAGGTGGAAGGTTTCAAGCCGCAGGACGGCAAGACCTACAAGCACTTCACCACGCTTGAAGGCATCATGCAGAAGGAGAACCCAGACATTTACGACTACGTTGTTGAACCGCGCCTAAAGGAGCTTTACAACAAGAAGGACTACGGCCGCTACGCCGACAAGGACGGCACGATGCATGTGGCGTTCACGGCGAGTGTCCATACCACTGGCGGCAACTCGGGTAGTCCGATCCTAAATGCCGACGGACAACTCCTCGGCCTCAATTTCGACCGTTGCTGGGAAGGCACGATGAGCGACCTCATCTACGACCCCAACATCTGCCGCAACATCAGCGTCGACATCCGCTATGTGCTTTTCATCATCGACAAATTCGCTGGTGCTGGGCACCTGATTGACGAGATGACCATTGTGGAGTAAGACATACGGATAATATTTGGCACGCAGAATCCGCAGAATTATGGGAATCGCGATGCGACGCTAAATTTGCGTCCGGTAGGCTTCCCAAAATTCAGCGGATTCTGCGTGAAATATACGGATTCTGCGTGAAATAGCAAGATAACGAGTTTACTTCTTGAAGTTCTTGTCCAAAAAATCCTGGGCTTCCTTCATGCCGCCGTCGCTGGCCTTGCGCATAAGGAGTTCGGCGTAGGTTTGGTCTTGGTCCACACCGTAACCTGAATAATAAAGGATGCCGAGACGGAATTGCGCATTGGCGATGTTGTGGTTGGCGGCCTGGGTGTAGTATTCCACGGCCTTGCTCAGGTCTTTCTCCGTGCCGATGCCGAAATAATAACAGTCACCCATCTGTGAAATCGCGTAGACATTGCCCGCCTCAGCGGCATCTTTCCACCATTTGACGGCGGTCTTCTCGTTTTTCTCCACGCCCATGCCGTAATAATAGCAATTGCCGAGGTTCAACATGGCTTGGGCATCCTTTTCGGCGGCACCTTTTTGGTAATATTCAAAAGCTTGCTTGGGGTCGGCCTTCACGACCGTACCAGTGCGGTAAAAGTTGCCAATAGAGTTAAAGGCAGGACCATTTTCCTGAGCGGCTGCCTTTCTGTACCATGCCAAAGCCTCTTTCTCATCCTGATCCACACCCCAACCTTTTTCGTAGCACACACCGTAGGCATACTGGAACTTGGCATCGCCCTGCTCAGCCTTGAAACGGATGGAGTCGATCTGGGAAGCCACTTGCTCTTCCATCGATTTTCCACCTCCTTGAAGTTGGCTGAAATCGAGCGGTTGGCCTTCCTCCAACTTCAAAACAGGCGCGTTAGGATTGGTAGCACCTTGACTGGTTTCAAAGGTTAAGCCTTGATTGGTAGGAGGAATCTGCTGCATCGGCGCCACAGGCATCCCTGGAGGAATGATTGTCTTCTTTGTTTCGGTTTGTTCTTGCTCTTTATTGTCTTTTTGCCCGCAGGAAGCCATCATCAGCGCAACGGCAAATACCAAAAGGAATTTCTTCATTTGATAATTATTTTAGACTGCAAAAATACAGTTTTTTCTCACGCAGAATACGCAGAATCTTATGAAGCCTGCCGGATGATGATTTTCTCACGCAGAAATCGCAGAATTATAGGAAACCTGCCGGACGATAGATTTGCGTCGCTTTGCGCTTCTGCGAGTTCTGCGGATTCTGCGTGAAATACTTACTTCACCTGGAACCGAACACCCAAATAGGCACGAATACCGCTAAGCGGTCCCCAAACCATCGAAGCATCAAAATCTTCGCTGGCGGGATTCTCAGCCGAGATGATGGGGTATTTTTGGGTGTAGTTGGTCAGGTTCTCGCCACCGACATAAACTTCCCAATACTTGCCCAACTTCTTGGTAATCTGTGCGTTCATAATCACATAGAAAGGCGAGCGTTCAATGTTCTGGTTGTGGGCTACAGCGGTAGCGTTGCCATCCAAATTGGGCACGTGGCTGTCACCGTTGAACTGCGTCGTGAAGTCAAACTGCCAAGTGCCTGGGGCGTATGACATCGTGACCAAACCCTTGTAACGGTTCACAAAAGGCTTCTCACGCAAAGTGTCATCAATGGTCATTTTCACATCGTTGTAGCGGAAGGCCAAGGTCAGGTCGAAGTCCTTGAAAATCTCACAGTTGGCCTCGATTTGGGCACTGTTGGAATAGGATTTTCCGTTGAGGTTGTAGATGCGGACCTCGTGGGCATCGGCATCGCGGTCGAGGACGATTTGGTTGACGAAATCGGTGCGGTAAAAGTCAGCTTGAAGGATGAGTTCGCGCCAACCAATATGGAAGTCTTTGGTCAGGTTGATGCCGTAGTTCCAAGCGTCTTCCATCTTCGGAGTGTCTACAAATATGATTTTTCGTGCCGAAGCTAACATGGTGGAGTTTTCGGCCAAAATGTTAGGTGAACGGTAACCCTTGCCTGCTGAAACACGTAATGCAAAATCGTCATGGGTCTTGAAGCGCACATGCAAACGAGGCGTGTAGAGCAACTTTTTGTAATAGTTGTTATAATCGGCGCGAAAACCTGCGATGATGTTCCAATGGTGGTTGTCGTTGAAAGCATATTCAACAAAGGCTCCCGGAACTTGCTCAACACGTTGTAAAGTGCTGTCATTCAAATGTTCATCATATTTGTCGTAGGTATAACTGGCACCCACGGAATAGGAATGATGGTCGTTGACAATGTAAGAGTCGAACAGCAGATTGCCGTAATAGGAGAGTTGCGTGGCGTTGTAGTCGGTGAAGCCGTAATAAGAGTTCAATTTGTGATAAGTCACCTGATGCTGCGTTCCAAGGCTGGTGTCTTTGCGGTCGAAGTGGTAGCCACCCTTGGCAAAAGCCTCGTAACGTTCAGTGTTGATACCGATGCCGTACAGGTTATAGCCTTCATCGAAGCGATGTTTCGGGTCAAAATCTATCTGTCCGCCGAAACGGGTTTCCTTCAAGGCCTTGATACCCAACTTGCAGCCGAAACGCCCAGTATGAGGATGGTTATAACGCAGAAACACATTATATTGCGTGGTCATGGGGTCGTCCAAAAAACTGTCGCCGTTGCCGTCCATCTTCATAAAATTGTGGCTCACATGGCCGAAAAGCATGATGCCATCGTTCTTCCCCACCTTGACGCGACCGTTGAAATTGAAGTCCGTCATCAGCATGGAGTTGGCGTACAGATTGAAAAACACTTTCTCGCTCTTGTTGGGCAGCGGCTCCTTGTAATCCACATTGATTTGTCCCGTGATGGACTCGTAACCATTTCTGACAGAGGAAGTTCCTTTGGATACTTGAATGCCGTTCATCCAAGTACCAGGCACATAGTTAAGACCAAATGTCGAGGCTAAACCACGAAAATTGGGAATGACTTCGGTCATCATTTGGGTGTAAATGCCGCTCAAACCGAGCAACTGTATCTGCTTGGCTCCCGTGACGGCATCGCTGTAGGAAACATCCACCGAAGCGTTGTTTTCAAAACTCCCTGCAAGGGTACAGCAAGCCGCACGTTTCAAGCTTTCTCCAGTGATGTTCTGCACCGCAATCGCCTTGATTGGGTTGATGTATGAAGCCTTTTCACGAGCCGCGATTTCCACCTCATTCAGCATGTGAATGGAATGAAAAACATGGTCATAATGTGCTGGCTCCACCATGTGGTGAACGGTGTCGTTTTCATAACTGATACAGCTGAACACGAGGCAGCCGATGCGTTCGTGGAGCGGGATTTTGTAGTGTCCGTTGGCATCGGTCACCGTGCCTTCGTTGACGATTTTCCAATAAACGTTCACGCCTGGCAATGGGGTTTTCTTGCCGTTTTCGTCTTGTTCATAGACCGTGCCTTCGATAAAGCCTTGGGCAAAGGTTGTGGAGGCGAAGGCCATTAATAATAAAACTATTAGGGTTATCTTGTTGGTTTTCATTGGATTTAAAATTTAAGATTTAAAGATTCAAAATTGGTTTGGAGGGATTCCCTTCGGGAAATCGGAGATTCGACGAAGTCAATGGAGGACCTTTGTTTTGTTAACCGCGGCGGCAAAAACATGTTGCCAATTTGTAGCAGTACCCACCGCCGCATAATACCATAATCCTCTATTCCATTCCCCGCAGGGGAATCTCATTGTCTGCAAAGTCGCAGTAATCTCAGAAAACCAAAGGATTAAGCTTCAAATGGGAAAAACAAACCAGCCTTGCCCGACCCGATAAAAACAAAAGCGTTTTCCTCGGGGAATGGTTGCTAAAGACCGTACTTACTTGAGTACATAACTCAGCAAGGTCGAAATGGGGCAAAACCAAGGATTGCAGACTGACAATCAAGTGCTTGTCGGCTGAAAAAACGAAGTTGTCGGTGAATTGGATTTTGCTGTCGAAATCGTCACAACAGCACTTTGATTCATAATGGATTACATTATTAATCACAAGATACGTTTCGCCTTGTTCGTGCTCATGCTCATGGCTGAGGCAATGCAGGCATGTCTCCGCCGCCGTAATGCCAAAGCTGCCCGACAGGTGATGGTCTTCGGTGCAATAGTGGAACTTCACATCCCAACCCATCGAGACGAAGAGCACCACCAAAGCCATCAACATGGAACCGATTTGCAACAGCCGTTTTTTCATGGCGCAAAAATACGGAGAAATCCGAAACGTTACTCTATGCAGACGTTATTTCTTTCGCCTCCAAGTCTGCGAACGCCCCAGCACGCTGGCTTTATCCAACGAGCCGCGCACGCTGAGTTCGTCGGTCTTGGCGTGATAAGTCACTTTGCCGAAGTAAGTTTTTTGGCTCTCAGGGTCATAAACCTTACCTTTCAAATGTTCGCCATGGACTTTCATTTCGCTGAAAAGTTTGGTCCCGACCACGCCCTCATAGTCTTTCGGATACGGAGCTTTCATCACTTGGTATTTACCGTTGGCGTCTTTTTCATATAGCGTAGTGATGACACATTGGTAAGTACCGTTTTCCTCATAAATCTTGACAGTGGAACGCATCTCGCCCGTCTTGTCGTCGAAGGTGTTCCATTGACCGAGTATTTTGCTCACTTGGGCCTGGGCGAAGGTAGCCGTGGCCACGAAAAGAAATAGGAAAAGGAGTTTTTTCATAGGAATGGTTTATTTTGAAGCTGCAAAGATATTCTTTTTTTATTATTGATTTGGTTAAATAGTATTTAATTCATAGTTTTGCGGCACATACAACTTAATTCAAAAAGCATATGAAACACAATGTTATTCTTATTGCTATGGCCATTGTCATGACTTTGGCTGCATGTTCAGACAACAAAATCGTCTATCGCGGCGATGGCGACAAACCTCAAACGAGCTACGAAGCCACGTTAATCAAATACAAAAACAGGAGTGCGAAGCAATACTTCTATCGCAACGAAGCGGTAAAGGAATTCGTTTACCGCTCGAATACTCGTCCTATGTTGGCGCAGGAAATGCTTATCGGAGTCATGGGTACTAACGCTATCTCCTTTTATGACACCATCTTCGACTTCGTACAAGGTAAAGACGTGTACACATTCTCGGTTAAATACGACAAGGCTGTGGTGCCCGACTATCGTGTGTTGTTCCGCGATATGGTGCGCTATGGCGGTATGCAGTGCGACACCGCTGTAAAACCTGCCTATAGATTAGTGGTGGCAGACACGATGCTTTATCAAAAAGCTCATATTAATTCTTCATTTAAGGGGTCCAACATTAACCGTACAAAATGGGTAACTGAAAACAGTTGGATGTATGAGGATTTAGAGGATGAAATTGATGGTATGCGTCCACAAAGGTTGGCATCAGTGGTGAGTGCCTTGCGTTATTCTTGGCATCTTCCAGTATTGGTGGATCATTCGATGAACGCTGAGGAATGGCTGAATGTCAGCGAAGACTTTGCCACAAAACAACTTGGTTTCGAAGAAATACAACAAGAACTATTGACCCGTTTCGGCATGACCCTCGTGCCTGCTAATCGTGATATGTTGGTGCTGACTATCAGCGAGAAGAAATAATTTGGTATTTGACTAACTATAAATTTGATGTAATATGAATAAGAATGCACATCCTTTCAAGCAGCTTTTGGTGCTGGTTGGTTCTCATTTAGGTATGCTGGTCGCCTTAGTGGTGATTCTCGTTGTCGTTGTAGTGGCGATGATTGCAGGCAGCAATGGCGATGCACAAACCATGCTGTCTAATTTAGATGACAATATGGGGCTATTATTGGCTATGACCTTTGTGCAAGACATTTTGTTGTTTGTCGTTCCTGTGTTGATTGTGGCAAGGTGCTTTTATCGCGACAACAAACGTGAGTTTTACCGTTACGACCTTAGCCGAAGCAAATGGCTGTTGGCTTTGGCGGGCGTGGCAACATACGCGCTACTGACACCTTTCGCCGACTGGCTTGGCGTGTGGAACAACCAGTGGGATTTTGGCCAAATGTTCTCACTCATGTCAGATGAGTATACCAAGATGATTTATGAAGTTGTTGGGGCAGCGGTCAATGCTGGCTTTATTGGGCTGTTGCTGATGGTATTGGCGGTGGCTGTAATACCAGCAATATGTGAGGAGCTCTTCTTTCGTGTAGGTTTGCAGCAACTGCTTGGCAAATGGTTCAGGAACGACCATGTTGCAGTGGTTGTCACGGCTCTCATTTTCAGTTTCGTCCATTTTGACATGGATGGTTTTCTCATCCGCTTCGTGATGGGCATGGTGTTAGGCTATGTGTTTTTGTACTCTCGCTCGTTGGTACCCAATGTGATGCTTCATTTTGTGAACAATGCCTTGTCTACGGTTAGTATGTATTTTGCCCTCCGCAATGGCAAATCATTGGCTGAACTTGAACAACCTTGGATGCTCCATTGGTTGCCAACGACAATCTGTACGATAGCTGCCATAGTGCTGTTTTGGTATTGTTTTGTGCGCAAAAGAAACACTGTTCAGCAACAAAGTGATGATTCGGAGCCTCAATGTCCAGTCAATTGCTGATAAGTCACCAAATTAATCCGATACTCCACACGGCTGTCGGTGAGTTCATCGCGGCTTTGCTTGAGTAAGGTTTGGGCTTCCAAAACATCAGAAAGGGTGACCAAACCGGCTTCGTAATAGTCTTGCGTGATTTTCAGGTTGACTTCGGCATCTTTCAGTGAGGTTTGCGCCATGGTGATGCGCAGCCAACTCTGTTCGAGGTTGAACCAGGCTTGATTAGTTTGCAACTCCATCTTCTCAGTAAGGTCGCGGCGGGTGTTTTCGGCTATTTCTGTGTCAAAGTCGTGTTTCTTCAATTTTATGGAAGTCTTGTGCCAGTCGGTGATGGGCACTTGCAGCACCGCAAAGACCATCGCGTTGGGCTTGGTGTTCTCGAAAATGGTGTGATAACTCGCGCTGCCGCCCACCATCAAAGAAGGCAAGGCTTCGCCGAGGGTCATTCTTTTCTTTAGGTCTTCGGCTTTCAGAGAAAGATCGAGCAGGTGTGATTCGTTTCGATTTGCAACAGCGGTTTCGGCGAGTTGGAAATAGGCCGAAGGCTCTGTTTCAAAGCCAAGCGTGTCTGTGAGGGTCATTGTTTGCCAGTCCGCGCCGATATGTTGAGCCATAAGCATCTTTAACAAAGTGATGCCATCGTTCAGCTTTTTGCGATTGAGTTGGCTTTCGTTTTGCTTCACACGGAGTTTGTATTGGTCAGTGGGCATGGCTAAACCTGCTTCGATGGCTCCCGTCAAGTCCTTGTCCAAGGTGTCCAACAGTTGGTCGAGATGGTCGAGGGTGGCGTTTTTCTCTTCCAAGGCGATGATTTGCCAATAAAGGGTTTCCGTTTGCAGGCGCACTTCGTCCTCTTTCATCATGGATTGGTATTCAGCGGCTTCTATGCCTAACTTGGCGAGTTTGTTGCCGTTGCGGATGCGGCCTCCCGCATAAATAGGTTCCATAGCCATCGCATTGAGCATCACACCGTCTTGCACAAAAGAATACTCCTTTTTTAGGCCCAATTGAGCACCATATTCGGCATAAAGCGTATAAAGGATTTGCCGCACTTGGGCATTGTTTATATCGTCAATGCCGAAGGTAAACATCGGATTCAAGGCATCAAAGGCCAAGGCTTGTGCTGTGACGGTGGGGAGATATAATGTTTGGGCTTCTTTCTTCGTGGCTCTGGCCTTGTCAATCTCCAATTGGCTGTTTTTCAGTTCGATATTGTTCTCCAAAGCCATATCAATGCAGTCCTGGACGGAAAGCCGGAGCGAGTCAGTAGTTTGGGCGGATAACGGTAAAGTAAACAATAATACAATCCATAAAATGATTATAAGTTCGGACGGATTTGTAATCCGGCCGTTTTGAAAAGGGGATTTCAAATCCCCAATTCCTGTCCGACGGATTTCAAATCCGTCGGAACAAAGGGGGGATATGATGATTTGCTTTTTCATGACTTACTCGTTCTAAAAATCTGCCAATACATCACAGGCATCACAGCCAAAATAATGACCATCGAAAGCACCACGCCGAAGCAGATGACCACGCCCATCGGCATCCAAAGCGGGTTGCGGGTAATAATCATGGGCAAAACACCGAGGGCTGTGGTGGCCGAAGTCAGGAAGATGGGCCTCATGCGGCGGCTACCAGCTTTCATGGCGGCTTCCTTGGTGGGCAGGCCCTCATCGGTGCGGAGCGTCTCGGCGTATTCATACATCACGATGCCGTTGCGGACGATGATACCGATGAGGCTGACGATGCCCAAGAGGGAAGTCATGCCGAAGTCGAGGCCGAAAAGCCACTCGCCGAAGAAGGCTCCGAACATACATAAACTGCTGGAACACAGGGTCAACAGGGCGAGATTGACTTTCTTGAAATAGGCGATGAGGAAGGCCAGCATAACGGCGATGGCGGCAAACAGGCTCTTCAGCAGTTGCGGGATGACCATGGTGTTGAGCGACGACAAGCCGCCGTATTCGATGCTCACGCCCTCGGGCAGGTTGGGGCGCACCTCCGTGTCGATGTAGTGTTGCACTTTCTTCATGCTGGCGGTCTGCGACTTCCAGAATTTCATGTCGGCGGCCACGGTGATGGCGTTCTTGCCGTTGTGGTGCACCAAAGTGGCGGGATGCCAGTCGGGACTGATGTCGGCCACTTGTCGGAGCGGGACATTGGTGCCAGGCACCATCGTGGGAATCAGTTGGTTTTGAACGGTTTCGTAGTCGTCGGGGTCGTAGTTTTGTTCCGCATACAGTTTGACAGGCAAGCTGCGGTTGCCTTCCCAAACGGTGGTCAAAGGCTGTCCGTTGAGGCTGCCGGCAAGGTCGAGGGAAAGCACGGTTTTGGTGATACCGAGACGGGCGCATTCCTCGGGTTTCATGCTCACTTTCACCGAAGGCAAAAACTCGTCATAGTCGGTGTGAACCCAACGGAGTTCCTTGTCCAAGGTAAGCATGTAGTCCTTGATTTGCTGCGCCACGGGAGCGGTTTCGGTGTAGTCGTCGCCGTAAACAAAGACCTCCACAGGTGTCGAAACTGCCTGATAATCAAGTTGGCGGAAGCGTACATGGGCTTCGGCGAAATAGTAGGAATACTTGTCGTCCATCTCCTTCAGCAGGTCTTCGGTGGCTTGCTTCGAGGTGGTGTTCACGATGAGTTGCGACAGGTTGTTGGCGGGAATGCTCGGCGCGTAGGTCATGTGGAAACGCGGCGCGGTTTCGCCAATGAAGGCCGTCACGGAGGTGACACGCTTGTCGGTGAGCATCATCTTTTGCAACGAGTCGCTAATGCGCGTGGTGGCTTCGAGGCTGCTGCCTTCGGGCAGGCGGATTTCCACCGCGAAACTGTCACGCTCGGCCATAGGCATCATCTGCACATTCAGGGCGAGGAACATCAGAACACCCAGCACGATAGAGCCGATACCCATGACGATGGTGAACAGCGGATGGTTAAAACAGTGGCTTTGCAGTTTGTCGTAAAGCCCTTGCAGGAAGGCGAAAAACCGCATTTGGGCTTTCAGGAAGCCGTCGTGTTTGGGTTTGTCGTCTGGCTTGATGAACATGATTTCCAACGAGGGAATGACGAGCATGGCGTAGGCCAACGAGGCCATCAACGAGAAGCAGACGGTCCACGGGAAAAGTTGCACGAAGTCGCCCAAAGGCCCCGTGATGATGCGCGTCATCGGGAAAAACATGGTGGCGATGGCACCCGTGGCGATGAGCATGGGCATGAACAACTCCTTTGCGCTGCTCACGGCGGCATCGAAGGGTTTGTAGCCTTGACTCAACTTGTCGATGTAGCCGTCAATATTAATAATGGAGTCGTCCACAATCATGCCGAGCACGACGATGAGAGCGGCCAAAGTGACCGTATTCAACTCAATGCCAAAGAGATACATCAATCCGATGCTCATGGCTGTGCAGACAGGCAATCCCGAACTGGCGATGAGAGCCGTGCGCATGGGGAACAGCAACAGCATGACCGCGATGACGACAATCATGGAGATGAGCAAGTCGCGCAAAAACGAACTGACCGATTTTTCGACCACTTTGGGCTGGTCTGTGATGCGGTACATCTTCACGCTGTCGGGCAGGGTCTTCCTGAACTCGGAAAGCACATTTTCCACCTTCTTTCCGTAAGCCACGATGTTGAAACCCTTGCGCATCTCAACAGAGATAATCAAGGCATCGTTTCCGTTGAAATTCACCACTTTGGAGGGCGGGGCCAGACGGCGTTCGACGGTGGCCACATCGCGCAGGCGCACGGTGTTGCCCGCCGCGTCGGAATAGATGATTTGCTCCTCAAGTTCTTCCTCCGAAACCACGGGGTTCTCGATGTGTAGCGGCAGGTCGAAGTTGGAGGTTTCCATGGTGCCGCTTGTGGTGAGGAAGCCTTGAGAGGCGTATTGGAGCATCAGTGTGTTCGGACTGATGCCGTAGAATGACAACTTTTCCTTGTCCACAATGACCGCGATTTCCTCGGGTTGTTCGCCCATTACGCGCACATTGCCCGTTTGGGGAATGTCGCGCAAGCGGCGAGTAAGGTCATCGGTGTATTCGCGCATCTCGCGGTAGGTCTTGTCCGATGATTCCATAGCGATGAGCAGCGAGGAGGTTTCGCCGAAGTCGTCAACCACAGCGATGGCCAACACGCCCACCGGAAAACTCAAGGCCTTGTTTTCGTTGATTTTGTTGCGGATTTTCGTCCACGCTTGCGCATAGTCGCCCATCGTCAAATCCAGCATTACATAAATGTAGCAAATGCCTTCCTTGGTCACGGAATAGGTTCTCTCGCGGTCCACTTCGGGCAAGGTGAACAACAATTCCTCCAAAGGCTTGGTCAGTTGGGCCTCCACCTCCTCGGAATTGGCACCTGGATACACGCCCGCCACGATGCCTTGCGGATAACTGAAGGCGGGGAACTCGTCCTTCTTCATGTCGACGAGGGCATAGATGCCGAAGCCCACAATGACCGCCACAATCACCCAGACGATTTTCTGGTTGTAGATGCTACCCGCGATGATACCCCTGTCCTTAATCTTGCTCATAGCTCACTTTCATTCCTTCACTTACCTTTTGGTAGCCTTCCACAATTACAACATCGCCTGTTTTCAGGCCTTCGCTGACGATAACGCCATTGCCCGAATAGCCCGCAAGGGTGATTTTCCGCCGCGTGGCGCGACCATCCTCGGCCACCCAAACAAATTTTCCTTCTTGATTAATCAAAACCGCGTTGGCAGGTATGATGATGCCTTTGCTCACATCGGCTTTCAGCACCACCTTGCCAATCATCCCAGGAGTGAGTTCCTTGTCGGGCTGTTCGATGAGCACCTTGACGGGATAACTATGCGTGAGCAACGAGGCAGTCATGCTTTTCTCTATCACTTTGCCATTCAAGCGTTTGTCGCCCAAAACGGGAATGACGACCTCGGCGGTATCGCCTACCTGCACCTTGCCAATTTCGTTTTCGGGCACAGAGATTTTCACCGCCATACCTTTTGTATTAATAAGTCGAATGACAGGTTTCAGCGGCGCGACATTTTCCCCGATTTCTACATTGACGGAGGCCACGGTGCCATCGAAAGGTGCCGTAATCGTGTTGTCGGCAAGCATGGCATTGGCCAAATCCAAGGCGGATTGGGCTTTTTCGAGGTTGGCAACCATCTCGCGCCACTTGATTTCAGGCAGACTGCCATTGTCATAGACTTTTTTCAGGCGGTCGTATGCGTCTTGGGCCTGTTCGAGAGTGGCCTGTGCCGAGCGTTGGGTGCTTTCCATCTGAGGCGATGACACACGCGCCAGCGTTTGTCCTTTCCTCACGCTACTGCCTTGCTTCACATTAAGTTGCTGCAAAGTGCCGCCATATTTAAAGGCCATCTCCACCGATTGCCCTTCCTCTAAATAACCAGGATAGGTGTTGCTGACGATGCCGCTCACTTCGTCAATCACTTGAACACCGACGGGGATGACGCGCTCCTCGGCGGAACCGCCCAAAAGTTTCTCCTTCAACTGCTGCGGGTCTTCATGGCAGGCGGTCAGCAGTAAGGGGATGAGCCATAGGATGTGTTTGGTTTTCATTTTATTATTATTTTTTGACGCGGGACTGCGGGACGCGGGACGTGAGACGAACCATTGTCCCGTGTCTCGAAGTCTCGTGTCTCGAGTCTTTCTAATTTCGTAAAGCCGCCATGCGAATGTTGTCGCCATGGATGGTGAAGGCGCGTTCAGAAGTTTCGGCCTCGCCGTCGTAAATCATGTTGATAATGAGGGTATTGTCCTCGTACATCTGTCCTGAGGCCTGCACGCGCACCTCGTTCTTCAGGGTGATGGAGTCGCCGGTGAAAAGCAGGGTATTTTTTGTGAAATCCCTCAAAAAGATTTTGTTGTCTTCGCAAAGAGCATGGGTGACGACAACCTCGCCGCCCATGGTGTTCATCACCACAACAACGCTGTCTTTGTCATCGCCCAAGGCGCTGATTTCCAATTGCCCGATTTCATTAGGCAAACTAACGGTGTAGGAGGCCGTCTCGATAGTGTCATCTTCAAACATGATTTCCTCCAAAGTGACGCTACCCGAAGTCTTGAAACTATAGTCGCCGCGAAACAATGGGGCGTTTTTCTTCTGGCATGAAGCCAAGGCTATAATGCAACAGATTGTAAATAAGATACTTATTTTCTTCATAATGAAACCTTTTAAGTGGCGCAAAAATAACAAGAATCCCCGAAACGAAGTTCAAGGATTCTGTGTTTTTTTGTTGTCTGGAGGGTATTTTTTGTTGTCTGTAGAGACCTAAAATCTAAACGAGAGCTCCTGACTAATGTATGTGTTTATATCGTTTCTTGATTTCCAGTTCAATCAGTCGTTTCCACCTTCAAGCAATTGGAAATCCGTATCAGTGACATCAAGGGCTTTCTTGTCTTTGGCGTTGAGCGGACTGATGACAGGCGTTTTTGTACGTCGTTCGATGTCCTTACGTGCATTACCCGCCACTTTGCCGCCTTCAATAGCTATGCCACGGCTTTCCTCAAAAGTTTCGGGCTGTCGGCTGCGTGAGATGGCCGTCGTGGTTACTTCGGCCAACATGTTGAGCACCAATTCCAAATTGGTCATGTTGTCACGCAGGTTCTCCTTTTTCAAGCCTTTCAAATTCTTGTAATCTCGGACAGAGAGACCGCTCCAAGCCTTGGTCATTTCGTTGGTGAGGATTGCATAATCCTTTTCCTGTTCGATGCCGCGAGCCTTCCATTCGTCCGTCAGTTCCTTACGCATCTCTATGCTTTGCAAACGCTGGTTAATCCAGCCTTCAGTATAACCTTTGGCGCGGTAATAGTCGGCACCACGAAGGATGGCTTTTTCAGGGTCAGCAATTTCATTCAGACGTTCATTGCCCACTTCGGCCAACCATAATTTGAAAGGCTCTGCTTTGGGCGATGGGATGGATTGAATAATTCTAAGCATTTGGCGAGTATTTGCCACATCTGTCAGTCGTTTTTTCCCGTCTGCGGAAACCATTTTCAACTGCTTACAATTTGTAAGCAGTTCATCAGCTCCTTCCTTTTTCAGTCGATTTTTAAGAACCGCCCAATAAGTGCTTGCACTTCTGGGAGAGATTTGTTCTGTCAACGCACCCACTACATCCACAACCGAAAAGTACCATTCCTCGTTTTCGGCATCCCAATGGGTTCTAATTTGCTTTTGTTCAAAGAGTTTTATCTTATCAGTCATAACATCATAATTTTCGCAAAAATAAAGAAAAATGTCGAATAATGCAAATGATTCCGGCAATTTGTCTAAATTTGCAAAATCTTTAAATCTTTGAATCTTAAATCTTTAAATTGTTGAATACAATGGCCGACGGATACCTTGAAAAACGCTACGAGGAGGTCTTTGGCGCGGGTGCCAAAAAGACCGTGGTGAAACACACTTCAGTTGAAACCCTAATGGAGAAAAACCGCAGTTATCGCGGATATGACCAAAACTTTATGGTAAAACGCGACATGCTGGAACGCATCGTGGCGGTGAACACCAAAATCGCCTCGGCGAAAAACCAGCAGGTGCTTCGATTCAAGTTGGTGACCAAGGAAACTGGTGCCGACATCATCGTGCAAAACATGAAGTTAGGTGGATTGCTGCCCGAACTACACCTCCCTTTCCCTGGCACTGAACCCGAAGCTTTCATCATCATTTGCAGCACGATTCCAGAAAACAAGTTTGTGGATATAGACCTCGGCATTGCGGCGCAAAGCATGTTGTTGAAAGCCACCGAGATGGGCCTTAATGGCATCATGATTGGAGCGTTCAACAAAGCGAAGATTACCGAAGCGTTCGACTTGCCTTACGAGCCTCTGCTGATTTTGGCCATTGGCAAGGGCAAAGAAACCATAAAACTGCAAGCCGTCGATGCGGGCGACAAATTGGCTTATTACCGCGATGAAAACGGAGTGCAGTTTGTGCCCAAAATCCGTTGGGAGCAATTGATTATTGAATGAATTGCACTCAGATAGTGCATCTTTTTAAAAATTTTGCATTCATATAGTGCATTTTTTTGATAAAATTGCACTTAGACGGTGCATTTTGGTTTGTAGGGCTGTCACACCATGCCAGCCGCAATGAATATCATGCGGCTGCCGTGATACGACAGCCCTACAAACATATTTATATTAATCCATAGGCCATCCATGCGGACTTGATGATTTATTTCCAACTTTCTTGAAAACAATCTTGTCCACGCCGATGTCGTCTTTCATATCAGAGAGATTGACTTGGATGGTGCCATCCTTATTGACAAGGAAACCATAGGGCGGCATAGCCGTTTCTCCCAGTTGGCTGCCATCAGGATTTGTAGGTTGGATGGAGCCCGATGATTTGCCGTCAAAGGTATAGGTGAAGGGCAAACCAATGTCTTCAAATTCAACCTGAGGTTTTTCGTTCTTCTTCTGTGAGGTTAGCGTCATGACGAAAAAGCCTGTTGTGTTGCTTTCAAATTCCATCGTCATCCTCATGGTGTAGGTGACTCCATCCTTGGTGCCAGTACCCTTTCCCATGTATGCCGTATTGGCGAGGCTCCCTTTACCTTCCTGACTATCGTTCAACTTAAAGTTAATCGGCATCATGTAACTCACACGAACAGGTTTGCCCTCTTGTTTGCCAGGCTTCCACTTCGGCATGGCTTTCACCACACGAACGGCTTCGTCGTCGCAGCCACCGCCAATGCCACGCATCACTTTCACTTCATTAACGCTTCCATCTTTCTCGACAACGAAACTCACGAACACCCTACCTTGGATTTCTTTGTCTCTTGCCTCCTGAGGATATTTGACATTTTTGGCGACGTATTCCATCATGGCTTTCTCGCCGCCAGGGTATTGAGGCATTTCCTCAACGATTTGATAGACACCGTTTTTGTCGGGCTTCATGCCGGCCTTGCGTTGATTGTCGGTCTCAACGCTTCTGTCAATATGATAGGAATGGCCGTTTTCGTCTTCCATGCGCACCATGGCCGCATCTGTTTCGCCATCACCTGTCAAGTCTCTTGCCTGAAACTTGATGGGCATCATATATCTGACCCTGACAGGCTCGCCTTTATGCATACCCGCATACCATCTCGGCATGGATGAAACCACGCGAACAGCCTCTTTGTCAATGCTTTCGCAAACACCTTTCATGACCTTTACGTTGGAAACACGACCGTCTTTTTCTACAACAAAGGAGACAAAAACTCGTCCGCTTTTGCCTTCGTTGATAGCATCTTGCGGGTACTTTACATTATCCACCACATACTGCATCATCGCTTCCACGCCACCGGGGAATTCGGGCATCTGCTCAACGACTTGATAGATGCTGTCACCAACGGATTTGTTTTTCAGTGTTTGATAAAGATCTTCTTTGACGGCTTGGAAACTGCTATCGATGCCCACATTTGTCACCTCGACATTGATGTCCTCGTCGGTCATGATTTTGTTTTTGAGTTGGTTGATTATGTCACCTGAAATAGTGAAAGGATCCATGGAATACAACATCGTATCACCATGTTTTTCAACCTCTCTGATGGTGAAATTGATGTTAGGGTTAGGCGTTCCTTCGGCTGTGTAGTTTTTTAGCGTGAAAGTCTTTCGCAGCTCTCCCGTAAATGGGTCGACAGCTTCGGAACTCTCAAACTTAGTGTATGTGCCGTCTTCGTAGTAGACAACGGTGTCCTTCAACTGCATCTGGGTTCCGTCGTCATTGAAAAGCTCGAAGTCCCCCATTTGGATAGTGAGAACGTCCTTCTTAATGGCATCGGCCTTTTGTTCCTGTGCCGTCACTTTCGTGTTGGCAATCAGCAAGACCGTCAGCACCGGCAATGTCGCCAAGAGCCTCCACCAGAGGCCCTTGGCCTTTTCATTTCTTGTAATCATCTTGATTCGTTTTTTGGTAAGGATTAAACTGAAGTTATTGCTCATTCCGCTGAAGTCGACAGCCGTGCACTGCTGCAAAATCAGCATCATGTAGTTCTTTTTGTCAACGCCGGTGGCCACCACATCGCGGTCGGCCTGGTATTCATGAAGGCTCTGCAACTCTTTCTTGTACAGATAAATGAATGGATTAAACCATTGCAGAATCATCATCACTTCGGCGAAAAGGATGTCCCAAGAATGGTGGTGACGAATGTGGCTCATTTCGTGCCGCATGATGTCGGGGTCCACATTTTCGTTGGGGAAAAAGGCATAGCGGAAGAAGGAGAACGAGCCTTGCTCACGACCCATGAAGACCGCCGTGCAGCTACTCATTTTGCGCTTTGGCGAGCGGATGATGAGCACCAAAAGTTTCCCTAACTTGAAGAGGAACAACAACGTCATCACGCCGACACCTATTAAATAAATGCCGCCGATGACCTGCCACCAACTGAAACGCGACGGTGCAGGGGTAGTCGTCACCATCACTTCGGGCAAGATGGGCTCACCATCAGGCGTAACGACGACTTCGTTCAGCATTGTGCCACTAAACATGTTTTGTTTCAAGGTCGCCATCTGTGGCACTTCCGATCCCGAAAGCAAACCTAAAAATGGCATGACCAAAGCCAACAACATACTCGTCAGTAGGAAATAGCGGTTGAAATATAGACGATTACTGTTGCGGAACAACAGGCAATACACCAACCAAAGCACTGCAACCGTAGCTGCAATAGGCAGCAGATGACCGATAATCAAATCTTGTGCATTCATGGCTTAGCTCCTTTCTGAGGCGATGGCCTCGTCGATAGCTTTTCTCATTTCCTCTAACTCCTCGACGCTGAAGTTTTCCTTTTTGGCAAAGGCCGAAACGAGATCTAAATAAGAGTTGTTGAAGTAGCGTTCCACCACGCTGCCCAAGTAACGGTGTGAGTATTCTTCCTTGCTGACAGCAGCACTGTAGCGGTGGGCGCGGCAGAAAGTCTCGTGTTTCACAAAACCTTTGTTTTCCAAGATTTTGATGATGGAAAGTACGGTGTTGTAGGCGGGTTTGGGTTCGGGATAGGCCGCCATAATCTCGTTGGCAAAACCCTGTCCTATATTCCAGATGACCTGCATCACTTGCTCTTCAGCTTTGGTCAACTCCTTCATTCTAATTGAGTTATCCTCAAATATTTCTTTCTTTCTGGCCATTTTTTCCTCCGTTTTTGATGGTTTAACGCTGCAAATATATAGATTATTTTGAATGTACAACTAATTTTTTAGTTATTTTATTGTGTTTTTGATTAGAAAAATCGTATGTGGTTGTTTTTCAACATGAATTATCAAGAATTATCCACGAATTTTTCATGAATTAAAATTTCTGATAATTGACTTCGTCGATTCTTTGATTTTGTGATTCATTCATGGAAATTCGTGTTATATATTGATTTTTAATAATTTATGTTCATGGTTTTGTTAGCTTTAATAATCCGCATTTCGTCTTCATCGGACAGGATAAAATCATTGTCGCGTGCATTTATCATCTCCATGTCAGGCTTTTCCAAGAGTTCCCAAGGGAAACGTTCCAACAGGTTATGTTCGCAATCGAAATCCTTCAACGACTTCATCTTCGACAAATCGGGCAAGTCTAACAAATGGTTGAAACCCACGCCGAAACGTTCTATGGAATCCATCTCCGTAATCCATTCGGGCAGGAAATGCAGCTCGTTGTGGTGGATGTAGAAATACTTCAGCCGTTTCAAGTTCCTTATGGTGTCGGGAATTGTCTCAATTTTGTTGAACGCAAGGAAAAGCTGCTGCAAACCGTCCATATCGCCCACAAAATCAGGAATTTCCTTGATGTTGTTTTTGTAAAAGTCCAAATGCTTCAACTCTTTGAAACCTTCCAACACTTCAGGGATTTCCTCAAACTCGTTTTCATAGAAAATCAGGCTCTTCATGTTTTTCAGTTGGGCAAACGATTTGGGCAACGAGCGCAACTTGTTCTTGCCGAGATTCATGCTCTCACAACTCAGCTGACCGACATTTTTAGGTAGTTTCTCAATATTATTGCCGGCAATGATGATTTGCTTGACCTTTGACAGATGCCGAATATCGGATCTGGTAAGTTTCAAATGATTGAAATTCAAGCTGATTTCCTCCAAACTATCGAGTTCCATAATCCATCTCGGGATATGGCGAATTTGGTTGCCCTCCAAATTGAGCGCATTCAGATGTTTGCAACGGCGGATGTCTGACGGAATACGCGTCAATTTACAATACGTCAGATGCAGGCGTTCGATACGATTGTCTTCCGGAATACTGACCTCCTGAATCTCGCAACGTTCCAATTGAACAAGAGTCTGGTCACCTGGAAGAGAGGTTACCAATCGCTCACGAGTCGCGCAGGAAAAAACTGTACAACTTATTGCAAAACAAATCAATATACGGATTATTGTCTTCATTATTAATCACTTTAGGTTGCAAATATATAGAACTTTTTGAATATATAACTAAAATATTAGTTTGTTTATTGTGGTTTTGATGGAAAAAGTTTTTTCGTGTTTTTTTCATCCATTTTCAAAATTATTCCTATTTTTGCAGCCGCTAACGAAAAGCCACTTTAGCTCAGTTGGTAGAGCAACGCATTCGTAATGCGTAGGTCGTTGGTTCGAGTCCGACATGTGGCTCAAGCGGAAGAGGGTGACCAAAAAGTCAGGTTGCCCTCTTTTTTCTTTTCGAGAGAGAGGGTGTAATAAGAGGTCAGAATTGGGGCTAATAGACATTTTGGGTGGTAAAATTTTGGGCTGACACGAAAATCGGTTGACACGTGGTTGACACGGCAGGGGTTGTTTGGGTAAAGAAAAATCCCTAACTCGTTGATTTTTCAGAGTTAGGGATCTGGAATTGTAGTACTCCCGCAGGGGGTCGAACCCTGGACACCCTGATTAAGAGTCAGGTGCTCTACCAACTGAGCTACGGAAGCATCGTTTTGTGGGTGCAAAAGTACAACCTTTTTCCTTACAATGGATGATTTTTACCAACTTTTTTTCATCAAACAATGTAAGACATTGTCAATCAGCTGGTAAACCACGACTTGAACTCTCCCACCCTGGCCTTGCTCACGATAATCTTTTCAGGTGTCTCGACCGTGAGATTAATGGCCAACTTGTTGCCGAACCATACGGATACATCCTTGATAGTCTTGCGCGATACAATGAACTGACGATTGGCACGGAAGAATGTATGAGGGTCAATTTCCGCCATCAGGTCGTCGAGGGTGTGGCTCAGATAAAAGGCCTTCTGATCCATCGTGACCAATTTCACCGACTTGGCATCAATATAGATGTAGGCTATATCTTCCACGCTTACAGGAATATACTTATCCCTTTCAGGAAGCAGGAAGCAGCTCTTGTATTTCTTTCTCTCGCCCAACTGCGACAAAATGAGGTTGACCTTGGTCTGATCGAAGCGATTATCAGCCACTTCATGGAACTTGCGCATGGCACGGTCCAAAGCTTCGCGGCTAATAGGCTTCAACAGATAGTCGATGCTGTTCACTTCAAAAGCCTTAAGAGCATACTCGTCATACGCTGTGGTGAAAATGACCGGGCAGGTGATGGTGACACGATCGAAAATGGCGAAGGAAGAGCCGTCGGCCAGATGGATGTCCATGAACATGAGGTCGGGCATAGGATGCTTGCTGATCCATTCGACGCTGTCCTCGATAGATTCAAGTATTCCAGCGATTTCCATATCCGGACTGACCTCTCCAAGAAGCTTCTTCAACGCCTTGGCAGCCATGATTTCGTCTTCAATAATCAGTGCTTTCATAGTTTATTCGTTTTGTTTAAGAGGCAAAGTTACACTAAAAATCTTTCCGTCGTCAAAAATTTCAACATTTTCGTTCCATTTGATGCGATATCGCTCCGCCAAATTGGCCAATCCGATGCCAGTTCCTTCCTCTTTTCCGATTTTTGGATGAATTTCGTTGCTGATTATCAGACGGTTGTTGTCATCGGTCATAATACGAATCGTCAAAGGCTGTTTGGAAGAGATGACATTGTGCTTGATGGCATTCTCAATCAACCCTTGGATGGATAGCGGCAAAACATAGTAATTGTCGTATTTTTCGTGGTCGATGTGATGGTCGAAAATGAGGTTGTCGCCGTAGCGCATCTTCATCATCCGACAGTAGGAGCGCACGCAGTCCAACTCATCGGCCAAGGTCACCACCTCCTCGTTCTTCAAGGTGTAGCGCAACACTCCCGACAACTGCTGGGCGAAATCCTCAGCCTTCTCAGTGTCAATATCAATAAGCGATTTCAGGGTGTTCAGCGAATTGAAGAGGAAATGCGGGTCCATCTGGGTCTTCAAAGCTTCATAACGTGAAGCCATGTTTTCGGCACGAAGGGTCTCATTCTCAATGGCAATCCTTCTTTCCTGATAGAGCGAGCGTCGCAGATAGCTGAACACGAAAGCGATGGCTACCAAAGACAAATCGCCCAACATTCCTATACTGATATATCCCATCAGCGAGCGGATAGGGCCGGGACGATATGGCCAAATAAACAATTGTATGAGTGTACAAATTGCGCTTAAGACACCAGCTATCAACAAGGTGCCGATAATATTTACCAACAACTCGTCTCCCCGTCTCATGTTTTTCCTGCCAAAAATCTTTCTGTTATAGAGGAAAACAGCAAAAATAATCAGAAACGTAAACGGGACGTTGTACAGCAATATATACTCAAACTTCGGTTGTTTGAACCTATAGCCAGGTTGAAATCTGTCTGCCTTAAAAAGACCTGGCCATTGTTCAGGAAGTGTTCCAAAAACAGAATTGCTCGTATTAGCAATGATGACTTTATTTGCATCTGGTCCATCCTGATCGCCAAAAGATGTTCTGCCGAAATAATGGCTCAACGCAAATAAGAAATAATAGGCAATTGTAATTGCAAGCGACAACATCACCACACGCTTCAACGAAAGGTAATTGTCTACTTCATTATATCTTTGGTTAGTCATGGAGCATTTTTTTTATTATTCATATCGCAAAGCATTAATTGGGTCGGTGCGCGAGGCCTTCAAGGCGGGGAAGAAGCCGGCGATGAGACCCAAAATGGCGCACGAGACAAAGGAAATGACCATCCACAGCACATTGACGACGTAAGGCAGCGACATGACCATGGAAACCACGTATGACAGCAGCAAGCCCAACAACACGCCCAATACACCGCCTATCAAACTCAGAATCATACTCTCGGTGAGGAACTGCATCAGGATGGCGGCATTCTTCGCACCTATGGACATGCGCAGGCCGATTTCCTTGGTGCGCTCCGTCACGGTGACGTACATGATGTTCATGATGCCGATGACACCTACTAACAACGAAATCAGAGCGATGGCGACCAAAACCGTGGTAATCATGCCTGTCATGGACGACATCATTTCGAGCATCTCCTGCTGGGTGCGCACCTCGAAGTCGTCGTCACCGCCTTCGGGAATCTTGTGCGACACCCTTAGGATGTTCTCAATCTCTTCCACGGCGGCCTCGGCCACATCTTCGGAAGCGGCAGAGCACACAATCTGCTGTATGAAGTCCTGACCCAACATACGCTTTTGCACCGTGGAATAAGGCATCACCACGAGGTCGTCTTGGTCCATGCCCATGCTGTTCTCGCCCTTTTCCTTCAGGGTACCGATGACCTTAAAGGGCATGTTGCCCACGCGGATGGTCTTGCCAATGGGGTCTTCGCCCTCGTCGAACAGCTCTTCCACGATGGTCTGGCCAATCAAGCCGACCTTGGCGTATTTCTTTACGTCTTCATCAGTGAAATTCACGCCTGTCGCGACTTCGTATTTCCTGATTTCCAAATATTCCGGTGAGCCGCCATAGACCGTACCCGACCAGTTTTTGGAACCATTCACCAACTGTCCGCCACTATTGACCATAGGACTGACCATAGTGACATTCTTGGCGTTCTTCGCAATCAATTCGCAATCCCTGATCTTCAGCGACTGCACATTGGAGGAGCCCATGCTGACACCGCCGCGCCTTTGGTTGGCACGCATCACCATGATGAGGTTGGTGCCCATGTCGGAAAGTTGGTTGGCGGTGCTTTGTTTCAGTCCCTCGCCCAAGTTGACCACCGCGATGACGGCGGCGATACCAATCACGATGCCGAGCATGGAAAGAGCCGTGCGCGTCTTGTTGCGCAACAGGGCTTTCACCGAAATCCGTATGAGGTTCAGAATATCCATATCAATAATCGTTATCTACTGGCAAGGCCGCCAAAGCTTCCACCGCTGACTTAGTCGCCACAGGCTCATCACGGAGAATGTGACCGTCGCGGAGGAAGATGGTTCTACTCGTAAATACTGCAATATCAGACTCGTGCGTCACAAAGGCAATGGTCTTGCCCTGTTCGTGAAGGCTTTGGAAAAGGCTCATGATTTCGTATGAGGTACGCGTGTCGAGGTTACCTGTAGCTTCGTCAGCCAACACGATGACTGGGTCGTTCACCAAGGCGCGGGCGATGGCCACACGTTGCTGCTGACCGCCCGAAAGTTGGTTGGGCATGTGTCCCATGCGGTCTTTCAAGCCCACTAATTCCAAAGCATGTTGCGCTTTTTCGTGGCGTTGGCGGTGGGAGATGTCGGGGTTATACACCAACGGCAGCTCCACATTTTCCAAAGCCGAAGTACGTGGCAAGAGGTTGTAGGACTGAAACACGAAGCCAATCTTGCGGTTGCGGATGTCCGACAACTCGTTTTTGCTCCTTTCCCTGACCGAAATGCCATCGATGTAATACTCGCCTGAAGTAGGTTGGTCGAGGCAACCGAGAATATTGAGCAAAGTCGACTTGCCACTGCCCGACGAACCCATGATGCTCACGAACTCGCCTTGGCAAATGTCGAACGACACGCCTTTGAGGGCATGTACCTCCTCGCTGCCGACGACAAAGGTCCGCTTGAGGTTCTCAACCTTGATGATGGATTGCTTTTCGCTCATGGCCAAAACGATTATTGCGGCGGGCCGCTGGGGGCTTTGTTACCCTTGTTGTTACCGTTGTTCCTATTTCTCCCTGGAGGGCCAGGCATGAAAGGATTTTCTCCCTTCTTTACTTCCTTCTCCTTGACCACATACTGCGCGGAAAGCACTATTGAGTCACCGGCCTGAACACCTTGTTCAATAATCTTGTAGGCACCATCGCTCATGCCCACCTTGACAGGGCGCGGCATCATATTGTCGCCTTTCTTAATCCATACCATGTTATGGTTGCCCGCCATGGCATTTCCGCCCATTTCCGGACGCTCACCCATCGGAGGCTCAGGCATCTGGCCTTCGGGCTTCTCTGGCTTGCGCATGGCTTTGAGTACTTGTTCGTCAGGCGTGAAATTGAATGCCTCGGCGGGTGCAGCCAGACCTTTCTGTTCTTCCGTGACGATGGTCACGCTGGCGGTCATGCCGGGGAAGAGCTTCTGGTCGGGATTGGGCGCGTCAATGATAACGGTATAGGTCACCACGTTGCTTGTGGTGGTAGGTTTCATGCGGATTTGGTTGACGGTGCCTTCAAACACATCGTCCATGTAGGCATCGACGGTGAAAGTCACGCGCTGTCCCATTTTCACTTGCCCGATGTCGGCTTCATCGACATCGGCTTCCACCTGCATCTTGGTCAGGTCGTTGGCCAAGGTGAACAAGGTAGGTGTGCTGAACGAGGCAGCCACCGTCTGACCCACCTCCACGGCGCGGTCAAGGACGATGCCGTCGATAGGCGAATAAATCTCTGCATAACCCAAATCCACCAAGGCCTGGTCGTAGGCGGCTTGGGCGTTCCTCTTGCTCATTTGGGCCTGAGTGTAAGTGTTTTGCGCTTCTTGATATGCGGCAAGGGTTGCGGCATTGGCTTCATAAAGTTGTTTGGTACGCTCGTAGGTGAGTTGGGCATAGTTGAGTTGGCTTTCAGCCGAAGTAAGGCTTGCCTTGGCGCGGCTCAAGCTCTGGTTGAGCGTTTGCTTGTCCAACTCGGCCATTAACTGACCTTTCTTTACCACGTCGTTATAGTCGACGTAAATCTTTTCCACCTTACCTGACACCTGCGTACCGACTTCGACAGTCTCCACCGGCTCAATGGTGCCCGTCGCAGTGACGGTGTTCTCAACGGTGTACTCCCCGACCACATGGGTTCGGATGACCAATTCCTTGTTCGCTGATTTCGTTGCCTTTACAATCAAAATGGCGGCGATTGCCACAATGACGATGCCTAAGATAATCAGCCATATTCTTCTTTTCTTTTTCATTAGTGTGTTATTCTTTGTCGGGCCTTTCGACAGGCTCAAGGACCCTCGGTTTCACGGTCCCTGAGCCTGTCGAAGGGCCGTTTTGTTATAGTGTGATTTGTTTGCCCATGTAAATGTCCAAAATCTTGCGTTTCATCACCAAGGAATACTTGTTCTGGATGTAGGAATTCAACACATTCAGGTAATTGTTCTGCTGTTGCAGCAACTCCACTGTAGTGATAGTACCGTATTGATATTGAATGTTATAGGCATTAAAACTCTTACTATAGGCATTCTCCTTCACCTGCGACACCTTATAAGCATTAAAAGCCGAAACCACATCACGGTAGGCCTGTACCACCGTCTGCCGCACCGAAAGCATCGACTGCTCATAATCCAACTGAGCCTGCTCCAAAGCGATACGGCTCTTTTTCACGTTGGCCTTGGTTTGTCCACGGCTATAAATCGGGATGCTCATCGACACGCCTACGGACTCGGTCGGCTTGCCGTACCATTTCGAGTTGCCGTCGCCATCAAACGAAAGCACGCCCATGCCCACATTGGCATTGGCCGAAATGGACGGAAAATAATTGCCCCGCGCCAAGTCGACACTCTTTTCTGCCAAACGGATATCGTAGTCGCTCATGCGCAGGTCGGGCATATACTCCATGGCAAGGCTGATGGCTTCCTCCTCTGTCGGCAACGACTCCTTCAAACCATCCAAGTTATCGGTATTGGGAGAGACAATTTCCAAATCGTCCGTCGGATTCATGGAGAGCAAAACCTTCAAATCCAACAGGTTATTCTCGATATTGATGCGCGTGTCGACCACATTGTTCGAGTCGCTGTAGTATTGCGCTTCAAGCAGCAGCAAGTCGCTTTCGAGGATGGCTCCCACCTTGTGGCGCGATTGACCCTGTTTCAGTTGCTCACGGCTGGTGTTCAGCACTTCAAGTTGATAATTCAACATTTCCTGATTGCCGAGGATGGTGAGGAAACTCTGCAAAATCTGCGCGGCGAGTTGGTTGTCGTAGCGTTCCAGCTGCACCTCGTTGCGTTCCAAGTTGAGGCGGTTTTGCTCGATAGTGTTGGTGATGTTGCCACCTTGATAAATTGTTACCGAAGAACCCACACCCACATTACCTGAAGTCGACCAACCGTTTTCGTTGTTCGAAAAGTTTTGTCCCACCGAGGCACTCAAGTTGGGCAGGCGTTGTTGTTTCGACTGTTCGTAAGTCGTTTCCAATGACTTGCCGGTCAGTTCCATCGCCTTGCGCTCATAGCTGTTGGAAACGGCAAAGCGAAGGCAGTCATCAAGCGAAAAACGGTAAGAACTATGCTCCTGAGCCCTGCCCGAAAAGACAAGCGATACGAAAAAGACGAAAGCCAATATCTTTTTTGTCCTCATAACTCATTATTTATGAAGCGCAAAAATAGGAAAATTCTCAACAAAATCATAAAAAGCAAGAAAAATTGTATTCTGACAAGTTTTTTGTATTTTTGCGGTATTCAAAAGAGTAGTTGAGCTCTTGTTTAAAGTCGAAAACATTATTAAATCAACTTATAACTAACTAAAATTTAAAGAGTTATGAAAATCAGTAACAAATTCTTCGCCGAATTGTTCGGCACATTCGTCTTGGTCTTTGGCGGTTGTGGTACCGCCCTCTTCGGACATGTCGGTTTCCTTGGCGTAGCCATCGCTTTCGGTCTTACCGTGGTGGCCATGGCCTACGGCATTGGTCACATTTCAGGTGCCCACCTGAATCCTGCTGTTAGCTTTGGCGTGTTCGTCAATGGCCGCATGAGCCTCAAAGAAATGTTCATTTATTGGGCTGCCCAATTCATCGGCGGTATCATTGCTGGTGCTTTGCTCCTCTTAGTTTGGAACACCATCGGTGCCGGTGATACTGGCGTGTTTGCTTCCAACGGCTTTGGCGAAGCTTTCCAAAAGGCTTGCGGCGGTCCCGACACAGGCTACCAAGCCATTTCATGTGGCGGTGCTTTCCTCGTTGAAGCCCTGCTGACCTTCGTGTTCCTGATGGTCATCCTCGGCGTGACCGACAGCAGCCATGCCAACGGCAAGTTCGGTGGTCTGGCCATCGGTCTCACTTTGGTGCTCATCCACCTCATCAGCATCCCGCTGACCAACACTTCCGTCAACCCTGCACGTTCACTTGGCGTGGCCCTGTTCTCCAACTGCGGCGACACTTGGTGCGCCATGGGTCAGGTGTGGCTCTTCATCGTGGCTCCGCTGGTTGGCGCTTGCCTCGCTGGTTTGGCCTACAAGGGCCTCTGTGGTTGCTGCAAAAAAGACAAATAACCCATTAGGCGGTTCTTAAAAACCTTAAAAGGGCCGTGTCATTCACTGGTGATGCCGGCAATGACACGGCCTTGTTGTTTTACAAAACAAACAATTCATTATGAAAAAGTTAGCTTTACTATTACTTGCTTTCACGGCCTTTCCGTTAGGACTTTTGGCCCAACATTATGCAACACGTGCCTTTTTGGACGAGGAAGGCGTGATTCGGGCTGAAAAAGTGCTTGATGCACAACTGCCGCCCGTGGCTCGCGACGGACTGACACCCATGCCAGGATTTCCTCTGAGTTTTAGCTCTAACACCACCTACAAGCCAATGCGAGGCTTGGCTTTAGCAGACCTCAACAACGACGGCGCCGACGAAATCATCCTCTGCCACAACGAGGAGATTAACGTCATCGATGGACAAGGCAACGTGGTTTGGACACAACCTTTGGTCGGAGGCATGGCCCAGTATCCTGCTGCTGTTGGCGACATTGATGGTGACGGCACCCTTGAAATCGTAGTGCTTACTGCTTACGGCAATGCCCGAGGCGGCATCAATGTTTTTAGCAACACTGGTGAAGTGCTGCTTGCCACTGTGACGAACAACAATCCGCTCATCTGCGCACCCGTTTTGGCCGACATCAACAACGACGGCGAGTTGGAAATCGTTTTCAGTGGCCGCGGAAAAGCCTCGGCAAACATCTCAGCAGGTGTCCATGTGTGGAACCTACAAGGCGAGGAGATAGAGGGCTTCCCCTTCGAAATGCC
>JAEEQP010000085.1 GCA_016285355.1 Bacteroidales bacterium
AATGCCTATTCCTATTTGCCCAAATCCGTGGAGCGGTTTCCCAAACCTTCAGATTTCCTAATAACGCTCAGCAACAATGGTTTGATTGAAGGTTCCGCGCGACACCTTGGCTGGGACATTGCTACACTTTATTGGGCTATAAAAGGACGTTGATTTGCCATTTTTTCCTAATTTTGCCGCCGATTCCGCGCAATAAAACCCGACAAGTCGCGTTACAAGTCATATCAAAATCAATTTACTTTGAAAAAAGCATTGAAAATATCTGCCATTGTGCTGTTACTCACCGTTTTGGTCGTTCCCGCACAAGCCCAGCGTAGAGTTGTCCACTACCTGCCCAAATACGAGCAAGAGCCTTATCATTTCGGTTTCTTGTTGGCTTTCAACCAGATGAGTTATACCATCAAGACCGTTGAGAACTATCAGAACATTGCCCAGCCTGCCAACTCGTGGCCCAACGGCAACTACACCATATCTAACACCAGGAACATTTATGTCTACAATGTGGAGACACAGCAGACCCCTGGCTTCACCGTTGGTATCATCGGCAGCAAGCGATTAGGACGCTATTTCGACCTGCGCTTCATCCCTTCATTGAGCTTTAGCGAACGCCGAATGAACTACAATCTGGCCATTCAAGACAACAACGGCACTATTGACATGAAGTCCTTCACCAAATCCATCGGCACCACCTTCGTCGAGTTTCCGCTCAACATCAAATATCGTTCGAAACGTTACAACAACATCGGGGCTTACATCTTTGGCGGCATTAACCCGAAACTCGACTTGGCCTCGCAAAAGGACAACAAGGAAACCGACGGCCAGGGCAACGAATTCATCAACAACCTTGTCACGAAACGTTTCGACTTTGCCGGAGAACTTGGAGCCGGCTTCGACATCTACAACCAATGGTTCAAGATGGGCATCGAGGTCAAAATGAGCTACGGTATCCTCGACATCGTGAAGAACGAGGCCTTCATCTACACCGCTCCCATCGACAAATTGCGCAACAAGTTATTCCAATTATCATTCATATTTGAATAAAAGCATAAAGTAACAACTTGTTTATTAACGAATTACGAAATTTTTGATATTTTTATCGCAGAAATCGTTGTTGGTATCGAAATTTTGTCTACTTTTGCAGCGTCAAAAATGACACGAAGTGGTCTCTTCGTCTAGTCTGGTCAGGACGTCAGGTTTTCATCCTGGTAACTCGGGTTCAAATCCCGGAGAGACTACCAACAAAGCCCGCCAAAATGCGGGCTTTTTTATTATCAAACTTCAACAAACTATGCACAAGCTACAAGTCGTCATCAGCAACCAATACAATCCTTTCCTCAACCGCGCCGTGGAACAGTATCTCACTGACCATCAAGCAGAAGACACCGTGACTATGTACCTATGGAAAAACCAGCGTACCGTGGTCATTGGCTACAATCAGAATCCATATTCAGAATGCAACGTGCAACTTTTGCTTGATGACGGCGGTCACCTCATGCGTCGCGGCACAGGCGGTGGTGCCGTCTACCACGACTTGGGCAACATCAACTTTTCGTTCGTTGCCGACAAAAGGTTGTATGATATGCGCAAGCAGCTCTCAGTCATTCAGGATGCACTCCTTTCATACGGCTTACAGGCGGAAATCTCTGGCCGCAACGATCTCACATGTCAAGGACGAAAATTCAGTGGCAACGCTTTCGCCAAAGGTCAGAAGAACGACCTACACCACGGCACCATCCTCATCAAGACTGACGGCGCGATGATGCAACGTTACCTCATCGTCGACAAGGCTAAACTGATGAAAAACGGTGTGAAGAGTGTGGCTTCCCGCGTCATCAACCTCAGCGAGCTTGTGCCAGAGCTGAGCTCCGAAAGCATCAAGCAGCCGCTCATCGCTTCATTTGAAAAGGTATATGGCAACAAAGCCACCATGCTCGATTTCGACACCTTTATTAATAATAAAGAAGTGCAAACCATCCGAGAGCATATCTCCTCTGACAATTTCCTCTTCGGTCGCTGGAGACAATTCAAGACCACGAAAAAGGCTCAATTCCCTTGGGGTAACGTTGATATTGCCCTACATATTGACGAAGCAAAATCGCTCATCACTGAGACGCAAATTGCCTCCGATTGCCTTGAACCCGAGACTATCCAACGGGCCGAACAGCTCTTGCAAGGCTGTAGCACGAAAACAGCACCTGCCTTAGACGAGGATAACGAAATCCTGAACGACATCATCAATTTGATTTACGATTGAATAAAACATAATAATCAGGGTAGACATGTGGGTCCGCCCCTACAGATACGAATATGAAATACTATCTTCTTCCCTTAGGCTGCCAAATGAACCTCAGCGACACGGAGCGCGTACGCACAGTGCTCAACGGCATGGACTTCGTCGAGACCGACAAAGAAGACGAAGCCACTATCCTCGGCATCATCGCATGCTCGGTGCGACAAAAAGGCATCGACAAGGTATATGGCCGCATCGAGAAATGGAACGCCATGAAGAACCGACAGAACGTCATCACCTTCGTGTCGGGCTGCATCCTGCCCGCCGACCGTCTGCGTTTCCTCAAGCTCTTCGACCTGGTCTTCGCCATGAACGAGTTGCCCAACTTCCCCGACATGATTCGCCAGTACGGCATCGTAACGCCAGCCTCGTTGCACTTTGGAGAAGAGATTGAATACCAACCCGTTGTCAAACCATTGGTGCCGCTGTTCCACAAGGACGACAAAATCAACCCATCGGCCAACATGGACAAGTTTTGGGCCATCACCCCAACACAGACCTCCACTTTCGAAGCCTTCATCCCGATTCAGAACGGCTGCAACAAGTTCTGTACTTACTGTGCTGTGCCTTACACTCGTGGCCGTGAGGTGTCGCGTCCCTCAGAAGAGATTTTGGCCGAATTGAAAGACCTCGTCGAGAAAGGCTACAAGAGCATTACCCTGTTGGGACAAAACGTCAACTCCTACGGTCTCGACAAGAAAGGCGAAGAAATCGACTTTGCCGAACTTTTGCGCCGCGTGGGTGAGTTCGGCAAGGCTTCAGGCAAGGAGTTCTGGGTATATTTCACCGCCCCGCATCCCCGCGACATGAAGGATGACGTCATTGAAGTGATGGCGCAATATGACTGCCTCGGCAAGCAGATACACATCCCCATTCAGTCGGGCGACGAGAACATGCTGCAACGCATGAACCGCCACCACGATCTGGCCACTTATCGCCATATCATTGAGACCATCCGCGAAAAACTCCCGACAGCCACCATTTTCACCGACATCATAGTGGGCTTCACGCACGAGACCGAAGAAGAGTTCGAGAACACGCGCAAGGCCATGGAGGAGTTCAAGTACAACATGGCATTCATCGCGCAATATAGTGTGCGCCCTGGTGCCGTTGCCTCGGAGTGGGACGATGACGTGCCCAAGGAGGTGAAACGTGAGCGTTACCACCGCCTCACCGAGGAGCTGATGAAGCACAGCCTCGTCTATAACCAAGGCCTCATCGGGCAGAGTGTCAAGATGCTTGTGGAGAGCCATGACCGCAAAAACGGCTACCTCACTGGGCACACCGAGGGCAAGATTGTCATTCGATTTGCTTCGAGAGACACTAGCCTTATTGGGCAAATCGTAAACGTCAAGGTCACATCGGCTTCGCCGCTGTCGATTGAGGGAGAATTAATCGAGGGTTAGTGTTGTTGAAAAAGCATTATCTTTGCCAGACAAAACAAGAACACACAAAATGCAGATTAACAGATTCGGATATTATTGGCTGGACACATGGGTGCTGGCCAACGTAATACAATTAGCCACACAAGATTTCTGCTCCCGAAACCTCAACCATACTAATGACCCATGTGGGCGGCAGTACGACCAAATGACGCAGGCGGCACGCTCCGTCCCCGCCAACATCGCAGAGGGCAACTCGCGGCATTCCACCTCAAAGAAGACTGAGATGCGCCTCACCGATGTGGCAAGAGCCAGCTTGGCGGAACTGGCCAACGACTATATAAATTGGCTCATGAGACACGAAGAGATTCCTTGGTCGGTAAAGTCTGAAGAACACAAAAGTGTCAGCGCCATTACCCTCGGCCACCCCACCTATAAAGACGATGTGCAACATCTCAGCAGCATCCACATCTTAAAGCAGAAACACAAGTTCGACACTTGGCTATGTTCCAAGAACTCAATGACTGAAGCCAATTGTTTACTTGTTCTTTGCAATCGTCTAATCATGATGCTGGGAAAACAAATTGAAAACCAACTTGAGAGTTTCAAGGAAGAAGGCGGTTTCACTGAAGCTTTGTCAGCAGAAAGAATCGCCCATAGAGTAGAACAAAGTGCCCAAGCCAATGCACCACTTTGTCCCAAATGCGGCAAACCAATGATAAAACGCATTGCCAAAAAAGGTAAAAACGCAGGCAATGAATTTTGGAGTTGTTCTAATTATCCAAATTGCGATGGAACAAGAAGTGTTTGACTTTTATTCGTAATAACGTAATTCCGTAATATCGTTATTACGATTCAAAACTATTCATCAAAAAAATCTCACCTTTGCTATGTATATATTACAATGAGTAAAATAATCTCCTTCAAAACCCTTGGTTGCCGTGTCAACCTGTATGAAACCGATGCCTTGGCTTCGCGCTTCAAGGCGGCGGGATATGAAATCGCTGATAGCGATAGCGATGCCGATGTCTTTGTCGTGAACACTTGCACCGTCACCAACACAAGCGACCAGAAATGCCGCCAGGCCATCCATCAGATAAGACGGAAGCATCCCGAGGCTTTGATTGCCCTCACGGGATGCATGGTCAACCACAGGAAAGAGGAGCTACTGCAATCGGGCATTGCTGATTATGTCATTGACAATGAGCGCAAGGCTGCCTTGTTCGACATCATCGACGAACATTTTAAAACGGGTCACAGCGACCCCGAAGGCTACGACCGAGACCTGTTCAGTTACCATCCTGCCTTCGACACCTTCCACACCCGCAGCCTCATCAAAATCCACGACGGCTGCAACAACTTCTGCTCTTATTGCATCATCCCCATGGTGAGAGGGCGCTCCACAAGCCGTCCCGCCGAGGACATCTATAACAATGTGCGCGAAGTCGTCGCCCACGGATTCAAGGAAGTTGTGTTGACAGGTGTCAACATGGGGCGATACCGATACGAAGGCACCAATTTTGAGCAACTTGTGGAAAATATTTTAGAGATTGACGGCGACTTCCGTGTCAGGGTCTCCTCCATCGAGCCCGACCAGTTCAGCGATTGTTTTTTGCAGCTTTTCCAACATAAAAAACTCGCACCCCACATGCACATCTGCCTGCAAAGCGGCTCCGACGACACCTTGAAACGAATGCATCGCTTCTACACCGTCGACCAGTTCCGCAACATGTGCCAGCGCATCAAGGCCTTCCGCCCTGACTTCAACCTCACCACTGACATCATCGTGGGCTTCCCAGGCGAAACCGAAACGACCTTCAAGGAAAGCTGCGACTTCGCCAAGGAAATCGGTTTCAGCCACATCCACACTTTCAAGTACTCAGTGCGCACTGGCACCAAAGCCGCCATTATGCCCGATCAAGTTCCAGAAAAAGTGAAAACCGAACGCAGCGAAGTCATACGGCAAATTTCATTGGAAAACAAAATCAAATATTTTGAATCGATGCAAGGCCGAAATCAAAGGATGCTCATCGAACGCATCGATAGCAAAGGCGTGGCAAGAGGCTATGGCGAAAACTACATTCCCATCACCCTCAACGCTAAAGGTTTGGAAAAAAACACCTTTATTAATATACGGTTAGACGAAATCATACGCCGCGACAATGAAGAAAAGATGGCATTTGTCGGAAAATCAACAAATTAAACATTTTTCAATAAAAAATTCTTCTTTTTGGGTCTCAATTCGGAGAAAAGTTGTAATTTTGCAGCCCGATTTAAGAAGAATTAAAGCAAAAAAGGAATAAGAGATATGGCAAATCACAAAGATGCATTAAAGAGAATTCGTCAGACAGAGAAAAGACGTTTGCACAACCGTTATTACGCCAAGAACATGCGTAACGAAGTGAAGAAATTCAGGGCTTTAACCAGCAAGTCGGAGGCTGAAGGTCAACTTTCGAAGTTGTACTCCATCATCGACAAGGTCGCCAAACGCGGTATCATCCACAAGAACAAAGCCGCCAACCTGAAGTCGAAGCTGTCGAAGTTCACGGCAAAATTGGCATAATTGGAAGTTTTATTCATACATGTTGGTGCCTCTTCTACATTGTGGAAGAGGCTTTTTTGCTTG
>JAEEQP010000049.1 GCA_016285355.1 Bacteroidales bacterium
CGTCTTGTTGGTCGGTGAATGCAAATGGATTATTTTTGCAGGCTAAACCACGTCACGATGATGCGTATATTTAGTTTTATTGACGCGAGACTGCGAGACGCGAGACTACGGGACATTGGTTTGTCTCGAAGTCCCGAAGTCCCGTGTCCCGAAGTCAAAAGATATTGTAGTATAATTCTGAATTCTTACTTATTGTTTATCGTTTCGATTTTCCTGTGCGGTTGCGGTCAACATCCCCAGCCTGCGCCCCGCAGCGACCGCTATAGTGTGGACTCGCTGAGAAGACTGGCCGCCATCGACCTTGATGCCGCCTATCGGCGTGTCAGCGAGGGCGAACATAGCGGCGAACTCTCAAAATTCGAATCGGCCGACCTCTGCGCCCACCTCACCTACCAATACACGGACAACTATGCCTTGGCGATAGAATATTGCCGCAAAGCGCTTTCCGCCCTTGGCGACGACGACGATGAACCGCGTGTGGAGACACTCTATTTGCTTAGTACCATAGCGGAAGCGGGAAAGGACTTCCAAACCTGCATCAACGCCTGTACCGAAGGCAAGGAAGTCGCCCATTGGAACAAGATGAAGTTTGAGGAACATTCATTCGACTATCTCGTGGGAAAATGCAAACTCGACATGGGTCTGAAAGACGAGGGATTGGCACTCATGTCATCCTCCATCGACAAGGCCATACAGGTCGTGGACGGTGAGGGCGAATATGGACACCTTATTTATTTTGTCAACAACCTGATAAACTGCTATATTGCAGTCGACAATATGGAAGATGTGCTTCGTGAGTCAGACCACCTCGAACGTTTGATTGATGAAATGGAGGCCAAATATCCTCAGGCGAAGCCCTATTGTGACCAATGTCGCTTCGACCTCCATTCCAATCGTGCCATCGCCAAAATCACCCTTGGTCGCCCTCAGGAAGCCGAAACCGACTTCGACCAAGCCCTTGCCTTCGATTTTGCCAAAAGCTATCGCGGCAGCGACCCGCTATTGTATTATTATGCCGCTGCGGGCAACGTGGATTCTGTACTCAGCCTCTTGAACCGCTTTCCTTACCAAGAAAACGACACGGTGCAAAGGCTCTATTGCAGGCGACTTTTGCGTCTTGAACAAGCCTATCGCGTGGCAGGCGACACAGCCATGGCCAACCTGTACCAATGCCGCATCGACACTTTGTCACAACTTATCGACCGAAACGAACAAGAGCAAGGTGTTGCCGTGAATGCCGCCCAATATGAGACGCAACAATACAAGATGGAATTGGACGACTTATCGAAGAATACCAAGAAGATGAACATTATTTTGGTCGTATTGGTTCTGCTATTGCTGGTGATCATTCTCGTCTTGTACTGGAAAAACAAGCGGAAGATGGCGAAATCGGCTGAGGAATTGAGGCAGAAGACCCAGTCGATGGAGCAGGAAATGACGCGGCTTCAAAAGCAGGTACACATCATTGCCCGCGACAACAACCAGACCTCGCCCCAAGCTACCCAACAAGCCGCCAAGTCACTAACGGCCTTCATCGAGGGGCAACAACTCTACCTCAACAAGGACCTCTCACGCGCACTGGTAGCCAAAATGATGGGCTGTTCGCATCAAACCATCACCAAGATGCTGAACGAGATACAGCCCGACCTCTCCTTCCCCGACTACATCAAGGGACTGCGCATTGCCTATGCGCTCAAACTCATCAAGGAGAAACCTGGACTCACCGTGCAGCAAATCGCCGACCAGTCGGGTTTCTACAGCATCAGCAACTTTGAACGCGCCTTTAAAACGATTACGGGGAAGACTCCAAGGGAGTATATGAAGGGGCAGGATTAGTATCGAATCACAAAAACAGGATATTGAGGACATTGGAACCTTCGTTTTTGAGGGCGCAATGGTACGAAAACAATGCATTGGTAGCGTGTGTTTTGCGAAATTTATGTATTTTTGCAGCTGAAAGCTAAAAACGTTTGGATTATGACAGCATTGGAATTGAATGCCCAGATTTGGCGCAGCATAGCTGAAATAGCCGATGATGAATCGCTGATGAAGCAGTTGGCAAAGTACTTGAAGAAGTTGGCTGCCAAGAAAGAAAAAAATGAGACCTTGGTGTCAAAAGAGAAGTTCATGGCCAGCCTCGATCGTGGCGAGGAAGAGTATAGACAAGGGAAATGTGTCCGTTTGTTGCCAAACGAGTCGGTCTCAGAAATGCTTAGGAGGAGCGGACTCTGATGTATAATATTGATTTCACCACTTAGGCTCGAGAAGGGCTGGCTCGGCTGGAAAAGAGTGAGCCTAAAGCCTTTGCAAAGGCTGTGCGCTTCATCGACGAATTAAAAGAACATCCCAAGACAGGTCTGGGACATCCCGAACCGTTGAAGGGTATGCCCGAAGGCCGATGGAGTCGCGAGATTACAAAGAAGCACCGTATGGTTTATCGTATCTTTGAAGGGGAAGTCCTTGTTCTCGTGCTCAGAAGCTACGGACATTACGACGATAAATAACTGGTCGATACCAATCTAAAACCACAACATCCCTCGCATCGTTCCTCCTCGCAATGACGGCGGCCTGTAACACTTACGCATCGTAAACGTCACAAGCCGCCGTAGGATAAATAGAAAGCGACTCCCGAAAGGAATCTCAATAGGGCTTTACAGTGAACTATAAGCCGGCGAGAAGGTGTCGCCTTGCGAGACATCGCCTGTGCTTAGGCCTTTCTTCAGCCAACGCGAGCGTTGGGCCGAAGTACCGTGGTTGAAGGTCTCGGGCATGGTGCGGCCGTAGGCCTGTTTCTGCAAGTAGTCGTCACCGATTTTTGCAGCGGCGTTGAGGGCTTCCTCGATGTCGCCGTCTTCCAACGAGCCGAACAGTTTGTTGTCGTTATAGGCCCAAACGCCCGCGAAGAAGTCGGCCTGCAATTCAAGGCGCACACTGATTTCGTTCGATTGTTTTGTGTTACGACCATATTGAGCCATCTGTTCGTGTGCCTGCCCCAAGATGCCGAGCTGGTTCTGCACATGGTGACCCACCTCGTGCGCGATGACGTAAGCATAGGCAAAGTCGCCGTCGGCACCAATTTGTGATCTCATGCTTTTGAAAAACTCCAAATCAAGGTAAACGGTCTCGTCAGCAGAACAATAGAACGGTCCGCTGGCCGAGGTGGCATTGCCGCAGCCCGAACTGACGGCATCGCTGAAAATGACCATCTTAGGCGGCTCGTAGGTGCGACCCATCTTCTTGAACTCCCTGTCCCAAACGTCTTCGGTACCGGCTAAAATCTGCTTGCAGAACGTCATCAGCTCCACATCCACTTGGCTGTAGTCCTTGCCGTCGTCGACATATTCGGTGCTTGTGCCCTGTTGCATCTGCTCCACGACGGCACTCGGGTCACCACCCAAAAAACTGATTAAAAGATAAATAAGAATACCGCCGATGCCCACGCCACCAGCAGTAGCCACTGTTCTCTTCCCTCTGCGGTCTTCCACATTGGTACTTTCTCTACGTCCATCTAATTTCATAATGCTTTCGTTTTAAGAATTAATTTGTCGACAAAAGTAAGGAAAAAGTTCAGGAGAACTTCAAAAGTTGTAAAAAAAATGTAATTTTGCAAAACAAAATCTCAACACCATGAAAGCATTTGTCAACGAAACTGAAGTGCGCACCTACTATGGTGCAAAAGTGAAATCCGTGGTGCTGGCCTATTGCCGTGCCAACAAGCTGCCAGTGAACCTCGAAGACATCGAAATCCGCGACGCCTTTGGCAACATTATCGGTTTGGATGGCTCGCTGCGTGCCAATTCAAAAATCTACATCAAATTTTGAATATTATGAAGAGATTCCAGAAACTCATGCTGGCGGCTTTGGTCGCCACATTTTTCCTTTCCTCCTGCCAACCTAAGGAACAGAAGATTTACATCGTTTCGACCAACGACATGCACGCCAACATCGATAACTTCCCACAGATGGCTGGCCTCTTAGACAGCCTGCGGTCGGTGCATCCCGACTTGCTGCTGTTTGGCGCGGGCGACAACCGTTCGGGCAACCCCATCAATGACCGTTATGCCGAGCCCGCACGCCCCATGTACGAGCTGATGAATGCCGTCGGCTTTGACCTATCGTGTTTTGGCAACCATGAGTGGGATGGCGGCCCTATTGCCTTGCGTAATGTATTGACCTGGGCCAAATTCCCCTTTGTTTGCGCCAACGTCACCTTCGACGACACGTTGCAAATGCCCAATGTCTATCCTTACAAAATCTTTGAGCTGAATGGCCTGAAAATCGGTGTCATCGGTGGCATTCAGTTAGGCGAGAACGGTCTTCCCGACTTCCACCCCAAAAACAGCGGAGGTTCCCATTTCCGTCCTCTCACAGAAGTGCTGCCCGAATATCTGCCTGAGCTCCGCAAGGAATGCAATGCCGTGTTCCTGCTTTCCCATTGCGGCTTCGAAGAGGACATGGAGACGGCAGCGCAGTTCCCTGAACTTGATGCTATTTTCGGTGGTCACTCCCACACCCGCGTATCCGAAAAACAGATGGCCGGCAACGTGATGGTCACCCAAGCTGAATGCAAGGTCAAGTATTTGACTCTGAGCACATTCACATTCCGTGATGGGAAAATTGTTGACAAGGACATGCAACTGCTCTCCATCAAGGCATTCCCGAAACGCGACGAAAAGGTGCAAGCTATGGTCAAAGAATACAACAGCGATCCGTATTTTTCGACCGTGGTGGCGCAAAACCTCACCCCTGTCGACAGCTACGAGTCCCTCGGCTGCCTGATGACCGATGCCATCCACTATACCACTGGCTCCGACATGAGTTTCCAAAACCCGGGCGGTGTGCGTTTTGACACGCTCTCGGTGCGTCCTGTGACCATCAAGGATGTTTTCACCCTCGACCCCTTCGACAACGAAATCATCGCCTATACCCTCAGCGGACAGGAAATCATCAACCTGATGAAATCGTGCTTTGTCACTGATGACGGCCCGATTTATTGCTCAGGTTGCTCCTATACGTATAAGGTGGACGACAACGGCGAGATGACCGACATCAAAGTGACCTTGGAAAACGGCAAGCCTTTGGACTTGAATGCCAAGTACAACATCGTGATGAACAGTTATATGGCTTCCGTATTCGACTACGAACATGAAGACGACGGTCATACCACATTCCGCAGTTCAAACGAATTGATGCTTGAATATTTGGCGCAACATCCTGAGATTGACTATGGTAGCGTAACACGGGTCACGGAGAATTGATTTTGGCACGGTTTTGGTAGTGTGATGGGGTGAACAACAAAACTAAAGTCTAACCCTATAAAAAATCACCACTATGAAAGCCAAGAACATCCTGATGAGCCTCCTGTTGGTAATGGGATCCATCGCAGCAAAAGCAGCCGGTTATCCACCCGAACTCGCCTTGGTCTCACAGCCCGTGATGGTGTATAACTACAACTCGATCACGGTCTACTACGACGTGGAGAACATCGGCGACTACACCTATAGGGGTAACGTCTACATCTACCTCGACCCCGACTACGGCTACTACTACGCCGAGAAATACGTGAAAGTTCGCCCTGGTCGTATCAAGAGAATCGCCGTTGAGATTCCCGGCCACAGCATCGACCGCCATGTCGTCTACACAATCATGCCTTACTACGAAGTAGGTCGCGACCTCTACAGCTTCACCACCTTCGAGTACTTTGAACCCATCCGTTTCTGCTGGCATGGTCCTCGTACCGAACCTTGGGTGGTAATCAACATCGGTCCTTGCCCGCGCTACTACCATCGCCCCGGCAGCTACCGCTACTACTACGACGGCTTCCGTCCCCCAATGCCACCGCCTCCTGGCCATGGTCCTGGAACGCCTCCTCCTCCGATGGATCCGATGCACCACACCTACGGTTATCACCACAACAACGGCGGCTATCCGGCCAACCACGAGTGGAACAACAAGCCCGAACCGAAGCCCAACGATAACGGAGCCGCGCCCAGTGCTACAGTCAGACCGAAAGCCAACGGAGGCAGCATGAGCTCTGGCCACTACAACAGCGGAACTTCGACAGGTTCAGCAACCAACGGCAACTCTGACAATAACCGCCCGAAAGTCAACAACGGTGTTTCGACAGGCTCAGCATCCGGCCATAGCTCAAGCGGACGCACAGGCAACACTGGCAGTTCAAGCGGACGAGTGAACAGCTCGAACAACAACAGTCGCCCGAGTGGGACCAGCGGAAGCTCCAGCGGAAGAGTGAACAACTCCAACAGCAACACGCGTAACAGCGGCACTAACGGAAGCTCCAGCAGCAGAGTCAGCAACTCAAGTAGCAGCACGCGCAGCAGCGGTACAAGCTCCTCAAGCAGCAGCTCTACCAGAAGTTCCAACTCAAGCAACAGCTCAAGCAGCCGCAGCGGCTCAGGCAGCGGACGCAGATAAACAAGAAAAAAACAATAAAAACGAGGACGGTCAGAAGGCCGTCCTCAAATTTTTTCTACCTTTGCCTAAATCTTTCATGCCATGAACATCATCAATTTTGCAGAAAGCAACAGCGTCATCAACCAATATGTAGCTGAATTGAGGGACATTAAGGTTCAAGCCGACCGCAACACCTTCCGTCACAACCTGCAACGAATCGGGCAAATGATGGCCTACGAGGTGAGCAAAACCTTTCAGTATTCCGAAAAAGAAATCCAGACACCTTTGGCCGTGGCCAAAGCCAACACCCCTGACGACGAAATTGTGCTCGCCACCGTGTTCCGTGCCGGTCTACCTTTCCATCAAGGTTTCCTCGACGTGTTCGACCATGCCGGCAACGCATTCGTTTCGGCCTACCGTTACTATCTTGACGAAAAACACGAAAACGTCGGCATCAAGGTGGAGTATTTGGCTGCTCCTGACCTTTCAGACAAAACCCTCATCATTGCCGACCCAATGTTGGCTACAGGCGGTAGTTTGGAATTGGCCTACCAAGCCCTGTGCTCCAAAGGCATACCGAAATATCTGCATCTGTGTTGCGTCATCGCTGCCCAAAACGGCATCGATAATCTGATGAAACTCTTCAAACCTCTTGATAATGTCACGCTATGGTGTGCCGCCATCGACCCGATTTTGAACGAGCACAAATACATTGTCCCTGGTCTCGGTGACGCTGGCGACCTTGCCTACGGCGACAAGATTTAAGGCCTAAAAGAAATCCATATAACAATAAACCCCGAAAGCACCAACTTCCGGGGTTCTTCATTTCGATCAGAAACAATCGCATCATTCAAACGAAGCAATCGCCTTCTTGATAATCTCGATGGCTTCGCGGAGCTCGGCCTCGGTGATGACCAAGGGCGGAGCGAAGCGGATGATGTGCTGATGGGTAGGCTTGGCCAGCAGGCCGAGGTCACGCATCTTGAGGCACACGTCCCAAGCTTCCTTGCCATCTTTGGGTTTAATGATGACGGCATTGAGCAAGCCCTTACCACGAACTTTCTCAATCATCGGGCTCTTAATCTTGCCGATTTCCTCGCGGAAAATTTTACCGAGACGCTCGGCGTTCTCCATCAGATGCTCTTCCTTGATGACTTCAAGGGCAGCGATGGAAACCTTGGCAGCGATGGGGTTGCCGCCAAAGGTCGAGCCGTGCTCACCAGGCTTGATGTTCAGCATGATGTCGTCGTCGGCCAAGACGCAGCTTACTGGCACCACACCACCACCGAGGGCCTTGCCCAAAATGAGGATGTCGGGGCGCACGCCTTCGTGGTCGCAAGCCAACATCTTACCTGTACGGGCAATACCGCACTGCACCTCGTCGGCCATGAACAGTACGTTGTACTTCTTGCAGATGTCGTAACACTTCTTCAGGTAGCCTTCGTCCGGCACATAAACACCAGCCTCACCTTGTATGGGCTCCAGCAAGAAACCAGCGATTTCCTTGCCTTCCTTGGCCAGCACTTGTTCCAATGCATTGGGATCGTTGTAAGGGATACGGATGAAACCGGGAGTCATGGGACCGTAGTTGGCATAGCTCTCGGGATCGTTACTCATCGTGATGATGGTGATGGTACGGCCGTGGAAGTTACCTTCGCAGCACACAATCTTCACCTTGTCGTTCGGGATACCCTTCTTGACGACACCCCAACGACGAGCGAGCTTCAGGCCCGTCTCGTCGGCTTCGGCGCCCGAGTTCATGGGCAGCACCTTGTCGTATCCAAAGTATTCGGTAACATATTTCTCCCACACACCGAGTGCGTCGTTATAGAAGGCGCGGCTGCTGAGGGTGAGGCGCTCGGCCTGGTCGGTCATGGCCTTGATGATTTTCGGGTGACAGTGACCTTGGTTGACAGCGGAATAAGCCGACAGGAAGTCGAAATACTCTTTGCCTTCGACGTCCCACACCTTGGCGCCCTTACCTTTGGCGAGGACGACCGGCAGCGGGTGATAGTTATGGGCACCGTACTTGGCTTCCAGGTCCATAGCTTGTTGCGATGATGTGATTTTCTCGATCATAATTTGATATTTAAGAATTTAAAATTTAAAGATTTAAGATTCAAATTTCGTAAACGGGTGCAAAGGTAGGGTTTTATTTCAAGATTTCATACTTTTGTCCGTTTTTTCCTAACAATTTTATAGGCAGCAATGAAAACCAACACTGTGAGCACGACGGCTAAAAGGCCAAAGAAGGCTAAACGGTAATGGTTGCGTTGGGTTTGGAGGGTCTGGATTTGGTCAGATTGGGAGTCATATTGTTGGAGAAGGTCTGCTGCATTCTCTCTCAAATGCGCCAATTCCTCATCCAAGGCATTGCTTTCACTAACAATATTCTCATAATTATCCGTAAAAAGACCTAATTCTTTTTTCATTTCTGCAAAATGCCCCATGTGAGCATAGTCAGCAATCAGATATGGTCTTATCGAATTGACATACAACTGATTTCCTTTCTCTGAAGCCAAATCCATACATCGTTTCAAATAAATGGCCGAGGTTGTGAAATCACCAGTCTCGTTGTAATAAATTCCAAGATTTTTATAGGCACCCAACATTCCATTCAGGAACCCCATCGTTTCCGAAGAGTGTAATGCCGACTGGTAAAGGCTAATGGCCTCGCCATTTCTGTTGAGCAGTTTAAGTACGTTAGCCAATTCGATTTCATCTTCCACCAAAGTAATCTGATCCCCAACCATTTCGGCACAAACTATCGACTTGCGGAGATAGACCAACGCCGAATCCAAGTTAACAACACCAGTTGCGTAAATCGTTCCCAAATTCTGATAGGCATGAGCCAGAGAAGCCTCATCGCCATTTTGCTCAAAAATAGGTATCGCCTGTTCCAGCAACGCCTGTGCCTCATCATATTGTTGCCATTGGACATAAATATTGCTGATGTTATTATCGCACTGCGCCATGGAAAGCGTATCTTGTACCCTCGCATATCTTTGTCGGGCATCCTGAAAACACTCCATCGCCTTATCAATATTATCTTGCTGGAAATGGATGTATGCTAAATTATTGACAAGATCCGCACAATTCGATTCATCGCCAAAATTCTCCGACATTTGCAAATTCCGTTGAAGAGTAATCAAAGCGGAATCTATCTCGCCCATAAACAATTCAACATAACCCTTGTAGTTCAAAACATCCACAAGCAGTTCCGACTCTTTTTGATTGTCTAACATTTTCAACGCCGTTACAAACTGCTCATGAGCCAAATCAAACTCATAATGATTCAGATAACGCAATCCTATTTTCCAATAGGCTTTTGCTATTATTTCTTCATCCTGTAACCTGACAGCCTCTTCAATAGCTTTTTCACCCCAATCTATGCAGTCGTCAAACGATAATTCAAAAATAGCCTTTGAGAGTTCTATCATGGTCTCTACTTTCTCATGCCCTTCTTGCCCTACCAGCACACTTCGTAGGCTATCTACAACTCGAGTTTCCTTTTGGGCAAAAGTCATCAAGGATAAACATAAGAAAACCAATATATTAATCAACCGTTTCATCAAAGAAACATATTATAGCGCTTTTCGTCGAAGATGGTGGTGCTTTCGCCGTGGCCAGAAAAGACTTCTGTATCATCGGGAAGACGGAACAGGCGTTCTTTGATGCTTATGCGAAGTGTCTCATAACTGCCGCCTGGCAGGTCAGTGCGGCCGATGCTGCGACAAAAGAGGGCATCGCCAGTAAAAACCCAACCTTCCATCACGGCAAAGAGGCTGATGCTACCCTCAGCATGGCCAGGGGTGCAAATGACTTCCAAGGTGCTCTCCCCTATCCTGATGACCTCACCATCCTTCAAGTCATGGTCGGGCAACTCGCATTCGCCATGAAACAGTAGACCGAAGAACTGTGACTGCTGCTTGGAACGTCCGAAGTCGGCAGCGACATTGGGATGAGCCGCCACCAGAATACCATAGCGTTGCTTCACAGCGGCATTACCGAGGATGTGGTCAATGTGGCCATGTGTGTTGATGACCATCAGCGGTTTCAACTGATGGCTATCAATGAAGCCGAAAAGTTGGTTTTCTTCGCCAGCATTGGAACAGCCTGGGTCGATGATGACGCATTCTTTGGTGTCGTCATAAAGAACGTATGTGTTTTCCGCAAAAGGATTGAAGACGAATTGTTCTATTTTAAGCATAGTTTCTATTTTTGATACGGCCCTTCGACAAGATTAGGAACCTTAAACGTTAAGGTCATTGAGCCTGTCGAAACGCCGACTATATTTTCGGGGCAAAGGTAAGGATTTTTCAGTAGTATTCAGAATTTGCCTATCTTTGTACGCTAATTTTGATTTGATGTCGTCAAAAAAGAAATACGCGATTCTGTTTTGGCTGCTCATGGCTCTTGTTCCCATGGCTCATGCCCAATTCTACAACGGCATGAACATGCCCTTCGGGAAGAACCGTGTGCAGTGGACCGACTTCCATTGGTCGTACTACATGAACGACAACTTCGACGTGTATTTCTACCAAGGCGGAGACGATTTGGCACGTTACGCGCAAGCCTACGCCAAAGATCAGATTCCCCAACTCGAAAACCGACTCAACAGCCGTTTCGGGAAAAAAATCCAGTTTATCGTTTTCAACAGCAAGGGCGACTTCAAGCAAAGCAACATCAATCTGGAGGAAGAGGAAAACGGTAACACCGGTGGCATCACCAAAATCATCGGCTCGAAAGTTATCCTTTATTTCGACGGTGACTACACCCATTTTGAGGCGCAAATCCGCGAGGGCATCGCAAGGCTGTTGTTCAGTCAGGTGATGAACGGCATCAGTATCGGTTCCCAAATCCGCAACTCCTACCGCTACGACATCCCGCAATGGTTCCAAGACGGCTTGGTAACCTACATCACTGGCAACTGGAATAGCCACAAAGAAGCCCAACTGCAACGCGGCATTGTTTCAGGCAACTACAGAAAAATCAACCACCTGCGTGATGACGATGCCTTGATTGCAGGTTATTCGTTCTGGAACTTCATCGATGAAAAATACGGCAACAAGTCGTTCAACGACATCCTAACCTTGGCCGAAAACACGAAAAATGTCAGGAAAGCCCTACTTTACGTCACAGGCAAGGAATACAAGAAACTGATCGAAGAGTGGTATGAATACTACAAGGCTCGATATGAAGCACTTATAACCTACCAACCTGGCGATTTAATGCCGCTGAGATACAGAAAATACCGCACCTTTATGCAACCCAGCATTAGTCCGAACGGGAGATATATCGCTTACGTCAGCAACGATGAAGGCAAAATCAGGCTTTGGCTTGAGGACCTGCAAACGTGCAAACGGCAACAGCTTTTCAAAGCGGGCTATCATTCGGATGAGAACATCGACACTTCGTTTCCGCTTTTGGCATGGCATCCCAACGGTGAAATCCTGTCGTTCATTCTTGAGGAAAAAAGCAAAATCCAACTTTATAATTTAGACATCAATTCAGGTAAAAAAGCCAGCAACTATCTCTTTGATTTCCAAAAAGTCAGTTCGTTTTCATACGCCCACAGAAGCCGTAAAATCGTTTTGGCCGCCACACGTATGGGCAAGCCCGACATTTATGTCTACAACCTGTTTTCCAACACTTTGGAACAAATCACCAACGACTACCACACCGACCTGAATCCTGTCTTCACTTTCGACGACCGACAAATCGTTTTCAGTTCCAATCGCGACAACGACTCGTTAAAGGTCGACGACAAAATCGGGTTCCAAAACAAGCAATTCGACCTTTTCGCTTACAACTATATTAATAAAGGTGTAGTGCTTCAAAACCTGACGCAACAACGTTTCTCTAATAGCATCCTACCCGAACCGCTGAAAGACGGCAGTCTGCTTTACCTAAACGACACCAGTGGTTTTTACAACCTCTACCAAATTCGTTTCGACAGTGCCATCAGCCACATCGACACCATCGTGCATTACCGCTATTTTGGTAAAAAAGAGCAACTTACAGACTATTCCATCAACATTATCGACTATAGTTACCTGCCTCGCGAACACAAAGCCGCTCTGCTGATGGCCGACCAAAAAGGTGAACGGTTTTATATGTCGCCTGTACTTCGCAGCGGAGTGCTAAGCCTCCGTCAAATGAGTCCCTACGCACAAAAACGGCTACTCAGCGAATGGATTCAAAAGGAAAAAGACACGATTGTTGAGCCCATTTCAAAGCACCGCTTTACAACCAGCTACCGTTTCCCTCGACGCAAACGACAAATCAGCGGTCCCTTGGGCGGCGACTCGCTACAAGTGGTGCAAGACATCGGTCCGGCTCCCAAACCGCCAAGAAAAGACACCATACAACGTCCCAACAACTACTATGTGGAGCTTTTTGCCGACCAATTAATGAGCCAAATCGACTTTACCAGCATGAACTTCAGTTACCAGCCCTTCACCGGCGGCAACGCACCCATTTATCTTAACTCGGGCTTTAATGTCTTCCTCGGCACGAAGATGAAAGACCTGATGGAGGACTACAAAATCGAACTCGGCGTGAAGCTCAACACCAGCCTCACCAACAACGAATACATGCTGCGTTTCAGCGAATACAGCAAACGCTTGGACAAGAGCATCACCCTGCACCGCTATGTCACCGACAACTATTTGAGTTATTATTACCGCACTTTTACCAATGAGGCATTTTACACACTGAATTACCCCCTCAGTGAAATTCTCAGCCTGCGCGGCACGGCCATCTACCGCATTGACCATCAGGTAAATCTCGCCATCGACGACTACAGCTTGGCTGACAAGGACAAATACGAGAATTGGGGCGGATTGCGGGCCGAACTCGTGTACGACAACTCCAAGAAAATAGGCACCAACCTGCTCGTCGGGGCAAGGGGTAAAATCTTTGCCGAGTATTACCAACGCATCGCCAAAAACACCAACAATATGGTCGTCGTCGGCTTCGATTACAGGCATTACACCCGCATCAGCCGTAATTTCATCTGGGCTAACCGCATCGCAGGCAGCAGCTCGTTTGGGCAGCAAAAACTCATCTATTACATGGGCGGTGTCGACAATTGGATTTTGGCTTCTTTCAACAACGGCACGCCCGTTGACTACTCGCAAAACTATGCTTATCAAACCCTTGCCACCAATATGCGCGGCTTCCAACAGAACATCCGCAATGGCAACAACTTTGTGGTCTTGAACAGCGAACTACGCTTCCCCCTGTTCAGCTATTTCATGAACCGTCCCATCAATATGAAGTTCATCAAGGACTTTCAAGTTGTGGCCTTTGGCGACCTCGGCACGGCTTGGACAGGTTGGAATCCGTATAGTCCCAGCAACTCGCTCTTCAATACGTACATCACTGACGGCAACCTCGACATCACCGTCACGGAGATGAAAGAGCCTATTGTGGGCGGTGTCGGTTTTGGATTGCGCACCACCATTTTCGGTTATTTCGTTAGGGGCGATGTGGCTTGGGGCATCGAAGATGGACAAATCGCGAAGAAACCGAGGTTTTATCTGTCGTTTAATTTGGATTTCTGATTAGGGTGGACCTCCGAGTGACAGCTCTATACATTATTCGTAGAACCGATTTTGTTTCAAATAAAGAAACGCCTGCTCGGGCATGAAATGCCGCACATCACGGCCGTCCCTAATACATTTGCGGATAAAAGTGGACGAAATCTCCACAATCGGGGTTTTCAGAATGTTGACGGAAGGATAGTCTTTCAACTCTCCCCCATCATAGCCCTCTCGGGGAAACACTAGCAATTCGTAATTGTCCAAGATTTTTTGGTATTCGCGCCAGTTTTTCAGGTTTTGCAGGCTATCCATACCGCAAATGAACACAAACTCATAATCAGGATGTTGTTCCGAAAGCGTGGTTAAAGTATTGACGGTGTAGGATGGTCGGGGCAGATGCATCTCGATGTCGCTGACATGAAAACGCGGGTCGTCGCCAAGGGCCAACTGCACCATTTTCAAACGTTCGGCATCGTCAAGCAAATCGGTTTTCTGTTTCAGCGGGTTTTGCGGCGTCACCACAAACCACAGCTCATCCAAGTCGGAGAACTCGACCAAATAATTGGCTAATATCACGTGGCCGTGATGGATGGGATTAAAGGAGCCAGAATAGATGCCTACCTTTTTCATAATGCTATGTTTGTCGGGCCCTTCGACAGGCTCAGGGTCCAAGTGCTTTATTATTTTTGAAGAAACGCTTGCACGACTTCGAGAATTTCGCGCTTGGCAGTTTCGAGGTCGTCGTTGATGATGGTGCGGTCGAACTTGCCTTGAGCGAATTCGGTCTCCCATGCAGCCTTGGCAATGCGCTTCTCAATTTCTTCCATCGCATCGGTCTGACGGTTGATGAGACGCTCACGCAAAACTTCCACCGAGGGTGCCTGAATGAAAACCGAAAGGGCTTGGTCGCCGTAATGCTCCTTGATGTTCACGCCGCCGCATACATCCACGTCGAAGGCCACATGCTTGCCCTCTTCCTGCATCTGTGCGACCACGGAGAGCAAAGTGCCGTAGCAACGGCCTGGATAGACCTCTTCCCATTCGAGGAACTCGCCATTCTCGACACGCTGCTTGAAATCTTCCATCGTCAGGAAATAATACTCACGACCATTCACTTCCTCGCCACGGGGCGGGCGCGTGGTGGCCGAAACGGAAAAAGCCATCTCAGGGATTTGGCTCATCACATAATTGAGCAGTGTGGTCTTGCCTGAGCCTGAAGGGGCACTGAATATCAAAAGCTTACCTTTTTTCATAGTTATTTTATTTTGCCATCAGCAGTCAGCCTTCAGCTATCAGCAACTTGCTGACCGCTGATTGCTTACAAAATATTACAAACCTGTTCCTTAATCTTCTCCAATTCGTCCTTCATCTTGACGACGAGTTTTTGGATGTTCACCTCGTTGGCCTTCGAACCCAATGTGTTGATTTCGCGGCCCATCTCCTGACTGATAAACCCGAGTTTCTTGCCTGCCTGGTCGTCGTCGCAGCTCTCGTTGAAGTAGTTGCAATGCTGGCGCAGGCGCACCTTTTCTTCGGTTATGTCCAATTTCTCCAGATAATAAATCAGTTCTTGTTCGAAACGGTTCTCGTCGTATTGTCCAGCCGTAGTCAGTTCGCTGAGGTTCTTTGTCAGGCGTTGTTTGATTACGTCGTGGCGGGTCTTTTCGTAAGGCTCCACTTCGGCGAGATAGCCAAGTATCAGTTCCACGCGATGCAACAGGTCTTTCTTTAAGGTATTGCCCTCCTGGATGCGGAAGCCGTCGACAATGTCCAAAGTTTGGTCAAGGGTCTCGGCCACCTTGGCGACGAAGGCTTCATCGTAATTCTCCACTGGCACATTGAAAATGCCCGGCATCCTGAAAAGAGTGGCCGCCATATCGCTCGCAGGCGGAATGCCCAACTCGGACGAAATCGCCTCAATCTGTTCTTTGTAGGCTTTCACAATGTCCTTGTCAATATGATAAGTCTGGGTCAGGTCTGTATCGGTGACCGTAATCACCACATCAATCTTGCCGCGCTGCAACTTGGCTCCGATGGCATTACGGAAATTCAACTCGGCAAAGCGAAGCTCGTTGGGCAACTTCACCTGAAGATCCAACTGCTTGCTATTCAATGTCTTGATTTCAACAACAATTTTTTTGGAATGATAAGTCTGCTCGGCAACGCCGTAGCCCGTCATGGAACGAATCATAATATGCCTCTTTAATTTTTATTCCTCCCTGAATCCCCAAGGTTTGCCGAAAATATCCACTTGCGTATTGGCCGAAATGAGAACATCTTTTGTCAAATTGATTCTTGAGGAAAACACGCCGTAGCCGCCATTGATATTGGTATAATCGGGAACAGTTTGGGAGAAACTGCCGGTATTGGAATTCACCTGAATATAGTTGAAAAGCTCATCGCCACCTGCGGCAAGGAAAAGCTCAATCGGATGATCATCACCTGGGTAAGCACCGAAATGACGCACTACATCAATGGTATCCCCACCAATGGCCTCCGTCAAAAGCGTGAACAACAGATTTTCACCATAGATGAAATAAGAAATATTGTTCTCAATCAGCAACTCGTCAACACTTTTTACGCCAAATGTATGATTCACGCTTTTTACAACTTCAGGACCGCCACTTTTCTTCTCCCTATATTTAAACACCATTTTCATCTCGTAAAAAGCCGCATTGTCGGCCAATCTGAAACGGATTCTCCCAGTGCCATCGCTGGGTTTGGCCTTAAACGAAAGCTGAGAAGCCAGGATAGAAAAAGCCTCGCCACCCACAATTCCGGTCTCGCCAGAGATGGTATCGTTGCCTTTTACCACCTCCAACCTATAGTTGTATATTGTATTATTTGAGTTGACATTAACGTGTTCAGTGGTGTAATACACTTTCTGGTCGGGAGAATAGAAAACACCCTCCTGCTTGTTATGCACCGTAATGGTGTCGAGCACTAAAACACGGCCTGTTGGTGTATATTGGTTACCATAGACGTTCTTGTACTCAATGATTCGGGCGTCAAGCTTGCCTGGATAGTTGCAAGAGTCTTCAATCAGCGCAATCTCGTTGGCATTGATAAGATTATCGTTACTGCCCGAAAAGGCCCTGTTGATTCTGATGAAGTTAGTGTCTTTAGTGGCATCGAGCAAGCCGTAAATCACAGGAATGTCCTTGTAGTCGGCATAAAGTTCCACATCGGTAGTGCAGGAGGCGAAAAAGCCCAAAAGCACTGTCAATGAAAGGAAAAACTGAATCTTTTTCATCGGTATTATCTGTTTCTTAGAATTTGCAAAAATAGTTTTTTTTCTGATAGCAGGGTCGTTTTGAATAAATTATTGCTCCAGGAAGCCCCACGATTCCTTGCCATAGAGGTCGCGCAAGGCAGTAGAGGAAAGCTTCACCGACTTCTCGATGGTGGTCCGCGAAGAGAACAAACCATAGCCGCCCGTAATGTTGGTGTAAGTTGAAATGAGGGCTATCGGGCTGTTCAGTTGCGCCTGATTTGCAATATAATAGTAGTTCAGTTCGTCACCTCCAGCACTGATGGATATGACAAAACCGTCAAAATAACGCACCACATTGGGATGGTTGGGATTGACAATAGTATCCCCGCCAATGGCATTGGCAAGAGCGTTAAACAACCAGTTTAAGGAGTACTCCTGATAATACGTGTTTCCAGTATTGTCAACTTTCTCGAAATCTTCAAGTGGCTTGGTACCGAATGAACGGCTGACATTTTTATACTTTATCTCCTGTCCGGCCAACTTTTCGCGATAGTTGAACTGAATCTTGACATCGTAAAGGCTGCCCGAGCCGTCTGCCCTGAAGAGAATCTTTCCCAAATCATCCGTATGATTGATTTGGAAATTCGCACTGCCCGACACAATAGCGAATTCCTCATTGCCAACCATGCTGGTTTGGGCCGTGACCGTGTCGCCATCCGGCTTGATGATGACGAGGCGGTATTTATATTTGCTCCCATTCGTGCCGGTATTGAACGGCTCTGTGGTGTAATAAACAACTTGATGGGGTGCATAAAAAGTGCCCTCCTGCTTGTTGTGGATGGTTATCGTGTCGAGGGCAAACTCACGGTGGGTGGGCTCGTATGGACCGCCATGGGAGTTCTTCAACTCGATGACGCGGACGTCAAGTTTGCCAGGATAGTTGCAAGAATCGTAAATCAAGGCGACTTCGTTGGCATTAATGGGATTGTCGTTTGTGCCACAAAAAGCGCGGGTGATCTTGACATAATTGGTGTCGGCACGAGGATCAAGCATGGCATAAATGATGGTCACATCCTTGTAATCCGCATACATGTCGACATCTGTAGTGCATGAGACAAAAACAGAGATAAAAACAACGAAAATCAAGATAAAACGCATGAATTGTATGTTGAAATAGTTTATTTGATATGGCAAAAGTAGTGTTTTTTTCTTTTCCCGCAAATTATTTTGCAATTATTTCTATTTTTGTCTCCAAATTAATCTCATCTAACTATGAAAAGAATCACTTTATTCGCAGCTTTTTTCCTCATGGCCTTTGCAGCGACGGCACAAGTGGAATACCTCTACGACTTCAACAGCCTCACTGAAGGCACGCAAAATCTCAACGGACAGGACGGCTGGAAAACGCACTATCAGACTGCAACCTCCTCGCAGGACTTCGACGTTAGCTACGTTTGCGGTTCCGACATGGCCCCCGATGAAAGCATGGCCATCTGGTATCCCTACGGCGGCTCAGGCGTAGGTCGCACGGCCACGCGCAAGGCCTCGTCCAACTTCAACTTCAGCTTCCAAGGCGGCGGCATCATGGACCTTGAAATGGACATGAACCGCACCTGGTGGGGCTCGTTCTTCGGCGTGGGCTTCGATGCTGACGGCGACGGTCACATCCTGCCCGGCATGACCGACCCCGATGGCGGCGTGTACCTCTTCATCAAGAGCCAAGGCGACAGTGGCCATGCCCGAGTGCACCTGCCCGATGGCAGCAACATACCCTTTGAATACGAGCAAGGCGGTTGGACGCGTTATAAAATGTCGTTCGACTTCACGGCCTACGACGGCGCGGGTGCCGTGACGGTGTTCGTTAAACCTGGTTGCGAAGGCGAATGGATTCAGATGGCAGGTTGCACCAACGTCTGCATGAACCTCACTCCAGGCAGCGGCGACAAGAACGACTACCAAGTGTGGGACGGCGTCTTCTTCCACTCGCAAGGCGGCACAGGCGGCTTCGACAATCTCTTAGTGCGTCAGCAGCCCGACGGCAACGCCCAACTCATCGAAATGGCCGACATCCCGAACCAACTGATTTTCAACGAACCGATTACTCTGGAAGCCACTGCTTCATCAGGATTGCCGGTCAGCTTCGAGATGATGGAAGGTCCCGCCACCATCGACGGTAACATTTTGACTTTGACAGGTGAAACTGGCATCGTGAAACTGAAAGCCACCCAAGCCGGCAACGCCAACTGGCTGCCCGCTCCCGATGTGGTGAAGAGCTTTGAAGTGGTCGATCCGTATGCATACGAGCCTGAGGTAAAGATTCGCCGCCCGTATGAAAGCACCAAAGTCTATATGGACCAAATCCACCCTATGCTGATTGTCGTCTCGGCCTATATCGAACATCCTGAAGTCATCAAATTCACCGACATCACAGCGAGCGTTGACGGACAGGAAATCGCCTTGCAAACCGATTATCCCGAAGACTTCGACAACGGCTATTATTACGGTTTTTGGACCCCTACAAGCTTTGGTGACTTCAATTTGACTGTCAGCGTGACACAATCTGGCGACAAGACGACCACCTTCAGCAATAGCTTTGAAGTTACGAACCAGATTGAAAGCCAGTTTGATGTCGTGACCATGCACGGTGATTTGGTGTGTACCCCGAGCCAACATAGTGACCGTGGCGAATATATTTTCCCCTCACATGTGGGTGTAATCAACAACATTATGGCGCATTTCGATTATAATTGCGTGAACGGCAACTGCGATACATACGACAGAATAGGTGGGGTGAAGATCCGCAACTATCGTGGCGAATGGATTGAACTGTTCCGCTACATCACCCCCTTTGGCGTGCAGTGCCAAGACGATGTGGATGTGAGCGATTACACGACCATGCTGCAAGGCTTGGTGGAGATGGAGTATTATATGGAGCTTTGGAACGGCAGTGGCTCCAATCCCAACTTGATTTTCAGTTTCACCAAAGGCACGCCTGATTACCTTTATACCGATATGGACGAAATCTGGTTCGACACCTACGCTTTCGGCGACTACGCCAACCAACAGCCTGTTCCTGCCGTGAACTATACCTTCAGCGACAAGGCACAAGCTGCCGAACTGAAAATCACAACGACTGGCCACAATTGGAGCAGCGGCACCAATAACAGCTACAACACCGGCAACGCCGCCGAGTTTTACGAAGCAACCCATCACATTTTCGTGAACGGCCAAAGCAAATATGACCAACACCTCTGGCGCACCTGTAGCCCTAACCCCGCAGGCTGTCAGCCCCAAAACGGCACTTGGGCCTACCAACGTAGCGGATGGTGTCCGGGCAGCATCGGCATGGTGTGGGACTTTGACCTTTCGGAATACCTCGCTGCTGGTGAAGCCGAGTTGTTCTACCAATTCGACCCAACCTACTTAGACCTCTGCCATCCCAACCATCCCGACTGCATCGACGGCGTGACCTGCACTGAATGTGCTGCGCCCGACAATCCGGTTTTGCGCGTGGCGGGCAAAGTGGTCACCTTCAGTAACGACGAAGAATTACTAGTAAGCGTCCACGAAGCCCATACAGCACCTGCTTTCTCCGTTGAGATTTATCCCAATCCCGCCAAGGACCAGTTCACCCTCCGCACTGATTACGACAAGGGGGCAGTCAGCGTGATGATGCTCAACATGTACGGCCAAATGGTGATGTTCTTCACCGTCGAAGGCCAGCGCACTATTGATGTTAGCCGTTTACCTGCTGGTGTTTATACTTTGCAGATGCTGGGAGGAAGCGTGGTGACGCAGAAAATTATTATTGAATGATAATTGTTGGTAGAGACGGTGCATGCCGTCTCTACATAAACCTGATTTGATATGAAAAAACATCTGATTTTTGTCCTCATCCTGTTTATGGCCTTGCCCGGCATGGCACAAGTGGCCACAATAAGGCCCAAACATGGTGGTCATCCTCACGGAAACTCCTCCTTGACCATTACCGCACCTCGCAACATGAACTATCATTTTTGGCTCTATGTCGATGATGTGTTACAAAACGAGGAGCCTGTCCGTTCCATCTGCATCAACAATATAGGAGAAGACGACTTTTATATCCGTGTAGAGCTCGACAACCCACTGCAAAACTGTGTAGGCCAACTCGTTGACCTTAGGCAATCCAAATCTTTTACCATCATCCAAGCCAACAACCTTTTCGGATTAGAGCCCACGCAAGCCCATATCCGACCAGAACTGACGATGAACCTGATTACCGAGCAGCCTTATATCGTGAATGAAGAAACTGTCGTTCCGCCCATGCCGCATACGCCTTTCGGAATGGACCAACAGGATTACGAAGATGCCTATCAACTGATTTCAGAGGAATCATTCGACAGCTCGAAATTAGCCCTCGCCAAACAAGTCATTTCATCCAACCCGATGACTGCCAGTCAAATACTTGAAATCTGCAAATTGTTCTCCTTCGAAAGCAACAAGTTGGAGTTTGCTAAGTTCGCTTACACCAATTGTGTCGACAAAAACAAATACTACTTGCTCAATGAAGCCTTTTCCTACAATTCCTCGAAACGCGAATTGGACGAGTATATCAAGGGACTTTAGAACATGTAGCGGATGCCCAATGCGATGTCACCCCACTTGAAAACAGTGGAAGGAATCAGGTGGAAGTATGGGCGAATGTCTAATGAAAGCTGAATGGGGACGGCATCGAAATGATAGTCAATACCGGCTTGACCAGCAACACCTATGAAAAATCCAGTGTTTGAATTCGAAGCGTCTGAATAGGTATAAAGTTCAAGTCTTGCACCAGCACCAACATACCACCCAAGGTTTTGAACAGCTGGAATGTCATAATGCAGTTGATAAACACCCACCAAACCCAAAGAGCCAAGACCAAAGCCGTAGCTCTTGTAACCAAGGTCTACTTCCAAACGGTGGGGGCTACCAAGACTCGTTTGGTAAGAAATCTCAGCACCATAACCCTGACCACCGCCAATGCGGACACCAATAGCGTTGTTTTGTGCATTTGCAGCAAAGGCGAAGCCCATGATGGCCACCATGATTAACAATACTTTCTTCATTTTGCTAAAAAATTGATTGATTATAAGTTATTGAAAATAAATTGATTATTCTTCATACACTACATTGACGAGTACTTCTCCCACAATACCCAGAGTCGTCTTGTCGATATGCTCAAGGTTGTCGTTCAAAGTATGCCACACCTCGGGAAAACATCCGTTGCTGCTTGAGGGTTGCAAGTCGATGATGTCGATGGTCGGGATGCCCGCGATTTGGTTCATGGGGATATGGTCGTCGCTGACCATGTTGCCTAACTCATTGGTAAAATACGGACGATAGCCCAAATCGGCGGCCTTGCGCCAGACCTTGTTGCTCACCCAAGCAGCGTAACCCTGAGAGTAATATTCCTTCGGGAAATTGGGATTGCTGCCGCCCACCATGTCCAAAAGAATGCCGTAATAAGCCTTATAGCCATACACATGCGGGTGCTTCGACCAATATTGCGAGCCCAAAGCCCAGTAATTGACCTCTTCCTCATAAAACTTTTCAGCGTCATTTTGATGCGGGCCATAATCCTCCAGGTCGAACAGAACAATGTCAATGCCAAGATGCTCGGGCAAAGGCTGCGTTTTGAACAATCGGGCGCATTCCATGAGCACACCTACCCCACTCGCGCCGTCGTTGGCACCGTCAATGGGCGTGTGCGTGTTGGCCGCATCGGGGTCATGGTCGGCGTATGGGCGCGAGTCCCAATGGGCGCAGAGCACGATACGTTTCTTGGCCTCGGGATGAAACACTCCCACGATGTTTTGTCCGTCAATGCCTTTGTCATTAAACAGCCGTGTTCTAAAGTCTTGCACAATGACTGTGTCGGCAAATTCAGCGAGTTTTGCGGTAAGCCATTCAGCGCAGTCGGCATGAGCCTGAGTCTCAGGCACACGCGGGCCGTAACTCGTTTGCTTGGCCACATACTGATAAGCCGAATCGGCGTTGAAATTCGGAACCACTACAGATTTCTTAGGCTTTTCCGTAGTAGTTTGTGTTCCTTTGGGCTGCTTGTCGCCGCAGGAGGCCAACAAGAGGCATAATGCTATGATAATGAATACCTTTTTCATTTGATTATTTCTTTGATAAAACTCATAAACAAGGGATGCGGATGAAGCACGGTGCTGGAATACTCAGGATGGAACTGGGTGCCGATGAACCAACGGTGGTTAGGAATCTCGACAATCTCAACCAAGTCGCTCTCGGGGTTCACGCCAACACATTTCATGCCATTCTTCTCGTATTCTTCTTTATACTGGTTGTTGAACTCATATCTGTGGCGATGACGTTCACTAATTTGGGTTGTACCGTAGATTTCGGCCACGCGGCTGCTTTCGCGGAGCGTGCAGTTGTAAGCACCCAAGCGCATGGTGCCGCCTAAGTTGGTCACGGATTTCTGTTCTTCCATGAGGTCGATGACATTGTGCGGGGTGTTGGTGTCCATTTCACTGGAGTTGGCATCTTTGTAACCCAACACATTGCGGGCAAACTCAATAACCATCATCTGCATACCGAGGCACACACCAAAAGCGGGGAGATTATTAACACGTGCATACTCCACTGCAATGATTTTCCCTTCGATGCCGCGTTGTCCGAAGCCCGGACAGACCAAAATGCCCGCCATGCCAGAAAGTTGCTCCGCGACATTCTCCTTGGTGATGTTTTCGCTGTTGATGAAGTCAATTTTCACCTTCACATGGTTGTAGATGCCCGCCAGAATCAGGCTCTCGCGAATGCTCTTGTAGGCATCTTGAAGGTCGTATTTGCCCACCAAACCCACATGAACCTCTTTTGTAGCAGTACGTTGCAATTCCAAGAAACGGTGCCAGCCTTCCATCTTCGGGGTCTCGCCCACAGGCACACCGAACTTGCGCAGCAAGGCTGCATCGAGGCCTTGTCGCTGCATGTTGACTGGCACGTCATAGATGCTTGGCAAGTCTTCACTCTGCACCACACATTCAAGGTCCACATTGCAAAAGGAAGCCACTTTTTGGCGAATGCTATCAGAGAGGTGCTTCTCGGTACGCAACACGAGCACATCAGGCTGAATGCCCGCGCCCTGCATCTCCTTCACGGAATGCTGTGTGGGCTTGGTCTTGAGTTCGTCAGCAGCTTTGAGATAAGGAATATAAGTAAGGTGCACACAGACGGCACGATTGCCAAGTTCCCATTTCAACTGACGGATGGCCTCCAAGAACGGTGCCGCCTCGATGTCGCCGATGGTGCCGCCAATTTCTGAAATGACAAAATCGACATCGTCATTGTGCAAGATGCGGTGCTTGATTTCGTCGGTGATATGAGGCACTACCTGTATGGTCTTGCCGAGGTAGTCGCCGTGGCGTTCCTTGTCGATGACCGCCTTGTAGATCTTGCCCGTGGTCACAGAGTTGGCTTGTGTGGTGCGAATACCCGTGAAGCGTTCGTAGTGGCCGAGGTCGAGGTCGGTCTCGGTGCCGTCCACGGTCACATAGCACTCACCGTGTTCGTAGGGATTCAGCGTCCCAGGGTCGATATTGATATAAGGGTCGAATTTCTGTATGGTGATGGTATAGCCGCGAGCCTGCAAGAGTTTGCCGATGCTGGCCGAGATAATGCCTTTTCCAAGTGAGGAGACCACGCCTCCTGTCACAAAAATGTAGCGTGTCATAGTGCAGATAGCTTTGTTGAATTATGGGCGCAAAAATAGGAAAAAAGGAATTACAGGGAAAAGAGCGATGTTATTCTTTTAACTGAAGGCAAAAGCGGGGACATTTTTGCTTTGGCGAGGGTGCTGGGGTGTTCGGCTGAGGTGATTTGTGGGTGATACGCTTTGTCGTTGCTCTTATTTTTCCTTTATATATCATTGTAAATCATTATACTATCCGTTGATTTCCAATTAAGCGGATTTCAACATGCTTATTTGGCCGTGATGTTACCAAATAAGCATAAAAAAACATACTTATTTGGTATAAAAATGTCATTTTAAGAAAAATCTGCTATTTTTTTGACCTTAATTGGTCTTTATGAAGGCCGAGGTGCGGACGGTGGTTGCATTGGCGGTACTGAATGGTCGATAGCAGCAAGAATTGCGATTTGCTCGTAAATTTGCTCGTAAAAATTATAACTTAATCTATTATAAAACAGTTAGTTGCGTGATTTGCTCGTAAATTTGCTCGCAAATTTGCTCGTAAATTTGTTCGTAACAACTCTATTTTACGAGGAACCAAGAAGACCTGTTTCCAGCGGATTCGTTATAAATCCGCCTCGCTTTCTTCATCTTGCGCAAAATGTTGTAAACCTTGGTTTCTTTTTGCTTAACAGATAACTGATCGGGAAGGATATCACTTAAGAGCCTTACGATTTCCTGTTTCGTGAGAGAGCCATGGTCGCCAAGTGACTGGAGCAGGAATATTTCGCATTTCTTATCTTCAAGCCCCTTGTGCTTTGAATATTCCACTTTCTGTCCAGTGTTTTGCGCGACCAGTTTGGCCACATAAAAATTGCCTTTTTTGCCTTCAATAAGTTTTTTCTTCTTCAACATTTCAGTTGCTTCAGGCGATATAGGCTTGTGCTTTTGAACACGGTCGAGCAGAACGGTCTCGCTAAGTGTAAGATCCTGTCGTTCCATTAGCATTTTGCTGTAGTTTTCATCGATGATACTGCCAAGAAGATGAAGTACTACCTTTGATGGCGTGGAGTCGTCATAGTCGGGCATGGGTAAGTAACGCTCCTTTTGCTTTTGGAACATCGTGTGAATGCCGTAGCCCTGAGTATCTATCATCTTTACATTTACCATAGCACGAGCCAAGAAGGGGTTGCGATAATGTTCGGGCGTTTTCTTGCCCAAGATGTAGTCCTCATAATTGCCTTCGTAAAAACCTCCAGCGTTTTCAAAGGTAAGTTTGTCAGGGTCTTCGGTGACCACAATACGGGCGTTGCTTGTATAGTTTTGGTGGGCAATGCAGTTGTGCATACATTCAAGTATGGTATTAGTGTCGTATTTCCAAACTTCTGCAGGGATAAGCGAGTTTTGGGGATAGATTTTGAAACGATAATTGCGGATGCTATTGAGCACCTTGGTTGTTGAAAGCAAAAAAGGTATGTAGAAGATGTCGCCAAAGGTTTTACCGTCCTGAAAGCATTTCCAAACGATTTGGGCAATATGATTGAGGTAATGGGCAGATTCTTCTTTTCCGACAAGAAGCAAAGTGGTTCGGGTGATTTGGCCATTGATGGTCAGTTTTGCCCTATCCAAAAAGACCTCGTCGCTCCATGAATCGGATTCTATGGCCAACATAGGAAAGCGTTCCTTATAACCTTTGCGGGCTTCTCGAATGGCAGTTGGGTCTAGTGAATCAAGGGAGGCTCCTTCTATGATTTGAGCACTCCAGTCGATGTCGGTCATGTATATCTCGCGCATCCAGTCGGTATAGGGTGTCAGTTCAGTGACATGGCTATCGACGCGGATGTAGGGTTTATTCATGTAGCATGTAGGTTCCTTTGCGGCTGCGGGTATGATGAAGACAACGATTCTCAACTTACCCTCGAAGAGGAACTCATCAATCTCAAAGGTGATTTTGGGTGAAATCATCCTTCGGAGGTAGATTTCGAGAGATTGATTGCCTTCGGCTTTTTGCTTGGAGACATCGAAAGTGGTGCCTTTGACTTGGAGCGTCTGATCTTCCACGCCAAAATAAAGGTAGCCGAAATCCTGATGGTCGAGGCAAGCACCATTGGACAAAGCAGAGATGTACTTGCCAAGGCGGTTGTAATCTTGGTGGTTTGATTTGAACTCCAAAAAACGGTTTTCTTTCTTCAAAGTAGCAATTTGCTCCTTCAGCAGTTCTGTGTATTTCTCGTTTTTGTCCATCAGATAGGTTTGTACTGTATATCAAGGCGCAAAGATAAGGAAAGTTTTTCGTTTGGTATACATCATGAAAGCGAAGGCAAAGATGGTTTTTGCTTTGGCGAGAGTGCTCGGGTGTTCGGCTGAGGTGATTTGTGGGTGAAGGATAAGTGTAGGTTTATTTCACACCCCCATGTCGCTTCGCCAGCGGGCCAATCTTGTAGGAATAGCGAAGTTCAAAGGGATGGCCGCCCATATAACCGCCAGAGAGGTCATTTGTATTGCCCCACATTGTTTCCTTATGGTGTCCATTTTGTCCGAGAATGCCAAGG
>JAEEQP010000086.1 GCA_016285355.1 Bacteroidales bacterium
ACAACTTGTCCACGACAACGTTCGTATGTGCCGCACACGTGGCATTCATCCAGGTCGTAGTGGAAACTCCAACCGCGCTCGGGGAAGCCTGTATGGAGAGAACTCGACCAGTAGATGCCGAGGGTTGAGCCTATCAGCTCACCATCCAACCGGAAGCCCGCAGCGGGCAGGAAGATACTATTGCCGTTGTAGCCGGTCAAGAGCCTTCCGTTCACACCGTTTTGGGTTGTCCATGTACAGGTCGTTTTTCGATACAGCTCCTCCCATTCTTCCATGGTAGCCATGCGCCAGCCTGCACCCCAGTTGGCCGTAGCTGCATCATCAGCAGGCTCCAAGACGGTCAGATTATCAACAAATCCGTCAAGTCCCCAACACGAATCGGTGCAGTACTTGGTCATCTCAAAACGATCGAAGGTACAATTGCCAAATTGGTAGCTTTTCCAATCATAAACGTCCTTAGGCGCGGTCTCGCCCCAGGCAAAATAATCGCCAAAGTCCTCGGGATGGGTTGCCCCCACATTACAGGTTGCCCACAAGGTGCCGCTTGGCAGACCGAGGTCAACGTAATCGTGGCCACTAAGGATAACACTATCATCTACAATACTATCGTTTTGACCGTTGTCGCTGTTGTTCGGTTCATCAGGTTTAGTGCAACTCACCGCATAAAGCATCATCAACATTAGAACCACTATGGCCTTTGTGAATTTGTCCATCTCAATGTTTGTTTTGACTTTGCAAAGAAACAAAAATAATCCTTGCCCATCTCGTTACAAACTAAAATTATTACTTTTGCAGTCAAATTACACGAAAAAATGTCCAACGCAAGAAAAATACTGAACAACGAGGAAGACCGCCGCGTGGTGGAGGCCATCAAACAGGCTGAACTGAACACCTCGGGCGAGATTAAAGTACACATTGAGAACTTCTGCAAAATCAAAGCGGAAAGACGCGCTCTGTTCATCTTCAACCGATTGAAAATGGACAAGACACAACAACGCAACGGCGTACTCTTTTACTTGGCTGTCAAAGACCATAAATTTGCCATCCTCGGTGATGAAGGCATTAACAATGTGGTGGAGGCCGACTTTTGGAACGACATCCGCGACCTGATGACTGCCGAATTCAAAGAAGGCCGCTTCGCTGAGGGCTTGGAGCAAGGCATCATGCGTTGCGGCGAAAAACTCAAGACCTACTTCCCCTATCAAACTGATAAAACCAACGAAATCCCCGATGAAATATCCTATGAAAACAACTGATAAACATAAACTTACGCTTTTGTTTGTCCTGCTTCTCGTTTTGCTTACCTTCGGCACAACACTGAAAGCCCAATTGCCAAGTCCGCCCAACCCACCACGCTTGGTGAATGACTATACGGGCACTTTGAACTCCAACCAGATTAAAACCTTAGAGCGTAAACTGGTGGCATACAACGACAGTACTTCCACCCAAATCCTCGTCCTGCTCGTCGACGACCTGCAAGGCTATAGCATTGAGCAATATGCCACGGAAATCGGACACAGTTGGGGTGTGGGACAAAAGGGCAAGAACAATGGCGTGGTCATCCTCGTGAAGCCCAAGAAAGGCAGTGAAAGAGGGCAAGTCAACATCAGCCCCGGCTACGGCATGGAGCAATATGTCACCGATGCTACTGCCAAGCGCATCATCGAGAATGAGATGATTCCCGCCTTCAAGGAAGACGACTATTACAAAGGCATCAACAATGCCGTCAATGTCATCATGAGCCTCTGTTCGGGCAAATTCACCCAAGACGAATACGCCAATGGCGGCGACGGTATACCCTTTTGGCTCATCCTTCTTGTCATCATCGCCCTCATCCTCATTTTCCGTTCTTCCAACGGCAACCAGAACTATTCCGGTGGCGGTCAGCGCACCATTTGGATTCCTACGGGCGGTTTTGGCGGTGGTGGATTCGGTGGAGGCGGTAGCTTTGGTGGCGGTGGAGGTTTCGGTGGCTTCGGCGGAGGCGGTTTCGGTGGCGGCGGTGCAAGCGGAAGCTGGTAATCTTTTAATCACAAAACCTTCAAAACTTACAAAACAATGTTCGACTCCAAAGATAAGCGTATGGCGACTGCACAACCGTGCGTCGCCGGGAAGCAGCCTATCATCGAAATCAGAAACGCATCCATATTCCAGCGGGAGAACCTTGTCCTTTCCAATGTCAACCTGACACTGAACAAAGGCGAGTTCATCTATCTAATCGGTCGCACAGGAAGTGGAAAGTCCTCATTGCTAAAGACTTTGTACGGCGAACTACCGGCCCGCGACGGCTACTTCTATGTGGCTGGCTATGACCTCACCAAACTCAGAAGAAAGGACATTCCCTACCTGCGCCGCAAAATTGGCATCGTGTTTCAAGACTTTCAACTGCTGTTTGACCGCAACGTGGAGAAAAACCTGGAATTTGTATTGGGTGCCACAGGCTGGACGGAGAAAGCCGAGATTTCGAGCCGCATTGACGAGGTACTATCGAAGGTGGGTTTAGCCGACAAGCGCAAGGTAATGCCTCATCAGATGTCGGGTGGTGAGCAACAAGGCATTGCCATTGCACGAGCCCTGCTCAACGACCCAGATGTCATCATCGCCGATGAGCCCACAGGTAACCTCGACCCCGACACGACCTTGGAAGTGATGAAACTCCTACGCCGCATCAGCGAAAACGGCACTGCCGTGCTGATGGCAACACACAATTACACGCTTATGCAGAAGTATCCTTCGCGTATTGCGAATTGCAAGAACGGAACGGTGGTTTGTTCTGAAATGGAGTGATATTGACACGCTTTGCGTCACTGCGAGGCACGAAGCAGTCCAGTCATCAAGCTTGTTCTCTGGATTGCTTCACTCCGTTCGCAATGACGCAAAGCGACCGAAAATAGCTTCGACGATTTTCTTTGCATTCTCCTCATTATTATAGAGTTGCCGCATTTGAGCGTCGCGTTCTTCTATGTCCTCTTCGGTGAAATCTTCCTCCATCAGTCGTTTGATTTCAGCAATCATTTGCTCAGGTTCGTCTGCAACCACGCAAAGGCTTTCCAATGAAGTTCCCTTCACCATATCCGAATTGACCAAGCAGAAACGCCCGTTGTAAAGTGCATTCAACAGTTTCAGTTTCAGTCCTGTAGGCTGGTTGGTCACCAAAATGTTCACCTGCGCCTGCCGCAAAAGGTCAATCATTTCGGCATCATCAGGATTGGCCACCAAGGTTACATTTGAGTATTTGTCAGCCAGTTTTTTCAACTTGTTCGAAGGGTTCAAACCCGCAATGATGCAATGCAAATCGAGTTCCGAGAACACATTCTCTATCAACCATTTGGCTGCTATCTCATTCTCCTTGACGGAGAGATTGCCATGATACAAAACGTATTCTCCCCTACCCTTCTCCGAGCACACCGAGTCTGCAGCATTGAAGCCTGGAATGAGAGTTACATTCTGGAAGTGTTTCCCGAAATAATTGGTATCTTTTTGCGAGATGGCGAAAATGCCCGATGCGTTTCTCAAAACCGACTCATAACGCTTTAGTTTCCAAGCCTCTGCAAAATAAAACAACTTCTTCCAACCCCACCGTTCCGAGTCACCCAAGCCTCTGTAATAGTCATGTTCCACATTGTGGGCACGCACATATATCTTTCTGTTTCTCAAGCGTTTGTCCGACAAAACAGTGGTCGTATGCAAACCCTCGCAAAGGATGGGATAATTGTCTTTCAACAAGTTCTGCACCAAAGCCTCGGAACGGCGTGAATTGACAATATACGGCGTGAAGCTCAACTGCTCGACAAAGGAAGTGTCGCGCTTGTAATACTTCACCTCATAACAACGACTCAAAACCTCCTGTTCGCCTCGACCGTACTCAAAACAATGCAAATGCACCTTGACACCCGCCTCTGAAAGAGCTTTTACACGATAGAAGACATCAATAACGCCACCGTAATTGGCTGGATAAGGCACATCGAAAGCGATAATATGTAGGTGATTTTCAGTCATAATGATGATAGATTTCAAGCAGTTTCTGTTCTTCGTTTTCCCAACACAAATCTTGCGCTGCAACTGCCAAATTCCGTTGCCATTGTTCCCTTCTCGCCTCGTCCAACAATGCCTCACGAATAGTAGCAGCTATGGTTTCAGGCTGATGATTCTCAATGAACAAACCTATGTCATATTTCCTAATAATCTTTTCAATCTCAGTCAAATGCGAAGCCACAATCGGCACGCCTGCCTGAATGAAGTCGAATAGTTTATTAGGTAAGCTAAAACGATAGTTGAGGTTGGTGTCCTTGTCGAGGCAGAAGCCTAATTCGGCAAGTTGCGTATGAGCCATCATTTGCTGATAAGACATCCTCGGAAAGAAGCACACTCGGTCGGTAATCTTCAGGTCTTCAACCATTTGCTTCAAAATGGGCAACACATCACCGCCACCGATAATCATGAGGAAACAATCATCTAAATACTGCATGGCTTGCACCAATTCCTCTGCTCCACGCTGGATGTTGATGCCAGAGCCTTGCAATATTAATAGATGTTTGTCAGTAGGCAAACCCAGAGCTTGTTTGTCCCCCTTTAGTGGCAAAGCTTTTTTCAGTGGTATATTCCTGATAACATGGCACTTAACTCCATATTTCTCGCAAAACAGTTCGGCAATGGAATCGCAAACGGTAATCATCTCGTCCAACTTGGGCACCACGAAACCTTCGATTCTTTTCCATACCTTTTGCACCTTGGGCCGATTGACCAATTCTGGGGTTTCGGTAAAATATTCGTGGCTGTCGAAAACCATCTTGCAGCCTTTCAAACGCGAAATGAAATAATTGGGCAGAATCGTATCCAAGTCATTAGACAGCAAAAGGTTAGCGCGATGAAACAGCAAGAAGAGAAACAATCGGATATTGTATTCGGCATAGAATAGCGGTCCTTTTTCGAAAAGTAACTTCATTCTGTGTACGTCGTAAGGTCGTTCATCCATTGGCGGACTTTTACGTTGCTTCCGCCCGACCAAAAGCACCTCATAACCAGCCTTTTGCAAAGCCAAACACGACTTGTTGACCCTCTGGTCCGTGACCAAATCATTGATAACCGATACGATGGCGCGTTTCATAAGACCAACAAACCTTTTAATACACTACCTTAGTTTTCAACGTTTTAGTGTTCCCGACACCATCCGTTACCACGACTTTCACATTGTTTTCGCCCTTCTTCATTTTCTCGTCTATCTCATAATACAACAAGGCGTTCTTGGCGTCATATTGTCCAAGCACCCAAACGTCATCCAAATAAATGTCGTAGGTCTCGATGCCTGTCATGTCGTCGGAAATCTTGAATCTCAACGACTTCAGTGCTGTCACGGATTGTCCATTCTTGAAGTTAGATGCCTTGACCGTTGGGGCGATGGAGTCAATTTTAATAGTATATTCGCCCATCGACCGCGTCTCCACCTCCATGCAACCATTTTTCATTTTGCCGCCCAAGGAAGAAACCTTGCCACTATTGTCGAAATAAGCGATATACATTTTCGAATGGTCATCCCATTTTTCCTCGGGACGAAGGCGCACCTTGAAGTTTTTAAAGGTCGTCATCTCCTCATTGCCAAAGCGATAAATTCTTGAACAGCAACCTTTTTCATCGCGTTGACCTGTCTGAATCCACTCGTCACGGAAAAGGGTTCCTTTTTCCATCGAAACGCTAAAGGCCTCTATAGTAATGTCGGAATTCATGGAGCCATCCGCCTTGACGAAATACTCGCTGCGACGGTGCTGGGGGCGTTCAACATCAACGAAAGCTGTACCCACCACATTAAAAGCAATTTGAGAAACATTGCCCGCATAGTCACTGATTTTGAAGCGAACCTTCACTGTATCGCCCTCTCTCACC
>JAEEQP010000087.1 GCA_016285355.1 Bacteroidales bacterium
CAAAGGCAACAAGATTATCGTTTTCAAGAAGAAGAGAAGAAAAGGATATCAGACTTCTAACGGTCACCGTCAGTATCTGAGCAAGATCCAGATTGAGAACATCACTGAGTAAAAACCCGAAAAACATTATAAGTTATGGCACACAAAAAAGGCGTTGGTAGTTCCGAGAACGGTCGTGAGTCAGCTAGTAAGCGACTCGGAGTGAAACTTTTCGGTGGTCAAGCCGCCATTGCTGGCAACATCATCGTTCGTCAGCGCGGCACGAAGCACTATCCCGGCAAGAATGTGGGTATGGGCAAGGATCACACTCTGTATGCACTGTGTGACGGTATTGTCGAATTCAAGAAGAAGAGCGAAGGCAAGTCCTTTGTCTCCATCCTTCCCGTCGAAGCAGAAGTCACTGAATAATCGTATTCATAGCATACCGTTTTATCCCGATTATCTTTAGGATGGTCGGGATTTTTTATGCCACATTGCGCCAAAATGCGTATCTTTGCAGTCCTTAAGTTCAAAGAAATGAAACTCATCGCACGCCTATCCAAGGCACTCCTTATAGCAACCATAGCTTTAGCCGCCTGCCAGTCGACACCCAAAACCGACTTGGAGCGCATCGACGACCTGAAAAAACAGGTTCAAACCGATGCCAAGACCATGGACGAGCTTGCCTCTAATGACTTTGTGCAAATCCAAAAGGACTTCTTCTCCTGCGACTCGATGTTGCAATATATGCAGCCCGATGAAGTTGACGAGGTATTCCAGCAACTTCAACTGGTGGATGCCTACATTAATCAGTTCAAGCAGATCCACCCCATCATGCAAGCTGACATGGACTCCACCTTGCTGCAACTCGACAACCTCAAGGTGGATATTGAGACCCATTACCTCTCCGACTCCTTGGCTGCCGTGTACCTCGACACTGAGGCACAACACGTCACTTTACTCAACAACCAAGTCGAATACTTCAAGGACCGTCTTGGCTCGTGCAAAAACGATTTGAAAAACATCAAAAAAAAGAAGTAATCCTTTACGATGCGTCAACGTTGGCTATTCATATTCCTTTTCTCGTTTGCGTTCATCTTTCAAGTGAATGCCCAAATCACCACACCACCAAAAGGGAAAAAAGTGGACGCAAAACAAAAAGACCAGATTCAAATCGACGACCAATTAGCCAGCCAGCATTATCGCAACCATGAATACGACCAAGCCCGCGACATCTATGCGAGCCTCTATTCGAAGACTGGCCAAATCCATTATTTCCAGCAATATGTGGAGTGCCTCATCCAGGAAAAAGATTTCGACCAAGCGGAAAAGGAGCTCAAGGCTTTCTTGAAGAAAAACCCCGGTCACTCCAAAAGCACCGCTGATTTGGCTTACGTCTACACCCTGCAAGGCAAAAACGACAAGGCCACCAAACAGTTCAACGAGGTTTTGAAAGACCTCCCTGCCAATGCCGCCACCATCAGAGGGCTCAGCAATGCCTTCCAATCCAGAGGCTTATACAGCATGGCCATGGACATCCTGAAAAAAGGCAACAAGCTACTTGACGGCAAGGAAAACTTTTACATGGACTTGGCCTATCTGAACCAGTCAATGATTAATTATCAGGAGGCTTTCCATTACTATTTCTTGGAGTTGGAAGCCCATCCTGGACAGTACAACAACATACGCAACCGCTTGCAGACCCTACTTTACTACGATGTGAACAACAGCATCGCCGATGAATTGCGTATTGCATTGTTGCAACAAACCCAAGCTAAGCCCGACAATTTAGAATTTGCACAACTCCTTGTTTGGTTCGCCCTGCAACAGGAAGACTATGACATCGCCTTAGCCCAATGCCAGAGCATCGACCGCAAGACCCACGACCAAGACGCGCAAATCAACAATCTATCAGGTACTTGTTTGAACAACAAGCAATACGACGTTGCCCTTCAAGGCTATTCCTATATCGTGGACAAGGGCAAAAGCAGTCCGTTCTACGGTCAGGCCCTTACCGGCCTCATCAATACCGAGTACCAAAAACTAAAAGCCGCTAACAGCACCGACACCAAGGCGTACGAAAAACTCTCGAATCGCATTGATGAGGCTTATCAAGACATCAACACCAACGATTTGAGTAAGTTAGTGGGCATTCAAGCCGACATTATGACTTACCATCTCGACCAATCGGAAAGTGCCATCCAACTGCTGACCGACAACCTGAATAACACCGTGACGAAGCAAGGTCAAGCCGAACTCAAGCTGAAACTCGCCGACATCTATCTGCACGAGGACGAAGTGTGGGAAGCCACCCTACTTTACAGCCAAGTCGACAAGAGCATGAAGGAAGAGCCACTTGGCCACGAAGCCCGATACAAGAACGCACAATTACGTTATTTTATCGGAGAATACGAATGGGCTGAGAGTCAACTGAAGGTGCTGAAAGCCGCCACTTCCAAGCTCATCGCCAACGACGCTATGACACTCTCATTAGTCATCAAAGACAACCTTGAAGTGGACACTTCGGGCATGGAACTCAACCGCTTGGCTCGTGCTGATTACAGGATTTATCAGCAACGCGAAGACGAAGCCATCACCTTGCTTGACGACATTATCGCCACTGGAAACGAAATCAGCAAGCCGCACGCTTTGTTCCGCAAGGGTGAAATCATGGAGAAAAGAAAAGAATACGCCAACGCCGAGCAACTGTTTTTGCAGATTGTGGAACAATACGCTGACAGTTACATGGCTGATGCCGCTCTGATGCATGCCGCCTTGATTGAGCAAAATGAATTAAAAGACAAGGAATTGGCCAAGCAGCATTATGAGCAGTTGATTGACGATTACCCGACGAGTATTTATACTGCACAAGCGAAGAAAAACTACAGGAAGTTATGAGCGAAGTAAGACCGAAGAAGAGCTTAGGCCAGCATTTTTTGACCGACCAGAATATAGCAAAACGCATTGTGGAGCAACTGTCGCCCGATGTGGAGACTGTCATCGAAGTGGGTGCCGGAACAGGTGTTTTGACCCAATATTTGGTGCAAGATGTTTTGGACAAGTTCTACGTCATCGAAATCGACAAGGAGTCCATTGCCTATCTGCAAAAGCATTTTCCCATGCTCGGCGAGCGGCTCATTGAGGGCGATTTCCTCCGTACCGACCTCAGCCAATTCGGGAAACAAAATATGGCCATCATCGGCAACTTCCCCTACAACATTAGCAGCCAGATTTTCTTCCAAGTGCTGAAATACAAGGAGTTGGTTGTCGAAGTGGTGGGCATGGTACAGAAAGAGATGGCCGAGCGCATGGCCGCCAAGGAAGGCAGCAAGACCTATGGCATCCTTAGTGTATTATTGCAGGCTTGGTACGACATCGAGTATCTGTTTACGGTGCATGAAAACGTTTTCAATCCACCACCGAAGGTGAAATCCGCTGTCATCAAGATGCGGCGCAATGCCGTCACCGACCTGGGCTGCGACGAAAAACTGTTTGTGAGCATCGTCAAACAAGCCTTCAACCAACGCCGCAAGACCATGCGCAACTCACTGCGCCCGCTACTCAGCCCTGAGATTATCGAAAACGAGGTGTTCAACAAGCGACCCGAACAGCTTTCGGTGCAGGAATTTATTGATTTGACGAATTTGATTGGAAATAATTGATTTCAATGTAGAAACCACACTGCTACAAGGGATTACTCCACCACCCGCGCTGTATGACCCTCTCACATCTGCATCCCGCCAGCAGTACCCATCTCACTGCATCTGTAGTAATTCTGCATTGATCACCTTGGCACAAACCTCATTTTCAAGATTTAAGTAATAAAATACACGAGGCGAGACCATAAAAAGGTATGGACATTTCAATCTTCCACCAAAGGAAAGTGGAACAATTACAAAGTCTTCCGCTCCCTTTTTCAGAAATATGAATTTGCATTCCTTATTGACTTCATCAAAATAAATGACAGACAAATCATTGCCATCAAACGACCAATCCACGACATGTCCGTTGGATTTAACCATTAGATTTGTCATGGATTTTCCCTCCATACTCAATTCGCTTTTCATTGGCAACGTATAGGTAGTATCACGGTTTGGGTCGTATAGATAATCCGTATAGCCAAGGGCAAAGAGCCCATCCTTGATTTTAGGTTCATAGTTGAATGATTTTATCCTATCAAAACTCGGGTAATTGATTTGTCTTGATTCAACTATTTGAAGCGGGCCATCATTTGATTTCATGGAATGGATGTGATAATCAATGAATTCGTAATCCTGCCCAATTTCCATGCCTACGCATTGTAAATCAATTTGCGGTTTGCCGAAAGGAACAACGACACCTGTCGGATGTGAAATATTTGAAGGAGCAATGATGTCGGCTAGAATAATCTCTTTTGAGCTAAACAAGACATGGGGAGTCCATCCCTCATCATTGTGAGTATATGAAACTATGCAGGGAAACACTTCTTGAATAATTGAATTGTTTTCCATTTTCGCATAAGGAACCGAAACCAAAAGCACAATCTCTTCCTCCTTGCAAATCGCTTTCTCGATTCGGCAACTAAATACCCCAGAACTCTTTAAATAGTTGGTCGCTGATTCCAATTCTCTCATTTCCGGGAAAAAAGAAATTGGATCCAACTCCGTGGCATCAATCTGGACTAATCTGGAACCCTTCTTGTCAAACACCTCACAAGTGTTCGTCGTGCGATTCAATACAACAATATGGTCTTCATCCACAAACAGTTTGATCATACCTGATTTATATGTAAGGTTCAGTTTGACGGGATGTTGCTCATAGTACAATCCTTCGTTCAATATCCTCATTTCTGAAACCACATCATCAATACTGGGCCCGAACTTGAAAGGAAACGCCATGTATTCTTCCCCGTTGTTATCATAAACATGCGCCTCGGTCATATTACAGGTGTTTAATGCTCTATAAACAGAAGTGTCATTTACGATGCTCATCCCATCTTTCAGGGTTATCTTATTCACCTCCAAAAGACGATTAATGAAATTGTCATCAAGGCCATTGAAAACCAATTCCACTTTTGATACTTCTGATAATCGTTGAAGTATTTGATTGCCTCCAAAACATCTGAAGCAGTCATTCTCATTGATTATCACTTTAGTAATCAAATACTCTCCAACTGGCTCGCTGCTGACACCGTCGTCTTGGATTTGTGCCTTCATCCTCGCTCCGCACGCCATCAGCATCATCAGCGTAAGCAGGGAATAAAATCTAATGTTTTTCATCGTATCGTGATTTTGTTTATGTAAACTTTTCCTTCCGCATCCCTAATCTTCAACATATAAACACCCTGCGGCAATCCCCCCAAACTCACCTCATTATAGTTCATCACCCTCTTCACCATCTTCCCGAGAGCATTGCAAACCTGCACTTCCACGGCTTCAACACCATCGATGTGAACCGTCTCTGAAGCCGGATTCGGGAATACAAAGACACTGCTTTTCCCCTCAGCAACTCCTTCGTATGTCTTCCCCAACTTATAAACACCTCCGTTTCTCGAAGTAAGGTAATAAACACTTTCATAACTGCTGATGCCCGCATAAGATACGTTGCCAGAGCAAATCAATGCGTCCAATTCCATCCATGTATTGCCTCCATCTTGTGTTTGATAAGTGATAATTCCTGTCGGGTAGAAACCTTGTATTCCTTCCAACAAATAGACAATGATTCCGTGTTGTAGGTCAGAAAAGCTTATCCCGGTTATAACAGGCCACAAACCCATTGGTAGGTTTTCAGTTTGCAGCCACTCATAGGTTGCAAATCCGTCATCGGTTCTAATCTCATTGTATTCATAGGAAAGCTCATTTTCATCATAACCAAAACCACCGAATATGGAAACATGGTCTTTGTCATGGA
>JAEEQP010000011.1 GCA_016285355.1 Bacteroidales bacterium
AATCACTGGTCGATCGGCCTTCCACCACATCGTCCCACCCGTCACCATCGATATCAAAAACCACCAGACCGTTAGTATTGTAGCCGTCATATACATACGGATGGACATATCCCTCGCGAGGAATCAGTGTGTCCGTCGTATAGAGAATAAGCGGGGCGTCAACAATATCGTCCTTCCCATCGTGATCCATGTCGCATACTGCAGGCTTGTGAAGAGAACCCACTGAAAAAATCGCTTCTGTATTAAAGTTGCCAGAGCCATCGTTACAAACATAACCCAAACCAGATTCAGTGTTGGCATGATAATCGTTTGCTACCGCTATGTCGGGAAACGAATCGCCGTTGAAATCACCCGATGCCATCATCAAATAATACGGATTATCCAACTCAAACTGATAGCCATTATACCAAACCCATTCCGGCTGAATCAAAGGAGTCTCGGCAAAACGTTCGAAACCGCCGTTTCCGTCGTTGTAATCGATTCTTATGAAACAAGTGTCATAATCCGCGCCTCCGTTGAATACGTAGGCATACGAGGCAATGTCGAGGCTGCCGTCCTTGTCGAAATCTTCCAAAAGGAAAGACAACAGTGCCTGGTCATAACCCATGTGCATGTCGGGTTTGAGGCTGCTAATGTTTTGGGAACATTCAAGGTGTCCTGTCCCGTCGTTGAGGTAAATAGAGAATATCACATTGTTTCCAGGCATATTGAGTCGGCTAACGACCACATCGGCAAATCCGTCATTGTTGACATCGCCAACCTTGATGCTGCGCGACTCAGGAAGCAATTCGTATATCTCGCTACGCACTTGCCCTTGCGTCGTCACCCTTCCCGCCATCAGCAGGAGCGCAAGCAGGGTGTAAAGTCTAATTTTTTTCATGGTGTTATAGTTTTAAAATTCGTTTCCGCAAAACTATAACAAAAAACAACAAAAAAAATCAACCCCAAGGCCCATTATATATTTTTCTTTGGAATGCCTATTGAAAATCAAGCAATTATAATCGGCATATATAGATTTTTACATCTCCAAAAAAGACGAAATCGAGGCATTTCCCGTCTTTTTTCTCAGATTGGAGCGGTACTGTAGCACCGTATTTTGGCTCAAACCCAACAAATCAGCCTCCTCCTTCGCGCGGAATTGCAGGAACGAAAGCACAAAAAGTTGGGTCTCCGTCTTGGTCAGATTGGGGTAGGCAGTGGTCACCCGTTCCATGGCTCCGGGATAGGCCGCCTCAAACTCGTCCATGATGCGCTCCAAGCGGTTCGGCACCTTCGCGCGGTAAAGGTCAGCCACCCGTTGCGGCAACATTGCCCGCGCCTGTTGCAAGGCATCGTCCGCTTGTGTCTGTAGTTGTTGCAGCGCGTCATCCACCGTCTGAAGCTGCTGCAAGGCATCGTCCACCTGCGTCTGAAGTTGTTGCTTCTCCTCATTCAAGATCTGTGCCTCCGCCTCATGTTCCTTTCTCCGCTTGGCCATCCTCCACCACAGCCCAAGCCCAAAAACCAACAGCACCACCATAGCCGTCACCACACCCCGCACCAAGCGTCGCCGTGCCGCCAACTGCTCGGCTTGCCGTCTCTCAGCCTCAGCCTTCTCCTGTTCCCACTGCAAATACTGCTGGAATAGGTCGTTAAGCTGCGAAGCCTGCATACTGCTTTCACCTTTTGGAGTTGCATTCTCTGCTTGATACATGGCATATTGTGTGCTTTTCAGCAAATCGCCCATACTTTGGTAAATGTTGTACAAACAAATGGCGGCAAGCCTTTGTGTTGTTGCATCCTCTTTGTTTTCAAACACCGGGGTCAGGTAAACTATTGCCGAATCATATTGTCTGTTTTCAAAATAAATACCGCCAAGTGTAAAAAAGCGGTTCAACCTTTCCTGCTCACTTTCTGCCTGAATCACCATACGTTTCAAGTCACCAATGGAAGACTCGGCATCTTCCCCCATGTTAAAATGGAGCAGTGCCATTTGCGAAACCAAATCCCTGTAAACCAAATTGTTCGTATCGGGCAATAGTCTCAAAGCCTCGCCATAATAATACGCTGCGCTATCCAATTGATTCAGTTTGTCATATTGCTTTCCAAGGTGTCTTAAAAGTTTGGAAGCCCCTAAAGACGAAGTGGGTTCCATGCGATTGAAAGCAATGGCTCTCTTGAAGCAAATGATAGCTGGTTCAAGCACAAACTGGTCCGAAAACAACTCCGCGAGCCGGCTATAAGTCAAACCCATAAATCGAGGAATATGCCTATCCCGCAACACTCCAACATCTTGCGTCTCAATCCCCGGGAAATGCGTCTCCATAATCTCCAACGCCTTCAGATACTCCCCGCAAGCCTCCACCACGCTATCCCGTTCATACAATCCCGCACCATTAATATAATGCGCCCGTGCCGCCAAAAACGCATCCCTTTGTAGGGACGCACCGCATGCGTCCGCTTTACCGCGTGCGTCCGCATTACGCCCATCTGCACCATCCACAATCGAATCAAAATAATGAACCGCCTTCAGCAGATCCTTTCTATTGCTTTGCCCATAATCATTCTTAAAAAGCAGCTCCGCAATCAGCACTTGGCAATAATGCCCCTCAAACTCATCCAAGCTGTCCGCCGCCTCACTCCCCGCAAACTCCATCATCACCTTCAACGCACTATCCGCCTCCACCCACATCAAACTATCAATCCCCACCAGCGTCCGGTAGGCCGTCCCACTCTGAGAGGGAATGCCTGTCAGGGCGAGGGAGTCAGGAGAACTTCCACATCCCACCATCACAGCAAGCAGAAATCCCAACCCTAATATGTGTCGCAACCATTTCACGCCCGCAAAATTACTCAAAATCCATCAAACTCAATCAAAAATCTATCACCACAAGGCACAAAAAGTTTTATCCCTAAATCAATTTTTTTTGCAATTCAAAAGCAAAATAAGACATTTTTTGTGTACTTTTGCATCGCAATTGTCAAAAATCAAGAAAATGGAGCAGCCTAAAAGCATATCTAAATGGATTGAGTCGATGTCGATGCGAGGACATTATGTCTTCACCAAAAACGATTTGTACTCCACCTTTCCTGACATGTCGCCCATCACTTTTCAAAGAAACCTCACAAGGCTGATGGCCAAAAACGCCATTGTGTCGCCCTGGCACAATTTCTATGTCATTGTGCCAACCGAATACAAACTCAAAGGCATTGTTCCCCCAGTGTTTTATCTCGACCACTTGATGCGTTACTTGGGCTGTCAATACTATGTGGCTTTGCTCAATGCTGCTGAAATGTACGGCGCAGCCCATCAAAGGCCGCAGAACTTCACGGTCTTCACCGAAGGGAAGGCCTTTCACTCTGGCATTAAAGCCGGGACTGAGATTTTGCTTTTCAAACGCGAACATCTGCCCATGGAGTTCGTCAGAAAATTCCAGACACAAACAGGCTATGTCAATGTCTCTTCTCCCGAACTGACTGCCTTGGATTTGGTCGATGCGGAACATGCCGTTGGAGGGCTTACAAGGGTGTCAACAGTTCTGTCCGAATTGGCTGAGGAAATCCATTTCTCGTCAGTCTCTTCGGGTCTCTTGGAGAATTTCAAACTCCCAGTGGTTCAACGCTTGGGCTACCTGCTGGATGCCGTTCTCGACGAGACGGAAAAGGCAGATGAGTTGTTCGCTTTGGCACAATCCTCAAACCTACACTTTAGAAAAGTTGCTTTGAAAACCTCAAAAGCTGTCACTGATGATAACGAGGTTAACAAACGATGGAAAATCATTGTGAACCAAGAAATTGAAATAGACGAATTATGATACCACAAACCGCAATAACTGAATGGAGTGAATTTGTGTCTTGGCGTGATGAAGTTCAAGTCGAACAGGATTTGATCATCTGCAAGGCTTTGGTCGAAATCTATAGAGACGATTATCTCGCCAAAAATTTGGCTTTCCGTGGCGGCACTGCGTTGCATAAGCTATACCTTCATCCCCAGCCCCGTTATAGTGAGGACATCGACCTTGTTCAAGTCCAGGCTGGTCCCATCAAGGAAACCTACGACCATCTGCGTGATGCCCTTGCTTTCCTTGGCGAGCCAAAGGTAAAGCAGAAGAAGCATAACAATACGTTGATTTTCAGGTTGCAGTCTTCGGGTGTGCCCTCATTACCCATACATCTGAAGGTCGAAATCAACTGCAAGGAGCATTTCAGCGTCTTGCCGATGGTGAAGGAACCTTTCGAGGTCAAAAGCCAATGGTATGAAGGCAATGCCGAACTGTTGACCTACCAATTGGACGAACTGGCGGGTACCAAGCTCCGAGCATTATACCAACGCCGCAAAGGTCGCGACCTTTACGACCTCTTTAAAGTTCTGACCATAGCTAATGTAAATGTCGATAATGTAATCCGTTGCTATAGGGAATATATGGCTTTCGTCGTCGATCATTCACCGACATACAAGGAATATATGTTGAACATGGAAGAGAAGATGCAAGATGACGAGTTCCTTGGTGACACCAAAAACCTCCTCCGTTTAGGCGATACCTTCGACCCACTCCAAGGTTATGAAATCGTTAAGTCAACACTGATAGACCGACTTCAAGGTTAATCTATCCCAAGCCCCAACAAGGATGTCATTGCCGCAAAAATAATGAAAAAAAAGACAAAAGAATCTAAATATTTCCTAATTTTGCCACAAATTAAACCTTTAATGCAATGAAAAAGCATCTTCTCATCCTTTCACTCCTACTATTCTTTGCAGGAATGTCTGTAGCTCAAAACAACTGGGATAGACCGCAGTCCCAACAAGACGTTTATATCTCAGGCAACCACTTTACCACGGGTAAAGTCTACAAAAACAACACGCTGTTATACAGCATCACCGACAGCCTCGATCTTCAGTTGAAAGGCATCCAGGTAGCGGAAGATGGAACGGTTTACGGAGCTGGATATGCTTACAATGACACAGTTCTTCATGGCTGTGTATGGATGAACGACTCGTGCATATTCACTGCCGACACCAACACCTATTTCGACCACATCGTGCTCAATAGCAACAATTGGACGGCTGCTGGCGGCAACAACGTATGGCAAAACGGCGAGTTGCTTTATTCCTACATCCACGGAGAAGACGAATGCCAGATTCAAGCTTTGGCCGTTGATACAACGACAGGCGACATTTATGCTGGCGGTGCTATCTACCTCTCTGGCGAATACCTTACGTATGCCAGCGTTTGGAAAAACGACTCCCTCATTTGGATAGAAGATTCCATTTCTAGCGTCTATAACATCTGCTTCGACGGCGAGAACCTCTATTTAGCGGGGTACAAGTTTGAAAACGACTCCCTATATTACGGTGTCATTTGGCAAAACGACTCCATCATCTACCAAATGGAAAACGCCAACTTCGTGTGCATCGCCGCATTTGACGGCAGCCTCTATTGGAGTGGGATTTCCCTGACCGATACAGTCGTTCGTATTTGGCAAGACGGTGAGGTGCTCTATGCCTTGCCCGAGCTTTCCGGAGTCAGCAACTTGGTCGTCAACGAAAGCGGAGTGTATTATACCGATGCAGAAACGGTTTATAAAGATGGCGAAGTCCTGTATCAGCCCGATGAGTGGTGCATCATCACCGACCTCGTCGTGAAGCCTGTTCCACCCCAACCGACTTACACCATCACCGTCGAATCCGATAACCCCGACTGGGGCACGGTCAGCGGCGGCGGCGAATACCACTACGGCGACACCATCCAAATCGAAGCCATCCCATACGTAGGTCACCAGTTCCTGATGTGGAACGACAGCATCACGGACAATCCTCGCGACATTGTTGTCCTTCAAGACAGCACTTTTGTCGCCCTGTTTGCCCTTAACCAATACACCATCGAGGTCATCTCCGACCACCCCGATTGGGGTACCGTGGCTGGCGGCGGCACCTATTATTATGGTGACACCATTGAGATTTCGGCTACGCCCAACCTTGGCTTCGAGTTCCTCGGCTGGAACGACGGCAACACCGACAATCCGCGTACCATTGTCGTCACTGAAAGCCAAACCTTTACCGCACACTTTAGCATCATTCAATGTGTCATCAAGACCGAAGCCTTACCTGAAGATGCGGGCACTGTGGAAGGTGGCGGCATCTACGACTATGGCACCACGGTGGAATTAGTCGCACACAACAATACCGGCTATTTCTTTAACCGCTGGGACGATGGCAATCTCGACAACCCGAGAGAAATCTTCGTGGAAGGTGATGCCATCTATACGGCCATCTTCAAGCCATTGCAATACGAGATTACCACCGAATGCGACCCTGTTGAAGGCGGCACTGTGACTGGGGGAGGCACATACGACTATGGTACAACCGCCACGCTTACGGCAATTCCTAATGAAAACTACGTCTTCATTTGCTGGAGCGACGGTATCGTCAGCAACCCGCGCAATGTCACTGTGACCCAAAACGCTAATTATAAAGCCCTGTTCCACCTCAATGGTACGCCTCAATACACCATCACTGTGGTGGCCAACGACCCGACCTTGGGTACCGTGACTGGCAGTGGCACCTATCCCGAAGGTACCACTATCGAAATCAGTGCGACACCTGCCGATAATGCTGAATTCCATGGCTGGGACGACGGCAACACCGACAATCCGCGCAGCGTCACCGTCACGCAAGACATGACCTTTATTGCACTATTTGAGGCTGTTCTACCACCACCAGTCGAGACCTACACCATCACCGTGAGGCCCCAATCCCCCTTGATTGGTTCGACATACGGCAGTGGCACCTATCCCGTCAACACCGTCATCAACATTGGTGCTACACCTGCTAATGGATTCTTCTTCTCAGGCTGGCAAGACGGCGACATGAACAACCCGCGCACCATCACCGTGACGGAAGATGCCGAATACATTGCCTCGTTCTCACCGAATCCAGTTCAGACATACACTATCACTGTATATTACGATGAAAACCAAGGCTTCATCCTCGGTGCCGGCACCTATTTGGCAGGCAGCATAGTCTCCATCGCCGCCATCCCTGCCGACGGCTTCTATTTCAAAAAATGGAGCGACGATACCACCGACAATCCCAAAGAGGTCTTGGTCGACCACGACATCGCATTGGCTGCCTTCTTCGACTATACCGGCGTGGATGAGAACGGCAACACCACCGTCGAACTCTACCCCAATCCCGCCAACGACAAAATCCGCATCGAAGGATTGGAAGGCGTGAACAGAATCCAGATTTACAACGCTTTCGGAATACTCGTCAAGACCGTTGACATCAACGGAAACGATGAAATCAGCATCAGCGAACTCCCTGCCGGATATTACATCATCCGCATCGATGGACATTCCATGAGGTTCGTGAAGGAATAAGGAAGCATCAAATATTGAAAAAGGCGAGTCTCTAATGAGGCTCACCTTTTTCGCAATGAAAAACAAAAACTTTACTTTGTAACAACAACTTTCAATGTTTGGTTACCTAATTCAGAAACGGCATTGATGAAATAGATGCCCGAATCCAAGGTATTCAGATATTTTTCCAAAGTCGTGTGATTCAAGCCGTTGAAGCTGTAAGTGTACAGTTTATGACCCATGAAGTCAAACACCGTAACCTCGGCTTTGACACCTTCCTTCAACGTGACATGCACCTCGCCTTGCGAAGGATTAGGATAAATATTGACGAGTTCCTTCTTCTGCGCAGGAACCTCTTCCACATGAAGCACCTCCAAAGCTTGGGAGAAATCGGGAATGCCGTAACCATAATAGCTGTCAGGGTTATCGGCGCGATTGCCGCAAGCACGGATGGCGTCGCATATTTCCTGCACCGATGCGTATGGACGGGCCTGACGCAAACAAGCCACGGCACCAGCCAACACGGGCGTGGCAAACGAAGTGCCATCCCCATTGTAATATGGCCACCAATTGCCGTAACCCGAAGCCACGTAGGTGCCTTCACCCATGGCCATCACATCGGGCTTGATGCGTTCGTCGTAGGTAGGTCCTACCGAACTGAAATAAGCGCGGCTACCATTGGAATCGACAGCACCGACCGTCAAAATATGCTCGGCATCGCCAGGAATGCCCAAAGTGCAAACGCCATCGCCGTCGTTACCAGCGGCATTCATGCAAATCATGCCACGACTTGCAGCAATCTCAGCACCAATCGTCATCGGGGCGGTGTGACCGTCAAAATGTTCAAATGGATGATCCCACTGTTCAATATCAAAATCAACGTAACCCAACGAAGTAGAACAAACATCCACGCCTAAACTGTCGGCGTATTCCGCACCCGATACCCAGTTGTATTCCTCAATAATATTCTCACTATCACCATCTTCGGTATGAATCAGGTAATACGAAGCTTTCGGAGCCGTACCCACCATATTGTTGGGGTCGTATGCCGCCATTGTGCTCAAGCATGAAGTACCATGTGTGCTTTGCGTATAGACCGAATTGGAGCCATACACAAAATCGCGCGTACCCAGCAGACGACCTTCTTCGCGCATATTGTCGAAACAGGAAGCATTTTCTGTTCCTTGGAAGCCACCATCAAGGACAGCCACCACAACACCGGTGCCGTCATAGCCCATATCATGCAAGAGATTGACATTCAATTGTGTAACCTGAGCCTCAGCACCGCCATAGTAGCCATACAATCCACGATTGGCAGCAGAAGGTTTCATTTCGTTGGCTAACCAACGTTCCTTCATTTCCTGTGCCTTAGGGTCGTTGGGGCAGTTACGCACCACCGAGACAAACTCGAGCGCGTTAATAGCCTCAATCACAGAAAGATCTCTGACATACACAGAAACGCCATTCAACCATTTTGAGGGATTGAGTAACTCTGCTCCGCAATCGGCCACCGCCTGAAGATACTGCGGATTGACAGGAATGTCATACTCGTCAATGGTAATGCCTTGATTGGCACGGCGTTGCAAAGCCCTTGGACTCAGATAAGCCTCGGGATTGTCAATAGAATAAGGTGAGTTGTTCTTGTCGGTGAACTGCACCCAGTAGATGTTGGTCGCGACTTGCGCTTGGGCAAACATGCCAAGCATTAGAAACAATAGTAAAAACGTTACTTTTTTCATAGCTATTGGATTTAGATAATTTACAATAGAATTTAGGTGTAAAAACCGCGCAAAAATAACAAGTTTTTGTGATTCAAAATTCAAAATTCAAAATTTAATTCCACACCCCTCACATTCAGCATTCCACATTCAGCATTCAAAAAAATTCCCTACTTTTGCCCAAAATTTCAAATACAACGCCCATGCGTATCGACATCATCGCTGTTTTCCCCGAAATGTTTGAGGGACCTTTTACAGAATCCATCATCAAACGCGCTGTAAATAAGGGTATTGTGGAAATCGGCCTCCACAACCTCCGCGACTACAGCACCGACAAGCACCACAAGGTGGACGACTACAGCTTTGCCGCCGGTGCGGGCATGGTGATGATGATTGAGCCTGTCGACAACTGCATCACCCACCTCAAAAGCCAACGCGACTACGATGAAATCATCTACATGAGCCCTGACGGCGAGCTCCTCGACCAACCCTTGTGTAACCAACTCTCCATGAAGGAAAACCTCATTATCCTTTGCGGACACTACAAAGGCATCGACGAGCGCATCCGTGAACATTTGATTACTAAGGAGATAAGCATTGGCAATTATGTCCTATCGGGCGGTGAATTAGGTGCTGCCGTTTTGGTTGACAGCCTTGTTCGACTTATTCCAGGTGCCTTGGGTGATGAGACCTCAGCCCTCTCCGACTCGTTCCAGGACGGATTGGTTTCGCCTCCAGTCTATACGCGACCGAGAAACTACAAAGGGTGGGAAGTTCCAGAGGTTCTTTTGTCGGGCAATGACAAACTCATCAGCGAATGGAGACTTGAACAGGCCATTCAGCGCACCAAGGAACGTCGACCTGAAATGTACGAAATTTTCAAAAAAAGCTGATAATCCGTGTCTCGTATTGATTTTTTGTGTATTTTTGCACCCACTTTTTGAAGAAAAATATACAAAAATCATATAAAATGAGTAAACAAGCACTAATCCAATTCGTTGAAGATCAGATTGTTGTAAAAGATTTTCCGAAGTTCAAGACAGGTGACACCATTACGGTGACCTACAAGATTATTGAAGGACAAAAAGAGCGTCTTCAGAAGTTCCAAGGTATCGTCCTGAAGCGTAGCGGCCACGGCAAGACCGGCACTTTCACCATCCGCAAGATTTCCAACAACGTCGGTGTTGAAAGATGTTTCCCGATTGCCTCCCCCATGATTGAGAACATTGAGCTCAACAAGCAGGGTGCAGTCCGCAAGTCACGCATTTACTACCTCCGTGGTCTGCGTGGTAAGAAAGCCAAGATCAAGGAACTCAAGAAGTAATCCTTCATCAAACAACAAAAGAAAAGCTCCGAGTTTTCGGAGCTTTTTTCGTTTATAGGCTTTTCATCAGGCTTTTGTCCTTGCGAAATGCTCAGCCAAGGCTTTGAATTTTCGCCCACGTTCTTCAAAATTCTTATATTGGTCGTAACTCGATGCGGCGGGCGAAAGCAGGCAAACGTCGCCAAGCTTGGCGTGAGTAGAGATGTAGCTGAAGGCTTCTTCCATATTGGCATAATAGAATAAGGTCGGCCCTTCGACGAGCTCAGGGACCTTAACAGACGCAAAGGTCGTTGAGCCTGTCGAAACGCCGTCTAGCAAACCCATCATCCTCTCCCCTGCTTTGCCAGTGAATAACAGGTGCAGTACAGGTTGTGCTTTTAGATAATCCGTCAAAGGCTTGTAATCGATGCCACGGTCGAAACCTCCGAGCAACAGGAAATCGACGCGCCCCAAAGCTTGACAGGCCGAGATGGCCGCCTGCGGGATAGTGGAAATGCTATCGTTGATGAAAGTCACGCCATCGAATGTGCCGACAGGTTCCAAACGATGCTCCAAAGGCTTGAAGGTATATAAATAAGGTATAAGCTCCCGATAATCCACACCGTAGGCATCGCAAGCCAACAACGCTGCTTTGACATTCAGATAGTTGTGCTCGCCTTTTAACGGCAATGCCGTGCGGTCAACCTCGTCATCGAAATCGAACAAAGAAAAGACCTTGTTGTTGACAAACAAATCCAAAGCATCGTTCAACAAGGTTTCATGGATAATAGCCGTATCGTCCTCATCCATGAAACGCAAGAGGTTGATTTTGGCTGCTTTATAACGTTCCATCGTGCCGAAATGGTCAAGATGTTCCTCAAACACGTTGAGCAATACACCCACGTGCGGACTATTGTGTACATACTCCAATTGGTGTGCCGAAAGCTCATAAATCACAATGGAATCTGGTTTGATGTCTTCCATCACGTCAAAACATGGGATACCGATGTTGCCAGTCAGGATAGCATCGTGGCCTGAAGATTTCAAAAGATGATAAATCAGACTCGTTGTAGTGCTTTTGCCTTTCGTGCCCGAGATACCGATGGTTTGAGCATGGAACTGGCTGAGAAACAGGTCAGTTTGAGAGGTAATCTCCACTCCTTTCGTATCGAAATCCTTCAATGAAATGCCTGGCGTCTTGATGACAATGTCGTAGTCATACATCGCTTCAAGATACTTATCACCAGCATGTTTCACACCTTCCATGGCATTCTTGTCGGCTACATCGACGATGGCATTAGACAAATATTTGTTCAAGAACCGCAATGTCGACCTGCCCTCGCGCCCGAAGCCGAGGATGAGAATGCGTTTGCCTCGTAAGCGATTCAAAATCAACTCAAACCCACTGCCCATGTCATTCCTCGCAGAGGTTGTGGGGTGGAAGGAATCTATGGGCAGACCTTTATTCAAAGCCAATTTCAGGATTTGTTCAAATTGTGGGGGTAGGAAATGGTTGGTATTGAAGCGGTGTAGGATTTCATTTATGGTCGGCCCTTCGACAGGCTCAGGGACCTTAACTGTTGCATTCAAACATGCTCTGACCTCCTCCACAGTGCCAACACATTCAAAAGGCTTGACGGCGGCGGTGCCGTTCAGCTCTTCGAGGATGGGACGCAGACTCTCGTCTGCCATCAGGTCTTTGCCGAAGATGGCGGTCAGCTTCTCCCTTGAAAGGAAAGGCGACAGGATAATCCACGTAAACAGACATTTGGGGCATTTTCCGCACCACGAATCCGTCTTGCTGCCTGCATTGCAACTGCGGAACACGGAATGATAAGCCTCGCATTGGGAAAATAGTTTTGCAATCTGCAACTCGCTCAAAGGTCGCAAGAAGCTGAAATACTGCACTTCATCATTCAGGTTCTCAGCCACATAACGGCGGAAATCGCTTTCAAACTCGATGGATTTGCTGTATTGGTGGTTGATGTTCGTCCCTGGCACCGTCGACTCGTTTGCGCTGTTTTCGTTCGACAAGGCGATATATTTTGAACGGCTACCGAAGGCCACCAAAATGCTGATAAATGCTAATAAGGCCGAAAATGGCGTGTGACCGTTCAGATAACCTTCCGCATTGAGTTTCAGCATGGTCGGGTCGAGGGTGCGGTTGATGACTATGAACTCATTTTCGTTGTAGCCTGCTGTTTTTACGCAGTTCAATGTTGCACCTCTTGGGTTCACTATCAAGGGAATGACTTGCATTTCTTTGCGGAGGCATTCTAAAGTAACGACTGAGTCTTTGCCGCCGCCAATGGGTACGAGGGTTTTCTCTTTAAGTGGTAAGTCGACTTTTGTGAAAGGATGCATAACGCTGTCCATAGATTCCCCGCCTTCGCACGTCCTTTGCAGGAATGACATGGGCAGCGGCGGCGACACCAATTCCATCAAATCCGCTTCCGAAACCGTGATACTGTTCAGATAAAGGAACTCACCCAATCCGTTGTAATACAACTTCTTCCAAAATGCTTTCTGTGATTCCGTCAAAGCGAAAGGCTTCACCACTACCCTTTTCGGACAGGCGATTTTCCAATAGCTCACCAACTCCGTCATGCCGATTTGGAAAGCTAAAGCCTGCAATTGCTCCTCAGGTATGCTGTCCCAATCAAAAAACGGCCTTGCGGGGATTTCCAAAGTCGGGCGGAAATGGTAACGGTCATCAAGGTTGAAGTCGAAAGCCAAAGACAAGGCTCCGTGCTCGCGTTTTACCGTCTGGCTTTCGAAAATGAAAGTCGAAAATTCCTTTCGCAGGGCGTCAAATTTGGATTGATTGTCGGTTCGTTTCAAGATAAAAAGATTTTATGCCACAAAATTACGAATTATGGCTTGATTATCGCGCAAAAACTCTAATTTTGCGGTATGGATTTAGGAGAAAAGTTTGTCATACGCAGCAATTCGTTGGAGCCGAAGCAAGGTAAAATCTTGATTTCCGAGCCTTTAATGAACGATTTCCATTTCGGGAGGTCGGTGATTTTGCTTATCGACCACGAGGAAACGGAAGGCAGCTTCGGCATCATCATCAACAAGAAGTTGGAGGTCAACGTCAACCATATTGTCGACGAATTCCCCGACTTCGAGGCACCTGTGTATCTCGGTGGTCCTGTGGCCGACAACCAGCTTTTCTTCATCCATACCTTGGGCGACCTCATCCCAGAGTCCTTCCCCATCGTTGACGGCCTTTATTGGGGTGGTGACCATGAGACCTTGGCCACCTTAATCCACACAGGCATCGCCAACGAGGACAACGTGCGTTTCTATTTGGGCTATTCAGGCTGGGAGGCTGGACAGTTGGTCTCCGAATTGGTGCGTAACACTTGGCTCCTCAGCGACATCACCAAGGAGCAATACTTCAACACGCCTGCGGAAAAGATGTGGCAGACCTTTGTAGACCTGATGGGCAACCAGTATGAAATGTGGAAACGTTTCCCGAAAGATTTTCAAGACAATTGACCATGAAAGACTACCTCTATACTTTGGAAATGGAGACGCGCGACTACGAGTGCGACATCCAAGGCATCGTCAACAATGCCAATTACCAGCATTATCTTGAGGCAACCCGCCACAAATGGCTCCAACAGGAAGGCTATTCTTTTCGGAAATGGCACGATGAAGGTTTGGATGTGGTGGTGACCGAAATCACGATGAAATACAAGACGCCACTTCATGGCCAAGAGTCTTTCCTCTCTTGCCTGAACGTCAGGAGGGATGGCGCACGTTTTGTTTTCGACCAAGACATTTACCGGAAGTCCGACATGAAGCTCTGTGTTTCCGCAACAGTATCAACGGTTTGCATGGTCAACGGTCGCCTGACACGCGGCGAGGAAATTGCCTCCCTATTTGCGAAATATCTCAATTGACAATCATTTATCTTTAATTCACTCAATATGATGAAAGTAAACAAATCATTCTCAACGAAAGTGCTGCTGATTGGCGCGGCACTGCTCATGCTGTTCACCGGCTGCAAGAAGAACGAAGACAGCAAGTACAAGTATGAAACCGTGAAGGGCGACCTCACCGAAGCCCGCATCTACACGCTCGACAACGGCTTGACGGTTTATCTGAGCGTCAACAAGGAAGAGCCCCGCATCCAGACCTACATCGCGGTGCGCACAGGTTCGAAGAACGACCCCGCTGAGACCACCGGCCTCGCCCACTACCTTGAGCACATCATGTTCAAGGGTACTACCCACTTCGGCACTACCGACTATGAAGCTGAGAAACCTTTCTTGGATGACATTGAGGCGCGTTACGAGAAGTACCGCACCCTCACCGACCCCGAGGAACGCCGCATCGCCTACCATGAAATCGACTCCGTGAGTCAGTTGGCCGCGCAGTATTTCATCCCCAACGAGTACGACAAGCTCATGTCGACCATTGGCGCGGAAGGCACTAACGCCTACACTTCCGAAGACGTGACCTGCTACACTGAGGACATCCCCTCGAATGAAATCGAGAATTGGGCCAAGATTCAGGCCGACCGTTTCCAGAACATGGTCATCCGTGGTTTCCACACCGAGCTTGAAGCCGTCTATGAAGAGTACAATATCGGCATCGCGCAGGACAGCCGCAAAGTGTGGGAAGCCCTGAATGCCATGCTCTTCCCGACGCACCCTTACGGCACGCAGACCACCATCGGCACGCAGGAACACCTGAAGAACCCCAGCATCACCAACATCAAGAACTATTTCAACAAGTGGTACCGTCCTAACAATGTGGCTATCTGCATGGCTGGTGACTTCAACCCCGACGAGGTCATCGCCATCATTGACAAGTATTTCGGCAGTTGGGAACCTGGCAAGGATGTGAAACAACCTGAGTTTGCGCCATTGAAGCCCATCACCTCACCCAAAGACACCTCCATTTATGGCCTTGAAGCTGAAAACCTGATGCTCGGCTGGCGTTTCGACCGTGGCAACTCCTTGCAATGCGACACCCTCGACATCATCGGCGAGATGCTCAGCAACGGCACCGCCGGCCTCATCGACCTCGACATCAACCAACAGATGGCCATGCTCTACGCTTGGGGCGGTTCAAGCTCCAACCGCGACTACAGCACGTTCCTCCTTGGCGGTAGCCCGCGTCCTGGACAGACCCTTGAAGAAGCCAAAGACCTCCTCCTTGCCGAAATCGAGAAGCTGAAAGCCGGCGATTTCTCTGATGACCTGCTGCCTTCGATTATCAACAATGCTAAACTCAGGCAGTACACCTCTCTCGAACGCAACTCCTCCCGCGCCAACATGTTCGTCAGCACCTATATTAATGAGGTGCCGTGGAGCCAGCAAGTCGGCTATCTCGACCGCATCTCCAACATAACCAAGGAGCAAATCGTGGCCTTTGCCAACAAGCATTTCAAAGACAACTATGTGGTGGTGTACAAGTGCCAAGGTGCAGACGAGAACCAAAAGAAGATTGACAAGCCCGCCATCACGCCCATCCCGACCAACCGCGACTTTGTGAGCGACTTCGTGACCGAAATTCAAAACACTGAAGTCGAACCCATCCAGCCCCGCTTTGTTGACTTCAAGAAAGACCTGACTTTCGGCAAGACCGAAGCTGGACTGCCCTACATCTATGTACAGAACAAGGAGAATGGTCGCTTTTCACTCGTCTTCCGCTATGAATTTGGCGATGAGTCCGATTTGCGCTACGGCTTGGCTTCCCAATATCTTGAATATCTCGGCACTGACCAACTCAGCAACGAGGAAATCAAGCAGCAGTTCTACAAATTGGCCTGCGAATATTACATCAACGTGGGTAGCCGCACCATCTCCATCAATCTGTATGGTTTGAGCGAGAACATGCCTGAGGCTTTGGCCCTGCTTGAAAATGTGATGCAAAACGCCCAACCTGATCCAATGGTGGCCGAGATGTGCATCCAGCAGTTGGAGAAGGCCCGCATGGACGCCAAACTGAACCAACGCAGCAACTTCAATGCCTTGGTGCAGTACGGACTCAATGGACCTTACAACTCCCAACGTAACATCCTCTCCATTGAACAGATGCGTCAACTTGACCCGCAAGAACTGCTCGACCTGCTGAAAAACCTCAAGAACTACGAGCACACCGTGTTGTATTATGGCCCGATGAGCGCACAGGAAATGGCCGCCGCCGTCACCGAAAACCACAAGACCGTGGCCGAACTGCAAGCCGTTCCCGAAGGCAAGCACTATGAGTTGCAACCCACACCTGAAAACGAAATCCTCATTGCACCTTACGATGCCAAGAACATCTACATGCGCATGATCCACAACGAGCAACGTCCTTGGAACCCCGACGAAGCCGCTGTAAAGGCTGTGTTCAATGAGTATTATGGCGGTGGCATGAATACCATCGTGTTCCAGGAAATGCGTGAAGCACGCGGTCTGGCTTACAATGCTTACGCAGCTTACATCGAGCCCTATTACACCGACCAGTCGGAGTATTTCTTCACCCACATCATCACGCAAAACGACAAGATGATGGATGCCGTGGGTCATTTCTTGGAAATCCTCAACGAGATGCCTGAGAGCGAACAGGCTTTCGGCATTGCCAAGGAAGCACTGACCAAGCGTTTGGCCAGCCAGCGCACCACCAAATTCGGCCTCATCAACGCTTGGCTGAGTGCCCAAATGCGTGGCATCGATTATGACATTGACGAGCGCATCTATAACGCTTTGCCGAACATCACCCTGCAAGACATCGTGAAGTTTGAGAAGGAACAAATGGCCAACAAGCCTTACCGTTACGTCATCCTCGGCGACGAGAAGGAACTCGACATGAAGGCCATTCAGGAGCTTGGGCCTGTCAAGCGCTTGAGCACTGAAGAAATCTTCGGGTATTGATTTTGACCATTATGGTTAATGGCCTATGACAATGGCCGCTTCACGATGAGGTGGAAGCGGCCATTGTTTTTATATAGGAATAGAATTTATGAGACCATAGTCATCAAATCAGACTTTGTGATTTCCGTCAACATTTTTTTAGAAAGATTTTCTTGTTTCGACAGTCTGTTGGCTTGTTGCTCCAAGGTCTTTTCGAAAATTTTGTCTTTTTTGGCAACGGCCTTTTCAAGCAGCGATTTCGATGCTGTTTTTGCCTCGTCGGTCATCACATAATCGTTCTTTTTGCAGTTCACCTCAAAAATTTGGAACAGTTCATCGGCGTTGTAGTCGGGGAAGTAAATGTAGCGATTGAAGCGCGACTGCAAATCCGGATTGGAGTCGATGAATTGCTTCATCTCATTGGAATAGCCAACGAGAATCACCACAAGGCTACGTCGTTTTGCTTATTCCTGAGTTGTAAACACACAATGATATGAAACCAATATGGTTTTCAACCCTTTTTTCTCGCGTTCTTGCTAGATTATGATGTAATTGCGCAGCTTTGCTGAGGACCATAATGGAGCTCTACAATTCACCACCTCCCAGAATACCCTCCGCCGCCACTATGCCCGCCACCAAACGACCCACCAGAAGAATGGCTCGAAGAATGGCTGGAATAACTGCTTCTACCACTTGATGAACTATGATAGGAAGAGCCACTGCTACTACTGCTATAACGAACCAACTTGGGAATCACCACCGTCTTCGTGAAGGTCTTGCCACAATGCTGGCACTCGTAGGTCACCTCTTTCTTGCCGCCATGCGAATAATCTGCCATGACGAGGGTCTCCGATTTGGTTAACTTCAAGGCGTATGCGCCACATTTTGAACAGGTTTTGAACTTGTCATACTGGCTTCCTTTTTCCTTCATCACAAATTCATGACCGTTTCGGCAATGGTAAGGCGTAAATTTCAACGCCTTTATCCGGGTTTCACACTCATGGGCCTCAGGCAAATGAAAGCCGCCGTGCCTGCTCATGCTCTGACCACATGTAGGACATTGAAACTCACTGCAATGCGCTATCCTCGACTTCAAAGTCTTGTAATATACCACACCGAGCCATGGGGCCATCCACATCGCAATCTTATTGGCTGTATGCTTGTATGCTATCTCGTAGATTTCCTTGGGCTTAATCGATTGTTTCGCCAATGTGTCGGCCTTCTTCAAGACGCGGTGGTTATGTCGGAAACACACCCAAGAGAGGTATAAAAACAAAGCGACCCCTGCCACCCAATCTAAATGGTTCTCCGCTTCAGAACCATGGAAAAGAAAGGCCATGAAGACAGCGATGATGATTACAATCACATAGATGGAGAAGCCGAGTGTCAAACCACCAAGACAGCCTTTTCCCTCCCATGGCGAACCCGACCAAGCGGTTTTGATGTAGTCAATATAGGTGGCACCAGACTCTTCAAACGAATGGTAAACCTCTGAATCCGAAAGCGTTTCTGTTTTGCGCTTACTCAACCAATAGAAAATGCCGACCCATGGCATGGCACACATGACCAAGGAGAACACTCCGAAAAGGACACTAAAGTCGTCAGATCCGTCACTTCCGCTAGAATCGTAGTTGGAGGGCAAGGTAGTCTTCAGTCCCGCAGGAATCTCACCACCATAAACCTCCACGATGTCGGCCACACCCGCACAAAGTCCGCCTTCATAGTCACCCTCTCTGAAAAAAGGTACGATGGTATTGGTGAAAATGCGCTGACACCTTGCATCGGTGAGGGTTTCCTCAGCACCATAACCTGTCTCAAACTCCAGGGCATGTTGGTCTTCCACAAAAAGCAATAACACACCGTTGTTGGCCTCTGCATCACCAATGCCCCAATAGTTAAGCAACTCTGTGGCAAAAGGCCTCGGTTCGGCATCGCCGATGGAAGCCAAAGTCACCAAAAAGACATCAGCCTCGTCACGGATAGCGCAAAGAGCCGTATTAATGCGCATCTCGGCACTATCGGAAAGGAAGTCGTCAGGGTCAGAGACGTGAATGTCGTTGCTTTCCAAGCGTGTGTTGGGCACCGTCTTCACCGTCCATTCCCTTTGTGCCATCATATTGATACTCAGGCATATCAGTAGCATTATCAGATAAGTTCTTTTCATTGATTTGCTCGGTTTTGGAAGCACAAAGATACAAAAGAACGCCCATTTCCCCACTTTTTTTTATTTTTGCACCAAATTTCGACAAGAAAACCCATGTTTGACGACGAAGACTTTGAAGATTATTGGGAAGAAGAACAGGACCGAAAAGCGGCCATTGAGCGGTATGAGGACATGCTGAAAACGCACAATTCGAGCTACTTCGACAGTGAGGAGTTTGAGTTCATCATCGACCATTACACCCAACACAACGACCTGCGGCATTCGCGGCAGGCGGTGGAGATGGCCATGGCGCAGCATCCAGAAAGCAACATGCTGAAAATCAAGATGGCGCGACAATACCTGCTCGAAAATGATGCCCAACGCGCTTTTGACATCATGCAACATGTGGTGCGCGATGACGACGAAGACCCCGACTATTTCCTCACGCTCGGCTCCTGTCTGGCCGTTTTGGGCAAGTCGGAAGAGGCTTTGGAGAACTATTTCAGTGCCTTGCCCTACTTCGACGAGGACGAAAAATTTGACCTTTACAACGCCATCGCTTATGAATACCAGCACATGCAAAAATACGACCTCGCGCTGGAATTCTACCACAAAGCCCTACCCTTCGCCGAAGACAACGACACCATCTACCACGAAATCCGTTGCTGCTACCTCAGCGCGGGCCGGAAAGAAGAAGCCCTTGCCTATTTCCAAGGGCTCATCGACAATGACCCATACAACAGCAAGGCCTGGACCAACATCGGCGACATCTATCGCATGATGGGACAATATGAGGAGAGCATCGACCCCTACGAATACGCTCTCAGCATCGACCCCGAAGACCTCTGGACCAACATGCACTTGGCCGACATCTACTACGACCTCGGTCGCTACAAGGAAGCCATCGACACCCTTGAAGAAGCCCTGCGCAACGGCATCGAGACCTCCATGATACACACCACCATCGGCGACTGCTACTACCGCCTCAACGACCTGCAAACCGCCGAGGAACATTTTAGCAAGGCATTGGAAATCAACCCGATGATAGGCTCTGGCTATGCGGGTCTCGGCTATGTCTTCAGCGACCGTGGCAACAGCAAAAAGGCCATCAAATACTTCGAGAAGGCTTTGGAGTTGGAGCCTTGGGAGACCGACCACCTCTACTCCATCGCTACTGACTACATGAAGCTGAAGGAATATGACAAGGCGATGGAATGTCTACGCAAGATTCAAGAGCAAACGCCCAACGACGCCGACGCCTATTATTACATCGCCGACCTCTACGGCCAACAGGACAAAATCGACGAGGCCATCAACACCATCAAATTCGGGCTGCTGCAAACCGACAACGACTCGTCACTCCTTTATCTGTTAGCCTACGCTTATTTCGTGAAAGGCGACCGCCAACAAGGTTTGGAAGCCTTGGACCAAGCGCTTGACGCCGACTTTGAGGTCTGGCCCGAATTCTTGGAATACGACCGAGAACTGTTGGCCAACGACAACGACATCCTGCAACTGATTGAACAACATAAAACAAACCAGGAAACCAACACCAACCCCGCATGAAAAACTACATCTACATTTTCCTAATCGCCATGGTGCCGCTGATTGAACTGCGCGGTGCGTTACCCGTGGCCTACGTCATGAAAGCCAACGACCCGAGTTTCAATCTCGTTTGGGCCTACATCATCATCGCCATCGGCAACATGCTGCCTGTGCCGTTCATTTTCTTCTTCGCGAGAAAAGTCCTTGAATGGGGTGCAAAATCCAACATTCCGGTGATCAACAAGTTCTTTGCCTGGTGCCTCGAAAAAGGTCACAAAGGCGGTGAAAAACTACAAGCCAAGGCCGGTCGTGGCCTTTTTGTGGCCCTGATGCTTTTTGTGGGCATTCCGTTACCGGGCACAGGCGCATGGACAGGAACACTCGCTGCCAGTTTGCTTGATATGAAGTTCAAAGACAGCGTGTTGGCCGTCATTTGCGGCGTAGTTTTAGCCAGCGTCATCGTTGGCGTGCTTTGCACTTTGGGCTTGGGCGCATGGTTCGGAATTAAAGGATAATTGACAATGGATTTGAGACGCGATGAATCGCGTCTCTACAAGAGAAAACGATAATGAAACGTTACGGACTCATCGGACATCCTTTAAAGCACTCGCAATCAAGGTTCTACTTCAACGAGAAATTTGAATACGAGGGCTTGGATTGCCTGTATCAGCATTTCGACCTCAAATCGTTGGACGAGTTGGGCGAGGTCATGGAGAAATACCCCGATTTGTGTGGCTTCAATGTGACAATACCTTATAAGGAAGCCATCATCCCGCTGTTGGACGAGATAGATTCTGTAGCCAAGGAAATCGGTGCGGTCAATGTGGTGAAGATCAACGAGGGCAAGATGAAAGGCTATAACACCGATGTTTTCGGTTTTGAGCAATTGCTGAACCGCGCCATCAACGGCAAGGAAATCAACCATGCTTTGGTTTTGGGAACTGGAGGTGCCTCGAAAGCGGTGCAATATGTATTGAAACAGAAAGGCATCCCCTATTCCACCGTCAGCCGCGATGCCGAAAAAGGCGATTATACCTACGACACGCTAACCGATGAGATTCTGAGGCAAAACCACTTGATTATCAACACTACGCCCTTGGGCATGTTCCCGCAAATCGACAACTTCCCTGACCTGCACTATCAGGCATTGAGCAAAAAGCACATCCTCATCGACCTGATTTACAACCCGAAGGAGACGGCTTTTATGGAGTTGGGCAAGACTTGGGGCGCAAAGGTGTATGGCGGGATGCAAATGTTTGAGGAACAGGCAAAAAAGACCTGGGAGATTTTTAATTTTTAATCACAAAACATGCAAAACCCACAAAACACAATACTATATGAACCGAAGAAAGCCAGCCAACCGGCGGCTTTCTGGCGACGACACGGTTGTGGAGTCGCCTCTTCAACAAAAAGGTTTTGATAGTTTTGTCGGTTTTGTGACAAAAAAGAAGTATGACAAGAAGCAAGAACAAACGAGAACCCGAATACTTGGAAAATGTCCTGATTGTGGACGCCGGCTCGGAAGGCATGTCGGTGGCCAAGCCCGAAGGGCGCGTGGTCTTCATCCCTTTTGGTGTGCCGGGCGATGTGGTGGATATTGAGGTCTATAAGCGTAAGAAGAACTTCTTCGAAGGCAAGATTTTGAACTTCAAGAAGATGTCGGACAAGCGTGTGGAGCCTGTCTGCCAGCATTTCGGTCTCTGCGGCGGCTGCAAGTGGCAACACATGGACTACCAGTGGCAGACATACTACAAGCAGAAGCAGGTGAAGGACAATTTCGACCGCATCGGGAAAATCGAGTATCCTGAAATCCGTCCGATTTTGGGTTGCGAGAAGCAGTTTGCCTACCGCAACAAGTTGGAATACACCTTCTCGAACCGCAAATGGCTCACCGACGGCGCACCCATTGGTACCCACGACGAAGAATACTGCAAAGGTCTCGGTTTTCATCTGCCCCAACTCTTCGACCGCGTGGTTGACATCGAAAAATGCCACCTGCAAGCCGATCCGTCGAACGACATCCGTTTGTTTGTCAGGCGATTCACGTTGGAGCGGCATCTCCCCTACTACAACTTCCGCGCCCACGAAGGACTGATGCGCAACCTCGTCATCCGCTGCAACTCGAAAGGCGAGTTCATGGTCATCCTCGTTATCGGCGAAGAGAACGCCATCGTGCGCCACGAACTGATGCCCGCTTTGGAAATGGCTTTCCCGCAAATCGTCTCCCTGCTTTTAGTCATCAACCCGAAACTCAACGACATCATCAACGACCTGCCCTTTGAATGCCTGAAAGGTGAGCCTTACCTCATCGAGACGATGGCCTCTCCCCGACCAGGTTTCGACGACCTGAAGTTCCGCATTGGGCCGGTATCGTTCTTCCAAACCAATGTCTATCAGGCGGAAAGGTTGTACAAAACTGCCTTTGACCTCGCCAATGTGCAAGGCGACGAGCTGATGTATGACCTCTACACCGGCACTGGCACCATCGCCCAGTATTTCTCGCGTTTCGTGAAGAAAGTGGTCGGCATCGAGTACGTGGAGGCCGCCATCGAGGATGCCAAGGTGAACGCTGAAATCAACGGCATCACCAACTGCACCTTCTATGCCGGCGACATGGCCAAGGTCTTCACCGACGACTTCATCACGACCAACGGCACGCCCGACCTCATCGTCACCGACCCGCCGCGTGCAGGCATGGCCGAAAAGGTAGTCGAACAACTGCTGAAAATCCGCGCGAAGAAAATCGTCTATGTCAGCTGCAACCCCGCCACACAAGCCCGTGACTTACAACTGCTTGACTCAGCCTACAAAGTGATGGCTGTGCAGCCTGTTGATATGTTCCCGCACACGCAACATGTGGAGAATGTTGCTTTGTTGGAATTGAGATAAAGAAAACAGCGTTTCTTTCAATATATCTTGTTCACCATCCAGTTTAGCTTGGCTTATCCCGCTTCGTAATGCGTTTGGCCGTGCCGATGGCACCCACAGGGCAAACCAGTCGGCAGAGGTGGCAGCCCACACAACGTTTTCCATCGAGATGGGGCTGACGTAGGTCGTAATCGAAGGTAATGGCTTGATGGCCGCCGTCTTGGCATGAAGTGTAGCAGCGACCGCACCCAATGCATTTCTCACGATTGAAGGTAGGATACACGATGGTGTCGCGGTCGAGGTTGGTGGGCAGATAGAACTTGGGCAGCAATTCACCAACCAAATCGTCAACGTGCTCGATGCCCCTCTCAGCCATATAATGCTGCAAACCCAGAATCATGTCATCAATGATACGATAGCCATACTGCATCACAGCGGTGCACACCTGCACGTTTCGGCAGCCCAACTGGATGAATTCCAGCGCGTCGCGCCACGTCTCGATGCCGCCAATGCCGCTGTACTGAATGTTCTTCATAATGGGATTCTTGACCATGGCCAGAATATGGCGCAAGGCAATGGGCTTGACGGCACGTCCCGAAAGTCCGAAACCGGTCTGGCAACCGCTCACCTCAGAGCCTTCACCCAGTGTCACACTTTTGATGGTATTGATGGCAGAGATGGCGTCAGCTCCTGCAAAATAGGCACCCATGGCTGGATTTGAGATATGGGCGATGTTGGGTGTCATCTTGGGGATGACGGGTATCTTCACACTGCGCTTGACGTATGCCGTGAAGAAAGTGACCAACTCGGGGTCTTGTCCCACATCGCTGCCCATACCCGTCTGGCGCATCTGCGGACAGGAATAGTTGAGCTCCACCGCATCGCAGCCAGCTTCCTCGGCCATCTTGGCCAGATTAATCCAGTCTTCTTCGTTCTGCCCCATGATACTGGCAACAACCACCTTCGTGGGATAATTCTGTTTCAGTCTCCGCAGGATATCGAAGTCCATCACCACGGGGTTCTCGCTCAACTGCTCCATATTGCGGAAAGCGAAGAAGTTTCCGTGATTACCGCTATCGTACACAGCATCGAAACGTGGCGACACCTCTTGAATGTCCTCCATGCAGATGGTCTTGTAAAATACACCCGCCCATCCTGCTTCAAAGGCACGTGCCACCATCTCATAATTGGTGCAGATGGCCGACGAGGCAAGGAAGAAAGGACTCTCGCAAGGCAAGCCACAGAAGTCAATGGCGAGGCTGGGTAGTTTTTGTTGGGGCCGCGAACCTTTTACGGCGGCTGCCAGTTCCCTGATGCGGATAGGTCTGTCATAATGGATGCAAGCCGCTTCGGCAGCTTGCAACTCCGCCTCGCTACAGTTCTCGACCCATTGGCCGGCAATGGCCTCGTTGCCGAACCGGATGGCCCGAATGGTGCGGGCAGGGTCACCGTTTTTGCAGACTTTGCCGCAAGGTGCATCGGCACACAGCAGGCAGCGCGATGCTTCTTCCTGGATATGCATTTTTCTGTTCTTTTTGTCAGGATTTGAGGGTTTATGGAGGCAAAAGTAGGAATTTTTCGGTTTTCTGAATGAATTAGGAAAAATTATAATGGAACAGTTGCGAATTGCTTTCAAATAACTTGCATCTTTGTTCTTTGAAACTACCCCCTCCGTGGGAGGGCAAGGGTGGAGGCACAAAAAACCTCCCTCGCGGCAAGGCTTCGTGTGTCTTTGTAAAAGTCAAGCAGAAAATTCGGTCTTTTTAAAAAATTGAGGGAAAGAAAGTGGGAAATTCCCGACATGGGGAATTTTGTCATTTTTTCAGGCTGTCCCAGGCTGCCTTAATTTCCTTTGCAGTGATGCTCTCTTTTTCGCTTTTGTCATACACGTCGACGAAAGTCACCACACCATCGCCGGCGCTCACGAGGCAATTGATGGTGATAACCCTTGCGCCGCCGCTCTTTCCTTTTCCCTTTGAGGTGATGGCCATGCGTATCTTGCGGAATCCGCCCACAAGTTTCGTTCCCTGTTCCGGGTTTTTTGCGAGCGACTTGACAAGGTCCTTAAAGTCGTCTTTAAACGATGGGTATCGCTTACCAAGTTTCTTGGCATCGCTTTTGAATACTGGTGTCTGCTCAAACCTAATCATCGAATATCGAGGCTACGAGTTCGTCTGCGGTGTAGGTCTTGTGCGGCTTTTTGGCCATGTCAAGGGCTTGTTGCATCCCTTTGGTGATATTGGCGATGATGCGTTCCTTTTCGGTTAGGTGCTTGCGGGAAGGCTTCACACTTTTGCTGACCTTCACGCCTCTTGGCACGGTCTTCAGGAAGGCCTCGACGCTAGCGGCAAATTGGCTGTTTGGGTTGAATGTGATGGTGATGGTTTCCATGGCTCATCTGTTTTTGCGCCGCAAAGATACTTAATATTGTCAAATTTTGACAATGCCAAACGAAAATTATTCCAGATGGTCGAGTATAATCTTCACCTGGTGCGGGGTAAAGACTTTCTGATACTTCCTATATCCAGCCTCTTCCAGCCATCGATATGATGGCTTTATTCAGCGACTCAATGATCGAACCGACCCGCCAAGGCGATCTGCCAATTCTTTTCTTGACATTGCTTTTACATGCTCATTCATTCTTGATAATCTTGAAAGTGTGTGGATTAGTTAGAGCTTCGCGGTTGGCGATAGAGACAGTTAATGCGTTGTGAATTGCTTTCAAATAACTTGTATCTTTGCTCTTTGAAACAACAGGGCATGAAGCAAGTTAGATGGCCAGGCCGTTGTGAATTGCTTTCAAATAACTTGTACCTCTGAAACAGCAATGGGCATGAAAAGGGGTACACTTTATTCCCCAAAACAAATGCTTTTACAATTACATATTACCAAGGATGTAATTTGCCTTCTCCTTCACATATTGTCGCACTTCCTCTCCTTCAAGGATGAGAATTTGCTCTGGCAACCCCAATACAAATCGGCCAATGCCTTCCATGCTTCGCACCTCCCCTTCGTAATACCAGCCATCGTTGTCCTGTCTTATCTCTCTTGCTGTAAGAGGAAATTCTTCGACCATTCGGTTTTGGCAACCTGAGTAAGCCTCAACTTCACATGAAACGCTTGGTTTGAGTGACTGCGAAAAGAATCCGTCGGCTCTTCCTGATGTACCGATTCATTGACCCAGTTTTTATCCAAAACCTCCACTTCTCCGATTCTGGCCACTTTGAATGTCTTGTTTTGCATGTCGCTTACATCAAATGCCCAAACATCTATATAATTGGTAGTGAAACTATATGGTTCCACTTGATAGTCTTTCACCCTATTGGAACGCGAGGAAGAGTACTGATGCAGCACTACTGTCCTCTTGTTTTTAATCGCCGCTGCCAAATCTCCAATCGTTTTTGAGGCACCTTTATTTATAGTGTATTTCCCAATGTTGGTTGATTCATAAACAGCAGATAGCTTGAGTTTCAACTCACGCTTCAAGACATTGGTATCATCGAGGGAATCTATCAAATTGTTGACCACAAAAGCTTCTTCTTCAGAAAAATAGACTATCTTGCTCAAATCTATATCGCTGTTTCGAGTGTTTGCCATGCGAAACATCCCATCATTTGTTTTTTGCACGACAAACCCGGCATCCTTGAAAGTGTCGATATAGCGGTAAATGGTACGTCGCGAAAGTCCCAGTTTCTCCGACAAATCATCAATAGAATAATAAACATTCCCTGAGAGATATTGCATCAAGCGAAGCAAGCGTTCAATTTTAGGTTGGTCCATGACATTTTTTTTGCAAAAATAGTGTTTTTTCAAAAAAATTTCATCTTGTGTCAAAAGTTGTCACTACGGATTGCTAATTTTGCAGTCGAAAACAATACAATCACGGTATGAGATTCAAAATCACATTGAAAGTCAATGAGGGTGTTTTTGGAAGAAAGCTTCCGCTAAATTACCAATACGAGCTATCCGCTGCCGTATATCGCATTTTTGCAAGCAGTGACAAAGAATTTGCTACATGGCTGCACGAGAACGGCTTCCATACGGAAAGCGGCTACATTTTCAAGTTGTTTACCTTTTCACGACTCTTTCCCCAAAAACCACGGCTAATCAAACAATCGAACCAATTGGAATTACTCTCTGACCAAGTGGAATGGCAAATCAGTTTCCTACCCGAAAAATCCACACAACAATTCATCGAAGGATTGTTTCAAAACAGGATGATTGAAGTGGGTAACAAACAATCGAGGGTTCAATTTGAAGTGTGTGGCATAGAGCTTCTACCTTCCTTTGATTATACGGACAGTATGACATTTGATGCCCTCTCCCCCATTTCGGTAAGTCAAAAAGATGCTCTTGGTCGAGATTGCTATCCGAAAGACGGAGAAGAGTTCAAGACCGCTCCATGGGTTAAGGAACGCATGTTGCAGAACTTGATCAACAAATACGAAGCCTTTTACGGATGCCCATACGAAGGAGAAAGAAGATTGGATTTTGAAGCATTAACCAACCCGAAATCCGCCCTCGTGACCATCAAGGCTGACACGCCTCAAGAAACGAAAGTTCGAGGCTTTATGTGTAAACTCACCCTTCGCTGTCCAGAAGCACTATTAAGAATCGCCTATGAATGTGGCTTGGGCGAAGGAAATGGACAGGGGTTTGGATGTTTGGGAATAGTTTAAAGGGAAAAAGATTTGAGGATTTTTGGAGAAATATGTATGTTTGCGGAATAAATCATATCATAATTTGATGCTTATCAATAATTGAACAATTTTCATCTATATGAATACCATCAACCTATCATTATTAAAAGAAAAACCAACCATAGATGCACAAGCATTGTTAAGCATACTTCCATTGGCTCCATTGTCAATGGTAAGTGACATGCCGGGTTCTTATTACAAAACACTAAAAAAGCCAGACAAAAAGATGCTTTGCGGCTTGTTTGAGAATATATTGGGTTGGCATATTGATTCTGCCGATAGAAAACAATTGTATAAAGAATTGAAAAAGGTACGACAGAAACAAAAAGTTGATTTCAAAGACAAGTATAGCGGATCAACATTTCAACCTTTGCTTATGGAATACTTTGAAATAGATGGTGACATTGAAATTGACAAATTTAAAGGGGTCTGTTTCTACGATGATTTATGGAGTAGAAATTTCAGAAGGTCTGATTCAAATAAACATATCAACGGGTGCAGAAATGCCGATTATCGTATCATTGCCCCAAAATACCAGGCTTTTAATGAGATTGACAATACCGATTTAAAATCAGCAGACAAAGAGAAAGAAAAAGACGTCTGGTTTAAAAAGAATATTGGTAGTTATCCGTATTACTATAGTTCGCCTACCAAAAGGGAATATGTTTCCCTTGACGGTGTCTTTAAACTCAAATTGTCGATGAATAAGTATTTATTGTTGTTACTGACCCAAAATGTTCAATTTAACAACATTGGATACTTGGGCAACAATGAAGGTTGGGTTGACGTTAAAATTGAATCACTATGACACACATACATCCATACATAAGATATGCACAGGCTTTACTTGTAGTTGAGAACCATTTAGAAAGCATTTCTGAAATAACGGCAAATCAAATAACTAAAGAAATCAAAAACGGTTTGAGTGCTTTTTGTGTGGAGCCAGCAGAAGACTATGTGCAGAAAAAAAGAGTTAAATATCGTTTTGCTGGCGAGAAAAACAATGCGAAAAACTACAAATTTCTTGCCTCAAACATCATTTCTTCTGACATGCAGGCTTCCAAGTTATACAAATCGGCAGAAGATTTCTTGAATGATTCAAAAGAATTAGATTGTTCTTGCGGTGGATTGACCATGTCGTCAATGCCTATTGTAGGAGAATTTTGTTCTTTCTCTGAAAAAAATGTCGGACGTGGGAAACCAACATGTAGTGTATATGAACAAGGGCTGGCTTTGGTTACTTCGTTGACAATGATAAAACCTTGTCTTCAAGACAGAATTAGTTTTTCAAATGTCTGCATTATCCCCGATATTCCTTTAGAAGAAATGATTGATTTTATCAAATTGTTTAAGCGGATGCGGATTCAACAACTTGAAAGTGATTTAATGATTGGTAATGTGGTTGAAAACAAGGGGAAATTTGAGCCTAAACGACCAAAAATCTTTCAGGGCAATTTCCCCAACCCTCCTCGCAGCAGTTCTATGGGCAGTATCGCCTTGCTTGGAGCAATAGGTGAGATGTCCAAAGAAAGCGAAGTTTCCGCTCTCGCCCAACATGTTTTGGATAGTTTGAAAGATGCTACGTTTTATATGATTCAATACGGTAATGCGTCAACTTATACATACAATCATTATGTCGTGGAATTGGCAAAGAAGTCAAAACTGAAATCAATTGTTGATAGTATTTATTACACAGAATTGTATAACGAAAAAAGGACTTCAAAAAGCACTGAATATCAAAAATTTGACTTGCTTACAAGTCGGTTTCTGCTTTTGTTCAATCCTTCTGCTTTTAGCAATTTTTTATCCTTTAGAGGCGAATATCCAACTCAAATAGAATTATTATTAATCACATATTTTACGAAAATGGCAAAAATAGATCCTAACGTAGTGTCATCGGCAAAATCATTAGGCAGATGGCTAAACCAAACTGCATATTTTGCAGCAAAAAACGAAGTTGGCAACAACAACTGGGATGAAATCCGAAAAGCAAAAGCCAAAGTGTTGGTGGAACTTGAAAGTTCAATTTTCTCTGCAAAATCTGGCGATGCTTTAATTGCACAAGCCGTCACACGCGCTGGAAGATTATCCAATCTTGATGCGCCAGAATCTGCTACTCTTTTTATGGAGAAAACTGCAAGTGGAGAATTGGAACTTGAAAATGCGAAAAACCTGTTAATCGCTTTTTCAAGAATCAAAAACAAAAAAGAAAGCGAAGCCCAACCCAAGGAAGTTACGCAAGAATTGGGAGAAAATGAATTTGAGAATGAAGATTTAAGCAACATTTAAACTATAATAATATGGAAATCAAAGGAATTTTAGTTTCAGCATTGGCTCCATTCGAAAATCATATCGCAAATGGAGGAGAAAAACTACTGGGAAACGCTGGTTCAATCAAAAGACGTCCAGATGGCAGAGTTTATGTTTCTGGGCAAATGCAACGTCATGTCTTGTTTTCAGCAATTGACCGTCTGAACATGGATGATCCAAACAAAGAAGACACCTTCGTTTCAACTGGTGATGGCACAACAAATCAAATCGAAAAAGATTTAAGAGCCGACTTGGGAGGCTTCATGCATCCATCGGCTGGGAATTATTCTGGTAGGAGAACCGCTCCTCTTTCTGTTACACCTGCAGTGGCAATGAAAGAAAGCGAAGTGAAAAACGACCTTCTTGTCAGGGTAAAAAACGACAATTCAGAAGAAGCAAAAGAGCAGGCATTAGCCACTAAAGAGTTCAGTCAATCTGATTTGATGAACATGAATTTCTTTTTGGATGTTACGACACTTAGCATCACAAAAGTATTCAAATATGAAGGAGGATTCAACATCGACACAAAATACATCAAACATGCAAAGGATTCAGAACGCAAACGCAGGGCAAAACTTTATCTTGAGGCAACAAGATACATGAATGACTATGCAAACCAAGCCCGAAATGCTGTTTGTGGTGAACCACAGCAAGTGATAATCGTTTTTGATACCGTTTTAAGCAGAAAAGCTTGTCGCTATTTTACGGCAGATGAACCCGAAAGGAGCAACATTCTTGCAGAACTAAAAGAAAGAAATGCGAAGTACTTTATCGGTGACGACAAAACTGATAAGACAGTAGCAAAAGCCTACAAAGAAGCCTTGGAGTTTCTAAATGACAACCCGCTGTATAACCCTGCTGGCGACGACAATAGCGTCAAAACATTTGCACAAGCATTTACACAAGCCGAGTAATTAATGAATCAGGAAAGCAATATCATATTGGCCAAACCTTCCGGTATTACATTGGAGCAACATGTTTCCAATGTAGTATCGGAGGCTGCTATGATATTGTCAACAGTACCATTTGTACCCCAAAAGTACCATGATATTGCCAGTAAAGATTTACGGAAACGATTAGAAGTTGTCTGTAGATTACACGACGACGGGAAAAAAAGTCGCAAATGGCAAGATGCTTGCCAAAAAGATTACAAAGTATTTCTTGACCAAAAAGAAAAAGGATGTCAGGCAAATCCAATAGGTGCAAATATTATGAAGGCGGGAATACGACACGAATTCCAATCGCTTGTCCAAAACGCCAATAAAAACATGCCTTTGGCTTTGCAATGCGCTATCGCTGCGCATCATTCAAAGTTAGGTTTTGCATTTGAAAACAGATGGAAGAATGAAGGTGTGGAACCTTTTTGGAACGAAATTAGAAAAGAATCGAACCGCATTATTGAAAAAGACTCGCTTGCTGAAACCGCAAAGAGTTTTTACGAATACGCAGGGCTCCGAGGTCTGTTGCAATTGGCAGACCACAGGGCAAGTGCGAAAGAAGAAGGGAAAAGAGTTCCTGACATTACCTCATTCAAGTACAATTTTCCTTATGCTGAAAAACGCGGTGTACAGGAACTAATAGAGTGTTATTGGAACAAGGACTTGCTTCTTGTTCGAGCGCCTACTGGAGCAGGCAAAACCGATGCTTCCTTGCTATGGGCATCAAAACAAATAGAGAATAATCGTGCTGCACGTTTGATTATTGCAATGCCCACAAGGTTTACTTCCAATGCTTTAGCGATTAATGTGTCAGAAAGTCTCTCCGATACAGGATTATACCATTCAAGTGCTTGGTTCTCAAAACTTCAAAACGAGATTAACGAAGGCAACATGGACTATGACTATGCCAGCAAAGTTCATGAATTTGCAAGACTATTGGAAACACCAATAACAGTTTGCACCATAGACCATTTGCTGACCGCTTTGACATTGACCAGAGAAGACCACCATTTGATAGGCTTCAACCTTGCAAACTCTTGCCTTGTTATTGATGAAGCCGACTTTTACGATGATTTTACTTTGGCAAACATTCTGGTACTGTTAGAAATCCTTCACGAATTCAAAGTCCCAGTATTGATTATGAGTGCATCGTTGCCAGAATCATCCGTCAAAATGTATCAAAAATCAGGATACAAGATTAACGGAATCATTGAAGACAACTCAGACAACGAAAGAGAACGATTTCAAGTGAAAAGCATTATCAAGTATGACGATTTAAATGACCTTGAAGACATCCTTTATCAATGTATTGAAAAAAAGAATGCTATTATTTATGCAAATACAGTTGATAAGGCGACAAGTATTTATAACTGGTTTAAAGAACAAAACTGTCCAGACATCAATCCAATACTCTATCATTCGAGATTCACCGAACCAGACAAAAAAAGAAAAGAAGACGAACTAATAGCCGCTTTAGGGAAAAAGGCTTGGGAAGAGAATCTTGCTAACGGCATTGCCATCATGACCCAAATTGGTGAAATGAGCATTAACATAAGTGCTGATTTTATGATTTCTGACATTTGTCCGATTGACAGGTTGACACAACGAGCGGGAAGGCTATGCCGTTTTGACAAAAACAAGATTGGAGAATTACATGTAGTTATACCACAAAAAAACAACAACTTGTATCCTGCGCCCTATGGTTCTTTTGACTTAAAAGAAAAAAAATGGAAACCTTGTGATGCTTTGATCCAAACGATTGAATTACTACAACCGCATGGTTACTCTGCGCAAAAGTTGGTAGATTTCATCAATAGTGTCTATGCCCAAGATTTCAATTTCTCTGAATCAGCAATTTCAAATGCCAAATTACTTAAGGAACACTTCATTTATAACTGGTTAATCAATCCTCAGCAAAAAATAGAGGCTGATGATGAAGAAACCATCTTCTGGAGAAGTCGAAACATTGATGCTTCAGAAACAGTTTTTGTTTCACCACCACCACAAAAGTATTGGGATAAACTATCATTTCAAGCATGGAAAATTGCAAACTCCATTGAATTACCTGTATACATAGTAAAACAAGGCGAAAAATACCATCGTGTAGACACGTTTGAAGTATTTGTAAAAGGAGATTTGGAAAGAATTAAAGTTATTCGAACCGGTTTTTATAATTTTGAAATCGGTATAGATTTTATGCAAGAAAAAGACGATGTGTTTTTATAACCTTCTAATTCATTTTATTCTATGCAAATCACCGGCACACACTTCAACTACTTTCAGGTTTGCCATCGCAAACTCTGGCTCTTCGCCAACGGCATCAATATGGAGCATAATTCGGATTTGGTGTATGCTGGCAAACTGATTCACGAGGAAAGTTACCCGCAACGCTCGGAACGCTACGAAGAAATTGAGATTGACGGCATCAAGGTGGATTCTTACGATGCGAAACGAAAAGTGATCCACGAAATCAAGAAGTCGGACAAGGTGGAGCGGGCGCACGAATGGCAGTTGAAATACTATCTCTATGTCTTTGAGCGCAATGGCATTGAAGGCGTTAGCGGGATATTGGAATACCCAAAACTGCGTAAGACTTCAGAGGTCTTTTTGAGCGATGTGGACCGAGAAACCATCAAGGAGACGGAACAGAAAATCAAGGAAGTTATTGAAAGTGAAGCCTGTCCCCCGCTCGAAAAGAAAGACATCTGTCACAAATGCAGTTATTATGATTTTTGTTATGTCGGAGAGGAGGAAAACACATGAAAAAGACCTATTACCTGTTCAATCCCGGCGTGTTGGAGCGTAAGGACAACACACTGAAATTCACGCCATACGAGGTGAATGACAATGGAGATTTCATACATCCTTTGCAACCGCGCTACCTGCCCGTGGAGGATGTCGGCGAATTGTATGCCTTCGGCTCGTTGCGCGCCAACAGTGCCCTATTCAACTTTCTGGGGCAGAAAGACGTTGCCGTTCATTTCTTTGACTATTACGAGAACTACACCGGCTCGTTCATGCCTCGCGACGGTTTGCTTTCGGGACGGATGCTGCTGGCCCAGACCGCTTTCTACCAAAACAAGAAGAAACGCGTGGCCTTGGCGCAAAAATTCATCGAAGGTGCCGCCGCCAACATGCTCAAGAATCTGAATTACTACGACCGTCGCGGAAAAGACCTGAGTCCACAAATTGAGCGCATCAACAACCTCGCCGAAGGCATCTCAGGCACCACCGAGATTGACGAACTGATGGGCATGGAAGGCAACATCCGCATGAGTTATTATGAAGCTTTTGATTTGATATTGAACGATTTCCAAATGGAAGGCCGCAGCAAGCAACCGCCTCAGAACGAGGTGAATGCCTTGATTTCATTTGGCAATATGATGTGCTACTCGCAATGTTTGCGAGCTATCCATCAGACCCAACTCAACCCCACCATCAGCTATCTTCACACTCCAGGCGAAAGGCGTTACTCATTATGCCTCGACCTGTCTGAAATCTTCAAGCCCGTCATCGTGGACAGAATCATCTTCAAGGTATTAAATAAGAAGGAGATACAAGAAAAACACTTCGACAAGAAGCTGAACCGTTGCCTGCTGAACGAGGAAGGAAGAAAGATTTTCGTCAGAAACTTTGAAGAAAAACTGAACGAGACCATTCAACACAGGAAATTGGGGCGAAGTGTGAGCTACAAGCATCTCATCAAGTTGGAATGTTATAAACTATGCAAGCATTTATTGGAGATTGAAGAATACGAACCGTTGAAAATGTGGTGGTAAAAACCATTAAGCCATGTATGTGATATTGGTGTATGACATTGGAGAAAAGCGTGTCGGCAAGATGTTGAAACTATGCCGCCAATATTTGAATTGGATACAAAACTCCGTTTTTGAGGGAGAGATCTCGGAAGTGAAACTGACCGAATTGAAGTCGAAAGCGAAAAAAATCATGGATGTGGAATCGGACAGTCTCATCATTTTCAGCAACGAAGCCACGAAATGGATGAACAAGGAAATCGTTGGGAAAGAACGATCCGACACCGATGTCTTTCTATAGCTAAAGTTGTCGAACCTCAGGCTTTCGGAAGAAGCTGAGGGCATAATAATAAATCGTGTTCTTTGACATGTTGAAAATCAAAAAGATATAGAGTTGTCGAAACTCCACGAAAAATATACAATTGCACATCGACGATTTTTTAGTACTTTTGTCCCGCTGAAATCAACCGTTACCAGATTGAAAATCAGCGGGACAAAGTCGTCGATGTCAACGGCTTTTAATCGAACCATCTGGAATTGAAATATGACAATGCTACCCAACATTACTTCGACCGTAACTCTTTTAATCGAACCATCTGGAATTGAAATGTAGTAAGATTAAATTTAACAGTACCAGTTAAGTAGTCTTTTAATCGAACCATCTGGAATTGAAATATGTGAAAGACCAGCGTTTTCGAGATTGAGGATAGTCTTTTAATCGAACCATCTGGAATTGAAATGCAATGACGCTGGGGAAAGCAATGTCACCTGACACACTTTTAATCGAACCATCTGGAATTGAAATCCAACAACAACAGAGACTTTACGATTGAGTTCATCGCTTTTAATCGAACCATCTGGAATTGAAATATATCAAAGGTTATTCTATTCAGATAAGCAGGAAAACTTTTAATCGAACCATCTGGAATTGAAATTCGCGTCCGTTTTGGGATAATACTTTACGATTGATCTTTTAATCGAACCATCTGGAATTGAAATATTTCATTCTATTTGATACTCTGACCTACTGCGATCTTTTAATCGAACCATCTGGAATTGAAATTAACGGATAATGTAACCAGTATACACACCCGAATACTTTTAATCGAACCATCTGGAATTGAAATCGATACTATCAGCGTAAGTTGTACTATTCTTATGAGCTTTTAATCGAACCATCTGGAATTGAAATATACGGACACACTCTGTCATTGACGACAACATAACCCTTTTAATCGAACCATCTGGAATTGAAATGTCACAATAACACTTTGCATATGCCAACAAGCCTAACTTTTAATCGAACCATCTGGAATTGAAATGAGGACACCTCCATCGAACAACTCAAGGCATACACCTTTTAATCGAACCATCTGGAATTGAAATATAGTGGAGGCCGAGGGCTTTGAAGATGGTGATGTTGCTTTTAATCGAACCATCTGGAATTGAAATAACGTTACCCCTACTGCAGGTGTTCGTATTCCTGCTTTTAATCGAACCATCTGGAATTGAAATCGATACAAGCACTTACTATTAGTATAGGTATTTATCCTTTTAATCGAACCATCTGGAATTGAAATGAATGTCAAACTCACCGACGGCGACCTCCAGATGCTCTTTTAATCGAACCATCTGGAATTGAAATAGACGCGAATACGCCTACCTTGTCATGAGACACCAACTTTTAATCGAACCATCTGGAATTGAAATATGCTTATAAAACTCGCCAATGAGGAACCAAAAACCCTTTTAATCGAACCATCTGGAATTGAAATCACATTTGTTTGTAAAGCACTTTGTTATCCTGCCAACTTTTAATCGAACCATCTGGAATTGAAATTTCCTGTTGAAGACGTTATGTCGAAGTATCTTGTTACTTTTAATCGAACCATCTGGAATTGAAATAGTGCAATACTCATAACCGTCACTTTTGAGAGCCACTTTTAATCGAACCATCTGGAATTGAAATTGGGCGACGAAAAGAAACAGTCTTCCGACGGCGCCAACTTTTAATCGAACCATCTGGAATTGAAATGTCGCAATAACACTTTGCATACGCAAGCAAACCTACTTTTAATCGAACCATCTGGAATTGAAATATCTTCGACAAACGTTTAGCTAACTTACGACGTGTACTTTTAATCGAACCATCTGGAATTGAAATCTGAAAAGGGAATACATTGAGATTTTGGCCGATGCCACTTTTAATCGAACCATCTGGAATTGAAATATCTTCCTCACCATCCACATAACTCATATCTTCTGCTTTTAATCGAACCATCTGGAATTGAAATGCACGTTTGACCTGAATGCGCAACCGTTTAAAGAATCTTTTAATCGAACCATCTGGAATTGAAATCCGGCACCCATATCACGCAGTCAATGGGCTGTTCGTCTTTTAATCGAACCATCTGGAATTGAAATAATCCATACATCGAATATGAAAGAAACAGAGCTAATCTTTTAATCGAACCATCTGGAATTGAAATTGCGGTGGGTAACAGAAAACCCCGGCAGGGTGTCAGCTTTTAATCGAACCATCTGGAATTGAAATGCGGTATGGTGTCCGACTGGTAGGAGCCTTCGATGTCTTTTAATCGAACCATCTGGAATTGAAATAGCAAATCAACGCCGAATCGCTGAAGAACCTGGACCTTTTAATCGAACCATCTGGAATTGAAATGATAGATAGGCGTCCGCAATGGTCTTCGCTTTTTGCCTTTTAATCGAACCATCTGGAATTGAAATAAGGCGAGGCCGCCGACCTCGTTCCGGCCAGCGGTGCTTTTAATCGAACCATCTGGAATTGAAATTTCGTAGGTTGTCATGGCGCAATGCTTAGTTGAAATCTTTTAATCGAACCATCTGGAATTGAAATACTGGATAGGGGATGAAAAAAACAGCCCTTTGGTTCTTTTAATCGAACCATCTGGAATTGAAATCCGATAGTAAGCCCCGGAATGAAATTAATGCCATCCCTTTTAATCGAACCATCTGGAATTGAAATTGCTTCAGTGGCCGACTTGTCGGACGTGAAAATCACTTCTTTTAATCGAACCATCTGGAATTGAAATTGGACAAAATCTTCAAATCCGACAAAATCATGGGCACTTTTAATCGAACCATCTGGAATTGAAATTCCTTTCTTCCTGACCATCGACTACATCGATGTTGCCTTTTAATCGAACCATCTGGAATTGAAATTTGTGTGCTGCTTAATTCAATGTCGCCGATGTTATCTTTTAATCGAACCATCTGGAATTGAAATGGCGTAGATTGGTGGTTAAAAGATTGAGATTTTGAGCTTTTAATCGAACCATCTGGAATTGAAATTCGTACATGACAGCTTGCGTCAGGAAAGGAAACAAAACTTTTAATCGAACCATCTGGAATTGAAATCGGTAAAGAACTCTATCATCAATAACTCCGATATCGCTTTTAATCGAACCATCTGGAATTGAAATTGCGTCACGATAACAAGACATCGGGCGGAAACTCTTTCTTTTAATCGAACCATCTGGAATTGAAATCCGCCACCTCCGCCCGCATCATGGCCATTCTCCTCCCTTTTAATCGAACCATCTGGAATTGAAATGTCGATGGGAGGCTTCGCCAAGGCCTTTGCAGGCGCTTTTAATCGAACCATCTGGAATTGAAATTGGCCATGAGTGCAGATGGCAAGGTTCTGGCGTGAGCTTTTAATCGAACCATCTGGAATTGAAATGTCACGGCGAAGCGAAGCGGGAACACCCCTTCAGAGCTTTTAATCGAACCATCTGGAATTGAAATGTTGGTACCGTCCGTGCTTCTTTGCACGGTCAATGTCTTTTAATCGAACCATCTGGAATTGAAATAAACCATCAAAAAACTGAAAGCCATCGGCATCAAGACTTTTAATCGAACCATCTGGAATTGAAATCGGGATTCGCACCTGTCAACGACCAGAAGCCAGGCTCCTTTTAATCGAACCATCTGGAATTGAAATTTCCTGGGCGCGAAGGAAGAAGTCAGTGAAGCGGTCCTTTTAATCGAACCATCTGGAATTGAAATGAGGCTATGAGCGATGTGAAAGAATACCTGTCTGACCTTTTAATCGAACCATCTGGAATTGAAATGTGTTCTCTGTGCCGACTCTCCGGCTGTCGTTCTTGCTTTTAATCGAACCATCTGGAATTGAAATCAGGCAAGCGCGACGAGAACGGCAACCCGAAGATGTCTTTTAATCGAACCATCTGGAATTGAAATAGTCGTCCATATCGGACAATGCAAACACCATGCGGGCTTTTAATCGAACCATCTGGAATTGAAATAGGCGTCGCGCAGTTCCATCGCGCTTTCGGCTCCGTCTTTTAATCGAACCATCTGGAATTGAAATAGGCATTGGGCGGCTCGGTCAACTCGTTCGAGGACACTTTTAATCGAACCATCTGGAATTGAAATTTGCCTGCGGAGGTTCCTGGCGAAAAACGGCGAGCCCTTTTAATCGAACCATCTGGAATTGAAATGAGAGAAATCGGACGAGACCGACACCAACCTCCCGCCTTTTAATCGAACCATCTGGAATTGAAATAGGCGTCTTCGGTTTGGTCGGCGCGGAGGTCGAACGCTTTTAATCGAACCATCTGGAATTGAAATAGGCGCTGATGCCGACATTCGACGCGCCGTGTTGGTCTTTTAATCGAACCATCTGGAATTGAAATTCCCAGAAGGCAATACAATGGTCACTTGCGGAAATGACTTTTAATCGAACCATCTGGAATTGAAATAAAAGTCAGATAATGACAAAATGACAGAAAAATTTACTTTTAATCGAACCATCTGGAATTGAAATTTGCTGGTGCGCGTTCAGTCGATAGGCTGCTGGCTCCTTTTAATCGAACCATCTGGAATTGAAATCCGATTTAGGTCAATATCAAGATGCGTTTGGCTTTGACTTTTAATCGAACCATCTGGAATTGAAATATTTTAGTCAAGTCTTCAAGAATCTTTTGAGCCATGCTTTTAATCGAACCATCTGGAATTGAAATAGGTATTGCAGGTTCAGGAGGCTCGTCAGGTTCCGTTCTTTTAATCGAACCATCTGGAATTGAAATTGTTTGAACGCGCTGGATGGACGGTGACTGAAAAGAACTTTTAATCGAACCATCTGGAATTGAAATGGCTTATTTGTTATCGTGGTGACGGCAAACCTTTCCTTTTAATCGAACCATCTGGAATTGAAATGTCCGACGTGATGCACGGTGACGGCGACTGGGACACCTTTTAATCGAACCATCTGGAATTGAAATTTGCTTTGACTCGTGCTTCACACCTGACGGCGGTACTTTTAATCGAACCATCTGGAATTGAAATCCGTTAACAGATAAATGGATTGTTGAACAAAAAATTCTTTTAATCGAACCATCTGGAATTGAAATACCCTTACTCGCCCTTCGTTGTGATTCCTTCGACACTTTTAATCGAACCATCTGGAATTGAAATAGGGTGATGTCGTCCAGGTTTTCGGGTGTCTTCTTCCTTTTAATCGAACCATCTGGAATTGAAATAACACAAGATCGAGCACCTTGCGGTTTGCCTCCCATCTTTTAATCGAACCATCTGGAATTGAAATAGCGGAAAGCCTAAAAAGGAAAGATGCCCAAATAGACTTTTAATCGAACCATCTGGAATTGAAATTCCGAAAGACGGGCGGATACATCGCGGCCAAGGCCGACCTTTTAATCGAACCATCTGGAATTGAAATGATGGATTTCTGTACCATAGCCTTGAAACAAAGCCACTTTTAATCGAACCATCTGGAATTGAAATATCTCGGGGCGCAACACCGTATCTTCACCGCGCTTTTCTTTTAATCGAACCATCTGGAATTGAAATTAATCAGCTCCTTCTTGATGTCGTATGGCTCGTTCCTCTTTTAATCGAACCATCTGGAATTGAAATTCGACTTGCGACGTGGTGTTTGGCAGCACCAGAACTTTTAATCGAACCATCTGGAATTGAAATAAGCGGCTACACATTGCAGATGAACGAGGAGGGAACCTTTTAATCGAACCATCTGGAATTGAAATACTCTACATTTACGCTGACAAACAACACTGGCGCGACTTTTAATCGAACCATCTGGAATTGAAATCTGGTACAATTATCCGCTTCTTCTCGGCTGACGATTCTTTTAATCGAACCATCTGGAATTGAAATCGATGTCGGCGATGTTGGCCGGCAGCTGGCGTGATCTTTTAATCGAACCATCTGGAATTGAAATTAAGCTCCACCACCTACACCATGACCGAAATCGCACTTTTAATCGAACCATCTGGAATTGAAATTGACGATGTGCTGAAGGTGAAATGGATAGAGGTCTGCTTTTAATCGAACCATCTGGAATTGAAATTACATAGTGCGCAGTCCTGGTGTACGATGGCTTGATACTTTTAATCGAACCATCTGGAATTGAAATTGAGTCGCTGCCGGAATACAAGAGGATGAAGGGAAACTTTTAATCGAACCATCTGGAATTGAAATTTGCTTGAAAAGAACTTTCTGGACCCGGACAGCTATCTTTTAATCGAACCATCTGGAATTGAAATTAGTATAGCTCGCCCTTGTCCATGTCGCGCGGCGGCTTTTAATCGAACCATCTGGAATTGAAATTTAATATGGGTGTTGGATTTGGATTTGGATTTGGATCTTTTAATCGAACCATCTGGAATTGAAATAGAATAGTTGTCAGTGCGCAGATGGCGAACACGATCTTTTAATCGAACCATCTGGAATTGAAATAGATTAAGGATTACCAGGTTCTGGATTTGATAAACACTTTTAATCGAACCATCTGGAATTGAAATAGCCAAATCGAAAGGCTCACGAGCGGTGAGTTATTACCTTTTAATCGAACCATCTGGAATTGAAATAACTCAAGACCAAGCTCAACTACGCCCAGCAGTACTTTTAATCGAACCATCTGGAATTGAAATTGCTTTGTGGTGACGATGATTTCTTCACCTTTTTCCTTTTAATCGAACCATCTGGAATTGAAATTGGTTTTGTACCGCCAAAGTGGAGCTCTCGTCTCTCCTTTTAATCGAACCATCTGGAATTGAAATAAAGTAGGTAAGATCATAGAGCATCTTCTTTTGAAGCTTTTAATCGAACCATCTGGAATTGAAATATATGTAAGTTATGAGTTCTCATTGAATGAAAGCTCTTTTAATCGAACCATCTGGAATTGAAATTACGAAGTGGATGACGGCAACGGCAACAAGATCAAGCTTTTAATCGAACCATCTGGAATTGAAATAAGGATATGATTATGTCATAGGTCTTCGCCAAGAGGGCTTTTAATCGAACCATCTGGAATTGAAATTCAATCGCAGGGCATGTTGAAACTCATGAACGGAGCTTTTAATCGAACCATCTGGAATTGAAATATCGTTGATCATAAGTTCAGTGAGTTTCATTGGTCGCTTTTAATCGAACCATCTGGAATTGAAATTGAACAAACTCTACGAGTTGTGAACTTTGATACTTTACTTTTAATCGAACCATCTGGAATTGAAATAAAGTCTCGATTAAATTCTTTTGCAGTCATAATTTAACTTTTAATCGAACCATCTGGAATTGAAATCTGGATTCCGTTCTATGAGGATGAAGTAGGCATAAACTTTTAATCGAACCATCTGGAATTGAAATTTGCGTTGCTGGAGCGTTTGATGGCGGCGCGGTGCGCTTTTAATCGAACCATCTGGAATTGAAATAAAGTCGTTGAGGATAAAATCAACCGTCTTTTGAGGCTTTTAATCGAACCATCTGGAATTGAAATTCGTTTGCCTTTATAGCCTCTTTAATCTGTTGGGCCTTTTAATCGAACCATCTGGAATTGAAATTCAAAGAAAGCGTTTACGGCTCACACGTTAGAAGCCTTTTAATCGAACCATCTGGAATTGAAATGACGCGAAGCGGCTAAAGCTATAGCCCAACAGATTCTTTTAATCGAACCATCTGGAATTGAAATCCGTGAATGATGGCAACACGCAGGAAATTAAAAACGCTTTTAATCGAACCATCTGGAATTGAAATGATTAAAGCGTAACACACTAAACCAATTAAAGCAATGCTTTTAATCGAACCATCTGGAATTGAAATATCTTAGTTAAGTCTTCAAGTATCTTTTGAGCCATGTCTTTTAATCGAACCATCTGGAATTGAAATTTTGGATAAACCTTTGGCATCGTCGACAATAACTTGCTTTTAATCGAACCATCTGGAATTGAAATAAGTCATTTGATTCGTATAGTTCTTGCCTCGCATCTTTTAATCGAACCATCTGGAATTGAAATCTGGACGCTCTCCTCGGTGTATTCGCTCTTGGTGCTCTTTTAATCGAACCATCTGGAATTGAAATTGACGATGTGCTGAAGGTGAAATGGATAGAGGTCTGCTTTTAATCGAACCATCTGGAATTGAAATTTAAGACTTACAAAGTTAAGCGTTACGCAATAGCAGCTTTTAATCGAACCATCTGGAATTGAAATTCAACAGTGGCATAAATGCCATAATGAGCATACTGACTTTTAATCGAACCATCTGGAATTGAAATATAGTCATAGCGGAGACTGCAAGACTTAAAAATGAACTTTTAATCGAACCATCTGGAATTGAAATACGACAGGGACGGATTGCCTTTGCAGGCTGGCATTCTTTTAATCGAACCATCTGGAATTGAAATTTGTGCAATTGCGATAGCTGTTTTGTAGCATTCTTCTTTTAATCGAACCATCTGGAATTGAAATTCAGTCGCCTCCTCTTGTGGCACCAACACACCCTTCCTTTTAATCGAACCATCTGGAATTGAAATCCATGTACGACTCGCTGGCGGTACTCTCCTTGCCCCTTTTAATCGAACCATCTGGAATTGAAATAATCAAATGTGCTGGAACCGCGAACTCCGCAGAAAAACTTTTAATCGAACCATCTGGAATTGAAATTGAGTTTCAAAGATAAAATCCAACAAAAGATAGACAACTTTTAATCGAACCATCTGGAATTGAAATTATTGAATTATCCAATCATTGACCTGCAAAACCAGCTTTTAATCGAACCATCTGGAATTGAAATCGCGTCAAAATGCAGTACCACGGAAATAGGGCAATTACTTTTAATCGAACCATCTGGAATTGAAATAAAGAACAGGCAACAAAGCCAGACCAGCGAAAAGCCCTTTTAATCGAACCATCTGGAATTGAAATCGGTGATATAGTTCTGGTTGTAAGTGCCTAAAGAGCTTTTAATCGAACCATCTGGAATTGAAATATAGTCATAGCAGGAATGGCAAGACTTAAAAATGAACTTTTAATCGAACCATCTGGAATTGAAATTTCGGCGGAGAGGTCTGGAAACAATTCAAGCATCCCCTTTTAATCGAACCATCTGGAATTGAAATATGACCGCAGGCGACAAGGCGGCAATCGTTAAGGCCTTTTAATCGAACCATCTGGAATTGAAATATCCGTGAAGCCACAATTCTGCGCGGTTTCGTCTTGCTTTTAATCGAACCATCTGGAATTGAAATAGCCGAGGTAAACGAGGCCAGCATGAAAGCCCTATTCTTTTAATCGAACCATCTGGAATTGAAATCAAATACATTCGGGCAGTACTTGGTGTAAGTGTTCACTTTTAATCGAACCATCTGGAATTGAAATAAGGGAATTGCTTCGACGGCCTTTTGTGAGCGGTCCTTTTAATCGAACCATCTGGAATTGAAATGTAGATTTGCGCCTCGACCTTCTGGCCGACCGAGGCTTTTAATCGAACCATCTGGAATTGAAATAAAAGACGGTCAGAAAGACCGCGAACACCATCACCTCTTTTAATCGAACCATCTGGAATTGAAATTGTTTTGTCTTGCAGGTTAGATTGTGCGTCCTTTTCTTTTAATCGAACCATCTGGAATTGAAATTGATTTCGGATTTCGTAATTGGTGACTTCCTCATTGCCTTTTAATCGAACCATCTGGAATTGAAATTTGTTGGTGAAGTTGTGGAAGAGGTGGCCGTCAAGCTTTTAATCGAACCATCTGGAATTGAAATATGTGCGCTCCTACGCTTCCAGTGTAGGTTTGCAGCTTTTAATCGAACCATCTGGAATTGAAATGTGGGAAGGGCGTTGCGTGTAAAGGGTAGCAGAACACTTTTAATCGAACCATCTGGAATTGAAATAAGGCTTTGCGAGGTCTACCACAACCTGCCCCACAACTTTTAATCGAACCATCTGGAATTGAAATCCATCAAGGTCAGCCTCCGCAAGTCGGTGCAGACCATCTTTTAATCGAACCATCTGGAATTGAAATCCAGTCAACGCCTGGACCTGATTCACCAACGGAGGGCTTTTAATCGAACCATCTGGAATTGAAATCAAATTAACATTAACACTTTATTCAAGGTAAAACATTCTTTTAATCGAACCATCTGGAATTGAAATTGACCGAAATTGCCGACAACACTTTCATCGCCGCTTCTTTTAATCGAACCATCTGGAATTGAAATTTGGTAAAGCTTTTCTTACGGATTGTCAAAACGTGATCTTTTAATCGAACCATCTGGAATTGAAATATGCTGAAAAGGCACATCATCAATGCAATAAGTGCTCTTTTAATCGAACCATCTGGAATTGAAATTTGATACAACCGCACGAGGACACTACGGAAGATAGCACTTTTAATCGAACCATCTGGAATTGAAATGTCTCTGATTTAGGTGCAACTTTGTCTAATGCTGTCTCTTTTAATCGAACCATCTGGAATTGAAATAAATTTAGGAGATAACCAAATTTGTGTCAGTTAGCCCTTTTAATCGAACCATCTGGAATTGAAATTCAAGAGAACCTTGAATGATACGAGACGGAACAGCCCTTTTAATCGAACCATCTGGAATTGAAATATGTTGTTGAACAAGTTCCTGTTGTTGATGAATGTGGCTTTTAATCGAACCATCTGGAATTGAAATTCTACTAAACTCATATCTTCGGCAATACGGAGCATACTTTTAATCGAACCATCTGGAATTGAAATATGGTATACCTTATAAGTCTAAGAACTATGTCATGACTTTTAATCGAACCATCTGGAATTGAAATTACAACGGAACAACTCCTATAATCGTAGAAAGAATGCTTTTAATCGAACCATCTGGAATTGAAATTGCTTAAAGAGGCAAGGAAATTCCATGTCACGAATATCTTTTAATCGAACCATCTGGAATTGAAATATCAAGATACTTATTAGTTGTAGCCTTCTCAACATCTTTTAATCGAACCATCTGGAATTGAAATGTAGCAGCAACATCAAGGTCATGCGGAGGAACAGACACTTTTAATCGAACCATCTGGAATTGAAATAAGAGAATCAACATTATATTGTAACGAGCCACTAACTTTTAATCGAACCATCTGGAATTGAAATAAATGTTGACTTTGTCGATGAAACGGTGTAGTTAGTCGCTTTTAATCGAACCATCTGGAATTGAAATAAAATAGGGTTTTAAGATTGGAACGGTGGCGATGTACTTTTAATCGAACCATCTGGAATTGAAATAAGTTGTTGCAGGCAAAGCAGGAGCTGTGGTCAATGCTTTTAATCGAACCATCTGGAATTGAAATTCATATCTATATAAGACGCGAAGCCGCAAGCCGTCTTTTAATCGAACCATCTGGAATTGAAATAACTAACCGCCTAATGAGTAAAGGCGTAATTTTTTAGCTTTTAATCGAACCATCTGGAATTGAAATAGTAGTCCGTTCGTGGCCAATGCACCCAATGGCCAACTTTTAATCGAACCATCTGGAATTGAAATGCAACAAGGCTTTGGCCGTGGCTTTCAAGTATGCAGCTTTTAATCGAACCATCTGGAATTGAAATCCGCAAAGCGGTTACACCACGCGCCGCAGGTGGCGCCTTTTAATCGAACCATCTGGAATTGAAATAGCAATTCCCGACCTCACTTCTTTGCCGCTATCGGCTTTTAATCGAACCATCTGGAATTGAAATCCGTAGCTGTCAAATGGGCCATCATCCGGGTGTTCCTTTTAATCGAACCATCTGGAATTGAAATAGAGCAGCATTTCGCTTATAATGCTCGCCAAGATTACTTTTAATCGAACCATCTGGAATTGAAATAGAGCAGCATTTCGCTTATAATGCTCGCCAAGATCTTTTAATCGAACCATCTGGAATTGAAATTAGGCTGCACCAATGGTCATTGCTGACATAGCCACTTTTAATCGAACCATCTGGAATTGAAATACCGTAGCTGTCAAATGGGCCATCATCCGGGTGTTCTTTTAATCGAACCATCTGGAATTGAAATAAAGGTTATGTCAATGAGAAAAGTTTTAAACTTGCAACTTTTAATCGAACCATCTGGAATTGAAATCCAAGGGAGCACTTCGGCGAAGCCGAAAAGAATCCACCTTTTAATCGAACCATCTGGAATTGAAATGATTGTAGTCATAGTTTCCAACGGTGTTGAAATAAGGCTTTTAATCGAACCATCTGGAATTGAAATATCAGGATTATTGTTGGCCACCGTCTGGATAAAATCTTTTAATCGAACCATCTGGAATTGAAATTGTGTTCAAAAACATCTCTCAAATCGGGAAAGCGTTCTTTTAATCGAACCATCTGGAATTGAAATGCAGGTGTTGCGCTTAAAAACTTATGGTTGAAAGCTGCTTTTAATCGAACCATCTGGAATTGAAATGAAGTAATCAGATCATCGTTCAAGAACGACCATCCTCTTTTAATCGAACCATCTGGAATTGAAATGTGGCAGGATTGGCAATCTCATTGCGCAAGTATTTCCTTTTAATCGAACCATCTGGAATTGAAATGCGGAAACGATGTCGGAAATTGCAAGGTCTGACACTTCTTTTAATCGAACCATCTGGAATTGAAATATATAAGGAGAAGTTGCCGCTCGGTGATTCGTATGATCTTTTAATCGAACCATCTGGAATTGAAATAGCTTTGGCAATAGATTTAGACATAACGAGGGGAGCTTTTAATCGAACCATCTGGAATTGAAATTTGACTAATAAAGTCATCACCGACGACATTATTTACTTTTAATCGAACCATCTGGAATTGAAATTATGGCTCGGAATCGAAACAACTGCCTTTGAAAACACTTTTAATCGAACCATCTGGAATTGAAATAACGCATCTGATGTTAAACCTAATAACGGAACTCCTCTTTTAATCGAACCATCTGGAATTGAAATTTGTTTTGAGTGCTACCCTGAAATCACAATGCAATGACTTTTAATCGAACCATCTGGAATTGAAATTCGATGGCAAGCTGCATAACAACGAATGGAAGGACGACTTTTAATCGAACCATCTGGAATTGAAATCCAATAACGCTATCGTTGTGCGGACAAAACTAAAATCTTTTAATCGAACCATCTGGAATTGAAATACACCATCCTTTGGGTGATCATAGGCCTTGTGTTGGCCTTTTAATCGAACCATCTGGAATTGAAATAGGCAACACTGGCGGTCTGACAGGCGGCGAAAGCGCTTTTAATCGAACCATCTGGAATTGAAATTGGGCAAAGTTCATGTTGATGTCATTTCGGAAGTCTCTTTTAATCGAACCATCTGGAATTGAAATTTCATAAAGGAAGCCTGGGCGAATGGATTGATATACCTTTTAATCGAACCACGTGGAATTGAAATGGCAATGGTCGCAGGTTGGGAATGTGGGCCAAGCGATCTTTTAATCGAACCATTTGGAATTAAAATAACGACATGCGCAAGACCGCAGATGTGATGACGCGCTTTTAATCGAACCTTGTGGAATTAAAATATCGTCAAATCACGTGTCCATTCCTTTTGAGGAATCCAAGATGAGGCTCTAAGATTACCCCTTGGCTATGCGCGTATCCACACTTAAAGCTTAAAGTTCCTCCACTTGTTCTGCACTCCGGCTGAAGGTATCACTGTAGGGGTTTGTATTTTGCCGTTCACATCGAAAGAAGTGCGTTTCACGTTATCTATCACATAGTCAGCCAACTCGCCCAAGGTAACATTGCCTTTGCTTTCTTGCAGCCTCTTCAGCAAATAATAGGTGAACAGCCCATGTTTCTTTTCCTGATACTGATGCGCCGTCTCAGCACCTGTGGCTGAAGTGAAAACGACGATATTGCCCTGGGGCACCGCCTCTTTTGCCTTGATGGCCACGCCTCTACCCTCAAGCAACATCTCATCATCACGAGTGGCACCCGAAAAACAGGCATCAATAAAACAAAGCACAGACGCGCACCGAACACTGTTCAACTCTTGATACAGTTTCTCAAGGCTATATCCCGTGGCTGTGATTTTGCTGTCGCCGTCGACAGGAAGCAAGTACGCGCTTTTGGTTGCCTCGTCAGGGAAGGCATGGCCGGCATAATAAAAAATGATATTTGCGTTCCCATTGTTGGCTATCGCCGCCTGCTTCATTTGCTCCACGCATGATATCGTCTGACCTGTTGTGGCATTCTCGTACAACTTTACGTGATTTGTCGGCACGCCCAACGCTTTCACGCAATACTCCTTGAACACCCTGCCGTCGTTCAAGGCAAAAGGAACTTTCTTCTTCGGATAATCCTCGTTGGCGATGATAAAGGCATACAAATCGTTATTTTTCGATGCCCTTGAAGGGATGTCTGCATCCACCTCCGATAATGGCGATACATCCTCATCTTCCACTTTTTCAGGTTGTTGCGCCACCAAGACATTTGAATGAGCCATCTTGGACTTCGCGATTTCAATTTGCAGCCTTTCCTCGGAATAGCGTGGAGCGACAATCTCTTTCCCATCAAAACCAACCACGCCATACTTCGCTCCCTCATTCCACTTACCCCCTATATTCACTTTAAAGCACATGTTTTTCCCATCAACCTTGATGTCATCATATTTAAATGGCACTATCGTCTTACCCTTCACGTTGATAACGCCACATTTCCCATCCTTTTTCACGATGGCGAGGCCTTCCTCGTTAAAAGGGGTGGCATGTTCATAAACGCAAGGTATAGGGTCGCCATAACCACTTGCAACATACCCGAACTTATCCTTTTTCTTGACTATCGCGTAGCCATTCCTGAAACGCGAGACATGGTCATACGTACTGTATCTGTCGTTGCCAAACCTATCCAAATAGCCACACTTTCCATCCGCCTTATAGATTATATATCCCTCACTCACAGCATACAAGTCATCGTAGTGCGCCGGAGTGATTCTTTCTTTGGTGCTTATGTTCAGCAATCCATATTTTCCGTTTTCCTTATATACGACGAAGCCCTCATCCTCCCAAATATCCTCATAGTAATCCGTACAGGCTTTTCCGTTTTTATCCAGTAAAACACTTCCTTTACCATTCATCGTTGCCGTGGCATACTCGTATGTGCACTTTTTCGGCAAATGAACATAATTCCCTGAACCATCGGTGATTTCGTTACTTGGATAATTCCTGATGCTGCTCCAATTTGCCGAAACGATTTCTTTTCCAGTCTCATCCATCAAGCCGACTTTTCCGTTTCTGATGAAGGTTGCTTTCCCTTGCTGGAAAACGTATGCATTGTAATTGTCGACGATGGAGTATTCAGCATGGTCGTCCACAAAGGTCTCCTTTGCAATATGATTTTGGAAAGAAGCGTTTTCCTCGTATTTACATGGTATGACCATTTTCCCCTGTTGATTCACAAACCCGATCTTACCCTTTTTCTTCACCGCGATAAGAGGAGACTGCGCTTTGTTTGCTATAAAAAGAGGATTATTGCAGAAATTCTGTTCATAGATACGCGTTCCCATCAAAATAGCCTCATATTCGCAAGGAACCACTTCCTTTTTCTCTTTCAAACTAACGACACCCAGCTTTATATCTTCCTTTTCATATTTGCCAACCGTAATCAGACTTCCCTTAAGCTCATCATTCAGAACCTCATCATAATTGAAAGCCAGCTTGACATTTCCGGAGAAATCAATCAGGCCCATCTTTCCGTCCTTCTCCGCAACAATCACATTGTTATCCTCATCAGCTATTATCACATCTTCGTATATATTTGGCACACAAACATTTCCTTTATCATCAAGCACACCTATGTGGGAATTTTTCACAAACAGGAAATGAGATTTCAGTCCCCATTGCCTTTGGGCCAAATGTTCATATTTATAAGGTACAACTATATTGCCATTCACATCCACGGCACCTTGCATCCCGGTCTTTTCGTCAGTCAGGACAAACAGCCCTTGTGAAAAAAGGCCGTTGCAAAAGCAAATGCACATCAAAGCGACTATCCATGTCTTGTTTGTTCTCATTTTCACTTTCCTTTCATAGCGTTTTCTTGCCAAAAGCCACGTCACGACCAGCTTGTTGAAGCAATGGGACAGGTTGATGACACGACTTTATGCTTGCAAAAATACACAAATTCGGAAATGTAACTACATTTTTCCGGAAAAGAAACCACGACCCAGGACAAAGTGGTGAAAGAGTAAAATTATCTCATTGAAATTTTCACAAGCCCTCAGCGCCACCTTCGGAACGTCAGAAGTGTTTTATGGAGACAAAAGTAGAAATTTTTCGGTTTTCTGAATAAATTTGGAAAAAATATAATGAAACGGTTGTGAATTGCTTTCAAATAACTCGTAATTATGATTTAGCGGACAGCAATAAAAATATCTTTCTTCCGCCACCTTTTCGGAAAACAGCCTCCTTATTAATAAGGACAGCCGCAACCGAAAATCGCCATAGGTAGGGATTTCACGGTTTCCTGAATCGCTATTACTTTGCGGCAGATTTTTGCCATAAGCAATTAGTATGAATTTTGAGTTAGTTACCGATGCGGGGCAAAAACTATTGTCCCGCATCTTTTTTTATTTTTGCAACATCATTCCAAGCCTATGAAATACATTCGTCATATCATCTCCGTCCTGGTCATTCTCCTCATCGCCGTCCTCGCCGCTGGTACCATCGTCGAGAAGCTGCACGGCTCGGAATACGCGCTTTCCCACATGTATGGTACATGGTGGTTCGTTGGCTTGTGGGCTTTGATGGCTGGCCTCCTAATCTATATGGCGGTGAAATGCCGTCTATGGAAACGAATGGCAGTTGGTGCACTGCATCTGTCCATCCTGCTCATCCTGCTTGGTGCCTTGCTCACCATGCTCACAGGTCAGCACGGCAGAATGAAACTAGAACCCAACCGCCCCAACAGCCACTTTTTTATCCAAGAAAAGGGTGAGATAACGAAAGAAGCCCTACCTTTCAGCCTCACATTGGACCGTTTCGAGATTGAGACCTATCCCAATAGCAGCAAGCCGAAAGATTATGTGAGCTATCTGAGGCTCAACGACGGCGAAACCTCACAGGATGCCGTCATTTCAATGAACCACATCTTAAAACACAAACACTACCGTTTTTACCAAAGCGACTACGACGACAAAGGCAACTCCATCCTCGATGTCGCCCGCGACCCATGGGGCATCGGCGTGACTTATGCAGGCTATGCGCTGCTTTTCGTCGCTTTGGCAGCGATACTCATTGAGCAACGAAAAACTGTAAAGGTTGTTACCATCTCATGGGTGGCAGTGCTCATCGTATTAATGGTGGTGCTGCATATCCGTATGCTCACCCACACGCTTATGCCTGTGTTGCGGTCGCCTTTGTTCAGCGTCCACATTTCGACCATTGTGACTGCATACGCCTTGCTGCTCGGCATTTTGGTGGTTGGTATCATCGCCCTCATCCGACCGAAAAACCTAGCCCGTATGGAGCGATTGAAAAACATCAGTACGGCCATGCTTTATCCCGCTGTGGCTTTGCTTGCGGCAGGCATCTTCATTGGAGCAATTTGGGCCAACATCTCTTGGGGCAACTACTGGTCGTGGGACCCGAAAGAGGTTTGGGCGCTCATCACCTTGCTTATCTATGCTGCACCACTACACGAAAAGCTTTGGAAATCGTTCCAGAAACCCCTATTTTTCCACATCTATGGCATCCTCGCTTTCTTGAGCGTCGTCATCACCTATTTCGGCGTCAATCTGATTTTGGGCGGGGTTCATGCGTATAATTGAGAGAACCAGGCTGCTCACTACAATATTCTGATAACCCAAACCATGTCGTGAGCCATCGCGGTCATTCCACAACAAACTTAGCCGTTTCAAGAAATCCTTCTCCCTTGATTTGCAAAAAATAGAGTCCCATTTCCAATGCTGCAACGGAAATGGTGCCGCAAGAGGAACCTTTGGTCACTTCCTGTCCCAATACATTGAAAACGGAATAATCCACTTGTTCGCAAGGAAGGTTCTTCAGATAAAGGACATCAGAAACGGGATTGGGATAAACCTCAAGTGGCTGTTGGAGTGAGGATTCATGAACAGTCAAAGGCCCGGAGGAGGGAATGATGTTCAAGATAATGCCTTCTAACTTGGTCATTCCGTAATAAAAATTGGGGTCGGGGATGTCGTACCAATTGTCTAAAGTACCGCCATAGCCAAAGTTGATGTGGAACTTGCCATCCTCTTCGCGATAGCCGTCGACAACTACATTATGTCCGACCGTTCCTGCGGGATTCTCAACGGCCAAATGGGCAGGATAACCGGCTTGCAGATTGGAGATTAAGGTGGCGTACATCAAGGAATCGGGTTCACGAAACAGCAGGCAGTCCGTGAAACCAAATCGTTGGTAGGCCTCAAACGCCTGATCCACATAAAAGGTGCCGGAACCTTCCGAAGTATACACCTGTTTGAGGGCCGTGCCACAGGCAAAAACCACGGCAGCAGCCAACAAGTCAGGAAGCTCCTCGCCGCGCTCGAAAATGACATCGACGGAATCCAGCAACTCGTTCAACTCCGGAAATGCCGGAAACTTCAAAGTTGCCCAATCGTCGTCAATGACATAATTGCGGCCAGCATAATAATGGGTATAGTCGTCATTGTCGTCAAAGCGAGTGTCTTGTGTCGTTCGCAAATAGTTGATAATCTGACCCATGGCAACAGCAGGGCATCCGGCATAACTATACGCGTTGCCCATTACCGGGTCTCTTGGACAAAGCTGATTGTAAGGATAATCCTGTGTCCAGTGCGAACCAAGAAAACCATCCGCACGAAGCGACGGTGAGGCGGCTTCTGGGATTTCCACGGTTTTAAGTAGGGGACTTTGCGCCCAGCCATTTGAAGCGCCAAAACAAATCAACAAGGAAAGGACCATCGTCATTCCCGAAATACGCCAAGATGTTTGCTTAAACATTTTCAATTCAATTTATTGGTTCAACTTTTATTAATTCTACGCTGCAAAAGTACGACATTTTTCACCACTATTCTGTACCATTTAGATGGACATTTTCACTCCCCAATCTGCCTTTAAGCCGCTGTCGGGCCTTAGTGACGGAGGCGGGCGAAATGCCCAAGAGAAGGGCTTGCTCGGTCACGGAAAACTGAAGGCGGGAGAGGATGAATAGGCGAATATCGCCCCTTGTGAGGTTGGGGTGTTCCTCCCTGAGGGATTCCGGGGTGAGGGAGAAACTGTTTCGGAGCACGCGTTCCATTTCGACCCATTCGCTGTCTTGAATGTATCGGGGATTGGCGTGAAGCTCTTGCAGCAGGTGGTTTTGACTTGCAAGGGCATGCATAAGGAGATAGGAATTCACATCGCCTTCAGGTCCGGTACCTTTGGTGGGCATGAAAGATTCGCGCTCATCACCTCCAGCACGGATGACCATCAAAAAGGCCCGCACATTCTTTCCGATGATTTCGGATGCTTGGGAAATGCTCAGCGGAGCGTGGCCTTCCACGCAGGTATGGGCCAACCCAAGACCGACCAGAAGCAGCTGGTAATAAAGCATTTCAGCATCTTTGCCATGAAGGTCGAAGGACTGGGCTATGGCAGCGAGTGACTCCTCCTTGAAGCCTATATGAGTGTCGATGTACTCCTCGAAAGATGCCGCCGAAGTCCTGCTTCCCATCACCAATTTAAAAAGCTCAGGTTCGTCCATCGCAAACCAAAGGAGGGCCATTCCGAAGCCTTTGAAGGGCGGATTCAAGGCAAATCCCGCGCCTATGCGTTCCTTAAACATATTGCGGGCTTGGGTTCGTACAACTTCCAAAACGCCTTCCATGGAGCCGTATGCAGAGAAAATCGGATTGACGCCGCATCCCAATGCCGAAGAGAGGCTTCGGGCGGTGAGCGCTGAGGCACCGCCTTTTCTTACCACATCCAAAGCGGCTGCAAGAATCTTGTCTTTTGTAATGCTTACTGGTCTTGCCATAATAAAACTATTGTTCCGTTATTGTACGCCGCAAAAGTAGGGAAAACACTTATATGTCCAGCTCAAATCGCTCTAATGTCCACATTTTTGTCCATATCCAGTTTCCATTTCGGAACGGATAATACGCTAATTTTGCAGCCGATTTAATATGGACAAACAATAAAGTGAAGACAGAGATTCAACCCGAAGAAAGCAGTCGTGCGGAAGCATTCCGTCTGTGGATGTCGTCGCCTATGCCGATGGTGACCTTGGTGAAGACGATGGATGTCGACAGATTGGTAAAAGTCAGCCGAAAGAGCGGCATCAAGTTTACCACGCTGATGTGTTGGTGCATCGGCAAGGCAGCGAGCCAAGTGGAGGAGTTTTTTACGCTTCCCGAAGGTGGACGACTGTTCCGCTACGACAAGCTCGCCATCAATGTCATCGTGCAAAACAGCAAGGGCGGTATCAACTCTTGCGACCTTCCTTTCACTGACGACTTGCAGCAGTTCAATCGCAACTATCTGGAACTGACAGCGACGGTAGCAAACGAATGCAAAAGCACTTTCCTCGAAGACCACATGGTTATCGGCACCTCTGCCATGATACAAACGGAATTGGATTGCATCGTCAACCAATACACCGACCAGTTTTGCAATCCTATGGTGATGTGGGGTAAGTATCATAAATCCTTGTTTAAGTCTACTTTGCCCGTCAGCTTCCAATTCCATCATGTCCAGATGGATGGTGGACAAGGAGCACGCTTTTTGGATGAGTTACAAAGGAAAATCATCAACGCTTCAAGTCCTCAGCCACCCACAGCACCCATTCGTCTATGTTGTCGGTGAGCGTCGTGGCGTAAGGCAAAGGAATGATGATGTCTGGAGCAATGCCCGGTGTGCCGGAAAAATCGTGGTCGTAGAAATAGGATTCTACCGTTGTGGGGTATTGAAATTCAATTTTGCTCTTTGGTAAAGACCCCAAATTGACATCGCCCGTTTGATTGGCGCCAGCGGTCTTCCCGACACCATATACTTTGGCGCGGTCGCTATAATTTTTGACGAACTCTACAAGACTTTCTGCTGAACTGGCAGTCCACCCATCTATCAAAACCGCAGCCCGATGGATACGCATTGTTGGCTGAAAACCTAAATCACCCTCTTTCTCTGCTCTTTTTATGAATTCTTTTTCCAATTTTTTGAGCTCTTTTACATACATCCGAATCAAAAGCTTCTGAACAAATGCAGATTTTGGATACATTTCCAAAACATATTCATAAAATTGTATGTTCTCAGGCGTGTTACGAAACCAAATTCTACTGGGTTTGCCGGGATGGTCATATAGTGCAAGGTAATAATTCTTCCATACCCTATCATCGCCACCCTCATTACCACGAATATCAATAATCAGATTCTCGCAATCAGAATCCAAAAATTGCTGGAAAGCATCATCTGTTTGTTTCTCAAAACTTTGAAGGCATGAAGGGACACGAATGAGCCATGTGCAGGAATCCACCTTGCAAGAAACAGCCTTGGGCGCATACTCGATGATTTCAGTGTCTTGGGGAAAATCTGTCTTTATGGCTTCACGGAAAGTCTTCGTAGATACCCGGAAATGTGTGTCAAATTGGCTACAGAACCATAAAGCATAGTCACTGGCTGCTTTCTCTATGCCGACCTCTCCTTGGCTTATCTGTTGCCTAAGCTGTTTCCTCATGGCCCTGTATTCTTGCTCGTAACCTTTCTCCATGATGGCACTGAAGGGAGCATAGTTCATTTCCACAAAGCTGACAAGATAATCGTAGTCCTCCAAGTTCCGCCTTATGCTGTCGGGCATTTCCATATTAGTAGTGAGGACTATGTTGTCAAGCTCATCCGCAGTTGTAGTAAGGGTAATGAAGTTAGGCTCATTCTCGGTGGCCATGTCATCCCTAATACTTTGGGTAACATAGGCGAACAGTCCAACGACAATGATAACGACAATGATAATGATGAGGACGAGTAGTGAGATGAAGATGATTTTGATTGCCTTTTTCATAGTTGATTCTATTTGTTTGTGTTTTGTACTTATGTCTTCCACATCACCGCTTCAAGTCCTCAGCCACCCACAGCACCCATTCGTCTATGTTGTCGGTGAGCGTCGTGGCGTATGGCAAAGGAATGATGATGTCTGGAGCGATGCCCAATGCACTGGAAAAATCGTTATCATAGAAATCGGTGGTTACAGTTGTGGCATATTGAAATCCAATTTTGCTATTGGGTAAGACCACATAATGGCAATTGCCCGATTGATTGGCACCAAAAGTGTTCCCTATGCCATATACCTTAGCGCGGTCGCTATATTCCTTAACAAATGTTACAAGACTTTCCGCTGCACTGGCAGTATTCCAATCTATCAAGACTGCAGCTCGATGGATAAGCGTCGATGGCTGAAGCCCCAGATCTCCCTCTCTTTCATGCCATTTTTCGAATTCCTTTTTTGATGTCTGGCATCTTTCTACAAACTCCCGAACGTTTTTAGATTCCAACATGTAGTCCCAATGGTGCAGGTTCTCAGGCGTGTTGCGAAACCAATGAATACAAGGTTTGCTTGGATGGTCGTATAATGCAAGGTAATAACTATTCCATACGCCATCTGAACCTCCTATATTACCACGAAGATCAATAATCAGATTCTCGCAATCAGACTTCAAGAATTGCCAAAAAGCATCGCTTGTCCATTTTTCGAGACTTGGATCACATGAAGGGACACGGATAAGCCATGTGCAGGAATCCACTTGGCAAGAAACAGCCTTGGGCGCATACTCGGCGATTTCGATGTCTTTGGGAGAAAGCAATGTATTAGATGCCTCATGGAAAGCCATTGTATTAATCATGATATGTCTGTCAAATCGGCTATAGAACCAGAGGACATAGTCGATGGCTGCTTTCTCTATGTCGGCCTCTCCTTGTTTTACTTGTTGTCTAAGTTGTTTCTTCATGGATTTGTATTCTCGCTCGTAGCCTTTCTCCATGATGGCTGTAAAGGGAGCATAGTTTTGTTCCGTGAAACTGACAAGATAATCGTAGTCCTCCAAGTTTTGCCTTATACTGTCGGGCACAGCCACAATAGTGGTGAGGGTAAAGAGGACGAGCAGTGTAGTGATGATGGTCTTTTTCATTGTTAATTCAATTTGTTTGTCTGTTCTGTGAATTGTCGGCAAAGTTATAAAGTATTTTTCGAAAATACAAAAAACGCCTATTATGGAGCAAACGTTCCGTTTCGGATTATTTGCTGTATTGAACAAATTATAGCCTATTGTGAGATTCTTGAAGCAGGAGTACATGCCACAATGTCCATCTTTTTGTCCATCTCTCTTTTTCATTTCGGAACAGATATTACACTAATTTTGCATCCGAATTAATATGATATTTTTATGAAAAAATTGAGATTTCCTTTTCTTATCGCCGGACTGCTGATGACGGTTTCGGCACTTGCACAAAACCAAAACTTGGTCGGGCGCGTCACCGACGAAAATGACGAGGCGATGCCTTTCGTGAATGTGATGCTGCTCTCACTGCCTGATTCAACTTTCGTACAGGGAACGGTGACCGACGAACAAGGCACATTTAACTTACCGACTGACAAAAGAGAAGGACTGCTGAAAGTGTCATTTGTGGGCTATCAAACCCAATACGCAAAAGCAACGAATGGCTTGACCATTCAAATGACAATGGATTCACAAATGCTGGGCGAGGTGGTCGTAAAAAGCCAGTTGCCCCAGACGAGGCTGACGGGTAACTCCATGATTACCACCATACAAGGCTCAGTGCTTGAAGATTCAGGGACGGCGCAGGAGATGCTGACCAAAGTGCCCGGAATGACAGGCAGCGAGGACGGCCTTGAGGTGTTGGGCAAAGGCTCACCCATCGTCTATATCAACGGACGACTGATGCGCGACGACACCGAGTTGCGTCGCCTGCGCAGCGAGGACATCCGCGATGTGGAGGTCATCAACAACCCGGGGGCGCAATATGATGCCACGGTAAGGGCGGTGGTCCGCATCCGCACAAAGAAGCAACAAGGTGATGGCCTCAGCCTTGATTTGAACCTTATCGATGACCAAGACTTGCGCTACGGCTTCAATACGCCACGCGGAAAGCTCGGCATGAACTACCGAAAAAATGGCGTCGATGTGTTTGGCTCGGTGTATTACAGCCGATTGAACTATCATCAATACAGCACCTTGGAGGAAATCGCCAACACCACCAAAGTGTTCCGCCAAACCGGTCCCTACACCATGACTTGGAAGAACAACCAATTGGTCTATACCGCTGGTGCCAATTGGCAAATCTCCGACAACCATTCCGTGGGTGTCCGCGCCGACCTGACCCATTTTCTCGGCGGCGAGAATAAGGTCATTTACGATGAGGATGTCTATGAAAACGGCGTGTTCCTCGACCATCTCTACAGCGAGCAGACCAGCAAGGAGACCAAGCCCCTCGGTCTCCTCACCAACGCCTATTACAACGGAACCGTCGGCAAATTCGGCATCGATTTCAACTTCGATTACCTCAATACCGCGACCAACACCGACCGCGAGAATGTGGAGCAGAGCTTGATTCAGGACGACTTTGTCAGGAGCAAGTCGGGGGCGGAGAGCCAACTTTATGCCTCCAAGTTGGTGCTTTCCTATCCCCTTTGGAAAGGAACCATTGAGGCGGGCACGGAGATGACTTTTGCCAAACGTCACAATACCTATTGGATTGACAAACAAACCATTGCCAATACCGATGCCGACATTAGAGAAGACAACATCGCGGCTTTCGCGGAATACGCTTGCGACTTCGGGAAATGGGGACAGGCCAGTGTGGGATTGCGTTACGAGCACACGCTCTTGGACTATAGAGATGTGACCAACGATGACTTCCTGTATCGCCCGCAGGACGAGTTCTTCCCGACAGCCTCTTATTCCGTCGCCTTGGGTAAGGTAGAGATGGGCCTCTCGTATGGTATCAAGACCAACCGCCCAAGTTTCTTCGCGATGAACGATGCCGTCACTTACATTAGCCGTTATTCCATGCAGGCGGGCAACTCGCAGCTGCTCAACGAACGCCTCCACGACCTCACGCTGAATGTTGCCTACAAATGGCTTTCGTTTTCAGCTTCTTATGGCAAGTGCAAGCACCCCATCACGCAGTGGGCCTACCTCACTGATGGCGATGCCGCGCTCATCAAGCATATCAACCTTGACAAGCCCATCAACACCATCGGTGCCTACATTTCAGCGACACCAAGGGCAGGCATCTGGTCGCTCAACGCCACCGCAGGTGTAGAAAAACAAGACCTCTGGCTCGACCTCGAAGACATTCACGCTCCCGAAGGCATTCGCAGGGTTTATTTCGACAAGCCTGTCTTTACCTTCAACGCCTTCAACACTTTCAGTTTCAAGCACGACTGGAAGGTTGACATCAACTTCATGTTCCGCTCGCACGGCCATCAGTTGAATTTCTACAATGATTACTTCTATACCAACCTTGGCGTTGTCGTGCAGAAGAGTTTCCTGAACAAGTCGCTGACCGTCCGTGCAGCGGTTTTAGACATCTTGCAGCGCAGCTGTGTGAACGAGTACAGCGACATGGGCTACTACCAAATCCAGCAGAACAACCGCTTCTCGACGCACAAGTTTCAAGTCTCGGTGTATTATCGCCTGAACTCGACGCGCAGCAAATACAAAGGCACGGGCGCTGGCAAGGATGCCCAGGAAAGAATGAAGTCGTAAGTGGATGAGCAAGTTTAGTTTACATAAAAGACTTGAGACTTCGAGACGCGGGACGCGAGACATAAACTTCGTCCCGTGTCCCGTAGTCCCATGTCTCGTGTCAATTCAATATGCAGTTTAAATGTGAATAGTTATTTAACAGATAAAACAATGAATTTAGTTTTGAACACAATAGGGGCAAGCGTCGATAACGACATAATCCGCGCCCTGATTCCAAATCAAGAGGTGGAAATCATCGACACTTTCGACATGAAGATTGCGCATTGCATGGGCTGCAACCAGTGCTGGCTCAAGACACCGGGCATTTGCGCCATCAAAGACGATTACGAGAGCATCCTCAAGAAACTGGTACAAGCCGATAACCTATGGCTTGTCTCCGACACTCGTTTTGGCTTTTTGGACCACAATGGCAAACGAATGATGGACCGCATCATGCCCATGCTGAACATGTATATCGGCTTCCGCGACGGCTGGATGCGGCATGAATTGCGTTACCATGCACTGAACATCGGCCTCCTGTATAAAGGCAACGCGGAACAGACGATGATGGAGGATTGGTGCAAGCGTACCGCTGCAAACATAGGTGGGCATTCGTTAGGGGCTATCGCTCTGGAAAAGAATCCTGAAAGAATTCAACATCCTCAACTCTCAACATTAAACTCTCAACTCTCCCATCTGGTCATCATCAACGGCAGCCCACGTGTGGCGAAATTCAGCAACACGGACAAGATTATCCATTCGTTCGCCAAGGGACTGGAAGAGACTGGCATTACATGGGAACTCCACAACCTCTCCAGCCGCAAAGAATGGGATGCGGCACGTGAGGCTTACCTATCTCGCGAACGCACCCTCATCGCATTCCCGCTCTATGTGGAGTGCGTGCCCGGCCTGATGCTGGAGTTTTTAGAGACACTGCCCACTGAGCGCAAGCATCCTGGTGAACTTTCTTTCCTCCTTCACGGGGGCATGGACGAAGGCAACGAATTCCGCCTTTGCGAGCATTTTTTAGAAGGATTGCCTGAACAGCTTGGTTGCAGCTATGGCGGCACGCTGATTCATGGCGGCAGTTTCCGCATCCGTACCGCTAAAGCTGATATTGCTGAAAAGATGGTTGCACCCTATGTAAACATGGGCCGCCTGTTTGCCCAGAAAGGCAATTTCCTCACCCCTGAAGCGGCAAAGTTCACGGGCCCGGAACAGTATCCCTGGTTGTTGCGCAAAATGGTGAGCCTGCTGTTTTTAAAGAAAGTCAACGAAGAATTCAATCATTTCGCCAAGGATTGGGGCTGCACCCGTCCTTTGGATGACAAACCGTATAGGTTACACTAAAACATCATAAATGACCACAAGTTCGTTGACGATTATGTTTGAGAATCCTTTTTGGATTGGCCTGTTCGAGAGGATTGACCAACAGGGATTAAGCGTCTGTAAGGTTACCTTCGGGGCAGAGCCAACGGACAAGGAGGTACTGGAGTTTGTCGACAAAAACTGGCATCGGTTACAATTCAGCCAGTCTGTAGAGACACCGTCCATTTTGGAGACCAAGAGGAGCCCGAAAAGGCAATTTCGCGAGGCCAAAAAGCAGATGCAGTCTCAAGGCATTGGTACCAAGTCGCAACAGGCCTTGAAGTTGCAGCAGGAGCAGAACAAAATGGAACGGAAACAACGCACGAAAGCGGAACGAGAGGCAGAAAAACAACGACGTTTCGACCTTCGGCAAGCCAAGAAGAAAGAGAAACATAAAGGTCATTAAATAATAAATAAAACAATAAACAATGAAAAGATTTCTCACATTAAGAGACAAACCTGAACTGAAAGAGGAAGCAGCTGAATGGTTTAGTAGCAAATGGAGCGTTCCTAAGGAAGCCTATTTGGAGTGTATGGACGCCTATCTTAATCATCAAACAGAGTTAGGATGGTATCCTGTTTATCTCGTCGCGAATCATGTAAGCTTCTATGAACGCTATGGATGGGAGTTCTTTTGCATGGTTCAAGGTGATGGTGAACCTTATTTGTCGAGAATATATATATCAAAATAGAATCATTCGTCACATAATTGTGCAGAAAACAGGTAACAAGTAAAATATATGGAAAAAATGAAATTCTGTCAGAGTTGTGGAATGCCACTAACTGACGAGGTTCTCGGCACAAACGCCGACGGTAGTAAGAACGAAGATTATTGCATGTATTGCTATAGGGACGGAAAATTCCTACAGGAGTGCACGATGGAAGAAATGATTGAGCATTGCGCTCAGTTTGTCAACGAGGTAAACAAAGGTCTACCTCAGCCTATCACCAAAGAAGAATACATCGGACAGATGAAGATGTACTTCCCTCAACTGAAACGTTGGCGTAAGACACTTACTGTCAACGATGATGAGGCTATGAAGGTCAATCCTGCTTTGGCTGGGGTTAAAGAGCTTATCACCCAGATGGCCGACTCGCTGCCCATAGCCTACATCTCATCAGTAGATAACGAGGGCTATCCCTGCACCAAGGCCATGCTGGCACCACGTAAGCGAGAGGGCATCCGTACGTTCTATTTTACCACTAACACCTTCTCACTGCGTGTGGCCCACTATAAGGCCAATCCCCAGGCCAGCATCTATTTCTGCGATGCCGAGGGTTTCATGGGCATGATGCTTCGTGGCACGATGGAAGTCTTGACAGACGCCGAGAGCAAGAAGATGATTTGGCGTGAAGGCGATACACAGTATTATCCTGGCGGTGTGACCGATCCTAATTATTGCGTCCTGAAGTTCACCGCCACCGACGGCCGTTTCTACAGCGATTTCTATCCCCGCAGTTTCGTATTAGAATGATAATGGAAACAGAAAGAATACAATACAGTATCAGTGATTCCAAACTCTTCTTTCTGGAAGAGGACTGCGTGGAATTGTTTGGAGCAAAGGCTGGAAAGGAAATCTTCGCTCGGATGGAAAACCGATATAACGAACTATGCGGTAACGCCGATTTCAAAGGTAGCGAAGCGATCCGATACTATCTGACGATGAACTTATATCCCACGATGGCTTATTATCAGGTGCTACGTGAGTATGGATTCGAACAGGAGGATGCCTTGACCTATGTCCGAAAGGAGACTGCCCGTGCAGCAAACATCAAGAAGGCAGAACAGACAAAGACAGCTAGAATGCCCTTCGCCTTTCTGATGTACCGTCTGCTGGTGAAGCCTGTTATGAAGAAGAACTTCCCAAAGGAGGGATGGGACACGATATGGGTTCGCTGCGACGGGCGGGAGATTCATTTCGACATGACCCACTGCATCTACAAGGACGTTTGCGATGCTGAGGGCTGTCCGGAATTATGCTCTGTGTTCTGTGAGAACGATGACATTGCTTTCAGTGGCCTGATGCCAAAGATTCGGTTCGAACGGAGCGGAACATTGGGAAAAGGTGCGAATTGCTGTGATTTCCATTTCATAAAGAACGGATGAATGCGGTAATATACATACATGGTAAAGGCGGCAGTACAACAATCGGGGCATTCTTCTGCATGAATGCAGGCATAGACAACATGATTCAGAAGGCCTACTTCATTTCGCCAGTGGTCGACATGGAAAAGTTGAATGGCTATGAACTGACTGGAGAATGGCTTCGCTATGTGAAAAGCCATTCTGTCAAGTGGAGCGTGCCGACCTGCATTCTTTATGGAAGCAAAGACGATTTGGTTTCGTTGGATACCATCAGCGACTTTGCAAAAACACACAATGTTCCGCTGACTATCATGGAAGGAGGCGAGCACTGGTTCCACACTGAAGAACAAATGCGGTTTTTGGATAATTGTATAAAGGAATATGAAAGCAGAGGAAATATCAAATTGGTTTAAGGGTTTTGAGAAAGGTTTAGCGAGGCTTTCTCCAGAGCAACGGTCTGTTTTCTTCTCAGAATGTGGAAAAAACTGTGTGAATGGCGGAACGCTTTTCATTTACAAAAAGCTCTATGAGGATGCTGAAGGGGATATGAATATTTTCTTTCAGATGGCCAATGAGTTGCCGGGGGTAAAAGGTGAGGTTGTTGAGAAAGGTCGTATCTATCGTCTTGTTTTCTTGGAATGTACCTGTGAATTATGCAAAAAAGGATATATCTCAACGCCAAAGCTCTGTGAATGTTCACGCCAAAGCGTGATTTATTCGCTGCACAGTTTGTGGAAAGACAAAACCTTCACTGTAACGCTTTGTCATTCCATCTTGGGTGGCGGAAAAGATTGCGAAATGAGAATAGAAGTCGAAAAATAAACACAAGCCGTGGCTTTAGGGTCGCGGCTTTTTTTGTACTTTTGCGGCCTAAATCGAAAAAATAATGTCAAACTAAAACTTATTACCATGAAAAAGTATTTACAACTCGTTCTGTTATTATTCGCATTTACTGGCTTTGCCAACGCACAACCTGCATCAACCGCCAACTGGTTTGGATACATCTTACCCTCCAGCCCGGCAGAATACAAGTATGTCTCTTTCACCATGCAGGATTTAGGGTCGGTGTCCGTTGCGTCGGACGAGCATCCTCAAGTGATGACAGCCACTTTTGCCGACGGTTATGTGTGGAGCCTGAATAACGTCTACGGTTATAACATTTACAAGTCAAGATTTGATGCTACCAATAATCTTATTGAAGACCCTGAATTGGTGTATGAAGACATTGCCTTTATCAATGATATGGCATACAATCCAGCTGACGGATTGATTTATGTCATTACCAATGAACACCTGAAAAGCTTCGATCCGGCCAACCCCGGCAACATGCAAGACCACGGCGCGATAGAGCATGATGGCTTCAATTTGGCTATTGATATGGATGGTAACGCTTATATGATAAGTTCTTGGGGCGAGTTTGGCGTATTGAATCTTTCCAATGCACAATTGACCGTGACTGGCTCGATGAATTTGCCGTTAAAAATGTCTTTTGACATGCTGACAGGAGAATTGTTTGGCGTTTATTATGGCAACTTGTATCAGATTGACCCCAACACCGGAGCATATACCATCTTAGGACCGCTCCATGATGGTAGCACCGGCTATGATCCGACCTGCCTGTTCATGACCTACGGCTCCAATCCGTCGGAATTCACAGTCGGTGATTTAATCTATCGTGTTAACGACGATAATGTTTCCGTAACAGTTATAGGACATGTCGATGGTTACAATGCACAAGGGGCGTTGGTCATTCCTGAATCGGTGAGTTATGAGGGGCATAACTATGCTGTGACAGTCATCGGAAACACCGCATTTATGTATTGTTTTTATCTGACAAGTTTGACCATCCCGAACTCCGTGACCACCATCGAGGAGGGCGCATTTGCCTATTGCTCGGGTTTCACTGGTGATTTGGTGATTCCTAATTCTGTGGTTACCATTGAGCCCAGCGCATTCCATACCTGCTATGCTTTTGACGGAGATTTGGTAATAGGCAACTCTGTCACAACTATCGGCGACTATGCTTTTGATGATTGTAACGGTTTGCATGGTGTGCTGAACATCCCAAGCAACGTGGAGTCAATTGGCACAAGCTCATTTAGATATTGCGAATTTAGCGGCATGACCGTCGACCCTGCAAACCCTGTCTTCGATTCAAGAGACAACTGCAACGCCATCATCACGACAAACACAAACGAACTACTTACAGGATGCGCAAACACTGTGATTCCCAATACCGTCACCGCCATCGGCAAAAACGCATTTTGCGGTCTTACCGGCCTGACATCAATTGACATTCCTGAATCAGTGATTACAATTGGAACAGGTGCCTTCTCATTCTGCTTCAATCTGACTGGCGATTTGACCATTCCGAATTCAGTGACTACCATCGGCAGCGGTGCGTTTTTCCAGTGCTCAGGTTTTAACGGCACGCTGACCATTGGCGAGTCAGTGACTTTCATCGGTGACTATGCGTTTAGACAATGTTCCAATTTTACTGGAGCTGTTTCTTTGGCCACTACACCTCCTGAACTTGGCAATGAGCCAGAATGGAATTGCGTTGTGTTTGAACAATTTGGCACTCAAGTGCTAACTGTTCCATACGGTTGCGCCGAAGCTTATCAAAACTCGAATTGGTACGACCCGATGGGATTGAATGGCTTCTATCAGTTTATTGAAGCTGAACCCACTGCGGTTTCGGAAATGGAAAGCAATGTTTCAGCGGTTTATCCCAATCCGACCAAAGGAATGACCAAAATCGAGGCTGAAAACATCCAAAACATCAGCATTTTCAATATGCTTGGAGCAAAAGTCTTTGAAAGCCCCGCAAGTGGCAATGCATTTGAATACGATTTCAGCCATCAAGTAGCGGGTACGTATTTAATCAAAGTGGAGACAGCGAAAGGCGTTGAAACGAAGCGAGTGACGGTTTTGTAGAGCACAAAATATCACAATGAATCAAGCCGTGGCTTTGGGGCTGCGGCTTTTTTATATCATATTATTCCCAAAATATAGATTATTGAAGTAAAAACACTATCTTTGCAGTCTAAAAATACAATTATCGGAATAATATGGAGTATATTAAAGTTGCAAAAGCGGCTGAAAAATGGGGCTTATCGACACGAAGGGTACGGCTTTTATGTGAGCAAAACCGCATTGCTGGTGTGATACGGCAAGGAAAACTATACCTGATTCCTTCCGACGCCAATCCTCCAACGGACGCCCGGACATACGTAAAAAGCAAAGGTAGAAAGCCCTACACTCCCATTCTTGAACAGGTGGATTCTCTTCGCGCAATGTTGTCGGAACACCGTCCTCTGACGCCAACTGAAGTGGAGGCACTTCGCGAGGTTTTCTTGGTCGAACACACCTACAACAGCAATGCCATTGAGGGGAACACACTCACCTTGCAAGAGACGTCTTTGGTGCTGCAAGGCATTACCATTGACAAAAAGCCGCTGAAAGACCATCTTGAAGTGGTAGGCTACAAAGACGCTTTCCATTATATGGAACAACTGGCCCGACAGCAATCGGAACTCACCGAATATGAGATCAAGAACATCCATTCGTTGGTGCTTGCCGACCGCCCCGAAGACCGTGGATGCTTCCGAAGTGTAAATGTCAGAATTGCAGGGGCTTTAACAGAACCTGTCCAACCCTATCTGATTGAGCCTAAAATCACCGAGTTGCTTGCGGATTTTCGGGATTGGAAGGACACTATGCATATTGTTGAGCGGGTCGCTTTGTTCCATCTGCGTTTCGAGGGTATTCATCCGTTCATTGACGGCAACGGCCGCACAGGGCGTTTGCTGATGAACCTTCAACTTATTCAAGACGGTTTGCCGCCTATCAATGTGAAATTCACCGACCGCCGTCGATACTATGATGCCTTTGATGACTATGCCCGAACTTCAAAACCTGATGCCATGACGAGCCTTGTGGGAGAATACCTTGTGAGTCGTTTGCGCGAGATGATAGACATGTTTCAATAGTCCTACCAAGTAATATAAGCAAGACGAAACCCGATGCATTGCTCAAGGCGGACATCAAAAAGGGCCTTGTTCGCATTGAGAAAACAGAAATAATTGGTATTGACGATAAAGAATACGACCTATGAAACAAGATGTATCAGGGGCAAAACATTTTCATGAGGCATTAGCAGCTACCCCAAAGGATTTAAGGCAGCAAATGGAATGGTCTTTCCATATTGCCGACGAGATTGACGATGCATTGAAAGCCAAGGGTATGACGCAGAAAGAACTGGCCAAGCGTCTCGGCACCTCTGCCGCCACCGTATCGCGCTGGCTTGGTGGCGGTCACAACTTTACGCTATCCACCTTAGCAAGGATTTCTATCGTGTTGGATGTGCCGCTGATTTCGGTGCCAGATTAGAAAATATGTATTTATGAAATCACCCATTTTGCATATTGGTGATTGGATTTCGAAATATTTTGTACTTTTGCAAAGTTTGAAACGATATGGCGGACCTGACCTTACATAGCAACACGGAATCTTTCATCGGCGACATCAAGCGGCTGGTGGAGCAAGGGCGCAATGCGGCATACGGAGCCGTGAACGCCGTGATGATTGAGACCTATTGGCGGATTGGACAACGTATCGTGGAGCAAGAGCAGAAAGGCAAGGAACGCGCCGAATATGGAACGCAGTTAATTGAAATGCTTTCCGCTGAACTCACAAAAACCTACGGCAAGGGGTTTAGCGTTAGGAATCTGTGGCTGTTCAAACAATTCTATTTGACTTTCAATGATTTAGAAATTCTGCATACGCGTGTGCAGAATTTGACTTGGTCGCATTATCGCATGGCTTTGCGTGTTGAAGACCCTATTGCCGCACGATGGTATCTGCAAACTGCATCAACAGAAATGTGGAGCGTGCGAACCCTTGACCGTAACATCAGCACACAATATTTCGAGCGGCATTTCAAGCAGCCGCAGATTTTAGATAGCCCTGAAAACAAGGCGGTTCCTGACAAATTGGAGATACTGAAAAGCCCTATCATGGCTGAATTTCTCGGTTTCAAACAAAACATCGACTTTTCAGAAACGGATTTGGAAAAAGGCCTGATTTCGCATTTGCAGGATTTCTTGGTTGAGATGGGGCGCGGATTTGCGTTTGTGGCCCGTCAGCAGCATATCTTCACCGACATGGGAGACTTCTACATCGACCTCGTTTTCTACAACTATCTCTTGAAGTGTTTTGTCCTTATTGACTTAAAAAAGGGACAAATCACCCACCAAGATGTGGGGCAGATGGACATGTATGTGCGGATGTATGATGACCTGAAGCGCACCGAGGGCGACAATCCGACCATTGGCATCGTGTTGTGCAGTGAGACCAGCAAGGACATTGCGCGTTATTCGATTCTGCACGACAGCGACAATCTTTTTGCCGCCAAATACATGCCGCTGATGCCCACCGAGGAAGAACTCCGCCGCGAGATAGAGCAACAGAAGGAATTGTATAGATTACAGCAAGAAAACAAGTAGTCACAACTTTACGCTATCCACACTGGCAAGGATTTCTGTTGTGTTGGATGTACCGCTGATTTCGGTGCCGAATTAGGGTTATATTGAAGATTTAATTCTTCTTTTTCTGTAACGCCAACAGCTTGTCTTTTGCTCTTTTATATCCGTGCGATGCTGAAATGGTGTACCATGCTATGGCTTTTTCTAGATTCTTTTCAACCCCATGTCCCTTTTCGTAGCAAACGGCAAGGTTATATTGAGCTGTTTCTTCATCTTGTGCCGCTGCTTTCTTATACCATCTTACGGCTTTCTTTAGGTCTTTTTCAACACCATCTCCGTTTGCATAACATGCGCCAAGGTCGTTTTGAGCCAAAGGATCATTTTGATTGGCCGCTTTTTTGAACCATTTTACGGCTTCCGCCAAGTCTTTTTCAACTCCATTCCCTTTTCTATAACATTCTGCGAGTTTATATTGAGCCAATACTTCTCCTTGTTTCGCTGCTTTGGCGTACCACTCAAATGCTTTCGTAAGGTCTTTTCTTACGCCTTTCCCTTCTTCATAACAAATCGCAAGATTGTATTGTGAGTCTGGGACGTCTTGATTTGCGGCTTTGGTATACCACTCTACTGCTTTTTTAAGATTTTGTTCAACACCATCACCGTTTTCATAACAAACGGCCACATCGTGCTGGGCACCTAGTGCTCCTTGTTCAGCTGCTTTGAGGTACCACTCAAAAGCTTTTGAAAGGTTTGCCTCTACACCTCTTCCATATTCATAGCATAAGGCAAGAAAATGTTGTGCATATACATGTCCTTTTTTGGCGGCTTCGGTATATAATTCTACAGCTTTTTCAAGATTCTTCTCCATGCCGAGTCCGTTTTCATACTTAAAGGCCATATCACATAAAGTATCTGCATCTATTTGTTTCTCTTCTAATTGTCTTGCAGCAGATGCATTTAATTCACAGGCTCTTTCATAATTTGTTTCAATATCATTTTCTCCAGCAAAGACATCGTCGTGCAATGTTGTGACATTCCATGAAATACAGTTCAATGCACCACCTCTTCTGACAGCTTCCTTCGCGGGGATTCCGACCACTTCACAATCAGGTAGAGCATTACTGATTTGTTCCACAGCTTGCTCGTCCTCTTGTATTCCTAATTGCGGTACAAGTATCAACTTTCCTATTTGCAAGAAGTTGATGTAAGCCCAACTGTTGGCATGTCGCCTTTTGGTTTCATACTGCAAAGGGATAACCTCAAAGTGTTTCTCTAAGGTCTTTTGGAATCGGCGGTAATAATAAGGTGAGCTGACGCCGTAGTTTGTCAACAGAACTTTGTCGTCGCCTGCGTAATGGACTATGCCGTCACTATGGCCAAAAGTCTCTTTGTGATCCCATGGGAGAAAAACTATGTCACATTGGAAAGCATCTTTCAAGATTTTTTCCACTTCAGCGTGTGTTTTGTCCTTGTTTTCAGCAAAGACCTTTTCCGTCATAACAATGGCATCGCCACATTTCACGACATTGCCGCCGTCCAAAACAAGGTCAATCGTGATTGCGTCTTGCAACAAGTGTTCAAGACGGTTTGCGCCAACATGAAATACTTCTTGGGGATTGGTTTGAAGTCGGAGATATTGGGGGTGCTGCAAATAGTTAGGCGTGTATTTGTAGAAAACGAAACGGTCTTCTGCAATTTGAATGGGCATGAAATCACGGCACCAAATATCTTTGGTTTCCGAAAGATAGGCATAACGAATCCAGTTTTCATCCAATGCTTTTACAAGATGTTGGTTCAAGGTTGGGCATTTCTTTGGCAGTAAGTCAGAGAAATACACGGAAGTGGTGAGGTTATCTGTAATCATAAAGGAATCGGTTTATTGTTACACTTGCTCTTCTCTTGTAAAACTCCATTTACGTTCACATCTCTTTTTTATTGGCTTCTCTATCGGCTTATATTCCCACTCGCTTTCTGATAGGAATACATTTTGGCGTGGTTTTCCAAGGTTTTCTTTTGATTCTCTTGGTGAATCAATCCATTTTATACCATTGTCATTTCCAAGAGGAAAGCCGTTCAGCACCGCTTTAAGATAGGTGGATTGTGTGTTATACTGATAATCTATGTGGCTCACAAACATGTATTTATCCTTTTCATCTTTTTTGATTTTCTCCCATTTCAAATAAAAACCATCTTTGTCTATTATTTCATAAGCGCGAATTAAAACAGAGGCCCTATATTTTCCTTCCTTTTCAAAAGTGATGTCAAAGCCTGAATTGTGAGAATGCAAGGTCATTAGAGGAAAATAAGGAGCGTCTTTTAAGTCTCTTCCATTGCGATGATATACGATAGGGTCATGTATTCCATGTGTTTCCTCACTGTGGAAATAAAACTCTACGGTTCGAATATACACTTTATATTCGTCGCGTACTTGTATGTATCCACCATATAGGAATTTTGGCGCAAGCCTCTTAAAGATGGTCGTAAGATCGGCATCATTTTTAACTGTTTTGATTTCTTCTTCGAATCGGTTTAGGGCATCTAATAACTTTTCCATAATGATTGAGTTTTGAATTTGTGGCAAAAGTAGAGAGTTTGATTGGATGCATTGCAAGAAAATTGGTTAAACTTTGTTAAAATTTTCTCAATAGATATTTACAACAAAAATATAAAAAATTGAAAACAAATATTTTAGAATTTGAATAATGAGGATTTATAATTCTAACCGCCTGCCGAATCAAAGTCAAGGGTTGAGCAAATGATTACAAACCGAACGGCGTATTCCTGTTATAATCTTGAAGCGCTAATTGCCTTGGTAAGCGACCAAACGATTAAGGTATTTGTCGCGTTTTATCTCCATAATTCGTTTCGATTTTTTGCAAATATTGCATTTTTGCGAAATATGATGCAAAAATAGGAAAACTTCTTTTATAAATTCAAATGGTTCGGCAAATTGTGCCAAACAAACCGCAATTCAGGTAAGTCCCAAATCGCGGTTTTTTCGTTTCTTTGCAGCAAATATCAAAACTATGTTTGTATGAAAAAAGCGTTGATAGTCCTATTATTGTCATGCTCGTTTGGCCTTTTTGGTCAGCAATTTGACACGTTATCGATACGCGCCGCGATTGAACGTCAAATGACGGCCTATCCGAAATCGACCTTGCAGGACATCTACAAGAGTTTCTATCAAGACCGTTTCGGGCCAGGACATATGATAACGGACACGGCGTCAGCACGGAGCTATTTGATGCGTGAACTTTCGGAAATGACTAATACCTCGGCAGTCTATTACGAGCCTACTGGAAGCGAAGGACGCCATGTCAGGGCGTATCTCTCTGCCGTGGCCGACAGTCTGATTACAGCCGAGCAGTTGCTGGATGCCTTTGTGCGCAGTGCAAACACGGATAAAAGGGAAAGCAAGGACTGGGAAGCGGAATGGAATTGCATTGTGGGTGTCATCACGAAGCACGGCATTGTTTTGAATGACTTTGACAAAGATGTCGCCATGCTCAATGAAGCGAGCCGAAACCGTCAGGCCGTCCATCACAGCCGTGCCTACAACGAAGCCTACCATCCGCACTATCGCATCGTGGAGCGTAGCATTTTTGAGAAAGAATTACGGCCCTTGTTGGTGGAATAAGTTTTTTTGTAAATTTGCAGCAAATATCAATACAACAAAACATTATGAAAGTAAAAACCCTTATCTTCGCAGCCTTAACCCTGCTTTTCGCCGTGGGCTGCACAGGAAAATCGAACAAAACACAAGAATCTAATTATCAAACTACTGACAATATGGAAAACACTCAAAAGGAATCGGTCGTCTATCTGACCAAAAACATCAGCCCCGAAGGGCTAGTCAACATCTACAAGGCACTCAACGTTCCAGTCAAAGGGCGCGTGGCCATTAAGATGAGCACCGGCGAGGGCAGCAACCCCAATTACCTGAAACCCGAACTTATCAAAAACTTGGTCTTTGAGGTGGATGGCACCATCGTAGAATGCAACACCGCCTACGGCAACGGGCCTGGTGACGAGCAGGATAATCGCGACTCTTCGGCCAACCACTGGAAGGTCATTGAGCGGCACGGCTTCACGCCCACATTCAAGGTAGACATCATGGACGAAGAGGGCGAGATGCGCATCCCTGTGCAGGATTCGACGCACCTCAAATACGACATTGTGGGCGACCATATCGCCAACTACGACTTCATGATTGCCCTCAACCACTTCAAGGGTCACCCGATGGGTGGCTACGGCGGCGCGCTGAAGAACCTCAGCATCGGTTGCGCCAGCCAGAACGGCAAGGCCTACATCCACTCCTCGGGTAAGATGGAAGTGCTTGACATGGCCAAGCTCTGGACGGAAGAATACATCGGCGACCAGGACGGTTTCCTTGAAAGCATGGCTGCCGCTGCACAGGCCGTGGTGGACTATTTCGAGAAGAAGGACGGCATCATCTACATCAACGTAATGAACAACATGAGCATTGACTGCGACTGCGTGGACCATCCCGCCCCAGTGAAGCTCGAAGACTACGGCATCCTCGCCTCCACCGACCCTGTGGCCCTTGACCAAGCCTGCGTCGACATCATCAACAATCAGGAAGTGACGGCCACCAACGACCCCACCGACCTGCTTCACCGCATCGACAAACAGCACGGTGTCCACACCATTGAGCACGCCGAAGCCATCGGCCTTGGCAGCCGCAAATACACGATTGTAAACATTGACAAATAACGCTTTATGAAACGCATCACATTAATCATCGCCGCATGCTGTATGATACTGACGGCCTGCGCACAAAACTCTCAACAATTAAACAATTCAACAAATCAACAATTAAACAATATGAATAAGACTTTAATAGTTTACTTCTCGGCCACAGGCAACACCAAGGCCGCTGCACAAAAGTTGGCGAAAGAGTTTAACGCTGACCTCTATGAAATCACCCCCGAGACACCTTACACCGCCGCCGACCTCGACTGGCGCGACAAGACCTCCCGCTCGACCATCGAGATGCAGGACAAGACTTCGCGTCCCGCCATCAAGGGCCGTTGCGAGAACATCGCCGACTACGACACCGTGTGGATTGGCTTCCCCGTGTGGTGGTACACTGCACCAACCATCGTCAACACCTTCATCGAAGCCCACGACCTGAGCGGCAAGACCCTCAACGTGTTCGCCACCAGCGGCGGCAGTGACGTAAAAGACTCCTACAACGACCTCAAGAAGGCTTATCCACAATATAAGTGGGGCGAAAGTCGACTGATGAATCGATAAATCTGTCAAAAACCATGAAAAATTCCGCGACTTGGGCAAAGGCTTGGGTTGCGGATTTTTTTTGTAATTTTGCAAACAAATAAATCGTCATGGGTATCACTGTCGGATTACTGATTCCATTGTTGGGCACGATGTTAGGCGCCTCGTTTGTCTTTTTCATGAAGAAAGACATGTCGGCACGGTTGCAAAAGTCGCTGTTGGGTTTCGCTTCGGGCGTGATGGTGGCCGCCTCGGTGTGGTCGCTGCTCATCCCATCCATTGAGATGCGGGCTGAAAGTGGCAACTGGTCAGTGTTGCCCGCAGCGATAGGTTTCCTTGCAGGAGTCGGCTTCCTGCTCCTATTGGACGAACTGACCCCGCACTTGCATCTGGATGCCAATCAACCTGAAGGGCCGCGTTCTAAGCTCTCTCGCACAGCGATGTTGGCATTGGCCGTCACCATCCACAACCTGCCGGAAGGCATGGCCGTGGGCGTGGTGTTTGCCGCCGCCTCGCAAGGTACTGAAAGCGTTACGTTGGCCAGTGCCGTAGCAGTATCGCTCGGTATCGCCATACAAAACATTCCTGAAGGAGCCATCATTTCCATGCCCATGTGCGCCGAAGGCAACAGCAAATGGCGCTCGTTCCTCATCGGCAGCTTGAGCGGTGCCGTGGAGCCGTTGGGCGGTTTGTTGGTAGTGTTGCTGGCCGCCTGGCTCACCCCTATCCTACCCTATATGCTCTCGTTTGCCGCAGGAGCCATGTGTTATGTGGTAGTCGAGGAGTTGATTCCCGAAGCCTCGTCTGGCGAGCATTCCAACCTCAGCACCATTGGTTTCGCCATCGGCTTCGTCTTGATGATGGTTTTAGATGTGGTGATGGGGTAACGAAAGTTTTTTTCTTTGCATTCCATAATCCATGAACAAATCCATGAAAATATTACTTATCGTCCTTGCCGTCATTTCGGTGATCGCCATTGTCGGCGTAATCATCCTGAATCATCCTTGTTTCGGCAGACGGATGTCGAAGGAGCGCAAAGCCCGCATTGAGGCCTCTCTGAATTACCGCAATGGGCAGTTTCAAAACCAGATTCCCACACCGCAATTCACTGGCGACAAGTCCATGTTTAAAGCGTTATGGGAATTCCTTTCGGAGAGCAAAAAAGACAGGGTGCCCACCGAGGCTGTTCCTGCCGTAAAAACTGACTTGAAGGCCTTGACCGTCGGCCCTTCGACCCTTCGATTTACCTCAGGGACCGCAGGCTCAGGGGCCTCAGGTGTCGGCAAAGACTGGCTCGTGTGGTTCGGACATTCGTCGTACCTATTCTGTTTGAACGGAAAACGCTATTTAGTTGACCCTGTGCTGAAAATGGAGTTTCCTGTATCGGTGATGATGCATCCGTTCAAGGGCACGGACATATACTCGCCCGACGACATGCCTGAAATCGATGTGCTCATCGTCACCCATGAGCATTGGGACCATTTGGATTATGCCACTTTGCGCGACTTGAAAGACAAGGTAAAGCATGTGGTGTGTCCGCTTGGCGTGGCAGAGTATATGGAATATTGGGACTACGACCCGCAAAGCATCACCGAAATGGACTGGTATGAGAAGGTTGATAACATCACTTGCTTGCCTACCCGCCACTTCTCAAATCGGCTGTTCAAAAGAGACCAGACGCTGTGGGCTTCCTTTATGGTGGAATCGGGCGGCAGGAAAGTCTATGTTGGCGGTGACGGCGGTTATGATAACCGTTTCAAGGAAATCTACGAACGGTTCGGTTCGGTGGATTTGGCCTTGATGGAAAACGGCCAGTACAACAAGGACTGGGCCAATATCCACTTGATGCCCAAAGACCTTGAACAAGCTATCTTGGACTTACACCCGAAACAGGTGTTCACCGTGCATCACGACAAGTTCAGCCTTGCGCCACATGCTTGGATGGAGCCCGACTCCGTGGCACACGAAATCGCCGAACGCAATGCTATCCGTTTGCTTGACCAACCCATCGGAACGGTAGTATATTATTAACTCAAATCCGCAATTCAGACGAAGGCTTGGGTTGCGGTTTTTTTGTACTTTTGCAGCCATGAATATCGAAATCTTTCGTGAATTTTGCCTTTCATTAGGCGATGTTGAGGAAAAGTTGCCCTTCGCCAAGATACCTGGAGGCGACACGGTGCTGGCCTTTTATGTCAACGGCCACACGTTTTGTTATTGCGACATCGACGATTTCAGGACCGTCATCGTGAAATGCCAAACCGAGCGCATCCCTGAGCTTATGGAAACTACCAAAGGGATATGTCCACCCGATAACCACTTCAACGCCAAACATTGGATAGGTTTAGAGGTGCAGAACATTGAGACAGAGACGCTGAAAGAGTTGGTTATCAATTCATACGAGATTGTGCGGACGAAATACAAAAGAAAGCGCAACTAATTTAGACTATTGCCATTTTGAAAGGCGTTTAGACTTATCTCTTTTCGCCGCCGAGGAAGCATCTTTGCGCGCTTTCAACAGCACTTTTCTTCCTTCCGGATTTCGGGTATAGATAATCTCACAATCCCCGATATACTTTTTCCACAACTGCTTGAACATATCGACATTTTTCTTGTTCGTCGACAATACCGCAGGAATCGAGAAATAGTCCGTTTGCTTGATTCTTCCCATAAATTTGCTGTGTTTGACAAGCAGGTATCTGGGATTGTCCACAGGGTCAAGAAATTCCTGCAAAGCTTGTATGAACAGGTTGTTCTCCTCGGCTGGAAGATTGGAGCAGCTGACAAAGAGCATACCTTTATCTTCGGCAACACGCAATCCGACATTCTTAATTGACGATTTTATCAATCCTTGGGATGACATCGTTTCCAGCATGGTCACCGCAATCTGTTTCATCACACCTTCGACAGTTCCTGTCTTGAGATATTTTACAGTATAAATCCCGAGAACAACTACAATGCTAACCAAAGCAGCCACAGTAGGTATGAAAAAAGGAAGCACTTGCAGAAGAGTGAAATAGGCGGTGAGAATCATGGTCAAAAGCAGAGCAACCCTATACTTGTATCCTTTATACAGCAACGACATTGTGGATATCTTGGGGACTTGGACACCGGTGGATAGGTTCATCTGCTTGCCGTTGCCATAACCCAAATACAATGCGGCTTTCCACCATTGTCGCGTCAGTTCCCTATTTGTGGAAAGAGTCTTGGTTACCTCTTTCAGTCTTGTGATTTTCCCTTTCAGAAAAGCTTCCCCTGACAAAGGACTGTGGTCGAGGTCGTCCGTTATTCTTTCTATTCCTGATAGTATTTCGTGTTTGCCGTAATAAGACGGTGCCTCGAACCCTTTGAACCTTGTGGTTAACTGTTCAAGATCGTAAGTGTAAATCCGAAGCGCATCCATATCGTTGCTCGACATGGTTTCAAACATGGAAAAATCTTTCTCGTCAGGAAAATCAATGGTGGCAAGATGCCAGATGTTGGAAACTTTGCCAGGATTGTTCTTGTCAATACGGATGGCACGACCTCGCATCTGGTTCGAAAGCATATAGGAGCTTACCGTGCTGGAGAGTATCAGCGAGTTGATTGCCGGCGCATCCCAACCCTCGCCAAGTAGCGCCTGAGTGCCAATCAGTACCGTTATGTCGCCAGCACAGAACATCTCTGTGATCATCCTAATAATATAGTTTCGGATGCTTTCCTTGGGAATAATTCTGATATAGTTCTTGTCATCATCAAAACGGCTGATTCTTATGGAGTCTTCAGCAATCTTGTTATCAGACAACAGTTTATACAATTTCCCGATGATAGTACTCGGCAACAGTATCAATGTTCCACACAACACGCCAATGGATACGCCTTCCCTAACTTCTTCCTTCAATCTTCTCCAAATCGGCACCACACCCAAACTTTGGCAGGCAGTGTCATCCATTTTGATATAATCTGTCAGAACAACCATGCGTAGCCGTTCTTTCAGTTGGGAGTGTTCTTGTTTGACAATCTGAACAATGGAATCCAGCTTTCCGATACTGTTGGCAATCAGCCTTCGGATTTTGACGTTGTCGTTGAGTACAACTTTCTTGTTTACAACAAGTCCTAATCTTTTTGCAACGTCAAAGTAATGGTTCTTCTTCGACTCAAAGGGTTTGAAGCATTCAGCTTCGTTCTCGAAAAAGCCATTAATGAACGCCATGGCTCTTTGAAGGTCGAATTTTGGCAAATCTTTCTGTTTGGCATCAAAGAGATTCAGGAATCTTTCAGAAATCCGATACCCTTTAGCGTTGAGCAGGGATGCAATGGAAACATAAAATGCCGGCGATTCAAGAATCATTTCGACGTCGGACTCTTGCGCCTCAAAGAAACTCATTTTCGACAGGCCATCCAGCAGTTCCTTATCGTTGAGTATCATATCAACAAAAGTCCTAACATGCTGGTTGTGACTGTTCAGCAATTCCCTTTCCTGTTGCTTGAGGGACGAGAAATATATATAATCCTGATGGGGACACAAATCCCCATTCTTTACCAACTCCGGGATAGAAATGACCTCGTCTATCTCTCCGCATAGTTCCTGGTATCGTTTCCATTCGCCATAATCCGCATCGTATGGAGGTGTGGCAGTCAGGGCAAGCGTCTGTTCCGGCTTCAGATGTTCATTGAGGTAGGTCAGAGCCTTCCACCACTCCCTACGCAGATGATGCGCCTCGTCGAAACAAAGCAGTGAGATGTTTGCATCTTTCAGGATGGTGATGACCTCGTCGGCCTTTTCTTGTTTGAATCTGGCTGAAGAAGCAAAGGAATCGGTGTCTGAATCTTCCGGTTCGGCATTTTCCTCCGATATTGGCATCTCTTCCTCGTCAGTACGCCCACAAAAAGCCGCTAAAAGGGCTTGATATGTTGTAACCGTTAAGTATGCGGGCTTTCGAATCAAGGTGGAAACCATACCATAATCTTTCTCCTGAAGGAAAGAGGAACAGATGCGGTCTCTCCACTGATTTTTTATCGTATTGGTAGGGCAGAGTATCAAAGTCGGACGCTGAAGACGTGCAATAACCTCAATACCAAGAGTTGTCTTGCCTGCACCAGGTGCAGCAACCACATGAAGCTTCTTGTCACGCAGGTGAAAATCAAGGTTGTCTAAGATTCGCTGCTGATAGCTTCTCCAATGACCGTTGAAACGAAGGATACACTCTCTATGCATTTTGTTTTCAACTATAATTCATTTTGTTCATTGTAGTCAACAATAGCAAAGATTTTTTCATAGTGATATTAGTTGATTCAGTCTGCAAAAGTAAGAAAATCCGCAAATCGGACAAAATTTTGGACTGTGGATTTTTTTGTACTTTTGCACCCATGAACTGGCTCATCCTCATCATAGCAGGCCTCTGTGAAACAGGTTTCGCTTTCTGTCTCGGCAAGACCAAACTCACTGTCGGAACGGAGTATTGGCTGTGGATTTCAGGTTTTGCCGTGCTTTATGTGCTGAGTGCCGTACTTTTGGCGAAAGCCACACAGACCATCCCCATCGGCATCGCCTATCCTGTCTGGACAGGCATCGGAGCCGTCGGGGCGGTACTGTTAGGCATCTTCGTCTTTCATGAACCAGCCACTTTCTGGCGAGTGTTTTTCCTCAGCACATTGATACTTTCTATTGTCGGGCTTAAAGCTGTTTCTTAGGCAAAACAACGTGGTATTGACATTCCGCGATTTGGGCGAAGACCTGGGCCTTGTTCGGCTGGATTTGCAATCCAGCCGAGGAGGAATATAAGGATTTGTAATCCGATAGTATAACAAATAACATGCTCGTTTCGCATTACAAATGCTGATATTCAATGCGTTCGGATTGCAAATCCGAACGAACTCGGGGTAAATGTAAAATTTTATTTAAATCAAATTTTGACGCGAATATCATGTTTTTTCACATCATTCCATGTGGAATAAGATAGTTTTTGTATCTTTGCGGCGAAAAACAAGATAATTTGCTTCAAATATTGATATGAAAACTCCGTATTGGATATGGCAATACGCCGAATGGCCCCATTTCTGCTGGAACAATGACAGCATCATTGCTCCGCTGGCGCGGGTTCGCGAAAAACAAGGACGGCTACTTGGCCTGATGGATGGCTTAGGATTTGACGTGCAGAGCGCCTCTTCGCTTGAAGTGATGACCGAGGACGTGTTGTGCAACAGTGAGATAGAAGGTCTGCTTCTCAATGCCGATAATGTGCGTTCTTCGGTGGCACGGCACCTCGGACTTGACATCGGCGGATTGTCCCATTCGGACCACTATACCGAAGGGGTGGTGCAGGTGATGATGGATGCCGTACAACAAGCCGATACCCCATTGACAGAGGAACGGCTGTTTAACTGGCACGCCGCCTTGTTCCCCACCGGCAGAAGCGGTGCCACACCCATCACCGTGGCGGCATGGCGCACGGGCGAAGAGCCAATGCTAGTGGTAAGCGGTGCCATGGGAAAAGAGAAAATCCACTACGAGGCGCCGCCCTCAGACGATGTACCCCATCAGATGCAACAGTTTATACAATGGTTCAACAGCGAGCCCACCACCGACCCTGTGATAAAGGCCGCCATTGCACACCTTTGGTTTGTCAACATCCATCCCTTTGACGATGGCAACGGCCGTTTGACACGCACGCTCACCGATATGCTATTGGCACGAGCCGATGGATTGCCACGACGTTTCTACAGCATGTCGGCAGCCATTTTGCGCGATAGAAACAACTACTACGATTTGCTGGAATATATGGGCAAACATGGCTTGGACATCACCCGATGGCTTTTGTGGTTCCTGCAGACCATGGAAAACGCCATCGACACTGCGGTTGAGAAAACCCAACGTGTGATACGGAAATCATTGTTTTGGCAGAAGCACCGCACCGTTGCGCTGAATGAAAGGCAAATCAAAGTCATCAATCGGCTTTGGGATGGGTTTGAGGGCAAACTCAACACCAGTAAATGGGCCAAGATGACCAAGACTTCCACAGCCACCGCCTTGCGCGATATTCAAGACCTTGTTGACAAAGGCATCCTTTGCCGCACCGAAGAAGGAGGCCGCAGCACCAATTACGAATTGGTTGAGTAAATAGTCTGTCCCATCTAACACATCCTATCAAGCCTAAGCCTTCGGTTACCGCTTTTTTTGTATTTTTGCACCCATGAATACACTTATTATTTACGGTAGCCAGCTTGAAACATACGACAAACAAGTGGATTTCGTTGACTTCAACGCACTGGAGAAGATAACTTCAAAATTTTTATGAAAAAACACTTGACTCGTCCCTAAGGTCATGCTTTAATTTTGCACCCGCTAGCAATAATTCGTACGAAATGGGTAACAAAACGAAGTTAAAAATCGGAGAGTTCTCCAAGTTGATGCAGGTCACCGTGAAGACCCTGCGTCACTATGAGCAGAAGGGACTCCTCGCGCCTGACGAGGTGGACGAGTGGACAGGCTACCGCTACTACAGCATCGACCAGATGCAGAAGCTGCAATCCATCCGCGACCTGCAACGGCTCGGTTTCTCGTTGGATGAAATCAAGGAGTTGTACGAAGACGGTTCGCACACGCCCGATATCCAGCAGATGGACGAGAAAATCAAGGAGACGGAAAAGCTGCTGAAGCAACTGAAAGCCCGTCGCGACCAGCTGCTCGAATGGAGAGACTCTCGCAAACAAATCTCAACAATGGAAAAATTCACCATCCAATCACTGCCCGAAATCATCGTGGCAAGCCATCGTGAAGTCATCCCCAACTACACGGCTCTTGGCCCGCTGTGCGTCAACGTCATCGGCCCCGAGATGCAACGTCTCGGCTGCAAGTGTCCGCCTCCAGGTTACTGCTTCACTGTCGAGCACAACAAAGAGTACACCCCGACCAACGTCGACATCGAGTACTGCGAACAGGTGGAAGAAATGGGCACCGACAGCGACATTATCCAGTTCAAGCGTTTGCCCGCCGTTCCCAAGGCACTATGCATGAAGCACGTCGGCCCATACGAGCGTTTCTATGATTCGTATATCGAGGCCTTCCGCTACATCGAGGAGCAAGGCTACAAGGTCGCCGGCCAGCCCCGCACCTGCTACATCGACGGCATCTGGAACCAAGACGACCCCGAGAAATGGCTGTCGGTGATTCAGATCCCCATAGAATAATCATTTTTATGGTAGGAACTTCAAGCCGTGGCCTTCGGGCTGCGGCTTTTTTGTCTGCCAAAGATCAGTCCCAATTCATAATGAAGATACCGTTCCAAAATACCCATCAATGGGGATTTCAAGGTTTCGGGAATGGCTGTTACTTTACAGCAGATTTTTGTCATACTGTACAAGGATGAATTTTGAGTTAGTTTTCGGATGCGGGGCGATGTTTTGTCCTGCATCTTTTTTTACTTTTGCGTTATAAATGATCCATTATGTTTTGGGATAATGTAGCTTGGATTTATGACCTCTTTGCAGATGGGTTATCACAAAAGTCTAATCCTCAAAGCTGAGGCAATTCACCACTTATAAACGGCCAAACGGTTGTTCAGGTGTGGCAGGAATAAGGCAAACAGCTTGGCACGGACGGAATATTTCTTCATTTCTTCGTTATAGCTTCTTTCTGAGACCAATGACATTCTTGGTTCCAAATCGAGATATTCCTTGCCCGATTTGGTTCCCCACTTGAATTGTGCGTTGGTGTATTTGACCGCATCATGCTGCTTGGTGTGCTTGCCAAGAACAGGGGAATGCAGTTCGGCCAGCAGATAACCGTGTTCGAATGAGTCGCAAAGCATCTTCAGGCACGTGGTAACCTCTTCTTTTGAGAAATACTCCAGAACGCCTTCCATTATGATGATGTTCATTGATCGTTTGGGCAAATCTTTGGTCCATTCGGATTCAAGAGCACTTCCCTCCTTCATGATACAACGCTCGCTGTCTTTGCAAACCTTACGGCGGGCTGCTAGGATGTCGGGCAAATCGACATCGTACCAGATGATTTCCCCATTGTCGACCTGGACGAACTTGTTGTCGAAGCCGCATCCGAGATTGATGCACAAGGCATCGGGATATTGCCCAATCAACGATTCCAGTTGTTGCCTGTACATAATGGTACGGGCCACGACACCTTCGTGAGACATGAATGGATCGTATTTGCTGACATCAACACCCAAAGTGTCGATGATTTCCTTTGCCAGATCGTCTTTGATTCTGGCATTCGGACGCGCTGTCTCGCTGGCCCTGATGGCCAATGTGATTAACGCAGTCTCTTGAATGTCACCTATTTTTAATTCCATATTTAATAAGAGTTATTGTTTCAATAATGCTGTCTGGTTTTTCAGTGCCCGTTCTGCAAAACGCATGGCGAGAATGGCGACAGGGATAGTCAAAAGTATCGCCACGATTAGCATCGGGATATTATCGATGACGGGTTTCATCAGCTCGTCATAGCCGGGACGCATCTCCTCTACGGCAGCGGCAAGCGAGCCTTCGGTGTCGGTCCACCAGTGGAGCGTGTAGGCGAAGAACGAGAGGGCAAAAGGAACGAAGCTCCAACGGATGCCTTTCAGTGTGTCGTACTTGCAGAAGTAGCGGATGAGTTCGGCAAGTGCGGTCAATGCAACGATGCCTATGATGAAGGAGGTGTCGGCTTCGCCCGCTATCAGAAAGAGGACGAGGATGAAACCGTTCAAGAGTGTTGCTGTTCCGAAACTACGGATTGTGGTCGCTGTTGTGAGATACACAAATGCGGACAGCATCGGCAGTAGGGCTCCGATGTAGGCATAGCATGCAGGGTGAATGGCACCGCTGGCGGCGCCAAGGATGAAGATGGCCAAATAGGCGACGGCCATCAGAAGGAGTTTGAATACAGTTTTCATTGTTTTAAGTGTTATTTATTTGTCGATGATTTCTGCTGGCAAAAGTAGAGGCTTCTGTTATGGCACATTATCCTTATTTGTAGGGATTTTCGGGGCTTTGTTTCATAAACTATGGTGGTTTGGAGGAATCATGGTGAGTCAAGCAGGGTTTGGTTTGTGTATTTTTGTACTTTTGCGAGGTTTTATCAAAAATGAAAACGAGACATCAGTATGGAAAAACTTGAGAGAGCATCGAGAAAATGGTGGTTTTTTGTGGTTTTATTGGCGGCACAATCCGTTTTGCTGCCCATCGTCAGTAGAAATTTTGATCCACAAAATATCCCAAGAATGGTTTCGGTCACTTTGGGCAATGCCGTGCAAAACCATTTGGGGAGCCTTAACATCTTGTTCCAATCGCTTTCTTTACTGATGCTTGTGTTGCTTGTTGTGTTTAAGAACAAGGTCAGGACACTGTTCAATGCCTATGTTGCCGTTTCCTATACCGCATTTGCCTTTATCCAAAACATGGCTGTCACCGAACTGTATGGATTCAGTGTCGTCACGGTTAATTTCGCGATGTTCCTTTTCGTGGCATACGTCTGGATCCGTGAGTTGTTCAACCCCGAAAACAACTATGATTTCAGCAATTTCCACTGGAAATACATCTGGATGATCCTATTTGCCTTATTTGCCTATCTGTGCCCTTTTACCTCTCATGGAGAAATGGATTGGAACCTGCTGCATTTCTTCACAAGGAATACGGCAACGGCATTTTGCCTGACGACACCCTTGTTTTTGACAATTCTGACTTTGAATCTGCCAAAAGTCAACATTGTGACCTACAGAATCACAGCCATCATCGGTGTGATCATCGGGTTGTATAACATGATGAACTTTTTCAATCCGCATACGGTTTTTCTCGGCGTGGTTCACATACCGTTGCTAACCATTTCGCTTTATAGCGCCATCCATAGTTACAGGATGACGCGCAAGAAAGAAAAGGTTTCATAAATTTACCAATGAGTGAAAAAAAGTGTGTTGCAGCTTTTTTGTACTTTTGCTCCCATGAACATTAAAGAATCCCCCTGTTCGGCTGGATTTGCAATCCAGCTGTTGTGGAATATAAGGATTTGCAATCCGATAGAATAATAAACAAGATGTTCGTTTCGCATTACAAATGCTGATATTCAATGTGTTCGGATTACAAATCC